>DASTBV010000143.1:0-87527 GCA_035711805.1 Vicinamibacterales bacterium
AGCGGCCGGCGCAGCTCGCCGCGCGCGTCGAGCGATCGCAGCGACGGCAGCCGCGCCTGGAAGCCGTCCTGGACGACGGCCTCGAAGTACGAATCGAGCGTGTAGCCGGGCGGGACCTGGAAGTCCGGCAGGTGGGCCTCACCTGACGCCAGCGTCACGTTGCACCGCTCGGCGATGCGCATCGTGTTGGCGAGCGCGTCGGGATGATCGGCGAAGACCATCGCCATCTCGTCCGGCGTCTTCAGGAAGAACTGGTCGCCGTGGTACCGGAGCCGCCGCTCGTCGCTGACGTTCTTGCCCGTGCCGATGCACAGCAGGATGTCGTGCGGCTGATAGTCGCCCTGCCGCAGGTAGTGCACGTCGTTGGTGGCGACCAGCGGAAGATTGAGCTCGCGCGCGAGTGGGATGATCCCTCTATTGACGACTTTCTGTTCCTCGATCCCCTGGTACTGCATCTCCAGGAAGAAGTTGTCCGGACCGAGGATGTCGCGCAGCCGGGCGGCCGCCTCCAGCGCCGGACGCGCCTGCTCCGTTCGCAGCGCGCTGGCGACCTCGCCCTTCAGGCAGCTGCTGAGCCCGATGAGGCCCTTCGCGTGCTGCGCCAGCAGGTCCTTGTCGATACGCGGCCGGTAATAGAACCCCTCGGTGTATCCCGCCGAGACGAGCTTGATCAGGTTGGCGTAGCCCTCGTTCGTCTCCGCGAGCAGCACCAGGTGATTCGTCTCGGTCTGGGGGCCGCTCTTCTCGAAGCGGCTGCCCTGCGCCACGTACACCTCACACCCGAGAATCGGCTTCAGGCCGCGATCCCGCGCGTGATCGTGAAAGACGACCGACGAGAACATGTTGCCGTGCTCGGTCACGGCGAGCGCCGGCATCTTCAGTTTGACCGCTTCGTCGAGGAGTTCGTCGATCCGGCATGCGCCGTCGAGGAGGGAGAACTCAGTGTGCAGATGGAGATGGACGAACTCTGACATTCCTCCTCATTCCCATTCAATCGTCGATGGTGGCTTGGACGATATGTCGTAGACGACGCGGTTGATGCCGCGGACCTCGTTGACGATCCTCGACGAGATCGTCGCCAGGAGATCGTGCGGCAGGCGCGCCCAGTCCGCCGTCATGCCATCCAGGCTCTCGACCGCGCGAATCGCGATCGTGTACTCGTAGGTCCTGGCGTCGCCCATGACCCCGACGCTCTGCACGGGCAGCAGCACCGCGAAACTTTGCCAGAGCCGCTCGTACCACCCGGAACGGCGGATCTCCTCGGCGACGATCTTGTCCGCCAGCCGGAGGAGGTCGAGCCGCTCGCGCGTAATTTCGCCGATCAGGCGCACGGCGAGGCCTGGGCCGGGAAACGGCTGGCGCACCACGAATTCACGTTCGAGGCCAAGGTCCTGCCCCACGCGGCGAACTTCGTCCTTGAACAGATCACGCAGCGGTTCGACCAGCGTAAAATTCATCCGCTCCGGGAGCCCGCCGACGTTGTGATGGCTCTTGATGACGACCGCCGGACCGTGCACCGACGCCGATTCGATGACGTCCGGGTACAACGTTCCCTGCCCGAGGAAATCAAAGCCGCCGAGCTCCGTGGCCCGCTGCTCGAAGACGTCGATGAACGCGGCGCCGATGATCTTGCGCTTCTGTTCCGGATCCGTGATGCCAGCCAGTCGCGCGAGAAACAGATCCGCGGCGTCGACGAAGTCGAGCGGCAGACGCAGCTTTTCGCGGAAGCGCTTCTGGATCTGATTCGCCTCGTCGTGTCGCAGCAGCCCGTTGTCCACGAAAATGCACGTCAGCCGGTCGCCGATCGCGCGGTGGATCAGCATTGCCGCAACTGTCGAATCGACGCCGCCCGAGAGGCCGCAAACCACTTTCCCCGATCCGACCTGCCGGTTGATCCGTTCGGTCGCCTCTTCGATGAACGAGGCGATGGTCCAGTCGCCCGTGCAGCCGCAGACCCCGTAGGCGAAATTACTGAGGATCTCGATGCCGTGATCCGTGTGGACGACTTCGGGATGGAACAGCAGCGCGTAGAGATCGCGTTCGGCCGACTCCATTGCCGCGATCGGTGCGGTGGCGCTCGTGGCTGCGATCTGAAACCCCGGCGGCACCGCGGCGACATCGTCGCCGTGGCTCGCCCAGACCCTCAACTCGCCCGGTAATTCGGTAAACAGCCGTGGCGTCGTCACGACCGTGGCCCCGCCGGCGCGTGGTTCCAAATCGACCGGCCGAACGATGGCGTGTCCAAATTCTCTGTGGCCCGACCGCCTGACCTCGCCGCCAAGCATCTCGGTCATCAGTTGCATTCCGTAGCAGATGCCGAGGACCGGAATGTCGAGGTTGAAAATCGCCGGGTCGCACTTCGGCGCCCCTTCGTCCGAGACGCTGCTCGGGCCCCCCGACAGGATCACGCCCACCGGGCGCTTCGCGCGAATCGCGGCGAGTGCCGTGTTGAACGGAACGATCTCGGAATACACCGACAGCTCACGCAGACGACGCGCGATGAGCTGCGTGTACTGCGAGCCAAAGTCGAGCACGAGAATCGTTTGATGCGACACAGCCAAGGGGTTGGGTGGGAGCAGCTATTATAGGTCAACATCTTGTGGTGAGACGCGTGCGATCGCTGTCGATCGCGCTTCTGATCGTGCTCGCCGCGGGCGCTGTTTCGGGGCAACAACCAAAGCGCACGCGCGAGCCCTACATTGCTCCACTTCTGCCAGCGGAGCAGGCGTGGAAGATCACGCTCGCCGCCCGGCCTGCGGCCGACGGCGCCATGGATGATACGGCCGTCTACGTGCCAGTCGAGGAAGTGACGGCGTCCACCGAAGACGGTGCGCCGCCGCCGTCGCCCGCGCAGCTCGTCGCTCTCGATCGCGAGACTGGCGTCACCAGATGGACCTCTTTCATTGCGACTCGTCTGCCGCCGGTCCTGACCCACGGCGTCGTTGTCGTAGGCACCGCGAGCGGCCTCGCGGCGCTGGACCCGCGCACGGGCGAGCACGAATGGAATCTCGCGCTCGACCGTCCGGCGCGGGCGAGGATGGTCATGCAGGGGCCGCTGCTCATAACGTCGCTTGAAGGCGGGGAGCTGATCGCCGTTCATCTCGAGCGGCGCGAGGTCGTGTGGCGGCGCCCGGTCGGAGAATCTGACCTCGTGTCACTGGCTGCTGACGCGCAGGCCGTCTATCTCGCGACCGCAGACAGCCGGGTCGTGAGCGTCAGCCTCTCCGACGGGTCAGAGCGTTGGGACCGCCGCCTGGACGGCGGGCTGAGCGAGCTCGTGGTCGATCGTGACCGCGTGTTTGTCGGCTCGACGACTCGATCGTTCTGGTCACTCGATGCCCGAACGGGCAAAGACAAATGGAAGTGGAACGGAATTATCTTCGGCGGCACGATTATCGGTGCCGCCGTTCAGGGCGACAACGTCTATGTCGTCTCGTGGGACAACATCGTCCGGGCGCTGGATCGTGGCGACGGAGCGCAGAGGTGGAAAAAGCCTGTGACGCGCCCGCTCTTCCCGCCGCGGATTCTCAACGGAATTGTCGCCGTCGTCGGCGTGTCGCCGACGCTCGCGACCTTCCGGGCCGACAATGGCAGTCCTGTGTCGACCTGGAGTTTTCCTTCCGAGCTGCTGCTGCAAGGAGCGCCGCTCATCGACGCGCCTGCGCCGTACCGGGTCGCGATGGTGGCGGTTTTTCGTGATGGGCAGGTCTTCGGCCTGCGTCCGACGGAGATGCTGTTCAAGGAACCGGCCCCGGTGCCGATGACGGTGCTCCCCGGCCGTCAGCTCCCGCGCGAGACCCCGTAGCGTTTGCTCGGGGCGCGCCGCGCCGAAGCCTTCCGGCGAAGGCGGGTCAGGCGCGCCCGGCGGACGTGGCCACGTCCGCCCCACGATGCTCGTTCTTGCGTTTACGCATCAGGCCAATACAACGCCCCGCTATGAGGGAAATCCTCCGCTCTCTGGACAAGTCCGGCTCGCACCGGATTGGCGAGAATGTATCGAATCAGCGTATCCATGCTCTCGTAAGTCCGTAGCACGCGTTCGTAATATCCGTCCTGCCAGATGCATGCGATTTGAAACTGCGTTCGCGCGATGTACGCCACTCGCTGTTTGGCTACCTTCACAAATCGGCGAAGGTCTGATTCAGGCGATCGACCCTCCACCGCGAGATGGAGATGGTCCGGCATGAATCAGTACGCGATTAATGCGAACGCATCCTCGTCGGCGGTACGCTGAATTTGCAGTAACGCACAGGCGACGAGCGAACCATTCGTGAAGTAGCGGACTCGATTAAACGTGCCAAAACGGAGCGAATAGCAGTAGCAGCCTCGGTATACGAAGCCAGGAATCCGGGTTGGACGACGCGGGCGCATGCGCCGGAGGAAGACAAGATCGGCGCCATCGTGGGGCGCGCCTTTCAGGCACGCCAGGCGGACGTAACAACGTCCGCCCCACGATCCTCTCTCTGGAGGCGGACGTAACAACGTCCGCCTCACGAATGCACTGCTACTCGTTCAGTGCCACGGCGAGCCGCTTGACGCCTTCCTCGATGCGGTCGATGGACGGCGCAGAGAACGACAGGCGGATCTTCTCGTGGCCAGTCCCATCGACGTAGAACGCGCTGCCGACGACGAAGACGAGGCCGTGCGCGAGGGCGCGGTCGAGCAGCGCATGATCGGAACTGCCCGGTGGAAGCGTCGCCCACACGAAGAATCCGCCTTTCGGCGGCGACCAGGTGAGCCGATCGCCGATGTGCGCCCGGATGGCCTGCTCCATGACGTCGCGCTTGCGCGCGTAGAGCGCTCGAAGTCTCGGCGCCAGCGCGCGGACCACGCCCCGCTTGACCGCTTCGTGCACCATGAGCTGGTCGAGCGCTCCGGACGCCAGGTCGGTCGACTGCTTCGCCGTCTCGAACCGCTGAACGAGCGCAGGCGGCGCCATCAGCCACCCGACACGGAAGCCTGGCGCCAGAGTTTTCGAGAACGAACTCAGATAGAGGACGCGTTCCTCCGGGTCGTCTGCCCGCAGCGGACGCGTTTCCGCAGCCGTCGCCGCGCCCTCGAAGTACAACGATCCGTATGGGTCGTCCTCGACGATCAGCACGTCGCGTCGGGCGGCCCATTCGATCAGCTGCCGGCGCCGCGCCAGAGCCAGCAGCGTGCCGGTGGGATTCTGGAAATTCGGGATCACATAGAGCAGCTTGATCGTCCTGCCCGCGCTTTGCTCCCGCTGCCAGGCTGCGTCCAGCGCGTCGAGATCGATCCCTTGCGCATCCTGCGGTACACCCACGAGATGCGCCTGCGCATTCCGGAACGCGGCAATGCCGCCTGTAAACGTCGGCAGTTCGACGAGCACGACATCCCCCGGGCTGACCATGACGCGGGCGATGAGATCGATGCCCTGCTGGGAGCCGCTCGTGATCAGCAGCTGATCCGGCGACGCGGTGATGCCGCGCTCGGCCGACAGCCCGACGATCGTTTCAAGGAGCGGCGCGTACCCCCGTGTCGGTCCGTACTGAAGGGCATCCGGGTCAGCACCCGTCAGCAGGGCGGCAGAAATCTCGCGGAGCTCGTCCCACGGAAACAGTTCCGGCGCAGGGTATCCGGGTGCGAACGACACGAGATCCGTGGCCCCGGCAACCACCGTCCCCATGCGGCGGATAGCGGATTCGGCGAGCTGGCGGCCAGTGGATGACAGAAACCGGCTGTAGTCGACCATCTCAGCGTGAATCCCGGTGGGCCGATTCGGCCGCCCAGTCCGCGAACACCACGCCGTCGGCGGTCGCAGACGACGACCGATACAGCTTCAGATACGCCCCGATCGACGACAGCGCGACGTATTGAAAGACGAGACCGCGAAACAGCCACGCGGCAAGCTGGAGCGGCAGAACGGTGAGTCCGAGCAGCGGCACGAACGAGATCAAACCGAGCGCTGCCGTCGCCATCAGCGAGGCGCCCGTCGCGAAGACGACGATTCCCAGCACGACCAGGAACACCGCGGCGACGGGACCGCGTGCCCGGCGCAGGAACTGACCCGCCCGGCGCGCCGCGGTGGTGACGTTACAGTCCTCGGCGGCGATGACGATCTGGACGAGGAGATACGCGAAATTGAGAATCGTGATCCACGCGACGAACCCCGCCGTCAGCAGGGCCGTCATTCCCCAGCTGTCGCCCGCGCTGCGGCTGGCCAGGACGGCACCGACGTAGGCAGCGCCGCTGACGAAGTAGATCGTGATCAGCGCAATGCCGAGGCGCGCGTAGCGCGGGAACAGCGCCCGGGCGCCCGCCTCGAAATGCTCCAGCGAAAACGCCGACGCCGTCATCACGGTGCTGAAGTGCAGTGGCGGCCGCTCGATCGGTCCGGCCGCGCGGTCGCCTCTGACCAGCACCGACACGGTTCCTGCCTTGACGAGGAACACGAACAGCGACCCGCCGACGATGACGACGCTCATGGCCGCCAGGAACGCGGCGAGGACCACGGGACGGGAGATCAGGGAGCCGACGATGGTCGCGATCAGATCGCGCCATCCCAGTGACATCAGCGCCACCGGCTCCGCCCCGAGCACCAGGGCGACGAGGAAAATGCCGCCGACGAGCGGCATCGCCAGCAGCACCTTGAACAGCGAATCGGCGATCTCCTGAACGACGACGACCGGCCAGTTCGCGGCGGCGATGAGCGCGCCGCGTTTGAGCGCGTATTTCAGCGTGTCACGCAAGAAATCGATCGTAACAGGGATCAGGAATCAGGGCTCAGGGTGGGATCGGAGTGGCACAATGTGCGTAGGGTGAAGGTTGTAGCCCGCGCACTCGTTCGACTTGGACTCGCCGCGGTCGGCGCGGCCCTGTTGGTTGCCGCGGCGGGCTGGGTGGCACAGGGCGTATACCTCGGTGTGGGCGAGGCGGCGGCACGTGCGCGTGTCGAACGCGAAGTGCGCCAGACGTTCGACGACATGGCGCGGCAACTGCGGGCAGGCACGGCCGGCCTCGCCGACCCGGCGCTGGTGAGCCGCGCCGCGGGAGAGGACGAAGATGCAGCGGCGCGGTTGTTTGCGGCGGCGCGCGATTCGATCACGGCCGGCACCGAAACCTCGGACGCGGCGCTGACCGTCTTTGCCGCGGACGGAACCCCGCTCGCCTGGGCGGGCCGGCCGTCGCAACTGCCGGCGGCGAGAATCGGCGCGACGGAGTCGTATTTCTTCAGCGCGACTCCGCTCGGCGCCCGCCTCGTGTACATCCGTCCCGTCGGTACGGGTACCAGCCGCGTCGGCACGATCGCCGCCGAGCGCTCGGTCGTGTCCGCCGAGCGGCTTACGCCTGGCGGCTCACTTCGCTTGCGCGCGGCCAGAGACGAACCGGTCGCAATACGAACGCGCCACGCGGCAGTCACGATTGAACCAGCGGGTGCGGAACGTCCCGCCGCGCCGGATTCGGACACCTTCAGGATCGACTCACCGAACGGCGAACCGCTCATCACGGCCACCGTTTCGGCGGGCGATCTCCGCGCCACGCGTGGGCGCTGGCGCAGGGCCACCTGGTCCCTCTCGCTGCTGACGTTTGCCGGTGCCGTCGTGTTGCTGGTGGGTCCGCTGCTCGACTGGCGGAACCGGACGAAGCAGGCCTCGGACTACGTGCGCGCCACCCTGTTCGCGGGCCTGGTCGTGTTTGCCGCGCGAATCATCGCGCGCATGGCGTCGCCGGCGGACTGGTCCGACATCCGGGTCTTCTCGTCGGCCGAGTACGCCGGCACATGGCCGCTGCTGACCTCGCCGTTCGATTTCCTGCTCACGGCGGCGGCGGCCGGTGCGCTGACCGGCCTGCTGCTCTTCGCCGTCGAGGCGTGGCGGGTCGGTGGATGGCGGCGCCGGCATCCGGTCGTACAGTCGCGCGCCATCTTTCTGGGTGTACAGGTTGTGGCCGGCGTCGCTCTGGCGGCCGTCGTATCCGGACACCAGGCGCTCCTCCGCAACACGATTGCCAATACCACGCTCGATCTCCTGCATTTTTCGTTGAGTGAGTGGAACGCACCGCGGCTGGCGCTTCAGCTGGGCCTGGTGCTCGCCCACGCAACGGCGGTCGGCCTGGCCGTGGCAGTTCTGCGTGCCGCGCTGGCGCGCTGGTCGGTGCCGCGCGGCCAGTGGCGCCTGCGCGCCGCCATCGTGGCGTGCTGGATTGCGCCGCTGGTGATCTGGCGGTTTATCGCTGAACGCCAGTGGGGCGAACAGCTCCCGCTGCTCGCCAGCGTTGTCGTCATTACGATGCTCGCGTTTGCCGGCACCCGCCTGATAGCGCGGTTTCGCCACGGCTCGCAGGCATTTCGGCTGACCCTGCTCACGCTGGCGCTTATCGCACCGGCGTTTGCGTTCTACCCCACCCTCTTTCAGCTGGCGTGGCGCGCCAAATCGGAGCTGGTCGAGAGCCTCTATGCGCCGCAAGCCCTCAACCAGCGCACACAGGTCCAGAGGCTGCTCGGAGAGA
The DNA here is from genome assembly GCA_035711805.1 of Vicinamibacterales bacterium. GTDB lineage: Bacteria > Acidobacteriota > Vicinamibacteria > Vicinamibacterales > UBA2999 > Gp6-AA40. Next base: position 8,473 of record DASTBV010000143.1, read on the forward strand.
GCCTCGACCAGATCGACGCCCTGCCCGACCTGAAGGAGCGCGTCTCGAACGCCTCGGATGCGACCGAGGATCAGGCCGACACGGCTTTCGAGCTCTGGTGGGCGACGTCCCTCGCCGACTACCCCGTTACCACATCGTCCGTGGAGGTCTACAACGCGGATCGCAAACTGATCAGCCGCTATGCCTTCAATCTGCCGGATGAGGAGCTCGCGGCGCCGTCGGAATCCGAAGAGAGCTCCTGCCAGCAGTGGGTGATCGTCAGCGAGACGAATCCCTTCTTTGCGGACAACCGGCGCATTCTTCACGCGGGACGCCGCTTGTGCGATGCCTCCGGCGAGATGCTCGGGTCCATCGTGGTCCGCGCCCTCGAGGCAGACTACGAGAATCTCCCGTTCACCGCCTCGCGCAGTCCCTACGTTGATCTGGTGCGACCGGGAGACCGAGTCCGCAGTGAAGGCGTTGCCGGCGGAGACGTCGAGTACGCCGTCTACGGGTGGAGCCGCAGTCCTTTGTATTCCTCCGGCGGCACCGCGTGGCCGCTGCCAACCGATGTGTTCGCCCAGGTCGTCCGGTCGCGCGACTCGATCTGGGCCGAGCTGCGCCGGGGGGACGAACGCTTCGACGTGTACCTGATGAACGACCGTGGCGGTATTTACGCGCTCGGCTTCCCTGTCGTGTCAGCGCTCGATCACCTGGTGCACCTTGCCGAGCTCACCGTCCTGGCGGCGCTGGTGGCGTTGCTGCTGCGCGGCGCGAACGGCCTGTTTGCGCGTGCCAGCCGCCGTGTGAAGCGCGCGCCGGCTCTCTTCCGTGAGATTCGCGCCAGCTTCTACCGGAAGCTGTTGATCGCGTTCATCGCCGCGGTCTTTCTCCCGGTCGTCGCCCTGTCGATCGTGACCAGGCTCTACGTTGCGGAACGGATCCGCGCCAACATCGAGGAGGAAGCCGTCCGCACGGCGGATACCGCCAGCCGCGTCGTGAAGGATCTGGTGGTGCCACGCGCCTCGGCGGACGGGGTTCCGATCGAAGACAACCTGATGGTGTGGGTCAGCCGCCTCATCGATCAGGACGTGAACTACTTCGCCGGGGGCCAGCTGGTCGCGACCAGCGAGCGAAATCTGTTCGCGTCCGGTTTTCTGCCGACGCGCACGCCCGCGGAAGTGCACCAGGCGCTGCAGCTCAGTCGCGAAGCCGCCGTTGTCGTCCGCGAGCGCGTGGGCACACTCAGCCCGTATCTGGTGGCGGCGATGCCGCTCTTCGAGGGGGGCATCCTGACGGTCCCGCTTGCCTCCCGTCAGCAGGAAATCGAAGACGAAATCGAGGCACTCGATCGGCGCGTACTCCTGGCGGCGCTGCTCTTCATCCTTGCCGGCGCAGGCATCGGCTACTCGATGGCGGAGCGCATCTCCGACCCGGTGAACCGGCTGACCCGCGCGACCCGGCGCATTGCGCGCGGCGACCTTGACGCCCGCATCGCCACCACGTCCTCCGACGAATTGGGCCGCCTCGTCGCCGATTTCAACTCGATGGCCGGGGATCTCCAGCGGCAGCGCGCCGAGCTGGAACGCACCAACCGGCTCGAGGCGTGGGCCGAGATGGCGCGCCAGGTCGCGCACGAGATCAAGAACCCGCTGACGCCCATTCAGTTGAACGCCGAGCATCTGCGCCGCGTGCACGCCGATCGCGGTGAGCCGCTCAGCCCGGTGCTGCAGGACTGCGTCGCCACGATCCTCAGCCAGGTCCGGCTCCTGCGGCAGATCGCGTCGGAGTTTTCGAGCTTCGCCTCGTCGCCGACCGCCCGCCCGACGGCGGTCGACGTGCCCGAACTGCTCGACGAGGTCGTCAGTCCGTACCGCGCCGGCCTGTCCGAGCGCATTCGATTCGATATCGACGTTCCGGTGGACCTGCCGCGCGTGCAGATCGACCGCACGCTCATCGCGCGCTCGCTGACGAACATCGTGGAAAACGCGCTCCATGCGATGCCCAGCGCCGGCACGCTCGGCGTTTCGGCGCGGACCGTCGATCACCGCGTCACGATTCGTATCTCCGATACGGGCGTCGGCATGGACCAGGAAGCGCTCGAACGCGCGTTCGAGCCGTATTTCTCCACCAAGGCGACAGGCACCGGACTGGGACTGCCGATCGCGAAACGCAACGTGGAGTTGACGGGAGGAACGATCGCTGTCAGCAGCGAACGCGATCGAGGGACGACAGTAGAGCTGTCGCTCCCTGTCGCTTAGCCGGTTTCCTTTGTGACTGACTCTTCGTGTTCCTGGTGGCTTTCAGGCGGCCGCCGGCGCAGGCGCGTCCACGCCAGCTCCACGAACGCGGACAGCAGATAACCATAAGCGAGAACAACGAATAGATAGTCCGGTTTGGCGGCGAAGAGCGCCAGCACGACCGCGACGAGCAACAGCACCGTGTAGCTGCGCCGCGTTTGCAGGTCGAAGGTCTTGAAACTGCGGAAGCGAATGGTGCTCACCATCAGCAGCGCGGGAACGAGGACCATCGCGATGACGGGCACGGCTTCGGTGTACGCCGTGAACCCGTACGGATAGGCGAACACAGTGGCGGCGGGAACCGCGGCGGCCGCCGGGCTCGGCATGCCGACGAAGTACCGCTTGTCCACCGATCCCGCCTGGATATTGAACCGCGCCAGCCGCAGCGCCGCGGCCGCCACGAACAGGAACCCGACGGCCCAGCCGAGCCGCCCGAGCGGCTGCAGTCCCCAGGAGAATGACAGTATCGCGGGCGCCATGCCGAACGAGATCACGTCGGCCAGCGAATCGAGCTCGATGCCGAAATCGCTGGACGTGCCCGTCATACGCGCGATTCGCCCGTCGAGCATGTCGAGGACCATCGCGAACCCGATGAACGGTGCGGCGATATGAAACTCGCCGCGCATCGCGTGCACGATGCACGCGTAACCGCAGAACATGTTCCCGATCGTGAACATGCTCGGGAGGAGGTAGACGCCGCGCCGGAGCCGCCGCCCCGGACGGTCCGTGCTGCGGCGCAGCGGCCGCAGCATTCTCAGGCGCGGACGAACGTCATCCCGCTCCACGTCAGTGCACCAGGCTCATGTGCGACTGCCCCTCGGCGGTGTGTGCGCGGGCATCGGGCAGCGCAGCCAGAACGGTGACCCCGCCGACCACCTTCTCGCCGACCCTGGTCTGCAGCGCCGCCTCGCGTGGCAGAAAGACATCCATCCTCGAGCCGAACTTCATGACGCCGAAGCGGTCGCCTGCCTTGACGACGTCCCCTTCCTTGATGCGGCAGACGATGCGCCGCGCGAGGATGCCGACGATCTGCCGCACCACAACCATCTGGCCGCCATGGTCAATCGTTACTTCGGTGTACTCGTTCAACTCGCCGGCATCTGATCTGTACGCCGGCAGGAAGCGTCCCGGATGGTACTTCACCGCGACGACCCGGCCGCCGACCGGCAGCCGATTCACGTGCACGTCCATCGGCGACAGAAAGATGCTGATCTGCTGCCACTGGCCGGATGAGAAGGTCGGCGACGTGGATGGCCCGGCGACCATGACCCGTCCGTCCGCGGGCGAAAGCACAGCCGTGTCTGGCGCGACGACCCTGCGATCCGGATCCCGGAAAAAGAACAGGAAAAACGTCGTCACGATCAGGAGCGTGATGCCGATGAGCGGCTTGAACAGCCAGAGGGCGACGATGGCGAGAACGAGGCCGCCGAGGATGAAAGGCCAGCCGGCCGGGTCGATGCGCATACAAAAGAGAGTCCGAGTGTACCCTCTTCGCCCCGGCACGAGAGCCGTGGGGCGCGCCGCGCCGAAGCCTTCCGGCGAAGGCCGGGTCAGGCGCGCCAAGGCGGACGTAACAACGTCCGCCCCACGGCGCCACCTCAACCGGAAAAAATTCGGCTACGAAGTCGATCCGTGAGCCTGGGCGTACTCGCGCGCGATCCGTTCCATCTGATCCTTCACAGCGAGTTTCAATTTCTTGAGGGTAACTTCTTCGACTTGCTCGGAATCGGTGAGGTAGTAGCGGTCGGTGAACGTGTGGAGTCTGTCGTCTAACTGATGGTGCCGTTCGGCTAGCTGGCGGTAGGTCGGGTCGTCACGCAGCAAGAGGGTTTTTACCTCCTGCGCTTCCGCTGGGCTCATGGCCGCACCTCCTTGAAAGAGGAAACGTGCGCGTAAAGTAAGCGCAAGGTAACACACGCGGCGTCCGGCTTCAATCCCCTGACGACTGGACGGCAAAACGAATGGCCGCAACGGCTTAGCCGGGTTCGTCGCGCCACAGGATCAGCGCGTCTTCCACCGGATTTGTGTAGTAGTTGCGCCGCGTCGCGGCGACGTAGAACCCCAGCCGTTCGTACAGGCGCCGTGCGGCCTCGTTCGAGGCGCGGACTTCGAGCGTGGCCCGCCGCGCGCCAAGCTGCCTGGCCTCGGCCAGGACGTGGCGCAGCAGCGTCGAGCCCATGCCGGCGCCGCGAAATTGCGGGCGGACCGCGACGTTGTTGATGTGGATTTCGTCGAGCACCAGCCAGAACGCGCAGAAGCCCGCCACCGGGCAGTCACGCGTCCGGGCGACGAAGATGTGGCAGACCGACCGGTTCTGCAGTTCCCACGTGTACATCTCGCGCGTCCACGGATTGGTGAACGACTCGGACTCGACCTCGAGTACCCCGTCGAGATCCGCGTCTCCCTCCAGACGGTCGATCCAATAGCGCGGCGAAGGGCCTGAATCGCGGTCACGAACGCCGTCAGCGGACAGGTCGGGCATCGCGGGCACGCTCGGCGTCCGGCCGGCGGATATAGAGGGGACGAATGTCATCGGGTGGCGGACAATGGCCCGCTCGCGCCTGTTCGGTGGCGAGCTGCGCAATCGTGCCGGCCAGCGGCGGTGCGGGCGGTTCGGCGAACAGCGCGCGGTCGCCACACGCGCGCAGGATCACATCGCCGTAAATCGGCACTGCATCGCCGACAAACAGCGTTGGCGCCGCTATCCGTGCGAGCACGGCATCGGGCTTCTCGACGCTTGGCGGATCCACCTCGACATCGCCTTCGTAGCGTGCCGCGAACACTTCCCCGCGCCACGCGTCCACCCACGTCGCCACTGCTGGCGCGCGTTCAGCAGTTGGCGAGCCTGACCCGCCTTCGCTCAGCTTCGGCGCGGCTCGCCCCACGATCACCGTGCCTTCGCTGGGCTTCGGCGAGGCTCGCCCCACGATGACCGCGCGCGCCAGCGCGTCGAATCCGGAGATCCCGATGAGCGGCTTCCCGGCCGCAAACGCGAGCCCCTGCATCGTCGCGATGCCGATGCGCAGCCCGGTGAACGAACCCGGGCCCGTCGCCACCGCGTACAGCTCGATCTCAGGAAGGCCGAGCCGCGCGTCGGCAAGGAGCGTCATCAGATCGCCGGGGAGACGCGTGTCGTGCGGACGATCGGGATCGCCGCGCAACTCGCGAATCACCACCCCGTCGCGCGCCACCGCGCAGCTTCCGCCGGGCGTCGTGGTGTCGAGGCTCAGGCAAACCACTGAGCGATAATACAGGCGTTCACACTTCCAGGTTCTCGCTTCCGGGTTCGTGTTCTGAGTTCGGTGCGGAGTTCGAGGTTCGGGCGTTCGAGGTTCGAAGCTCAACGCATGCACCGCGTATGGACCACGACATCGAAGGCGGCACCTGAACGGAACGTGAACACGGACACGAACGGAGAACAGAGCACTGGGAAGCGTGAACTCCAGCGTCACCCCCGCCATGCGTCAGTATCTCGACGCGAAGCATCAGTACCGCGATGCGATCGTGTTCTTCCGCATGGGCGACTTCTACGAGATGTTCTACGAGGACGCCCTCGTCGCCGCGCGGGCGCTCGAGCTCACGCTCACCTCCCGGTCGAAGGACGCGGGCGGCAACGGCATTCCGATGTGCGGCGTGCCGCACCATGCGGCTGATGGGTACGTCGCGCGTCTGGTCAAGAAGGGATTTCGTGTCGCGATCTGCGAGCAGACGGAGGATCCGAAGAAGGCCAAAGGCCTCGTCAAGCGTGAGGTGGTCCGCGTGGTGTCGCCCGGGACGCTGACCGACGCCGCGTACCTCGAAGCGCGTGAGCCCGCCTATCTGATGTCGATTGCCACCGCCGGGGAGCTCTATGGTGTGGGTCTCATCGACCTGTCGACCGGCGAATTCACGACCGCCGAATATCGAAACGGCGACGGGCTGCAGGCGCTGGCCGACGAAATCGCGGTGCTCCGGCCGCGTGAAGTCGTCGTGCCCTCGCGGGAGATCGTCGAGCGGCTGCCGGAGATCGCACGGCTGCAGATGCCGGTGACGACCGCCGACGCGTGGACCTTCGAGCCGGAGGCGGCCCGGCGCGCGCTGCTCGATCAGCTTCGTGTGCACGGCCTCGACGGCTTCGGGCTCGAGGGGCGGACCGCCGCCATTCAGGCCGCCGGCGGGCTGACGACGTACCTGCGCGATACGCAGAAGGCGGATCTCGCGCACGTTCGCGCGATTGCCTATAAGACCGCCAGCGACTGTCTGGTGATCGATCCGATTACGCTGAAGCACCTCGAGGTCGTCGCCGGGAGCGAGGGCGGCGCGAAAGGATCGCTGCTCGACGAGATCGATCGCACCGTGACGTCGATGGGCGCACGGCTCCTCCGCGCGTGGCTGCTGCGGCCGCTGGCGTCGCTCGAGCGCATTCGCGACCGGCTCGACGCCGTCGAGGAGCTCGCCTTCCGAACCACCGAACGCGGCAAGTTCCGCGAGACGCTCAAGTCGGTCCATGACCTGGAGCGGCTGGTCGCGCGCGCGGCGCTCGGGACGGCCGGACCGCGTGATCTGGTCGCCCTTCGACAGTCGCTCGCCGCCATTCCCCGGCTGAAGCTGCTGCTCGAGCCGCTGCAGGCGCCGCTGGTGCGATCGCTCACCGCCTCGCTCGACGAGCTGGCCGATCTGCGGGACGACATCGAGCGCACGCTGATCGACGAACCGCCAGCGTTCACTCGCGACGGCGGGTTTACGCGCGACGGCGTCGACGCGGGCCTCGACGAGCTGCGCGCGATCAGCCGATCGGGGCGTCAGGTGATCGCCGACATGGAGGAGCGCGAGCGGGAGCGGACCGGAATCGGCTCCCTCAAGGTCCGGTTCAACCGCGTCTTCGGCTATTACATCGAGATTTCCAAGTCGAACCTCCACGCCGTGCCGGCGGACTACCACCGCAAGCAGACGATCGCCGGCGGCGAGCGCTTCACGACGCCGGCGCTGAAGGAATACGAGGAGAAGGTCCTGGGCGCCGACGAGCGGATCCTCGCCCGCGAGCTCGAGCTGTTCGAGGCCCTGCGGCTTCGCGTTGCAGCGGAGTCGCCGCGGATCCAGGAATCGGCGCGGGCGCTTTCGGCCCTCGACGTGCTGGCGGCACTGGCGGAAACGGCCGCGGTGGCGAACTACACCAAGCCGCACGTGCATGACGGCGAGGACTATCTCGTCACCGACGGCCGTCATCCCGTGGTCGAACGCTATGCCGCCGGCGCGTTCGTGCCCAACGACATCGATCTGAACGGCACTACCCGCCAGCTGGTGATCCTGACCGGCCCCAACATGGGCGGGAAATCGACGTATCTCCGCCAGGCGGCGCTCATTCCGCTGCTGGCCCAGATCGGCTCGTTCGTCCCGGCGAAGGACGCCAAGGTGCCGATCGTCGATCGCATCTTTGCCCGCGTCGGCGCCTCGGACAACATCGCCCGCGGCCAATCCACCTTCATGGTGGAAATGCAGGAGACAGCCAACATCCTGCACACCGCAACATCGCGAAGCCTCGTCGTGCTGGACGAGATCGGCCGCGGTACATCCACGTTCGACGGGTTGAGCATCGCCTGGGCAGTCGCCGAATACCTTGCGTCCAATCCGAAGGCGCGTCCGAAGACGCTCTTTGCGACCCACTACCACGAGCTGACGGACCTTGCCGACGCGCGTCCAGGGGTGGTGAACGCGCATGTCGCCGCCCGCGAGTGGAAGGACGACATCGTCTTCCTGAGGAAGATTGTCAGCGGCCGATCGGACCGCAGCTACGGCATCCAGGTGGCACGGCTGGCGGGACTGCCGGCCAGCGTGGTGTTGCGCGCGAAGGAGATTCTGCGCGGGCTCGAGAGCGACGAGCTGTCGCGCGGCGGACGCCCCACGCTCTCCGGCACGGCCGGCGACGCGCAGACCGACCAGCTGGGCCTGTTCGCCCGCCCTGCCGAGAGCGGGCCGTATGCTGAGCATGACGCTCTCGCCGAGCGCCTGAAGGCCATCGACGTCGATGGGATCACACCGCGGCAGGCGCTGGAGCTGCTGGCGGAGTTGAAGAAGGTGGCTGAGGACCGGTAGGTTGGAAATTCAGAATTCTGAATTCAGAATGCAGATACGGCGTCGCAGACCAGGACACGGGGTCGTGTGGGCACTGCCTGCATTCTGCATTCTGAATTCTGCATTACTCGCCGGTTGCCTGCGTCCACAGCCGCCAGCCGATCCCAACATCATCACCATCGCCGCCCGCGTTGGGCCAAACAACCTGCACCCGCTGAAGGCCAACGACGAGGGAACTGCCCGCGTCGGTCAGTTGATGTACGAGTCGCTGATGGATACGGGCGACGATCTCCGCGCGCATCCTCGCCTGGCCGAACGCCTGGAGCAGCCGGATCCGCTGACCTACGTCGTCCATCTCCGCCGCGGCGTGAAGTTTCACGACGGCCACGAGCTCACCGCCCGCGACGTCGTCTACACCTACAGCCTGTTTCTGGACCCGGCGTTCGTGACACCGTTCAAGGGAGCGTTCACCCCGATGACCGCGGTGCGTGCGCTGGACGACTATACCGTGGCGTTCACGTTGAAGGCGCCGTTCCCGTCGTTCCCTGTGACCAACATGGTTCCGATACCGATCGTGCCCGCGGGCGTGGACGAGGCGACGCTGGCGCGCTCGCCAAACGGCACCGGGCCGTACCGGTTCGTCCGCTATGCCACGGACGACAAGGTAGAAGTGGCCGCGTTTGCCGACTACTGGAACGGGCCGCCGCGGAATTCAGGGGTCGTGTTCAAAGTCATTCCCGACGACACGATGCGCGGGCTCGAGCTGCGCAAGGGCACCGCGGACCTGATCGTCAACGACGTGCCGCCGGACATCGTCCACCAGATGGAAAAAGGCGGCGACTTCTCTATCGTCCGCTCGCCCGGGCTCGATTTCTCGTATCTTGGATTCAACATGCGCGACCCCGTGGTGTCGGACAAACGCGTCCGGCACGCGATCGGGTACGCGACGAACCGCGATGCGATTGTGAAATATCTGAGGCGCGGTCTCGCGATTCCCGCAACCAGCCTGCTGCCGCCGCGCGCGTGGGCCTACGAGCCGGACATCTTCATGTTCACTTACGACCCGGGGAAGGCGAAGCGGCTGCTGGACGAGGCGGGCTATCGCGATCCGGATGGCGACGGTCCGCTGCCGCGGCTGCGCCTCTCGTTGAAGATCTCGACCAACGAGGAGGTCCGGCTGCAGTCCACGGCTATCCAACAGGATCTCCGCCGTGTGGGCATCGACCTCGACGTTCGGTTGTACGAGTTTGCGACCGTCTTCGCCGACATCCTGAAAGGCAACTTCCAGATCATGTCGCTGCAGTGGGTTGGCGGCGCGGTGATCGACCCGGACATCCTGCGGCGCGTGTTTCACTCGACGCAGACGCCGCCGAGCGGATTCAACCGAGGTCACTACCAGAATCCCGAAGTCGATCGGCTGCTCGATCTGGCGAGTACCGCGCTGGCGGAGCCCGAGCGGAAGAAGTACTACGGCGCGGCGCAGCGTCTAATCGCCGAGGACGCCGTCTATATTCCGATCTGGAACCGGGTGAACGTGGCCGTCGCGCAGAAAGAGATCAGCGGCGTCCGCCTGATGCCGAGCATCGATTTCTCGATGCTCAAGGACGTTCGCCGCAACTAGCGCATTCGAAAGATGCGGCCTAGCCGAGGCTTAGCCCGGTTTTTTGATTAGGGTGTGGCGGCCCCAGTGTGGCGCCGTCTGCACACATCACTTCGCATGGCCTTCGTCTCGTCCGTCACGCGTCACCGGGCAAGCCTGCTCGCGGCTCCGGTTCGCGCCGTGGAAAATCGAACCCTGCGGCGGGGACCTGGCGGTTACGTCGTCGCCTCGGGTGATCCGTGCGACAGCTTTCAAATCGTGTCGGTAACCAGCTGCGTCGGGCGTCAATGGCAATAGCGGCGGCGACGACGCAGCAACGCCTGCGGGTCCGATTTTCGGTCGTCGCCGATCACGTCGCTCACAAGTCGCTCGCGATCAGGTTTGCCCGGTGAGGTATCTAATTGGCAGTATCCCTTTGTCACTTCGTCTCGCAGACACCAGCCGGAAACATTGCTGCGGCAGCGAGCCTTGCGAGCGGCGCGAGCGCCCGCGCCGTCGAGCGGTTCGCGAAGCAGCATGTTTGCGGCTGGAATCGTCGAAGTGACAAAGTCGTACGCTAGCCTAGCCCTTGAGATTGTCCAGTTCCGCGCGCGCTTCCTGCGTGTACGGGGACTGCGGATGTTTGTCGACGATCTCGGTGAAGGTTTTGCGCGCCTCGTCGCGGTTGCCCTTCTGCACATAGGCGCGGGCGAGCTGCATCAGGATCGCGTCCGCGGGCAGATCGTCGCTGTTGCGCGCCGCCAGCCCCTTGTAGGTTTCGATCGCGGCATCGACCTGTCCGCCCCGTGACTGCGCGTCGGCCTTCCCGAACTGCGCCATCTGGCCGTAGAGGCTGTTCTCTCCCGCCCGCGTGATCACCTCGTCGAACGCCGTCACGGCTTCCTCGTGCCGTCCCAGCGCCGCGAGCGCTCCAGCCATGTGATAGCGAGCCTGGATACCTGCCGGGCTCCCGGGATACGCGTCGGCTGCGGCCTTGAGCTTCGGCAGCGCTGCCGTGAGCTTCGCCTCCTCGGTTGCGAACGTCCCCTCGGCACCAAGAGACGCGGCCGCAGGAGCACCCTCTGCACCGGTCACGCCGACCGGCACGACCTCGGCGTTCAGCGCCACCATGGCTTCCGCGAGCTCGGCCTGGCCCCGGCCGCTGTTCCATTCGCGCCAGACGCCGAATCCGATACCAGCGACGAGGACGACGAGCGCTCCGATGCCGACCTTCTTCAGCAGCTGCTGCCGCGGCTCGACGAACTCGCGGGCGGTGCGCAGCGTCTGCGCCAGCTCGTCTTCCTTCAAATGCTTTCGTTCAATTCGTTTCACGGGGACTCCCTCGCGCACGGCCACAGGCCCGGCGAACTCCTGATTGTAACCTCGGCCGGGAAATGCAGGTGCCCGCGGGCGGTCAGCAGCCGCGTGAATGAAACCAGACGGTCGGCGCGCCGGAATCGTCGTGCGCGCGTATCCAGCCCCGGGCTTTGACTGGGGCCGGCGGATCGGAGGTGCAGAACCGTTGGCTCATCACGTCGATCTGAAACCAGAGCCTGCCACCGACCGTGCGGAAGCCCTTGACCTCGACGTCGTCGCCTCCCTCGGCCCTTCTTTGGACGCGCGTGCGAGCGGCACTACCGGGCGAGGCGCTGACGAAACCGTCCCAGGCGCCGGTCAAATAGGCCAGGCCGTCCGCGACCAGCGTCTCGTACGAATGAAACGGCCCGGCATCTTCCGGCGCAAGCCAGGCGGTACCGCGAGCCGTTCGAATGAGGTAGTACCCCGCTTCCCGGCGGTAAACAAGCGCACCCGGTTCCTCATATCCGTATTCCGCATCGTCGATGGCCTGCGGGGCCGTGATCGTCGCTGCCTCCCGGCTGCTGGAATCGGGACGCGTGTAGAGCGTCAGCGCGCCGCGGGGCTCGAGGCGGCCGGTCTTTGGATCGAACGCAAACATTTTGGGGATTTCGACGATGCCGAGGACCGGACCCGGTCCCCCGCCATTCGGAGCCTGGGCGAGGACAACGGCCGAAGCGAGCGTGACTGCTGCGGTGCAGAGTGCGGTTCGCGTCATCATGCCGATCCTATCGGCCGTTTCGCCTGCCTAGCCGTAGCCGCCTTCGCTCTCGACGGCCTGCCGAGCGAAGCCCGGGCGAGAGCTTCGACGCGCGCCGAGCCTGCAGCCGTAGCCGCCTTCGTTCTCGATCGCGCCTGCCTAGCCGAAGCGCGCTCGAGAGCTTCGGCGCGCGAAGGCTGGCGTCCCCGGGCAGAATTGAACTGCCGGCCTCGCGCTTAGGAGGCGCGCGCTCTATCCATCTGAGCTACGGGGACGTGTTTGCCGTAAAGGTCTAGTTTACCAATGGTTGCCGCGCTGCTGCCTCGCCGCTGTTGCTAGGAGGCGCCGGGGCGGTTTCCGATTCGCTTGCAACAGGCTTGCAACCGCGGGCTTTGTCCAATCGTTGCATGCTGTCCTGTAGTCCTACCCTCGTGGCGTTGAGATACGTCGATGTGGTGCTGATATCCGTGTGGCAGAGCATTTGCCCGACGTTGTGCAGGGGCGAGCCCGCCTCCGGCAGCGAGCCTGCCTCGTGCCGCAAATCGTGGAACTTCAGATTCGCGTCTCTTAGTGATGCAGCGGATTGCGAATTCGACGACGAAGCCCCAGCGCAGCGATGCCCAGCGCAAACATCATGGCGGTGCTTCCCAGGTCTGGCACTTCGCTGATCGTGAGAACGCCGCCTTTCGTGCCCGTGTAAGTGCCAAGATGATCGAAGCGCTGGTGAAAATGGTCTTCGTTCACGAACGCGCTAAGCGGATTGAAGCAGAAGCCATACACCCCGATTTCGTTCTCGTTCAATAAGAACTGCGCGGCAAAGACCACCTGTGTGATGTTGCAGTTTGTCGGTTCCTGTAACGTCAGCAGTGGGCCGGATATCGAGCCAGTGAAGGGATCGTTGAACACTAGCGAACTCTGCGTGATCTCGTCGCGCGTGAACGAGAATGAGAAACCAACGTCTTGAGATCCCGAATGCCAACTGTATTCGTAGAGGAATGTGGCCTCAGCGGGCTTCGCGGTCCACAACAGCACCGCCGCTAGCACGAAAGTGACTTTGCGCATGGCTTACTCCGCAGGCATGGTAGGTGCCGAAGCAGATACCGCGCAAGCTGGAGTGGGTTGCGTGATGCGGAGGCTAGCTCGGCGACTGAGGTTACCGACCGAACATCGTTGTGCAGCCGCATGAGGAGTTCATGCGGGATCGGGAGGTCGCGTAGGAGTCAGGTATTCCTCTGCGTATTTCGCAGGGCCTATCGCCCTGAAACCCGTGTCGATTGTTCCTTTGCACGCAGGACATACCATTTGAACGGAGATGCCCGCCGACATAGGGTTCAAAACGGTTCGCCTAGAATTCATAAAGCAGTTCGCGCAGAGCAGGTGGGGTTTTTCGTCACCAGCAGCCTCTTGTTTCGACGCATAGGCTTGCCCCGCCCCACGCCACGGATGAACCAACGAATACCGCACTCGTTGGCTCTCCCAATTACCTCGGTCCCGTAGCTGGGCCTCAAGAGCGCGCACGCGTTCAATCAACTCGAACTGCGCACTGGTCGCGGACAATGCGCTGTTCTGTGCATCAAGCAGCGCGTTCTGCAGCTCGATGACCTTCCCTTGCACTTCTGCCATCGACTTCAGCTGCAGGAAGGATCGCGAGATGTCGCTGGCGACTTTGAGGCTCCCGATTGCGGCTTGGATCGCTGAGATGTCCATTGTGCTGCGTTGCTTGGTGCCAGAGAATCAACGACGGACGTGCAGGAGCTAACCTGTCGGCGAGGGCGTAGAAAGAATCACAGTGACGGCGCGTGGCCTGTGAAGTCCAGACGGCCGGTTGGCATCCTAACAGTCACGTTACCTGCAGTGCTCGATGGCGCGGGCGTCCACTTGACGACATTGCGCGGCGTATAATCAGGCCTCGGCGGGTCGTCTGGCGGCAGCACGCTGCCCAACCTCCGGGCACAGAGGCATGATGCCCATCAGCACCATCAGCGCCAGGATGTCCGCAGGGACGTCAAAACCAGACGGAACAGGAACGTAGTTCGGATAGTCAGGGTGCATCTAACAGTGTGCCCACTGAAGAAATCGTAGCAGGCGAATACGAATCGGTAGCGGCGCATTTTGCCGATGAAGGCCCTAAAGGGAAACGGTCATCTCGCGCCGTTGCTCTGAACCATCTGCATCGGTCCACGTGAGAACCGCATCAAACCTCGTCGCGGTGCCGAAGGTTACGCGAGAAGAAATCCTGCGCGAGAAGACTCACAAGGAAGATCACCTTCCGATCGGGAAGCGCGTTTTCTACACGCTGACGGGCGAGCGCGAAACGGCGAAGTGTCTCGCCCTTCTCGTCGAAACGCTGCATGCAAGAGCGTATTTGTCCGATGACGAAATCGATGACATGCTGCTAGCGGTTGTAGCGGGCTGATTCGTAAGAACGGTGTCAACCGGCAGCGCTTCCGCTGATTTGGTTATTGCAACGGCTTGCAACAGCGGCCAAACAACGCGCCGCGAACGGCCACGGCGTGGGACAGATGGCTGCGAAAAGTCCTAGAACTTCCGCCATCGGCCGCAATGCGCCTCCCAGGCGTTTCCGCTTAGGAGGCGCGCGCTCTATCCATCTGAGCTACGGGGACGTGTTTGCCGTAAGGCTCTAGTTTACCAATGGTTGCCGGACTGCTGCCTCGCCGCTGTTGCTAGGAAGCGCGTCGTAGTTGATGTTCAGCGGCAGCAACCGACAATCAGCATTTCAGAGTGGCCTCCGTTCGAGCGCCCTGGCAATTCGCCATAGCAGCCACAGAATGGCGAGATACCAAGCGGCAGTCGCGAGCATCAGCACAGGGACGAAGTACGCCCAGTATTGACCGAAGAAAGGCATAGTGCCGCGGATTCTACCGCCAGCACGCTCGTGCAGTTCCGGAAATCTAGTTTCGGCAGAAGCGCGCCGAGCAGCATCTGATGCAGATCGGACGGATGCTCTCCAATTCCAAAAGGCACGGGCTCGACGCCCAAGACGTGTATTCTTTTCCGTGCCCGCCTGCCTCTGGAGGGTTGTCCCCGTGCAGAGGTGCCTGCTGCTTGCGCTGTTCGCCTGCACCGCGTCGTGTACGGACGGCTCGCCGATGCTTCCAATCGGGTATCCGTACCCGGTGTTCAGCGTCATTTTCCAATCGCAGGCGGCGATGAACCTCGAGGCGACGCTGAACGGGCGCACGTATCGCAGGAGTCAGGCAGCGAGCTTCAGTACCGCTATCGAAGTAAGCCTTTCGCCGGGGACGTATACCCTCAGCGGCACCTTCATTCCTGGCCCGGAAGCGAATGACGGTTTCAAGGTCACGTTCTTCTCCTTGCCCGGCGCCGGCGGCGTACTGTCCGGATCCCTCCGCGATGTCTCGGGTCCCGAACCACACGTCAGCGACTGTAACGTCACCTATCTCGCTTCTGGAGGAGCGCAGAATTTCTCGCTGCGATTCGACGTGTCGGATACGTCGAACGACGCGCTGGTCTGCCCCTAATACGTGAGCACCGAGTAAACGCTTTCCTTCTCGATCCTTTGTCTGCCGTTGAGAAACAGCAGTTCGATCAGAAAAGCGAGGCCGTGCAGCTCGCCGCCAAGCTTTCGAACGAGCTGTACCGCCGCAGCCGCTGTGCCGCCGGTCGCGAGCACGTCGTCGACGATCAAGATGCGGTGCCCCTTCCCGATGGCGTCCTCATGGATCTCGAGCGCGTCCTTGCCGTACTCGAGGTCGTAGGTTTCCCGGATCGACTTGGCCGGCAGCTTCCCCGGCTTTCGAATCGGAATGAACCCGGCGCCGATCCGCTGCGCGACAGCGGCGCCGAGGATGAAACCGCGGCTTTCGATGCCGACCACCGCATCGATGCCCTGCCCGTCGTAGGGCGTGGACAGCAGGTCAACCGTTGTCGTGAAGCCGACCGGGTCCCGGAGCAGCGTCGTGATGTCGTAGAAGAGGATGCCGGCTTTGGGAAAGTCCGGTACGTGGCGAATGTGGTGTTTGAGGTCCATCAATGGTCAGGTCTCTTAACGTTCGATCGTAAAGTTGCGATAGCCGCCGATTTCCTCGTCGTCGACGTCGACTTTTTCAACGCGTGCGCCGCGCGGGCCGGAGCGGATCGCGCGCTCGACGCGCGTCACCGCTTCTGATTCGCCTTCGACCACCGCCTCGACGCGGCCGTCCGGCAGGTTCCGCACCCAGCCCATCGCACCCTCTCGCCGTGCGGTGTCCTGCGTGAACCAGCGGAAGCCCACGCCCTGGACGCGCCCGCTGACGACGAACCGTCGCGCAATCTTCATTGAAGAGCAGCCAAATTATAGGTCCGTACATACGTCGAGGCGGGCAATGCGCGCCCGCCTCGGCGTGGTGAAGCGTCTGCGAACCAGCTAGTTGACGTCGACCGTCACAGTGAACTGGCCCGTATTGTCGTCGAAGAAGTTGTCGTTGACGCCAAGGTACAGCCGGCCCGCGCGCGGCGCCCGGAACGTCCGGCTCTCGCCGATGAAGACCGGCGCGCTGTTGCCGAATCGGGCAACGAGACCGCCGACGTTTGCGTTCGGCATCGTTGCGCCATCGGTGCGACCCGACGCGACGCCGGCCGCAGTCATGAGACCGCCGTCGCGAGCGACGCGAATCTGACCATTGGCGTTAATCGACACGGTGTCGCCGGCCTGGACATTGATGCCGGTGTCCACCCACTGCCGATCACCGCCGACGGCGATCGCCCGCCCCGCCGTGGCTACGGTGCCCGTGTCGCGCCCGGCCGCGAATTCGGCACGGCTCAGGACGCCGTTTCCGTCTCGATCGAGCCGTTCGAACGAACGGAAATTCGCGTGCCATTCACGCTGCTCGATGCGGTTGTTATTGTTCGCGTCAAGCCATTCGAATTCCTCCGCTCGATCGAAGTCCTCGAACTCGGCGTTCCGGCCCTGACGGAACCTGCCGGTATCGATTTCGTTTCCCGACAGCACGCCGTCGTTGTTCCAGTCGTGCGAACGGAACGACTCGGCGCTCCCACGCCATTCCCGCCGGGACACGACGTTGTCATTGTTGACGTCCATGGTCTGGAAACGCCTGTTGTTCAGCGGGCCGGCCGGGGCGTTGGACTGCTGGTCGGCACCGGACTGCCCGTTCGCGCAGAATCGCAGGCCGCCTGAACCGGGCACGCCCCATTCGCCGAAGTTGTTGTTGTATTCGGCGGAATCAACGAATCCGTCGACCACGGCCGCGAGGCCGCGCTGCTGAGCGGTGCGGGCCCAGTTGTTCAGACCACCCTGATCGGGCTGACGGCCGAGAATGTGTCGATACAGCCGGGCAACCGCACGTTCAAACGGCTGCGCCTCGCCTGACTCGGTCTGCCCGAAGCGCTGCATGTACTCCTGGGATTTGGCGACGCGGCGAACGACCTCTTTGACGTTGAGCTGTCCGTTCGCCAATTGCCGAACCCAAGTCTGTGATCCGGGATCAGCGCCGCGCTCCAACGTGTGACGGTAGACCTCGGCGACAACGCGATTAGCATCCGTCGTGCACGGCTGCTGAGCCGCAGCTACCGTTGAGAAAAGCGTGAGCGCTGCAATTGTGCTGGTAACTACACGCCACATGGGGAAAACCCTCCTGTGGCTTTTACCTTCAGGATTAATGCCGGATTTTGGGCCAGAACCGTTCAGCTGAGCGGCCGGAACCGATCAGCTGGCGTGCGGGAGAGCCGGCAGGCTCGCCTCGCGAACCCAGCAGGGTTCGCGAGGCGGAAGCGAAATACACGCTACGGCGCTTCGTTGTAGGCGGCTCGGATCGTGCCCAGCAGCCGCGCTCCTCCATTTGGATATTTCGCTTGAAGCTCCGCGGCGATTGCGGTGGTCGCCTCCTCCAGCGTTCTGCCCTGCTTCTTCAGTTCGGAAGCACGGCTCGACACGGTCGTCAGCAGCGTCTTGTAGGTGGCGATGAGCCCTGAGTCGCCCATCGGGCCATGGCTCGGCACGATTCGCTTCGGCTGCAGCTTTTCGAAAATGTTCATGCTCGTCAGCCACTGACGAACGGTCGCGTTGCCCACATTAGGGAGCGCGGTCATCACGACGTCTCCAGAAAAGAGCACCCCGTCGGGCTCGACGAAAAAGGCGGTGTCGCCCCGCGTGTGGTTATAGCCCATTGCCAGCACGCGTACCCGAACGCCGCCGAGGTCGACGGTGTGTTCCCGATCGAACGATACGTCGGCCTTGCGGAATTCGGCGCCCTGCAGCAGTTCGGCGTTGGCCGGGCTGAAACCGCGGAATCGTTCGGCCGTCGCCAGCCCCTGGTCCGCAATCTCCTTCTGCTGATCCTGCGAGCGGATCATTTTTGTATGCGGAGGGAATCCGTTGGCGCCCAGATCGTGCTCGGGGTGAAAGTGGGTCGTTCCGAGATACAGCTCGGGGGTCTGGCTGATCTTCTGGACTTCTCTCGTCACCGTCTGTCCGTTGCGGTTGCCAAGGCCGGTATCCACGACGAACGTTCCGCGTGAGCCGACGATGATGCCGACGTTCGGAACCATCCCGACGTTGTTGTCCGGGATGACATACACGTGTTCCGAGATCTTCTCAGTGGCGTTTTCACGTACCAACGGAGGTGCCGCCGGGGCGCCGCCTCCGCGCTGGGCGCTGGTCGTGATCGAGACGGCAAGGAAGAACAGTGCTGTCGCAGCCGGGGAATATGGTCGAGTCATAGGTCCGTGCTCAGTTGTCAGTGTTCAGTTGTCAGTCTTCAGTTGTCAGTTTTCAGTCGTCAGTTTTCAGTCCGCGAAAAGCGTCGCTCGAAGAGCCTGTATGTCCAGCGTGGATCCCGTTCGGCATCGGCTGGAGTCCGGCTCAGCGCCGACTGCCGCATTCTCGCAATTACCGGGTTCTGGCGTCCGGCGTTTACCGCGTCGCCGCGGTCCCACTCCAGCCGGTAATCCCAGGCCGTATCTCTGAGCGCGACATACATTTCGGCGCTGCGGATCGACCAGCAGAGGCCCAGGGCCGCGATCGTCGCCACCAGGAACGGCCGACCGGCGCGGGTGCGTTCGAGAAGCGCGCTCACCGCCACATAAGTGACCATCGCGTACCCGATCCCGGCCGGTAGTCCGATGCGGTCACGGGTATAGAGGAACGCGAGGGCGCTGCCGCCAGCGATGAGCACGCCCCCGAACGCGGCGATGATTTGATCCCGATGCGGGCGCCTGCGGATACCGGCGAGACCTGCGGCGACCACGACGGTGGTGACGACGGATGACACGACGTGCAGCCACATCCAGGCTGGAACGTTATCGAGCGTCAGCGCCTGGACGAATTGAAACCTGCCCGCGCGCGGTTCCGAGGCGAATACGGTGAGCGCCGTCGAGCCGACGTTGTACAGCCAGAAAAGCCAGGGCGCATCGCCGAACCTGGCGGCGCTTTCGGCCGGGCTGATGCTGGAAAACCCGAAGCCTGTTTCCGGTGATCCCATCAGGCTGGGAGCGAATCCCAGACGAGCGACCAGATAAATCGTCAGGCCGCCCACCGCCGCTGCGGCGCTTCGCCACGTTGCACCAGGCGCCTTGATTACCCAGGCGACGATCGCGAGCGGAACAATCAGAACCGCGAGCTCGAGCCACAGCAGCCCCGCAAGCGTCAGCGGCAGGAGGACCCACTCGTAACCGCGCAGGCGCGCTGTCATGAGCAGCAGCGCAACCGCGAGGACGATCAGCATCGACGTCGCGTACGCGTTCAACGGCACGAACAGAAAAAGGATCCTGGACGTGTGCAGTCCGACAACGACGCTGAGTGCGAGGATCGCGGCGGTCACGCGCGGCCCTCCGATTGGCCGGAACATGAACGCCAGCGCCAGAAGGATCAACGCGAACTCGGCGATGACGATGGCCTGATACACACCGAGATTGAGACCGGCGACCTGATACCCGAGCCTGGTGAACACGTCCAGAAACGGGCGGTATTCAGCGCTTTTCGTAAGCGAGTCGCTGAGGACCTCGTGCCACGAGCGGGTGTCGCCGGCCGCCGACAGGTTGATCGCCGTATCGACGTAGGACCACTGGACCTGACGGAACGCGCTGCCGAGAAGCAGCGTGACTCCGATACACCAGATAAGGACGATGCGTGAGATGGTGCGTAGTTTCTCACAGACGCGCCGATGGGGACCTCAGCCGGCATGCGGCTTGCCCAGTCCCCCGCCAGCGCAGGGCGCACGTCACAAACAGAGGACGGAGGGTTTTCACATGAAACGGCATCTTGCTGTAGTTTCCCTCTTGGTTGTTGCCGCCGGCATCGTGGCATCAGCAGACACGCTTGTCCTCACCAACGGACGCCGGATTCCGGGCGAGCTGCTGGGTGTGTACGGGCGCGAAATCGAGTTCGAGGAGCGAAGTGGATTCGGCCGCCGGATCGTCCGGGTGCCGCGCGCCGAGATCGACCGCATCGAATTCATCGACGACCGCAACTCGCGCGACACTGGACGCCGCGACGACGGCAGGGCCGTGCCGCCGCGTCTGCGCGAACGGAACGTCATCGTCAACCCGAATGAACCCTGGACCGACACGGGTATCAACCTGCGGAATGGGCAGGAGGTCTACTTCGAAACGTCGGGCCAGGTCACCTGGTCGCCCAACCGGAGGGTTGACGCGGACGGCACGCGCAACTCCAAGCCCGATACGAACCGGCCTCTCCCCGAGCGAAACAGCGGGGCGCTGATCGGCCGGATCGGCGAGCGCGACATCTTTTTCATCGGCACCGACGTGGGCCCGTTCCGTGTGCGCGGCAGCGGCCGGCTCTACCTTGGCGTGAACGACGACCGGCTCGACGACAACACCGGCGGGTACCGGGTGGTCGTTTCGTACTAGTAATGCCAGTCGGTCCGCCTAAAGTGCGGACACTACGTCGCGCGGGTCCGCCTAAAGGCGGACACTACGCCGACCCTCCGGCGGGTCTACCGGTCAGATACTGCAACATGCGCTGCCGGTGCGCGACTTCCCGGTCCGTGAGTTCCACACCGCGAAACGGGGACTCGAGCACGCCGCTATCCCCGCCGAAACGTGGCTGCGTTGGCGCCAGATAAGGCAGAACGCGCGCCGTCCGGCGCTCTCGCGCCTGCCGAAACGTCTCGAAACACACAACCTCACCCGACATAGCCACCCTCCAGTGAGCATCTTCGGACAGGGCTGTGACAGCCGAGGTCATTCCCCAGCCTGCCTCGCCGAAGCGTGGGCCGGACGAAGGGCGAAGGCGGGGCGAGATTGACTTGCAGGGTGCGAGGAAAATATTGTCGTCGGTCTGGTCTGGCAGACGCCGGACTCCACGGTCAATCCGGCGGAAGCCGGACTCTACGAAGACGGGCGGACACGCATGGTCCCAATTTCAATCACAGTGAACGGCAAGGTACGCAAAGGCCACGTGGAGCCGCGCATGCTCCTCGTCCATTTCCTGCGCGAACACCTGAACCTCACCGGCGCACACGTCGGCTGCGACACGAGCCAGTGCGGCGCGTGCACGGTGCTCATCGACGGGCGAAGCGCCAAGTCGTGCACCGTCTTCGCGGTACAGGCGGACGGCTCCGACGTCGTCACCATCGAAGGGCTCGCCAAGGGCGATCAGCTGCACCCGCTGCAGGAAGGCTTCTGGGAAGAGCATGGCCTGCAGTGCGGCTACTGCACGCCGGGCATGATCATGTCCGCCGTCAACCTGCTCAACGACAACCCGAAGCCGTCCGAACAGCAGATTCGCGAGGGCCTCTCGGGCAACTTCTGCCGCTGCACGGGCTACCAGCACATCGTCAACGCCATTCAGTACGCGGCGGCAAAGGGAGGTCGGTAGCCATGGCGACTTCCTCTCCTACCCTTCCGAAGCTCGTCGGGTCGCGCGTCAAGCGGCGCGAAGATCCGCGGCTCATTCAGGGCCGGGCGACTTACGTTGACGACGTCAAGATCCCGGGACTGCAGCACATCGCTTTCAAGCGCAGCGACATCGCCCACGGCCGCATCGTGTCGATCGACACCAGCGCGGCTGAAACGATGGAAGGCGTCGAAGCCGTCTTCACGGGCAGGCACATCGCTGAATTCCTCAGGCCGATGCCGATCGGCACGCCGTTCCCCTCGCCGGACCACCATGCCGTGGCGGTGGACATGGTGCGTTTTGCCGGTGAGCCTGTCGCCGTCGTCGTCGCCGCAGATCGCTACGTCGCGCGCGATGCGGCCGACGCCATCACGGTCAGCTACGACTCGCTGCCGGCCGTGGTCGATCCTGAGCAGGCGATGCAGGGCAAGCCGGCGCTGGTCCACGAGAAGTTCGCCAATAACGTCGCGCTCGGTCCGATTCCCAGCGGGACGGGTGTCAGCCCCGACGGCAAGAAGGTCGACGACTCCGCCGTCGAAGCGGCGTTCAAGAACGCAGAGATCGTCGTGTCGCAGCGGATGTATAACCACCGGCTGGTTCCGAACGCGATGGAACCACGCGGCGTCGTCGCGCACTATGAACCGGGTCGCAGCCAGCTGACGATCTGGTCGTCAACCCAGAATCCCCACATTCTGAAATCGATGGTGTCGGGCATGCTGGGCCTGGGCGAAGATCAGGTTCGGGCGATTGCTCCCGAAGTGGGCGGCGGTTTCGGCGCCAAGATCAACATCTACGGGGAGGAATACGTCTGCGCCGCCGTCAGCAAGCGGCTGGGCATCCCGGTGAAGTGGATCGAGGACCGGTCGGAAGCGTTCGTTGCGACGACGCACGGCCGCGACATCCTCTGCTACATCGACGTCGCCGCGAAGCGCGATGGGAAGGTGCTCGGCATCAAGATGCGCCTCATCGCGGACATCGGCGCCTACAACATGCTCCTCACGGCGGCCATCCCGACGCTGACGATGTTGATGGCCAACGCGACCTACGACATCCCGGCGATTCGGGCGACGCTCACCGAGGTCTTCACCAACAAGACACCAACCGATGCGTATCGCGGCGCCGGGCGTCCGGAAGCAACCTTCTTCGTCGAGCGGGCGCTCGACATGCTGGCGCGTGAGCTCAAGATGGATCCGGCGGAGGTCCGCAGGAAGAACTTCATCCCGAAAAACAAGTTCCCCTATCAGACGCAGATGGGTGCCGTGTACGACTCGGGCGACTACGAAGCGTCGCTCGACGCGGCGCTCAAGGCGTCCGACTGGAAGAACCTGCTCAAAGAGCGCGACGAGCTCCGCAAACAGGGACGCCTCGCCGGGGTCGGTCTGGCCATGTACGTCGAAGTGTGCGGCATCGGTCCGTCGGC
Source organism: Vicinamibacterales bacterium (assembly GCA_035711805.1). Taxonomy (GTDB): domain Bacteria; phylum Acidobacteriota; class Vicinamibacteria; order Vicinamibacterales; family UBA2999; genus Gp6-AA40. The sequence continues at coordinate 31,693 of DASTBV010000143.1, forward strand.
CACGCTGCCAACCGGCGGCTGGGAGCACGCGCAGGTCACGGTGGAACGCGACGGGCGCATCAGCGCCTCGACCGGCGCATCGCCGCACGGTCAGGGCAACGAAACGACGTTCGCCCAGATGCTTGCCGATCAGTTCGGCGTACCCATCGAGCACGTCACGATTCATCACGGCGACACCGCGGTCGTCAAGCAGGGCATCGGCACGTTCGGCAGCCGGTCGCAGGCGGTCGGCGGCGCGGCACTGCATATGGCCGGTACCAAGGTGCGGACGAAGATGGCGCAGTTTGCCGGCGCCCTCCTCGAGGCGGCGCCCGAAGACATCGTGTTCGAAGGCGGAAAGATCATGGTCACGGGCGCGCCGGCGAAGGCGAAGTCGTTCGCCGAAGTCGCCTCCTTCGCCTACATCCCGGTTCCTCTGCCGGAAGGCATGGAGCCTGGCCTGAGCGGGGACGCCTACTTCGAGCCGACCAACAACACCTATCCCTTCGGCTGCCACATCGTGCTGCTGGAGGTCGATCGCGAAACCGGCGAGCCAAAACTCCTTCGTGTCGTCGCGGCGGACGATGCCGGCAATCTGATCAATCCGCTCATCGTCGAGGGCCAGATCCACGGCGGGCTGGCGCAGGGGATCGGCCAGGCGATGATCGAGGAAGCCGTCTACAACGAAGACGGCCAGCTGCTCACCGGGTCGTTCATGGATTACGCACTGCCCCGCGCGACCGACTTCCCCAGGTTCGAGATGCACTCGACCTGCACGCCCACGCCCGTCAACCCGCTCGGCGCCAAGGGCGTAGGCGAAGCAGGCACGCTGGGCTCGACGCCCGCGGTCGTGTGTGCGGCGGTTGATGCGCTCAGCGAATTCGGCGTGAAGCACATCGACATGATGCTGAGGCCCGAAAAGCTCTGGCGAATCATCCAGGGGAAAGGAGGTGCGGCGTGATCCCGACCGCATTCGAGTACCACCGCGCGAAGTCGGTGGATGACGCGCTCAAGGCAATGGCGGCGGCGGGCGGCAGCGGGAAGTTCGTCGCCGGCGGACACAGTCTGGTACCGCTGATGAAGCTGCGCCTGAGCGAGCCGGGCACGTTAATCGACATCGCGCGCATTCCGGAGCTCGCCGGGATCCGGGAAACGGGCGGACAGATCGAGATCGGCGCGGCGACGGTTCACCACGCGGTGGCCACGTCGACGCTGCTGCAGGAGCGCTGCCCCGTCGTCTCCGATGCGGCCTCGACGATTGGCGATACGCAGGTGCGCAACCGCGGCACGGTCGGCGGAAGCCTCGCGCACGCCGATCCGTCCGCGGATCTGCCGGCGGTCATGCTGGCGCTCGATGCGGAGATTCAACTGCAGAGCGCCACGGGCAGCCGGACGGTCAAGGCCGTGAATTTCTTTCAGGGACTCTTTACCGTCGATTTGCAGGATGGCGAGATCATCACGGCCGTACGCTTTGCGCCGGTGAAGGCGGCGGCGTACAAGAAGCTGTACCAGAAGGCGTCGCATTACGCCATCGTCGGCATAGCGGCGGCGCTGGACGTCAACGGCGGGAAGATCCAGTCGGCCCGGATCGGCCTGACGGGAGCAACGACCCACGCCGTCCGCCTCTCGAAGCTCGAACAGGCGCTCGCCGGGCAGGGCACGACGGCGGATGCGATCGGATCAGCAACGGCTGCCGCCGGCGCCGACGTTCAGGACGTCAACGCCGACATCCATGCGAGCGAAGAGTATCGCCGTGCGATGGTCGGCGTGTTCGCGAAACGCGCGCTGCTGGCCGCGGTCGCGCGGGCGTAAATCGATCGAGGATCGTGGCGCGAACCCTTCGTAACAAGGATCGTGGGGCGAACCCTGTCGGGTTCGCCAGGCGAGCCTGACAAGGCTCGCCCCACGGCGCGGAGGAACGTCATGAGTAGAAAGATCTTCCGCTTCGTCGCGCAAACGGTGCTGGCCGCCATCATCGTATTTGTCATGATGATGCTGGCAGCGTATTACGACCTGCCGATTGTGCCCGAAGCCGGCGGAACGGTTGCCGCCGCTGCCCAGCGGCAGCCACCGAAAGAGACCGTCGGGCAGAGCGAGGAAGCGCTCCGGTCGCTCGACCTCTCCGGAGAGCTCGAATCAGGTAAGGGGCGTCCGCTCAGGATGCGCAAGATCACAGTGCAGCCGGGCGGCGCGCTCGCCCTCCACAATCATGTCGATCGTCCCGCGGTTACTTACATGCTGCAGGGCGAGATGACGTATCACCAGCAAGGCAAGCCGGACGTCGTCGTTCGGCCGGGCGGCGGTTTCGCCGAAGGGCGCGCCACCACGCACTGGGCTGAGAACACAGGGAAGGTGCCGGCAGTCTGGATCGCCGTGGACATTCCGAAACCGTGACCCTTGAATGACCTGCGGCGCGCTTTCGTCCTCGCCAACGCGTTCAAGGAAGGCGACCTCCTTGTAGGCGGCACGACAGACGAAGCCGTCCGTGTCGAGGCGCGACGGCAGCTGCTTCACACCACTGTCCGCGACATCCGGCGCGAGACCTTTCTGGACGACGGCGTTACCGAGGCTGTCGAACGGACGCGCGACCGCACCAGGGATCAGGATCTCGATACGCTGACCGTCGGCGGGCTGAAGCAGATGCTGCTGTCGCCGGCCGGGCCGTCATGGGCCCGTCACCATCAAGAAGCGCTTGCCAGCGAGGTCATTGCTGCAGTTGCCAAGGTGATGACCGACGACGAGCTGGCATGGGTTGCGTGCCGGCTGGTGAACGCGCTGCCGGAGGGTATCGGCGCGGCCGGTCATTTCGGATCGCGCATTCAACCCAATAGTCCCGGCGACGACGAAGAAGAGATCCTCTTTTCGATTTTCGACGGTCTGACCCACGGCTGCGGCGACGTGGTGATCGGACTGAACCCGGCGGCAGACGAAGTAGACACCATCGTGCGGCTCGAGCGGCTGCTCGAACAGGTCGTGCGGCGGCTCGACCTCCCCACCCGCTTCTGCGTGCTCTCCGACATCGTCAAGCAGCGTGAAGCGCAGGCCCGGACGCGCGTCGACGTCGGGTTCCAGAGCCTGGCCGGGACGAGCACGGCGCTCGTCGGCATGGTGGGGCTGGACGTGAACGGCATTCTCGACCTCGCCCGCGGCTTCGAGGCGCTCTACTTCGAGACGGGACAGGGATCGGCGGTGACGAACGGCACTGCCGAGGGCATCGACATGGTGACCCTCGAATCGCGGGCCTACGGCGTGGCACGTCACATCCAGCAGCAGACCGGACGCTGGATGATCGTCAACGACGTCGCCGGTTTCATCGGCCCGGAGGTGTTCCGGTCGCCGCAGCAGCTCGAGCGGGCCTGTCTCGAGGACCTGCTGATGGCGAGGCTGCACGGCATCACGATGGGCCTCGACGTCTGCTCCACGTTTCACATGGGAATCGGGCCCGCGGAGCTCAGGGACCTGACGGCGCGGGTTGTCCGCCGCGGCGCGCCGGCGTATCTGATGGCCGTTGCCGGGAATGCCGATCCGATGCTCGGGTATCTGACGACGTCGTTCAGAGAACATCCGGCTCTCCGCAGCGAGGCCGCGGCGGCGCTCACCAGTCCAATGGAACGCCGATTGTCCGAGCTCGGGCTCCCCACAGTGGCCGGCCGGACCGACGCAGTGTCGCGGCTGTATGCGCGCTACATGAAGGCTGACGGCGATTCGCGCAGCATGACGGAGCTCGAGGCGGACGGACGGCGGAAGGTCGCGGTTCTCAGGGACAGGGGACTGGATATCGCCGGCGACGCCGCCACGAGCCTCGCGCGAGTCGATCGCATCTACGAGCACGCGCGCCGCGCCTTGTATGCAAACCTCGAGAGCGTGGTTGTGCGCGACGCGTGCGGAAACCATCGCGAGGTGCGCAGCCGGGCCGCGGATCGCGACGAGTTCATCGCACATCCACCAGCCGGCGAGCGCCTGCGCGACGAGGACGCCGCCGCGCTGAAGGCGTCCGTGCACCGGCGCGGTCAGATCCAGATCGTGGTGTCCGACGGGCTGAATGCCGAGGCGATCAACGAGCAGTTGCGCGCCCTGCTGCCGCCGCTGCGCCGTTCGCTGGGACAGGATGGGCGCGAGGTGCGGGACACAGTCGTGGTGGTGCGCAACGGCCGCGTTCGCGCCGGGTACCACGTGGCCCAGATCGTCGATCCCGAGGTGATCGTGCACATCATCGGCGAGCGCCCGGGCACCGGCCTCAACACGGCGAGCGCGTATCTGACGTACGGACGCGATGCGGCGGGTCGGCCTCGCTGGGATCCGCAACTGGACCACTCCTGCACCACGGCGGTCTGCGGAATACACCGCCGTGGCAAACCACCGGATGCAGCGGTCGCGGAAATCGCACGAACCGTGCGGCGAATGCTCGAACAGCGTCGGTCGGGTGTTGCGCTCAGGCCGTGAGCTTGCCCTGCAGACAGGCGAAGAAGCGGTCCATCATCATCTTTGACACGCTGCTGATCAGGCGTTGACCGACGCGCGCAACCGGGCCCGCAGCCTGCACGGTGCCCTGAACGTCAACAACGGTGTCGTTTCCGTTCGGACGCAGCGAGACGGCCGCACTTCCCTTCACGGACCCCGGCCGCCCCTGCCCATCCGCCGTCAGCCGGTATGAGGCCGTCGGCACCTTTTCAGACAGGACGATCGTGCCTTCGTAGCTGCCGGTGATGGCGGCAAGGGCGACCTTCAGTTTGGCTTTGTAGCGATCGTCGCCAAGGGGCTCGAAGCCTTCGCAGCCGGGAATGCAGGAGGCGATGACCTGCGGATCCATGAGAAGCGTCCAGACCCGATCAGCGGGTGCGTTGAAGGTGTAAGTGCCGGTGATCTCCATGCGAAGGCCTCAGGGCCCGGGAATCAGGGCCCAGCTGAGGCCCGAGGCCTGACGCCTGAAGCCTGCAGTTTATTCAAGTGTACTGAAAGGTCGACGAGATTTGTCAGGGTCCGCGCCGGCAGGAAGTCGTCCACGTACGGCAGCGCGGCCTGCAACCCGCGCGTCAGCGGCGCATAGTCCGCCGTGCCGATGAGGGGGTTGAGCCAGATGAGGCGGTGACAGCTTCGCTGCAGCCGCGCCACCTGCTGTCGCAACAATTCCGGATCGCCGCGATCCCATCCGTCGGAAACGAGGAGCACAACAGGACCGCCGTGCAGGACGCGGCGCATCCAGCGCTGATGGAGCGTTCGAAGCGCTTCGCCGATCCGTGTGCCGCCCGACCAGTCAGGGACGGCGCGGGCGGCACCGGCCACGGCCGCGTCGATCCGTCGCGTGCGCAACTCATGCGTGATCCGCGTCAGCGTCGTCGAGAACACGAAGGCCTCCACCCGCGCGTGGCGTCTGCCGAGGGCGTGCGAGAAGTGCAGGAGCATCCGCGAGTAACGCTCCATCGATCCGCTGACGTCGCAGAGCAGAACGATCGGGCGGCGGCGCACGCGGCGCTTCCGCCGCGGCAGGCGGATGACGTCACCGCCGGTGCGGAGGCTGCCGGCGAGGGCGCGTCGAAGATCGATGCGCGGGCCGGCGCCGCGCACCCAGCGGCGGGTTCGCCGTTCGCCCGGGTTCCAGACCAGCCGGTCCAGCGCGGCGCGCGCGACGGCCAGTTCGTCCGCGGTGAACTCCGCGAAATCCTTCGACGCCAGCGCCGCCGCCGCGCTATACGTCCGAAGCGCGCCGCCCTCGCCTTCACCGGCCGCAGCATCTCCAAGCATTTCCACGGAACCCGCCGGGCCGACCGCCGGGCCAGCGTCGCGGTGATCGTCAACGCGGACCGGCTGCTGGACGGCGTCTGTGCGGCTCCAGAAGATCTCGAACGCGCGATCGAACGTACGCAGATCCTCGCGCCGGTGCACCAGCAGCGCGCGGCAGGTGTGGAAGACCTGGTCGCGCACCGCAATATCTACATGCTGAAGCGCTTTCAGGACGTCGAGCATGCGGCCCATGTGCACGTCGAGCCCGAGTGCACGAAGCAGCCGGCCGAATACCAGCAGGTTTTCAGCGAGATGCGACACGAGAGAGGATGCCGGCGAGCCGCTCGCCGCGAACGGCGTCGATGTCGTCCTTGGCCTTGAGCACGACGCCGAGCGTCTGCTCGACCGCCGCCGGCTCGAGGGCCTGCCGATCGAGCGCGATGAGCGCACGCGCCCAGTCCAGCGTCTCAGACACGCCGGGAACCTTGTACAGCTCCAGACCGCGTAGCTGTTGAACGACGGCCGTCACCTGTTCGGCCAGGCGCGCCGGGGCCTCCGGCACGCGCTCGCGCACGATGGCAAGCTCCTTCTCGAATGACGGGTATTCAATCCATTGATAGAGGCAGCGGCGCTTCAGCGCATCGTGCACCTCGCGCGTGCGGTTGGATGTGAGCACGACGAGCGGTGGCTCGGCGGCGCGAACCGTGCCGAACTCCGGAATGGTGATCTGGAACTCGGCGAGGAGCTCGAGAAGGTAGCCCTCGAATTCTTCGTCGGCGCGGTCGATTTCGTCGATCAGCAGGACCGCGGGACGCGTGCGCGCGGGATCGATCGCCCGCAGCAGCGGCCGCTTGATGAGGAACGCCTCGCTATACAGCTCGCGCCGCGCGCTGGCGCGATCCACATGCTCGGTCGCCTCGAGGATGCGCAGCTCCACGAGCTGACGCGCGTAGTCCCATTCGTAGGCGGCGTGTCCGATGTCCAGGCCTTCGTAGCACTGCAGCCGGATGAGGTCCGTGTCGAGCGCCGCCGCGGCCGCCGCGGCGAGCGACGTCTTCCCGACGCCGGCCTCTCCTTCGAGGAAGAGGGGACGCTTCAGTGTCGACGCCAGATACAGCGAGACGGCGAGGCCTTGATCGGTGACGTAGTGCTGCGCGACAAGGCGCTGCTGGAGCTCGGAAAGGGAGCCGAACACTCAGCGGAGGAAGACGAACTTCGTCTGCGCGGAGGTGCCGCTGCCGAATGGCCACAGGATGGATCCGTAGCTCGGGCGCGCAGTGGCATTGACGCGGACGTAGTACTCGCGATTGGGCTGCAGAACCCGCGTGCTGAACAGCGGCAGATCCTTGAGGCTCGTCATCACCTGCCGGACCCTGACAGGATCCTCGGTGGTTTCCGGGTCCAGACTCCTGCCGTCGATCCGCCGTTCGAGCGTATAGGAACGCCTCAAATTGTCGTACTCGACGCTGTTGGTGACCACGGCGGTGGCGATCGTGCGGTTGAACCAGCCCGGCGCGTCCAGGCGCAGATCGATGGTGTAGGTGAAGATGGTTTTCAGGCCGCTGTCGATCGCGGCACGAACGTCGGGCCGCAACCCTTCGCGGAGCTCGGCGCTGACGTAAAGGTGATCGCCCCGGACGACAGGAACGACCTGCAGGCGTTGCCCCTGAGCAGACTGCGCCCCCACGTCCGCAACCGCCAGAACGACCGCCAGGGCACTGAGACCGCCGCGAACGTGTGCATTTTTGAACGCCATGCGCGTCGGGATGCCAATGTAGCACATCGGCGCGGGCCGTCGGGTATGATTCTGCTGAGGTCGTTCCACGAGAGCGTGTCCGTGCGCAGAATCGCTGCCGTGATCGCCGTGTCGCTGCTCGCGCTCATCGGGCAGCGCTCCTCCGCCCAGAGCGTCTTTCAGAGTCTGCCGTTCTCCCTGTTCGAACGGTATCTCGAAGCCCTGCGGGTGCAGGCGGGCATCCCGGGCATGTCCGCGCTGATCCTGCGAGACGGCGTCATCGTGTGGGAGCGCGGTTTTGGCCGCGCGGAGATCGAACGGGCGATCGACGCCACGCCGTCTACCCCTTATCAGATCGGCAGCCTGTCCCAGGCGATCGGCGCCACGCTGTTGCTGAAGGTCTGCGTTGACGAGGGTTTCGATACCGTCAACGATCGGATCGGCATCTGGAGCCCGTTTGCCGCCGAAGCGGACTCAACCGTCGCGCAGCTCCTCGGGCATGTCTCGGCGATCGGCGCCTACAAATACGACCTCGCCCGCGTCGCGGCGGTGACGCCGGCCATCGAGGCGTGTACGGGCACGTCCTTCCAGCAGAGCGTGGCGCATGAAATCTTCACGCGGCTCGGCATGATCGACTCCGTTCCAGGGACCGCGCTCGGCGCACCGACAGCAGCCGACATGCAGCAGTTCGGTCCGGCGAACCTGAACCGCTACGGCGCCACGCTCGCACGGATTGCGGCACCCTACCGGGTCGATACGAAGGGACGCGCGAGCCGGACGGACCAAGTGCCGTCGCGGGCGAATGCGGCGACGGGGCTCGTCACGACGGCTCGCGATCTCGCCAGGTTCGATGTCGGGTTGCGATCCAGCATCCTCCTGCGTCCGGAGACGCAGCTTCGCGCGTGGTCGCCCGTCGGTTTTGGGTTTCCAACGGGGCTCGGCTGGTTCGTCCAGACGTATAACGGGAGCCCGGTCGTGTGGCAGTTCGGCGTGATTCCAGATGCCTACTCGTCCCTCATGCTCAAGCTGCCGACGCGCGGGTTGACGTTGATCCTGCTCGCGAACAGCGATGCCCTCGTCCCGCAGACGCTTGACCGCGGCGACGTGACGGCATCGGTTTTCGCGCGGACGTTCCTGCGCGTCTACGTGCCTTGACCTCGTTCACGGCGTTCCGCCGCGTCCTTCTGCTCACCGCGGTGTTTCTGTGCGCTGGACGGGTGGACGCGCGCGCCGACTTCCTCATCACGCCGTTCATCGGCAGTGCGTTTGGCGGACGCACCACGCTCTTCGACCTCGACATTGGCGCAGCATCCGCGAAGCATTGGACGTTCGGCGGTGGTGCGGCGTGGCTCTCGGATCAGGTGCTGGGCGTTGAGGCCGATTTCGCGATGGTGCCTGGCTTCTTCGAGAACTCCAGCGAAACAGGACTCATCACGGGCAGCCGGGTCACGACCTTGACGGGCAACGTTCTGGCGGCGCTTCCGCTGAGCGTGAGCCGCGAGTCGCTGCGACCGTACGTCACGGGCGGATTGGGTTTGATTCACGCCACGGCCGACGATTTCATCGGTCTCAATGAATCCGGCGACTGGCTCGGGCTGCAGGTGGGCGCCGGTGCCATCGGCTTGATCAGCGAACGCGCCGGTGTCAGATTTGATCTCCGCCATTTCCGTGCGCTGAGCCGGGATACGACGCTCCGTGGCGAGCGAGCCTCAAAGCTGAGCTTCTGGCGGGCGAGCGTCGGTTTCACGCTCAGGTATTAGGCCCCCATAAACGCCGGGCGGATTGCGTCTTAGCGTCCGCTTTACGGATCGGCGCAAGTTGGTCAGAGCCTTGCACTAGGACCGAACATGACTTCACGAGTGTCCACACATCGGTACGGGCGGATTGTTCCGGCGTTTGCCGTGGTGCTGGCGGTTGCCTGCCAGGCCTTCGCGCAGACCAAGATCGTCGCGCCGAGAAACAGCTATTCCGTTGCTGAGGACGTCAAGCTGGGGCGCGAAGCATCAGCGGAGGTGCGCAAAGAGCTGCCGATGCTGAACGACGGCCGTGTTGACGAGTGGGTCGAGGATATCGGCGCCACGCTCGTCCGCGCGATCCCGGCGGAGTTTCAGCATGCGGAGTTCCGCTACACCTTCGACGTGATCAATCAGAAGGAGATCAACGCCTTTGCGCTCCCCGGCGGCCCGATGTATCTGAATCGCGGAATGATCGAGGCCGCGAAGACCGAGGGCGAGGTCGCCGGCGTGATGGCGCACGAGATCTCGCACGTCGCGCTGCGCCACGGCACGGCGCAGGCGACAAAGGGTCAGGGCGCGGCGATTCTCGGCACGCTCGGCCAGATCGGCGGCGCGATCATCGGCGGCGGGCTCGGACAGATCCTCTCGGCCGGCTCGCAGATCGGCGCCGGCCTCAAGCTGATGCAGTACAGCCGCGAGTTCGAGTCGCAGGCCGACCTGCTGGGCGCGCAGATTCTCGCCCGCGCCGGCTACGACCCGCGCGAGATGGCGAACATGTTCCGGACGATCGAGAAAGAAGGCGGTGGTGGCGGACCGCAGTGGATGAGCAGCCATCCGAATCCGGGCAACCGCTACAACGCCATCATGAACGAGTCGCGGACGCTGCGGGTGCAGGGCAACGCCAACACCGGTCAGTTCCAGTCGATCCAGGCGCGGCTCGACGGCATGTCGCCGGCGCTGACGGCCGAGCAGATCGCGCGCGGCCAGAAGACCGGCGCCGGCACCGTCGGCGGCGGCACACGGACGGTCCGCGTCGATCCTCCGTCCAATTCGTACCGCACGCGGAACCCGTCGGAGTTCCTCCGCGTGGCCGTGCCGTCGAACTGGGACGAGGTGAGCGGCGCCCGTGACGGAGTCACCTACGCGCCAGACGGGGCGTTCTTCCAGGGCGACAACGGTGGAACCGCGTTCACGCACGGCGTCCAGATCGGGGTGACTCAAGGGACGGGGAACCTGCAGCGCGATACGCAGCGTCTGCTGAACGCGTTCGCGCAAAGCAACCCGAACCTGCGGCAGCAGACGTCGCTGCAGCGCGACAATCTCGGCGGTCGCAACGGGTACACGACGATTCTGTCGAATGTGTCCGAGGTCACCGGTCAGCGCGAGCGGATTGCGCTCTCGACGACGCAGCTGCGCAACGGCAGCCTGCTCTATGTCGTCGGCGTGGCGCCGCAGAGTGAGGCGCAGACGTACGACCCTGCATTCAGGCGCGTCCGTCAGTCAGTTCAAATTCGAGACTGACCGCGCCCCGGAGATATCGTGGGGCGAGCCTTGTCAGGCTCGCCTCGCGGACCTCACAAGGTCCGCGCCACGATCGCAGGTGTCGGGTGTGTCGCTCTTATCGAAATATCCCGCGAATTCCTTTGCCTATCGCGCGCATCAGTCCATCCACCGCGCGCGCCGCTTCCTCCTTGAACGTTCCCTCGTGCAGCGGACAGAGCTGGGATGGAACGCTGTCGTCCTCCTTGAAATACTCGACATAGGTTGGACAGCCGCTGACCGGGCGGTGGTAGGACAGCAGGCACAGTTCGTGCGGTTCGAGGCCGGCGGGTGGCGCGAACGATCGCGCCGGCGCCTGGCGTCTGACGCGCCGCATGAAGTCCGCCCAGATCGGAAGCGCGATCCGTGCCCCGGTGCCACCCTCGCGGATGGTCTGCGGCTTGTCGAATCCGGTCCAGACGCCGACGACGACCGACGAGTTGAAGCCGACGAACCACGCGTCGTGGTAGTCGTTCGTCGATCCGGTCTTGCCCGCGACGGGTCCTGTCACGCCGTAGGAGCGCGCCGAGGCTCCGGTACCGCGTGCGACCACGTCCTGGAGCATCGACACCATCTGAAACGCGACGTCCTCCGGCAACACGCGCTCCCGCTCGACGGCGACGGATTCGACGGTCTCGCCGCTCGCGTTCTCGACCGTTTGGATGCCTCGGGGCCGGACGTGCAGACCGCCGTTCGCGAATACGGCATAGGCGGTCGTGAGCTCGAGCGGTGTGACGAGGCCGCTGCCCAGCGCCAGCGATGGCACGTCGGGCTGGTCCGTCACGCCGAGACTGCGCACCAGCTGCAGCACGGGACGGGTACCGACCTGCTGCTGCAGCAGGACGGCGGCCGCATTGTTCGATTCGAGCAGCGCCTCGCGGAGCGTCATCTCGTCCCGTCCGTCGGCGCGTTCGTCGCGCGGAATCCAGACCCCGCTCGACGCCTCGACGGCCACCCGCTGCAGTCCCTGCAGCCGCGTCACGGGCGACAGCCCGCGTTCCAATGCGGTCGCGTAGACGAACGGCTTGAACGCCGAGCCGGGTTGACGGCGGCTCTTGACGGCGCGATTGAACGGCGTGACGGCGAAATCGGACCCGCCAACCATCGCGAGAATATTTCCGGTCGCGGGATCGATGGCCACGAGCGCCGCCTGCAGGCCGCGAATCTTCAGGCGGCGGAGCCCGTCGCCAACGGCCGCTTCCGCCGCGTCCTGCATCGCCGGACTGAAGGTGGTGTGTACCTTCCAGTCGGGCGGGTTGTCGCCGCCGAAGACGTTGCGGAACTGCTGCCGCAGGTACTCCTTGGCATAGCCGTGCTTCGCGCTCGAGACCGACGGCGGCGGCTGAATGTGGATCCGCTCGGCGCGCGCGTCCCGCTCCTGCACCTCGGTAATCTTCTTTTCCTCCCGCATGCGCTGCAGGACGACAAAACTGCGCTGCCGTGCGGCGTCGGGATGATGCCACGGAGAATACGTGGAGGGGGCGCGGATGATGCCGGCGATCAGCGCCGCCTCGGCAACCGTCAACTGCGACGCCGGCTTGCGCAGCATCTTCTGCGACATCGTCTCGACGCCGTAGATGCCGCCGCCGAGGAAGACGCGGTTGAGATAGAGCTCGAGGATCTCCTGCTTGCTGAGAAAGACTTCGAGCATCACGGCCAGCGCCGCTTCTTTCGCCTTGCGGCCGGGAGTTTTTGAATTCGAGAGAAACAGCGTCCGCGCCAGCTGCTGCGTGATGGTGCTGCCGCCCTGCGTGCGATCGGTGCGGAGGTTCGTGACAACCGCCCGCCCGAGTCCGATCGGATCGATCCCCGGGTGGAGGTAGTAGCGATGATCCTCGACCGCGATCACCGCATCCTTCAGATGGACCGAGATGCGGGAGAACGGGACGTCCCGCCGCTGCTCGTCGAGGCGGAACCACTCGCGTCCGGAGCCATCGAGGAACACGGTGTCGCCGACGCCGCGATTGAGCCGGTAGATGGCCCATCCGTAGCGCGCGGTCCATACCGTCACCATCAGCACAGCCGCGACCGCAACCAACGCAACGGCCGCCTTCAACCAGGGCCGGCGCGTCAATCCCCGTGCGCCGGAGGCGATTCGACGGGCAAACGAACGGAGGCCGGACAGCCGCATAATAGGCAACGTAGGGCGCCCATGACCCCTCGACTATGCTCGGGGTGACCCTGAGCGAAGTCGAAGGGTGATGGGTGCCGCGCTATGCAGTTTAGACGCTCAACGGTTTTGTTCGTTCTTCTTGCCGTTGCCACAGCGACCCTTGCGGCACAGGCGCAGCCTTCGGAGCGCGATTTCCTGTCGCGGATCCGCCGTCTGACGATCGAAGGACGCCGCGCCGGCGAGGGCTACTGGTCGAAGGACGGCAGGCAGCTCGTCTTCCAGAGCGAGCGCGAGCCCGGAAACCCGTTCTATCAGATCTATCTGATGGACATGGACAGCGGGAACACGACGCGTGTCTCGCCCGGAACCGGCAAGACGACCTGTGCCTTTATCAACCCCGAGACCGGCGACGTCCTCTTCGCCTCGACGCATCACGACCTGCGCTCGAAGCAGTTACAGGATGACGAGCTGAAGTTCCGCGCCTCCGGCCAGGAACGCCGGTATTCGTGGGACTACGACCCCGAGATGGAGCTCTACATCCGCAGCAAGCAGACCGGCAGCTATCGCCGGCTGACGAATCGCCGCGGCTACGACGCCGAGGCGAGCTTCTCGCCGGACGGGCAATGGATCGTCTTCTCATCGACGCGCGACGCGTACGATCGGGAGCTCTCTCCCGCCGAACGGAAGCAGCTCGACACCGATCCGAGCTACTTCGGCGAGATTTACATCATGCGGACCGACGCCGACGGTGCGGGCGCGCGGCGCCTGACGAAGGTGACGGGCTACGACGGCGGGCCGTTCTTCTCTCCGGACGGAAAACGGATCGTCTGGCGGCGGTTCGACGAAGCGGGTCTCATCGCCGACGTGTGGACGATGAATCTCGACGGCACGGATCAACGGAAGATTACCGATTTCGGGGCGATGAGCTGGGCGCCCTATATCCACCCGTCCGGCGAATACATCCTCTTCGCGTCGAATAAACTCGGCTTCGAGAACTTCGAGCTGTTCATCGTCGACATCGACGGGAGGAAGCAGCCTGTTCGCGTGACGTATACCGATGGCTTCGACGGGCTGCCAGTGCCGTCGCCCGATGGCCGGCAGCTGGCGTGGACGTCGAACCGGGGCGGCGGCCGCGAAGGACAGATCTATCTGGCAGCGTGGAACCACGAAGCGGCGCGTGCAGCCTTGAAGAGCGCGCCCGCGAGGAAGCCGTAGTGTCCGCCTTCAGGCGGACCTGAGTACGTAGTGTCCGCCTTCAGGCGGACCTCCTGAGGACATGTAATGAAACTTCGCCGCCGTGTATTCCTGACTGTTCTCCTGGCCGTCTCGGTCGCAACAACCGCGGCGCAGATCGCCACCACCTCGCCCACTCGCGCGCACGTTGAGACGCTGGCATCCGAGAAGTTCGGCGGGCGCGAGGCCGGATCGGACGGCGAACGCCTCGCAGCGGAGTACATCGCCGCGCAGTTGCAGCGAATCGGAGCGCGTCCGCTGCCGGGCCGGCAGAACATGTTCCAGGCCTTCGAGTTCACCGCCGGCAGCCGTGACGGCGGATCGAGTCTGGCGCTCGGTCCCATCGGCGCTACGGGTTCCACCTACGGTGCAGCGGACGTTCGTGCGCTGTCGTTCTCCGATGACGGCACGGCGGATGGCGACGTCGTGTTCGCGGGCTACGGTCTCGTCGTTCCGGAGTCCGCGAATTTCGGATACGACAGCTATGCCGGCCTCGACGTCAAGGACAAGATTGTTCTGGTGCTCCGGTACTTCCCGGAGGACGCGGACGCGCAGACGAAATCGGCACTGGCCCGCTATGCAGACCTTCGTTACAAGGCGAACGCTGCCCGGCAGCGCGGCGCCAAAGCCATGCTCGTCGTCACCGGGCCGCGTTCGCCGAATGCCGGCGAGCTGGTACCGCTCTCGTTCGACACGGCGATCGCTGGTTCAGGACTTCCGGCAGCCAGCATCAATGCACGCGTCGGGACGGCGCTGTTGCAGAAGAGCGGCCGTGCGCTGGCGGACGTCCAGAAAGAGCTCGATTCCGGCAACCCGCATGTCGCCGGCTTTGCCCTGAACACGCGTGCGCAGCTCACCACCCGCGTTGTTCGCGAAAAGAAGACAGCCCGAAACGTCCTCGCCTACCTCCCCGCGGACGCGGCGGCCTTGGTGCAGAAGCCATGGGTCGTCGTCGGCGCGCATTATGACCATCTCGGGCGCGGCATCGGTGGCAGCTCGCTCGCATCGCGCGAGGACGCCGGCCGGGCGCACGTGGGCGCCGACGATAACGCGTCAGGCACCGCGTCGGTAATCGCCCTCGCCGAGGCGCTCTCGAAGCAGCCGCAGCGGAAGCGGAATCTGCTGATTGCCCTGTGGTCGGCGGAGGAAATCGGCCTGATCGGATCCAAGGAGTTCGTGGCGATGCCGCCTGTTCCGGTATCGCAGATGGCCGCGTACGTGAACTTCGACATGGTCGGCCGGATGGCCAACAACAAGCTGGCGGCGCAGGCGACCGGCTCGAGCCCGGTCTGGGCATCGATGATCGAACGCGCGAATGTCCGCGCCGGGTTCGACATCACCATCCAGCCGGATCCGTATCAACCAACCGACGTCAGCAGTTTCAACGAAGCCGGAGTGCCGAGTCTGAACTTCACCACAGGGGCACACACCGATTACCACAAGCCATCGGATACCGCCGACAAGATCAACTACGAGGATCTCGATCGGGTCGTCGATCTCGCGGCGGGGATTACCCGGCAGCTCCTGGATGTGGACTCGCCGCCGCAATTCACGAGGGTCGAGCAGTCGTCACAAACGGCAAGCCGGACGGGCCTCAGGGTGTTTACCGGCACCGTCCCGGATTACACAGCCGAAGTCAAAGGCCTGCTGCTCGGCGGCGTCGTGGCTGGAGGGCCGGCGGAAAAGGCCGGACTGCAGAAGGGCGACGTCATCGTCGAGATCGCCGGACAGTCGATCACCAACATCTACGATTACACGTTCGCGCTCGAGCTGTTGAAGATCGATCAGCCGGTGAAGGTCGTGTACACCCGCGCCGGAAAGCGGATCGAGACGACGCTCACACCGACCGTGCGGCGTTAGTCTTCGTGCTTCTCCACCAGGAACTCTTCCGCCTGATCGGCCGCAGGCGGAGGATCCTGCGGTCCCTCGCGCTTTGCGACGATGAAGGAGATGACGAAGATCACAACGACCAGGCCGAGCGAGATCTCCTTCGGAATCTCCCAGTGGACGTATCCCGCCGCGTGCAGGTACTCCAGAATCAGCTTGACGCCGACCCACGCGATGATGATGAACGCTCCGTCCACCAGCGCCGGGTAGCGGTTGACCAGTATCAACAGCTGACCGATCACCAGCCGCATGGCGATCACGCCGAGGATGCCGCCGGTGATGATCACCCACGTCTTGTCCGACAGTGCGACCGCGACCAGGATCGAGTCGATGGCGAACACGATGTCCGTCAACTCGACTTTGACGACCGTGGACCAGAACGGGCTCATGCCCAGCCAGGATGTCGGCGTCCGCGGTTTCCGCCGCTCCGCCGCGTCCGCGTGACCAGCGAAGTGGTGGTACGGCAGCCACAGCAGGTATGCGGCGCCAAGCAGCATGACGAACTGAATATCCTTCAGCCAGACGGCCAGGAGAATCGCGACGATGCGAAAGGCGAACGCTCCGACGATGCCGTAGCGGAGTGCCTTGCGTTGCTCCCGTTTCGGGAGTCCGAGCACCAGCACGGCCAGCACCATCGCGTTGTCCGCGCTGAGGAGTCCTTCGAGGGCGACGAGAAGAGCAACTGTGACGAGATCTGAGGGAGCGATGTCCAAGCGACGTCCCCATCGTATCGCAGGGTTCCGCCTCGGCCGTTAACGCCCGGCATCAACCTTGATTCGACTCGTATCAATGGCTATACTCGTGTTGTATCAAGGTTGAGCAGGCATGGGAGCGCAGACTACTCAGCAGGAACTCTTTTTCATCAGCGTGGCCGCGGAAATGCTGGGAATGCATCCGCAGACGCTGCGGAAGTACGAGCGCCTCGGGCTGGTGCAGCCGTCGCGGACGATCGGCAGCATGCGCCTCTACTCACGCGAGGAGCTCGAACGATTGCGGCTGATCAAACGCCTCGTCGATGAGTCGGGCATCAACCTGGCCGGGGTTCAGCGTCTGCTCGTCGTCGCCGAGGCGATGCAGCGCATTCGTCCGCTGATGGACGAAAGCGCGTTGACGAGCGGCGCCGGCCGTCGCCAGCTGCTGACGGAGATCCGCCGGCTGACCGAGGCCGTAGGACTGTAGCCGTGGAATTCAAGGACTACTACTCCACGCTGGGCGTCGCCAAGACCGCTTCCGAGAAGGAGATTAAGCAAGCGTTCCGGAAGCTGGCGCGGAAGTATCACCCGGATGTGAATCCCGGTGACAAATCGGCGGAGGCGAAGTTCAAGGAGGTCAACGAGGCCTACGAGGTTCTCGGCGATCCCGCCAAGCGGAAGAAGTACGACGAGCTGGGCGCGAACTGGCGCATGTACGAACAGGCGGGCGCCGCCGGCGGCGCCGGCAGTCCGTTCGGGGCGCAGTGGAACGTCAACGTCGGCGGTGCGCCGGGCGGCTACCGGACGATGAGCCAGGAAGAGATGGAGGAAATGTTCGGGGACGCCAGCCCGTTCTCGGACTTCTTTACGACCTTCTTCGGCGGTGGCGGCGGAGGCTTCGAGAGTGCGGGCGGCCGGGCGCGCGGCGGGCGTGCGCGGCAGCGGGCCGGTCGCGACGTCGAGCACGAGCTCGAGTTGACGCTCGAAGATGCGTACCACGGCACGACGCGGCGGCTGGCGATGAAACACGATGGTCAGGCCCGCACCGTGGACGTGAGGATTCCCGCCGGAGTTGGCGACGGATCGCGCGTTCGCGTCTCCGGCGAAGGTGAGCACGGAGTCGGCGGCGCCGCGGCGGGCGATCTGTACCTGCGGATCCGGCTGGCGCCGCATCCGGTATTCGAACGCAAGGGACGCGACCTGTACGTCAAGGTCCCGCTGCCGGTGACGACCGCGGTCCTCGGCGGTGAGGCCGATGTGCAGACCCTCGCCGGCCGGCCGGCGCGCCTGCGCATTCCGCCGCTCACGCAGAACGGGCAGGTGTTCCGGCTGAAAGGATTCGGAATGCCGACCGTCGGCAAGCCGAACGAGAAGGGTGATTTATACGGACGTGCCGACGTCCAGCTGCCGGCGCAGCTTTCGGCCGAGGAGCGCGCGCACTACGAAGCGCTCGCCAAGTTGTCCGGAGGCGCCGCGAACACACACAGCGCGGCCTAGTACGACCATGAACATCAACAGACTTACGGAGAAAGCTCAGGAAGCGGTCGTGACCGCGCAGAACCTCGCCACCCAGGCGAATCACGCTGAGGTGACGCCCGAGCACCTGCTCGTCGCCCTCGCCGAGCAGTCGGGCGGGATCGTCCCCTCGATCCTGCGAAAACTGAATCTCGAGCCGGCGAATGTCACGGGCGACGCCCGGTCGCTGCTGAACACCCTGCCACAGGCCTACGGCGCGGATCTGCGCCTGTCGCCGCGCATGAACCTGATTTTCGCGTCGGCGGAAGCGGAGGCCAAGCGTCTCCAGGACGATTTCGTCAGCACGGAACATCTGCTTCTCGCTCTGGCCACCGAAACGGGCCGCTCCCCCGCTGCGCAGCTGCTGCAGCGGTCGGGCGCCAGCAAAGACGCGCTTTACAAGGCGATGACCGACGTGCGCGGCAACCAGCGGGTGACGTCGCAGAATCCCGAGTCAACCTACGAGGCGCTGGCGCGCTACGGCCGCGACCTGACCGACCTCGCACGCCAAGGCAAGCTCGATCCGGTCATCGGCCGCGATGAAGAGGTCCGCCGCGTCATCCAGGTCCTGTCACGGCGCACCAAGAACAACCCGGTGCTGATCGGCGAACCCGGTGTCGGCAAGACGGCGATCGTCGAGGGGCTGGCGCAGCGGATCGTGCGCGGCGACGTGCCCGAGGGGCTGAAGAACAAGAAGATCTTCGCGCTCGACATGGGCGCGCTCGTCGCCGGCGCGAAATATCGCGGCGAGTTCGAGGAGCGGCTCAAGGCCGTCCTGAAGGAAATCACGGAATCGGAAGGCCGGATCGTCCTCTTCATCGACGAGCTGCACACGGTCGTGGGCGCCGGCGCCGCCGAAGGCGCCATGGACGCCTCGCAGATGCTGAAGCCGATGCTTGCCCGCGGCGAGCTCCACACCATCGGCGCCACGACGCTCGACGAGTATCGGAAGCACATCGAGAAGGACGCGGCGCTGGAGCGCCGATTCCAGCCGGTCCTCGTCGGCGAACCAACCGTCGAGGACACGATCTCCATCCTGCGCGGTCTGCGCGAGCGCTACGAGATTCACCATCAGGTGAAGTTCAAGGATGCGGCGCTCGTGGCGGCCGCCGTGTTGTCGCACCGCTACATCTCCGACCGTTTCCTGCCCGACAAGGCCATCGATCTGATGGACGAGGCGGCCTCGAAGCTGCGGATGGAAATCGACTCGATGCCGGCCGAACTGGACGAAGTGCGCCGCCGGGTCATGCAGCTCGAGATCGAGCGCGAGGCGCTGCGGAAAGAGACCGACAAGTCGTCGGTCGAGCGGCTCGCCCGCCTCGAGAAGGAGCTCGCCAACCTGAAGGAAGAGGAAGCGCGGCTGCGGGCCCAGTGGCAGCAGGAGAAGGACGAGATCAGCGGCAGCAGCAATCTGAAGGAACAGCTCGAACAGGCGCGGCTGGAGCTGGACGCTGCCGTTCGCGCCGGCGATTACGCGAAAGCGTCGGAGCTGCAGTACGGGCGGATTCCCCAGCTCGAAAAGACGCTGCAGGACCAGGATGGCGCGGCCACAGCAACGGGCACGCGCATGCTCAAGCTCGAAGTGGACGAAGAAGACATCGCCGAAGTCGTCGCCAAGTGGACGAACATCCCCGTCAGTCGGCTGATGGAAGGCGAAATCCAGAAGCTGATTCGCATGGAGGAGCGGCTCCATGAGCGGGTCATCGGGCAGGACGAGGCGATCACGGCGGTGGCCAATGCCATCAGGCGTGCACGCGCCGGCCTGCAGGATCCCAACCGCCCGCTCGGAAGCTTCGTCTTCCTCGGTCCCACCGGCGTCGGCAAGACGGAGCTCGCGCGGGCGCTCGCCGAATTCCTGTTCGACGACGAGCACGCGATGATCCGCATCGACATGTCGGAGTACCAGGAGAAGCACACGGTGTCGCGGATGATCGGCGCGCCCCCGGGCTACGTCGGCTACGACGAGGCCGGCCAGCTGACGGAGGCGGTGCGGCGGCGGCCCTATTCCGTCGTGCTGTTCGACGAGATCGAAAAGGCGCACCCGGAAGTGCTGAACGTCCTGCTGCAGCTGCTGGACGACGGGCGCCTCACCGACGGCAAAGGCCGCACAGTGGACTTCAAGAACGTCGTCGTGATCATGACGTCGAACATCGGCAGCCAGTTCATTGCGGAGCACACCGGGGATCTCGGCGAGGGCGTGCGCCGGCAGGTCACCGAAGCACTGCGACAGCATTTCAGGCCGGAGTTCCTGAACCGGATCGACGAGATCATCTTCTTCCACGCGCTCGGCATCGAGCACATGAAGGCGATCGTCGACATTCAGGTGCGCGGTCTTCTCAAGCGGCTCGAAGAGCGGAAGATCCACGTCGAGCTCACCGGGCCGGCCAAGGACTTCGTCGTCTCCGAGGGGTACGATCCAATGTATGGAGCTCGTCCGTTGAAGCGGACCATTCAGCGCCGCGTCCTCGATCCGCTGGCGCTGGGCGTCCTGGAAGGCGAATTCCGCGAGGGCGACCACGTGGTCGTCGACGTGGGTAACAATGCACTCACGTTCGTCAGGAAGCAGACGGCGGCAGTCAATCAATAGATGGCGAATCTTCCAAACCCGCCGGGCATGAACCCGCGCGACAAGCGGCAAGGCGAACGCCGCACGTTCGGCTCGACGGGCCGGCCGGGCGGCGCCGTCTGGTACGTGCTCGGGTTCCTGATGCTGATGGCGCTGGCCAACGTGTGGTACCTGCAGCCGGCTGGGAAGACCCTGTCATACAGCGACTTCAAGCAGGCGGTTCGCGGGGGGCAGGTGGCGGAGGTCTACGTCGGCGAGCAGTCGATTCGCGGGACCCTCAAGGCCGAGCGCGACGGCACGAACAAGTTCAATACCACGCGCATCGAAGACCCCAAACTGCTCGAGGAACTGGACGCCGCGCGGGTGAAATACACCGGTGAATTCGTCAGCCGCTGGCTCCCCGAGATTCTGAGCTACCTGATCCCGCTGCTGATCCTGTTCGCGCTCTGGAGCTTCTTCTTCCGCCGCATGGGGGGCGCCGAGGGCGGCGTGATGTCGTTCGCGCGCAGCAAGCACCGCGTCTTCGCGGAAGACGACGTGAAGGTCAGCTTTGCGGACGTGGCCGGCGTCGAAGAGGCCGAGCAGGAGCTGAGGGAGATCGTCGAGTTCCTGAAGAATCCACGGAAGTACACGACGCTGGGCGGACGCATCCCGAAGGGCGTGCTGCTCGTCGGCCCTCCGGGCACCGGCAAGACGCTGCTCGCCCGCGCGGTGGCCGGCGAAGCGAAGGTGCCGTTCTTCAGTCTGAGCGGCTCGGAATTCGTCGAGATGTTCGTCGGCGTCGGCGCGGCGCGCGTCCGCGACCTGTTCGCGCAGGCCGAACAGAAGGCACCGTGCATCATCTTCATCGACGAGCTGGACGCGCTCGGACGCGCGCGTGTGCAGAGTCCGATGGGATCACACGAGGAGCGCGAGCAGACGCTCAACCAGCTGCTCGCGGAGATGGACGGGTTCGACTCGCGCAAGGCGATCATCATCATGGCCGCCACGAACCGCCCGGAAGTGCTCGACCCTGCCCTGCTGCGGCCCGGCCGCTTCGATCGCCAGGTCCTCGTCGACAAGCCGGACGTCAAGGGGCGCGAAGAAGTCCTGCGTATCCACACGAAGAACGTCAAGCTCTCTCCGGCGGTCGATCTGCGCGTGGTGGCCGCGCGCACGGCCGGGTTCGCCGGCGCCGACCTGGCCAATCTCGTCAACGAGGCGGCGCTGCTGGCCGCCCGCAAGGACAAGACCGCCGTCGAGATGACGGACTTCGACGAAGCGATCGATCGGCTGATCGCGGGGCTCGAGAAGAAACGCGTGATGAGCTCGAAGGAGCGCGAGATCGTTGCGTATCACGAATCCGGGCACGCCATCGTCGCCACCGTCATTCCCGGCATGGATCCGGTGCACAAGATCTCGATCGTGCAGCGCGGATTCGGCGCGCTCGGCTACACGATGCAGCTGCCGCTCGAGGATCGATACCTGATGCAGCGGCAGGATCTGCTCGACCAGCTGGCGGTCCTGCTTGGCGGCCGGACTGCGGAGGAGCTCGCGCTCGGCGAAATCTCCACCGGTGCGCAGAACGACCTGCAGCGCGCTACCGACATCGCGCGCGCGATGGTGACGGAGTGGGGCATGAGCGACGCCCTGGGGGCCGTGAACTACGACGGCCACAAGCGCAACAAGTTTCTCGACATCCCGATCGGGCCGGAGCGCGGGAACTACGCCGAGGACACGGCCCGCCTCATCGACGCCGAGGTCAAGCGAATCATGACCGATGCGCACACGCGCGCCCGATCCATCCTGACCGACAAGCGCGACATGCTCGAGAAGGTCACGCGGCAGCTGCTGGAGGTGGAAGTGATGGAGGGCGACACGCTGCGCGCCATCCTCGGCGTGCCGCCCGGGACGATCGCGGAGTCGGCCGAAGGGACTCCGCTGCCGCCCGAGCTGAGATAGGAATCGCGAATCACACCGCGGCGGGCGTCTTCGGCTGCGGCGTCACTCTGAGATACGGCTTCTTGGCGACGAATCCGGGGAAGCGCTTTTTCGCATCCTCGTCGGAGACGGCCGGAACGATGATCACGTCCTCGCCGGCTTTCCAGTCGGCGGGGGTCGCGACCTGGTGCTGCGCGGTGAGCTGCAGTGAGTCGATCACGCGCAGCAGTTCGGCGAAGTTGCGGCCCGTGCTCGCCGGGTAGGTCAGCGTCAGCTTCACCTTGTTGTCGGCGCCGATGATGAACACCGAGCGGACGGTTGCCGTATCGCTCGCGTTCGGATGAATCATGTCGTACTTGTTGGCGATCGACTTGTCGGGGTCGGCAATCAGCGGGAAGTTCAGATCGGCGCCGGTCACGTCCTTGATGTCGCCGGCCCACCGCGAATGCGAATCCAGCGGATCGACGCTGAGGCCGATCACCTTGGTGTTGCGCTTTTCGAATTCACTCTTCAGTTTCGCGACAGCTCCCAACTCGGTGGTGCAGACCGGCGTGAAGTCTTTCGGGTGAGAAAACAGGACCGCCCACTTTCCTTTCTTCCATTCATGGAAGTTCAACGGGCCTTCAGTCGTGTCTGCTGCAAAATCCGGGGCTTCATCCCCGAGCCGAATCGCCATATTCATGCCTCCTGAAATCGCATCATTCTATTCCTGAGACGCGTTCGGCCGTTCCGCCGGTCCCAATTAATGCCGGAAACGCATTGACGCTCGCTGGCTGCTGGCGTAGTTTCGGATCGAGCACGATAACGCTCTCGTTCGGGAGGGTGATATGGCAGAGCCACGTCGAACCCCGCCTTCGTCCGCTCTGGAGATCGCCCCGAAGGCGCTGTCCATCCGTTCCCTCGACTATAGACGCCCGGACGCGGTGTCGCGCGTGCGCGGGGAATTCCACGAGATGCGGGGGTTTTCGCCGACAGTCGAGCAGGCCGCGCGTCTTTTCGACCTCTCGCTGGACGAATGCCGCCGGGTGCTCGGCAGCCTGGAACGGGAGGGCTTTCTCCGGCGGACGCCCGACGGCCGCTATCGGCTCCCCGCGTGAGCTCTGTTATACTCCTCGCGTTTGAGAGCTTAGCCCGCCCGCTTCTCGCCTCTGCATCCGATCCGATGATTCAGATCTCCTGCATGCCGGTGAGCCGAGCGATTCCCGCTCAGGCCGAGTCTTCTCACTTGTTCGCGCACCGCGAGCGCATCCACAGGATGCAGGAGTCAGCGTCATGAGTCGCAAGTTGTACGTCGGCAATATCCCGTTCGAGACGAACGAAAACGATCTGCAGGAGCTCTTTGCCGAGGCCGGCGCCGTCGAATCGGTGAACGTCGTACGGGACCGCGAAACCGGCCGCGCGCGTGGGTTCGCGTTCGTCGAAATGGCCACCGACGAAGCCGCCCAGGCGGCTGTCTCGCAGCTGCACGATCGGACGTTCGGCGGCCGGCGGCTGACGGTCAACGAAGCACGTCCACAGACCCCGCGTTCCGGTGGCGGCGGTGGCGGATACGGTCGCGGCGGCAGCGGCGGCGGCGGCGGTCGCCGCAGCGAGCCGCGCTGGTAGTCCGGCGCCCGGGGCAACTCGCCCCTCGCTATCTGCGATAATCGCAACCGCTCGGGTAGATTGCCCATGGACGGACCAGGTCACAGCCCTGGCGGTTGGCCGGGCGCGCAGTCGGCCACAACCTGCGCGTCCTGCGGCAGCTCCGTCCCTCCAGCGGTTGACCGCTGTCCGCAATGTGGTTGTCCGCGTGCTGAAGACGCCCTGACCGTCCTCGGCGATACCCCGCTTCCCACGCCCATACCGTCGTCACCGGCCGGCTCGTCCGAGGAGGTCACTCGGTTCGCTGTTCCCACGGACAACGTTAAAGACTTTGTGGGGCCGCAGGACGCCGCGGACGACGTGACGCGAATCGTGACGGCTGGAGACAGCTCCGAAGACGTCACGCGTTTTGTCCCGGACGACGATGCCCTCACCGTTGCATCCGACTCCCCTGCCGATGCGATGACCGTCGCCGCGCCGGCGACATCGACCGCTCCCGGTGCGCGGCGTGCCAAACGGACCAATAACGCCGGGCCGCTCGAAGTCGGCCAGTCATTTGGTCCGCGGTATCACATCATCCGGCTGCTCGGCGCCGGCGGCATGGGCGCGGTATATCAGGCCTGGGACGCGGAGCTGGGCGTCGCCGTCGCCATCAAGGTCATGCGTCCGGAGGTGATGGAGGATCCCGCCACCGCCGAGGAAGTCGGCCGCCGCTTCAAGCGTGAGCTGCTGCTCGCCCGGCAGGTCACGCACAAGAACGTCGTCCGCATTCACGACATCGGCGACATCGACGGCATCAAGTACATCACGATGTCGTATGTCGAGGGCACCGACCTCTCGTCGATTCTGAAGAAGGACGGGAAGCGTCCGATTCGTGAACTGCTGGGGATTGCCCGGTCGGTGATCGGCGGACTCGTGGCCGCTCACAGCGCCGGCGTCGTGCATCGCGATCTGAAGCCGGCCAACATCATGATCAGCAAGGACGGCGAGGCGCTGATCATGGACTTCGGCATTGCCCACTCGACGGGCGATGCCGGTGCGGCGCCAAACCCGGGCGTGGGCGTCCTCCCGGAGCACCTGACACGCGCTGCGTCGCATCACGCCGCCACCACGCTCGGCTCGATCGTCGGCACGCTCGAGTACATGGCGCCCGAGCAGGCCAGGGGGCAGCCGATCGATCAGCGTGTGGACGTATACGCGTTCGGGCTGATTCTCTACGACGCGCTGCTTGGTCGGCGGCGCGTCTCGTCGGGCGCGGCGGCTGTCGAGGAACTGCAGCGGCGAATGCAGTCGCCGCCGCCGCCATTGCAGGCGCTCGACCCTGAGGTGCCCCCGCACGTGGCGGCGCTGATCGCGCGATGCGTCGAGCCGGACGCGGCGAAACGGTTCCAGACGTCGGCGGAGGTCGCCGCCGAGCTCGATCGTCTCGACGATGACGGCAGGCTCATCCCGATCGCGCGTCGCCTGACGAAAAAGATGGTCGCCGCGGCGGCGCTGCTGGTCGTTCTTCTGCTCGCCGGCGCGATCTACATCACGCAACGGGCCTCACAGCCCACAGAGCAGCACGCGCGTGTTCTCGTGGTCATCGCCGATGCCGCGAATCCGACGGGAAACAGCGCGTTCACCGGCACGCTGGAACCGATGATTCGCCTCGGTCTCGAAGAGGCGGGATTCATCACCGCGTTCGACCGTACGCAGATCCGGTCGCTGGGGCTGCCGCCGATCACGGGCACGCTGGATGAGAAGACCGCACGTCAGATCGCAGTCAATCAGGGACTGGGCGTGGTGATCGCCCCGGTCATCCGCGCCGGCGGAAGCGGATTCGAGCTCGAGCTGAAGGCCTACGAGAGCGTCACGGGCACTGTCATCGCCGAGACCACCGAATCGTTCTCATCGCCCGATCAGGCCCTGGCGACGCTCAACAAGGCGACGATTGCTCTTCGCAACGCGTTGGGTGACGACGTCACCGAATCGTCGCAGCGGTTTGCGATGGAGACCTTGAGCGCGACATCGCTGGAGGCCGTCGGCGAGTACGCGAACGCAATGGATGCATTGTCGAACGGGAATCAGCCGCAGGCCAGGGACGCGGCGATGAAGGCGATCGCCCTCGACGCCAACTTCGGTTCCGCCTACGGCGTGGCCGCGATCGCCGCGCGGAACATGGGACAGTTCCAGGAAGCGGGAAAGTTAATCGAGCAGGCGATCGAGCGCCTGCCGACGATGACGCAGCGCGAGCAGCATCGCACGCGCGGTTTCTCATACACGCTCAAGGGGGATCACCAGAAGTGCGCCGACGAGTATGGAGATCTCGTCAAGCGCTACTACGCCGATGCGTCGGCGCGTAACAACCTTGCGGTGTGTCTGACGCAGCTTCGTGACCTGGACAAGGCCCTGCAGGAGGTCCGGCAGGCGGCGGAGATTCTGCCCAAGAGAGCGTTGTATCGCGTGAACACGGGGCTGTTTGCCGCCTACAAGAGCGATTACGCGATGGCGGAACAAGCCGCCGGCGAGGCGTTGGCGATCAACCCGGCGTTTCCACAGGGGCTCATCGCGCGCGCGATGGCTCAGCACGGCCAGGGCCGGATCGCCGATGCCGTCGCGACGTATCGGCAGCTCGAGACGGTCAGTCCGTCGGACGCCGTGACCGGACTCGCGGACGTCGCGGTCTATGAGGGACGGTACAAGGACGCCGTGAGCCTGTTGACGAGCGGCGTCGATGCGGATCTGGCGGCGAAGCGCGTCGATCGAGCGGCCGACAAGCTCATCGCCCTGTCGTACGCGGAACTGTCACGCGGCAACAGGCGCGCCGCGATTGCCGCCTCAGACCGCGCGCTGACGCACAGCACCAGTCCGAAGATACGCTTCCTGACGGGCCGGCTCTTCAGCGAGGCCGGCGATCCCGCACGCGCGCGCGCGCAGGTCAAGGAGCTGAATACCGGGCTCGACCTCTTTTCCGAGACGTTTGCCAGGATCGTCGAAGGCAATATCGCACTGAACGAAGGCAACCTTCGCGATGCGGTGGCGCAGCTGACCGCCGCCAACGGGAAGCTCGATACGTGGCTCGGCCGGTTCGACCTCGGGCGCGCCTACCTGGCGGCCGGCGCCTTTCTCGAGGCCGAAGGCGAGTTCACCCGCTGCGTCAACCGCAGCGGCGAAGCGATGTCGCTGTTCCTCGACGAGGTGCCGACCTTCGGATATTTCCCGCCGGTATACGTCTACGTCGGACGCGTCAAGCTGGGGTTGAAGCAGCCGTCAGCCGACTCGTTCCGCACCTATCTCACCCTGCGCGGCAAGACCGGCGAGGACCCGCTGCTGACCGACGTCCGGAAACAGCTCGCGAGCGGCAAGCCCTGACGCGGTCAGGGCTTGATGCTCACCTGGATGATGTTCGACGGCCCGCTCTGCTTCCCGTCGACGAACGCCGTCACGAAATACCAGTAGACGCTGTTCGGCTTCGCCGTCGTGTCGGTGTACGTCAACGGCGTGTTCGTTCCCATCTGGATGGTCGCGATCTCGAGCGGCAGATTCGCCGGCGACATGGCGGCCTCCCCCGCCGCGCGCCACACCTTGTAGGTGCTGGGAGTGCCGGCCGTCGGCGGCTTCCACTCCAGGATGATGCTGTTCTTGGTCGGTGTGGCGAACAGATCGGTCGGCACGTTGCCGTGCGACTTGGCGTTCAGAAAATCGATGTCGCCGCGGGTGTCATCGGTCAGCGGCCCGCCCCAGTCGAGGACGCCTTCGGCCGTGCCCCAGTCGAAGACCCCCCAATCAAAGACACCCCAATCGAAAACCCCCCAGTCACCGACGTTGTCGGCGGTACCGGCTCCGAAGGCCGCCGTCGTGCCCCAGTCGAAAACGCCCCAGTCAAAGACGCCGGTGTCTTCGAACTCGAGCTCGAGCGACAGGCCGTTCATGTTGCGGCGGCTGGCCGTCTGCCGGAGGTCCATGCCCGCGAAATCGTTGAACCCGGTCAGGAGCTCCCCGTCGGCCGTCGTTCCGCTGTTGGTGCCGTTGAAGTTGACGTCCTGTGTCTTGGTCGTGAGATCGCCGAACGTGCCGCTGAAATTCCAGTCGATGGCGCCGGTCGTCGTCCCGTCGATGCGGACCATTGTCTCGGGTGCAGGGGTGCCATCGCAGTACCTGGTCGCCGGTGACATGCCGATGTGCTCGGCGAAGAAGTTCGTCGCCGGTGCGTACCACCGGGTCGGATGCAACATTGGATTGCTGGCGGCATCGGTTATCGCCGTCTCGGTGAGATTCTTCTCGAAGAGCGGATTGAGGACCTGGCGCGAGAAGTCGAGCACCGGTCCCTGCGGCACGCCGTTGACCGTCAGCCGCACGGCGGTGGTCGGCGTCGCCGGCGTGATGAGGAACCCGCGCACCTGGAAGAAGTAGTTCATGACGCTCTGGTAGTTCGGCTTGCAGTTCGGCGACGGGTTGGCTGCCGTTGCCGCGGCTCCGCCGTGGCGCAGACCGAGCGTGTGTCCGAGTTCGTGCACGAGCGTGGAGACCTGGGCGAATTCGGTTCCGGTCGCGCCGTCCCAGAGGCCGAGGGTGACCGCGAGGTCGCCGCCGCCATCGCCGCCGTCGGCGACTCCTGACGTCGAGCGTGGAATCTGCGGGTTGCTGAGACTGGGAACGCCAAGGACGTGTCCGATGAGCGCGTACTTGAAGATGCCCATGCGGTTTTCGTCGAAGCGCCGCACGCAGTTCGGATTCGCTTCGCAGTCTTTCTCGGTGCTCCCCCCGGACAGCGGCTGATCGCGAAGGGCGTTGAACTTCGTCTTCCAGCTGACCAGACCTTTGAATGTCGGGAAGGATGGCGAGGTGATCGCCGTTTCGTCGATCGCTTCGCCGCCTTTCGCCAGACTACCGGGGATGATGGCGCACGGAGGCGTCCAGGTACTCGCGCTGGCGCACGTGGCATCGGTGACACCAGCCGGCCTTGGATATCGGTTGCCAACGTCGAAATGCAGGTTGATCGGTCCGCTCACGTTGAACCGGCGCGGGCCGGCCAGCTTCGCGTTGTGGAAGACCTGCGCCGCCGCCTCCAGTACCGCTCGCGAGGGAAGGTGCGTGTGCGGCGGGACAGCGCCAAGCGTGGTTGTGTATCCGCCGGTCGACAGCAGGCTCCCATTCGGTGCAGTCGGCGTCGTCATGTAGCCGATCTCGACGAAGATGTCCTGCACGTTGGGGTTGGCGCCCATGGCCTTGATGTCTGGCAGCTCCAGGCCATCCGGGTCTGTCAGGCCGGTCTCCGACTCCCAGCGGTCCAGAAGGCCATCGTAGTCAGAGTCCTTGACGTCGACGCCGGCAATCAGGGCCGTCCACGACAGACAATCAACCGAGCTGCTCGTCGCCTGAACAGTCGTCTTGATGGGGGCGAGTTCTTCTGTGGCGTTGGCCAGCAGCGGCACGCTGTAGGTCTTGACATCCCACGAGAACCCGAGGGCGCCGCCGAACGGATTCGTCGCCACCGTCGGCGCTTCACCCGAACTTCCCTCGACCGTCAGTGCCTCGCCGAAGTTGGTGTCGCCATCAGCAACGATATGGGTCAGCGTTGCCCTGGCGCCGGCGGCCGACGCCTGAAAGTAACCCTTCATCGTCTGGCTGAAGCTTGGAACGTCCTGATTGAGAGTCCTTCCGCCGTCGTAGATGACGATCGCCCGCAACGGCATATCCGGGTCGCGGTACACGACCACCAGGCTCGCGCCCTGAACCAGGTTCGCCTGGTTTCCCGATGACGGCGACTGGCTGCCACCGTTTCCGCTGTCCGCGAGCTTTATGGGAAACGAGCCGTTCGCAAGGCGTCTGCCGGTCGGCTTCCCATCCACGACCTGTTGCGGAAGCAGATGTAAAACGTTGGCGCGATACGACTTGAGAAACGAAGCGCCCTGGGTCGTCCCCCCTCCGCCGCCTGACGACCAGCACGCGCTGGCATTCACGGGCGCGATCTGCTTACCGAGGATCAGTTCGTTATTGAAGTAGCCGCGCGCCGAAATCGACGTCGTCGCCGTGCTCTCCATCGTTTGCCAGTAGAGGAACGCGGCGAGGATGTCCGTCGATGGATCGACGCTGATGCTGATCGAACCGGTCGCCATCTTCTGCCCGGTGACGGGATCCAACGTGCCGCCCTGCCCGCGGAGTCCGACGCCTGCGACCACGACGTCGCCGGTGACGAAGTAGTTCTTGAAGAACTTCAGAGCACCCTGATCCGCGTGCGCGACTTGCGGAATTCCAAGGAAGAGGAACGCTATGGCCGCGCACACCCGCAATACACGGGTGCAGACAGAGTTAGACCGGGGGGGACAGGTCATCGTTGTCTCCTGGACGTCACCGAAAATAAATTGTGAAAGCCGTAAAGAGTCTAACCTCTGGACGTCCGGCGAGGCAGCCTTTGTTGTAAATAACGCGTGTCAGGGGCGTAACGAACGCGTCCGAATGGCTCTAAAGCGCTACCGAGAACGCCGGTATACCCCGGGTCAGTCAGTGATGCAGCCTTCCGAGGCCGATCTCACCAGGCGCACGTATTTACCAAGCACACCGTTGGTGGCCTTCGGCGGAGGCGCTTGCCAGGCCTGGCGTCGCGCCGCGAGATCCGCGTCGCTCACATCGACCCGCAGCTCGCAGGTCACCGAGTCGATGACGATGCGATCGCCGTCGCGCACGAGGGCAATCGGCCCGCCCTCCTGAGCCTCGGGGGTGATGTGGCCAATGATGAAGCCGTGAGATCCGCCGGAAAAGCGCCCGTCGGTCATCAGCGCAACGTCGGCACCCAGTCCAGCGCCCATGATGGCCGAGGTAGGCGTCAGCATCTCCGGCATGCCCGGCCCACCTTTCGGGCCCTCATACCGGATCACGATCACGTGACCCTTGGAGATCTCGCCTTTCTCGAGACCGGCGAGCATGGCTTCTTCGGAGTCGTAGACCTTGGCGATGCCGGCGAACCGTTCGCCTTCCTTGCCGGTGATCTTC
The DNA here is from genome assembly GCA_035711805.1 of Vicinamibacterales bacterium. Taxonomy (GTDB): domain Bacteria; phylum Acidobacteriota; class Vicinamibacteria; order Vicinamibacterales; family UBA2999; genus Gp6-AA40. The sequence goes on from DASTBV010000143.1 coordinate 62,888, forward strand.
GCGACCGAACCGTCCGGCGCGAGGTTGCCCGTCAGGATGCGGATGTGTCCACGGGGAAGGATTGGCGTGTCGAGCGGCTGAATGATTTGCTGACCGCTCGCGAGCGGCGCGGCGTCCGCCAGGTTCTCTTCGAGCGTCTTGCCTGTCACGGTCATACAGTCGCCGTGCAGGTACCCACGGCCGAGCAGGTACTTCATGACCGCCGGCGTGCCGCCGACTCCATGCAGATCCTCCTGCACGTACTTGCCGCTTGGCTTGAGATCGGCCAGGAGCGGCACGCGATCGCTGGCGCGCTGGAAATCGGCCAGGGCCAGGGGCACCCGCGCCGCCTTCGCAATCGCCAGGAGGTGAAGAACGGCGTTGGTCGAGCCGCCGACCGCCATGATCATCGTCAAGGCGTTCTCGAACGATCGGCGCGTCAGGATGTCGAGCGGTTTGAGATCGCGCTCGAGCAGCAGGCGGACCGCCGCGCCGGCGCGCCGGCATTCGTCGGCCTTGCCGGGATCCTCGGCGGGCAGCGACGAGCTGTACGGAAGCGAGAGCCCCAGCGCTTCGATGGCCACTGCCATCGTGTTGGCGGTGTACATCCCGCCGCAGGCTCCGGCACCGGGACACGAATGACGCACGATGTCGAGCCGCTGCTCGTCGGTGATCGTCCCGGCCAGGTATTCCCCGTATGACTGGAAGGCGGAAATGATGTCGCGCGGCTTGCCGAGGGCGGAGCCGGCGCGGATCGTTCCGCCGTAGACCATCAGCGACGGCCGGTTCAGCCGCGCCATGGCAATGATGCTGCCCGGCATGTTCTTGTCGCAGCCGGGAACGGTGATCAGGCCGTCGTACCACTGCGCGCCCATGACCGTTTCAATGGAGTCGGCAATCAGATCGCGCGACGGCAGCGAGTAGCTCATGCCGTCGGTACCCATCGACAGGCCGTCGCTGACGCCGATGGTGTTGAAGCGCAGGCCGACCAGGCCGGCAGCCTGCACGCCTTCTTTGATGTGCGCCGCCAGGCGGTCGAGGTGCATGTTGCACGTGTTGCCCTCGTACCACATGCTGCAGATGCCGACCTGCGCCTTCTGCAGATCGGCATCGGTGAGGCCGATGCCGTACAGCATCGCCTGCGATGCCCCCTGACTGCGGGGTTGCGTGACGCGGGACGAGTATTTGTTCAACATTCGATCGGTTTCGAAAACGACACACCGAGGCACCGAGAGCACCGAGGATGAAGATCGATGAACTCTCAGTGCCTCAGTGTCTCGGTGTGTCGTAATCGGTGGCTGTCGTTCCCTATACGGTTGCCGGCTGCGGCAGCTGCACGGGATCGAGGAACGGCATCATGTTGCGCAGCTTGGCGCCGACGACCTCGATCGGGTGATTGCGGTCCGCCTCGCGCAGCTTTTTGAAGTTCGGCTGCCCCGCCTCGTTCTCGGCGATCCACTTCCTGGCGAACTCACCAGACTGAATCTCCTTCAGGAGCTGCTTCATCGTGGCCTTGGTCTCGGCGGTCACGATTCGCGAGCCGGCCGTGTAATCGCCGTACTCCGCGGTGTCGCTGATCGAATAGCGCATGTATTGCAGGCCGCCGCGATACATCAGATCGACGATCAGCTTCAGCTCGTGCAGGCACTCGAAGTAGGCAATCTCCGGCTGGTATCCCGCTTCGATCAGCGTCTCGAAGCCCGCCTTGACGAGCGCGCTGGTGCCGCCGCAGAGCACGGCCTGCTCGCCGAAGAGGTCGGTTTCGGTCTCCTCCGCGAAGGTCGTTTCAATCACGCCGGCGCGCGTGCAGCCGATGCCGCGCGCATACGACAACGCCGTCGAGCGCCCTTTCCCCGTCACGTCCTGATGGACGGCGAGGAGGCCAGGCGTCCCGGCCCCTTCCTTGAACACTTCACGCACGCGATGACCGGGCGCTTTGGGCGCCACCATCGTCACGTCAACGTCCTTCGGCGGCACGATCCAGTTGAAGCGGATGGCGAAGCCGTGCGCGAACATCAGCATCTTGCCGGCGGTCAGGTGCTGCTCGATGTCGGCTTTGTAGACGCGCGCCTGATGCTGGTCCGGAATGAGGACCATGATGACGTCCGCCCACTTGGACGCTTCGGCGACAGACAGGACCCGCAGCCCGGCCGACTTTGCCTTTTCGGCGGACTTGCTGCCGCTCTGAAGGCCGACGACGACGTCCACGCCGCTGTCCTGCAGGTTCAACGCGTGCGCGTGCCCCTGCGAGCCGTAGCCAATGACGGCGACCTTGCGCTGGCGAATCAGCTCGAGGTCCGCGTCGCGGTCGTAAAACATCGTTGCCATTCTTTTCTCCTTCGCCGTAAGTCAAAAGTCAAAAGGCAAAAGGCAAAAGTCAAAAGATTTGCCTCTTGATCCTTCTTTTGACCTTTGCCTTTTGCCTTTTGCCTTCAAGAATATTGCGCAGTCGACAACGCGGTGTCGCCGCGGCGCATGGCCACCTGCCCAGTCCGTACCATCTCGACGATTCCCAGCGGCTCGAGCCGGGCGATGACCGCGTCCACGTGCGGCGGCTCGCCGGTAATTTCGAGCGTCATCGTCTGCTCGCCCGAATCGACGATGTGAGCGCGCGTCTCGTCGACCACGCGGAGCAGCTGACCGCGGTCGTGTCCGCCGACAGCCACCTTGACCAGCGCCAGGTCGCGCGCGACCGCCGGCACGTCGCGCAGATCTTCGACCTCCAGGACGTTGACGAGCTTGTACAGGTAGGCCATGACGCGGTCAACGTTCACCTGATCGCTGTCGAGAACGATGGTCATGCGCGATACGCCGGCAACGTCGGTCCGGCCGACGGTCAACGACTCGATGTTGAAGGCGCGGCGCCGAAAGACCAGCGCGACGCGGTTCAGAACGCCCGGCTTGTCTTCGACGAGGGCTACGAGGGTATGCAACATTGATAAAAACCGGAAGGCCTCAGCGCTCAGGCCACAGGCCCCAGTGCTGGTCCAGGCAGAAGGCCTGATTCCTTGACCAGCCCTGAGGCCTGTGGCCCGAAGCCTTGGGCCTTCTCAAATCGGATCAGCCGCCGTTTCCACCAGCACCGACTCCTTCGGGCGGCGGATCATCGCGTCGAGGTCGTTGCCGGCGGGCACCATCGGGTACACGCTGTCTTCCTGCTCGACCCGGAAGTCGATCAGGACCGTGCCCTCGGCGGCACGGGCGCGGGAGACAACGTCGGCGACGTCCGGCCGCTTCTCGGCGCGCAGGCCGACCAGGCCGTGCGCTTCAGCCAGCTTGACGAAGTCGGGACTGCGCAGCGGCGTCGCCGCGTAGCGCCGTTCGTAGAAGAACTCCTGCCACTGCCGGACCATGCCGAGATAGCCGTTGTTGATCACGGCGACGTTGACCTTGACGTTTTCCTGCGCCGCGGTCGAGAGCTCCGCGGCGGTCATCTGGAACCCGCCGTCGCCGACGATCGCCCAGACCTCCGCGTCGGGCTTGGCGAGCTTGGCGCCGATGGCCGCCGGCAGCCCGAAGCCCATGGTCCCGAGACCGCCGGAGGTGATGAGCGTCCGCGGTTCTTCGTGGTGGTAGTACTGCGCTTCCCACATCTGATGCTGACCGACATCGGTGCAGACGATCGCCTTGCCGTCGGTCAGACGCCAGATGTCGTTGATGACGTGCGCGGCATAGAGATGCCCGTTGTCCGGGAGCGTCTGAATATCGCGGACGGCCGAATCCCCTTTCATCGACTCGATGTACTTCAGCCACGGTCCGTGGTCCTTCGGCGCAACCGCGTCGAGCAGATCCTTGAGCGCCTCGCGAAGGTCCGACACGATCGCGGCGTCGGCCCTCACGTTCTTGTTCATCTCCGACGGGTCGATGTCGATGTGAATCTTCCTGGCGTTCAGCGCGTAGGTCTTGATATTGCCGGTGACGCGATCGTCGAAACGCATGCCGAACGCGAGGAGCAGGTCCGCTTCCTGGATCGCATGGTTGACCCAGGCCTCGCCATGCATGCCCATCATGCCGATGTTGAGCTCGTGGCTGGCCGGGAAGGCGCCGATACCGAGCAGCGTGAGCGCCACCGGTGCATTGATCCGTTCGGCGAACTGGCGCACTTCAGCCATCGCACCGCTCTGCAGGATGCCCTGTCCGGCGAGGATGACCGGCTTGCGTGCGCCCTTGATCAGGTCAACCGCCTTCGCCAGCTCGCTCTTCGAGACATCCAGCTTAGGGCGATAGCCCCGCATCGTCACCGGCCGCGGATCCCACGCCCAGTCCATCTTCGCCTGCTGCGCATCCTTGGTGATGTCCACGAGCACCGGGCCGGGCCGTCCGGACTTCGCGAGCAGAAAGGCCTCCTTCATCGCCGGCATGATGTCTTCGATGCGCGTGACGAGGTAGCTGTGCTTGGTGATGGGCAGAGTGATACCGGTGATGTCGGTTTCCTGGAACGCGTCGTAGCCAATCAGCTTGCTCGGCACCTGACCGGTGATGCAGACCATCGGCACCGAGTCCATCATCGCGGTCGCGATGCCGGTGACCAGATTTGTCGCACCAGGCCCCGAAGTCGCAATTGCCACACCGACGCCGCCCCCCGCTCGCGCATAGCCGTCGGCCATGTGCGTGGCGCCCTGCTCGTGCCGGACCAGAACGTGCCGAACCGGGTAATCCAGCATGGCGTCGTACGCCGGCAGAATGGCTCCGCCCGGATACCCGAAAACGGTGTTTACCCCTTCATGAACAAGGCATTCCCAGATGATTTGGGCGCCCGTGCGTTGGCTTGGCATGTCGTTCAGTCTGCCCTGTCGAGGTTCTATCAGTCAAATTGATAGTCGTTCAGACACGATAACTCATATTAATCGGGCAAATACCCCCCTGGCGGGCTGGACCGATCCTTGAACTAAGCCGGACTACAGGGGGAACCAGATGAAGAATCAGTGGATCGCCGTAGCCGTGCTCAGTGCCGCGTTCGCGGCCGGCTGTGGCGAAAAATCGGCCGAAAACCCGCAGGATAGCCCGCAACCCGACGGGACGACCGTCACGGTGCCTCAAGAACCGGGCACACCGGCGAACCTTCAGCCGGCGCCCGCTGACGTGTCCCCGAACAGGGACGCTGTAGGAACGACGAGCCGGCCACGCACATCGCAGCCGGCCAGGGTCGAAACGCGGCCCGCTCCGATCGCGGCTGAAGCGCCGCGCGTGAATGCGGCGCCCGCCCCACGGCCGGCTCCGGTCGTGCGCTTTGTGACGATTCCCGCCGGCACGGCGCTGCCGCTCGAATTGACGACCGCGGTGTCGAGCGAGACGGCGCAGGTCGAAACGCCGGTGACCGCGCGGCTGCGTCGAGCGGTGATGGTCGAAGGCGAAACCATCCTGCCGGCCGGCACCGTCGTCAACGGCGAAGTGAGCGAAGTCGACCGCGCCGGCCGGGTAAAGGGGCGCTCGCGCCTGGCGTTGCGTTTCACGTCGGTCGTCATCGACGGACGTCGTGAATCGTTGCGGACGAATCCGGTGGCCTTCGAGGGTGAAGCCACGAAGAGCGAGGACGCCACGAAGATCGGCGCCGGCGCCGGCATCGGCGCGGCGATTGGCGGCCTTCTCGGCGGCGGTTCGGGCGCGGCCAAAGGCGCGGCGATTGGCGGCGCCGCCGGAACCGGCGCGGTGCTGGCCACGCGCGGTAAGGACGTTGAGCTCGCGTCTGGGTCCGAAGTGACTCCTACGCTCGCGAGCCCGGTGGAAGTCGAAGTTCGGTAGCCTGATCCGGGACGAGGGATCAGGGATCAGGGATCAGGGGGGCAGGGGGCAGGGACCAGTGATACCCTGCTCCCTCGTGCGGCGCGTAATCGCCTTCACGGCGCTGCTGCTCGCGACAATTCCCCGCCCGGCGGCTGCCGAATGGCGGTCGCTCCGTTCCGAACACTTTCAAATCATCGGCGACGTTTCGCAGGGGCAGCTGCGCGACGTTGCCCTGCAGTTCGAGCAGTTCCACGAGGTGGTCACCCAGCTGATTCCGTCGGCCCTCCGCGGCGGAAGCCCGCCGGTCGTGGTGATCGTCTTCCCGGATCAGCGGTCGCACGGCCCGTTCATGCCGCGTGTCAACGGACGCACCGTGCCGGTTGCCGGCATGTTCCTCGGCGGTCAGGACGTCAACTACATCACCGTGAGCCTCGAAGCCGGCCACGAGTCGTTCGCGGTTGTCTTCCACGAATACTCGCACCTGCTGCTGCGAGGTGTGTTCGCGAACGCTCCGCTCTGGTTCAACGAAGGGCTGGCGGAGTACTACAGCACGTTCGAGGTCGCGAATGGCGGACGAACGGCGCGGATTGGCAAGCCTATCGCCCGGCACGTGCAATTGCTGCGCGAGCGGCGCATGCCGCTCTCACAGCTCTTTTCGATCAGTCCCGGCTCGAAGGAGTACACCACCGAGGGGCTGCCGCGAAGCCTGCTGTACGCACAGTCGTGGGCCGTCGTCCACCATGCCCTGCACGGCGAGACGCGCCGGCGCGAACAGCTGATTGGCTTCGCACAACGCCTCGCGGCGGGCGGCGGTCTGGAAGACAGTCTGCGCGCCACGTATGCACTGCCGTTGGACCAGCTCGATGGCGAGGTGCAGGCATACGTACGAAGGCAGATCTATCAGCACCTCGAGGTTGATTTCACCAAGAGCCTGGTCACCAAGGTGACGGGAAACGCCGTACGACTTGCGGACGCGGAAGTGGACGCATGGCTTGGCGACTTTCTCGTCCATCAGCGGCAGCGTGACAGTGACGCCGAAGCGCTGCTCGCAAAAAGCCTCAAAGCACGTCCGGACCTCGCGCAGGCTCATGCGGCGCTTGGTCTGCTGCGCTGGCGACAGGGGAAATACGAGGAGGCCCTGCCCTCTCTGGCGAAGGCGTCGGCGGCCAGTACGTCGAACGAAGTCGCACACTTTACCTACGCCTATGCGCTGGCAACCGATGGCGCGCGCGATGCAGCAGGCCTCGCCGACGCTGCGTTGGCGCTCGAGAAAGCCATCTCTCTGCGCCCGGGGTATCCGGCGGCGCAGCGTCTGCTCGGCTACGTCTACCTGCAGCGCGACGAGTATGCGAAGGTTCGCGATCTGCTCGGCCCGATGGTGAAGATCTCGCCGGGCGATCACGATGCCGCCTTGATTCTGGCGGCCGGGCTTCTCGGTCTGAACGATATGGCCGGCGCGCGCGCGCTGCTGGGACCCATCCTTGCCGCGTCGCCCGACGAAGACGCGCGCCGTCAGGCGCGTACGTTGCTCGGGCAGATCGCGACCGTTCAGAACAGGTCACAGGCGGGAAGCAGCCGTCCTTCTGTCGCCGCGCCGAGTCTCGAGCAGAGGACGGAGTCGACGGCAACCGATGCGCGCTCGTCGTCGCAGCCGTCCGTTATCCTGCCGCTTCGACCGCTGCGGCCCGGGGAACAGCGGACCTACGGAATCTTCCAGGCCATTGAGTGTTCCGAGAAGGGCGTGGTGCTGGTCCTCCAAGGGCCAACGGGCACCGTTCGCGCCAGCGCGGCGAGCTTCCCCTCGGTCGAATTCACCACCTTTCGGTCGCAAACAGGCGGAAGCGTTTCGTGCGGCCCTCAGCCCGCAGTCCCTGCCCTGCTGACCTGGCGGAGCGAAGCGGATTCCACCGTCGCCGTGGCGATCGAGCTGGTGCCGGACGGATACGTCCCGTAAACAGTGGAGCCGTTGTCACCTTTTGCCGGCTTGTTACTCTGAAGATGTGATGGCCCCTGTTTCCCCTGCTGCCGCTGCCCCGCTCGTGGCGCCGTTCGCGTCGCTGTCCGACGAGGAGGTCGTGGCGCGCGTGATCGGCGGCGAAACTGCCCTGTTCGAGATCCTCATGCGGCGTCACAACGAGCGGATCTACCGCGCGGCTCGCGCCATCCTGCGCGATGACAGCGAAGCGGAAGATGTCATGCAGCAGGCATACGTGAACGCGTACACGCACCTGCGGCAGTTCGACGGCCGGGCGCAGTTTGCGACATGGCTGACGAAGATCGCCGTGCACGAAGCGCTGGCGCGCGTGCGGCGCCGCGGGCGCTACGAGCCGCTTGGGGATTCGTTCGTGGAGACCCTGATGCCGATCCAGCCCAGCCCTGACCCCGAGCGGCAGGCGTTTGCGCGTGAGCTCGGGGCGCTGCTCGAGTCGGCCGTGGACCGGCTGGGCGACGGATACCGTGAGGTGTTCGTCCTCCGGCAGGTCGAGGGGCTCAGCACGTCAGAGACGGCACAGGCCCTGGATGTCAGCGAGGATGTCGTGAAAACACGGCTTTCACGCGCGCGCGCAGCGCTCCAGCGGGACCTGCTCGATCACGCCGGTGCGGCCGCCGCCAGCGCGTTCACGTTCGGCCTCGCCCGCTGCGACCGCGTGGTCGCGGCGGTCATGGCGGGAATCTCCACGATCGAACGCTCCCTCGGGAGCCGGGTGTCGTCCGGTCAGTCCGGAGTCGGCATCTCTACTTGATCAATCACGAGTACGTCTTGTGCCGCAGTTTGGGCTTCCAGCGTTAATCCAAGTTGCTCACGGAAGGCGGTAAACACTTCCGGAACGCTGGAACCGGGTGCGCGACCCAGAGAAGTGGATACGAATTTCACGTCCCATTCGAAATTCCCACTGAGACCTGTCATGTCCGCGATCGGCCGATCCGTGAACGCTTGAACACTCCGAATCAGTTGTGCAATGGTGCCTGCGCCCCGAGCAGATATTCCATCGCGATCAAATGGGTTTGATCGGCACCAGCTCTTTCCATTGGCGTCCGCCGGCTCAACGACATTCCCTTGCCGGGCCACCTTCATCCATTCATCGCAATTGTGCTGCGAAGGACGAAATTTGGGACCAAAACGTCCGGGACTTGTGACCTTCAACGCGTACACCGGCGTATCACGTTTTTCCGTGTGTGTGCGGAGGCCGAATCGTTCGGTCAGCAGTGCCCGAAGCATCGCGGGCGTCTGACCCGCGGGTGCGTCATCAGGAGGTTTTGCGCTGATGTCGAAGCGAGTCCTCATGAAACTTTCCAACCCTCCAACCAAAGCAAATCGAGCTAATTGACGGTTGAGCTGGAACGCTTGGATGACGATCTCCCTCAATGTCACATTCGTCATGTGAATCCGCCCGGATGGCGGGAACGTCCACGTACTCTCTGTATCGCCGCTCGCGTTGACCTTAACCGAGGCGACCTCGAATTGAATGACGGGAGCGGCTTGCTGAGCCGCAACAAGGCTGACGCTGCTGATCGCTAGGAGGATCGTTATCAGTCGACTCATTCTGACAACTCCTAATCCGAAGGGGCACTTCAAGAATTCCGGCAAAGGCGTGTGGACCGCCGTTGTTTCGGCAAGGTCCCGCTTTTGTAAGTGCCCTCGCAGGAACAGAGGTAATCGCAATACCCGCCGCCGCAGTTATCTTGTGAGAAACTGCAGCCAGGTGTGGTCACACACTGTTCCCACCTGACCCCACAATACTGTGCCTGAGCCATCGTAGAAATACTGGACATAAGTCAGCGATCTCTATTGGCTGCTCAGGGGTGATACTCTGCCCGCACGAGCGTGCGGCGCATCCTGTTTCTCGCGGCGTCGATAGTTGCGTTCACCCCGGTCGCGGCAGCGGCCGAGTGGCTTGCGCTTCGTACCAAGCACCATCAGGTCGCCGGCAACGTGTCGGCGCGCGACTTGAAGAACGTCGCGCTTCGGATCGAGCAGTTCCGCGAGGTCATCGCGACGCTCAATCAGGCCACCATCGACGCCGCACAGGGTGTCTCGGCCATTGTGCTCGCGTTTCCCGACGAGCGTTCGTACAGGCCGTTCATGCCGATGGCGAACGGGCGCCGGGTACCCGTCGGCGGCCTGTTCGTTGCCGGTCCCAGAGGGATCTACATCACGCTGAACCTCGACGCCGGCGACGACGCCTATCGCGGCATTTACCACGAGTACTCGCACTACCTGCTCCGCAACGTCTTCGGTGCCGCGCCGCTGTGGTTCAACGAAGGCCTCGCCGAGTACTACAGCACGCTGGAGGTGTCGGGCGACGGCCGCCGCGCCGTGATCGGCAAACCGGTCCCGCAGCACGTCGAGCTGCTTCGCGAGCGCCGGCTCCCGCTGGCGAAGCTGTTATCGATTACCGCGGCATCGCCGATCTATTCGAGCGATACGCCGGAGCGCTCCGTGATGTATGCGCAGTCGTGGGCGATGGTTCACCATGCGTTGCACGGCATGCCGCGCCGCCGCGACGCCCTCATCGACCTGGCGTTCAAGCTTGCCGCGGGCATGGCGCCTGAGCAGGCCGTCCTCGAGGCGTACGGCATGACGATCCCTGACCTCGAGCGCGAGGTGCAGGCCTACACGCGCCGCGAGATTTATCAGGCAACCAGCTTCGACTTCAAAGACCCGATCACTACGACGCTGGGCCGTAATCCGATGCCGGCCGACGAGGGGGAGGTCGAGGCGTGGCTCGGCGGGGTGCAGATGACGATCGGGCGCCCGGAGGAGGGAGCGGTACGCCTGGAGAAGGCGCTCAAGACGAGACCCGACGTCGTCGCCGCATTGTCACGGTCGAACTACCAGCTCAGGCTTCCCGGCCGTGTCGCCGTGCTTGCCACCATGCGTGCCTTTCTCAATCAAGGCGAATACACCGCGGTCCGCGGTGCGCTGACGCCAATGGTCAGGGCGAACCCGGCCGATCACGACGCCGCGCTGATGCTGGCGGAAGCGCTGCTCCGCCTCGAGGATCCAGACGGCGCGCGGGCGCTCCTCGGCCCCGTGCTCGCCGGCGGAACCGATCCCCGCAAGGAGCAGGCACGCGCCCTCCTCGGCGAGCTGGCTGAGGTGCGCGAGCGGCTTGGCAATCCTCCCCCCGCGCCTCCTGCCGACGCGCAGAGCGGCAGCTCCGCGCGCCCCCCGGACCCTCAGCCGCCGCCGGTGGCGAAGAATCAAGGATTGATTCTGCAACTGCGCAACGTGCAACCAGGCGAGCAACGCATTCAGGGAACGATCCAGGGAATCGAGTGCACCCGCAGCGGGGTCGTGGTTGTGATCGGTACGCCGCAGGGCGCCACGCGGGCGTCGGCGCCGAGCCTGGCGTCGATCATGTTCGTGACGTTTCGATCGCAGACCGGCGGCGCCATCTCGTGTGGTGCGCAGGTCCCGGCGCCGGCACTGCTGACGACGCGGCAAGAGGGGACGCGCACGATTGCGGTCGCCCTGGAGCTGCTGCCGGACGGATACGTGCCCTAGCCCGACGCTGATTCGCAAATAGTCGAATGGGTCGGTTTCTTCTCTTCGCGGCGTCTATCCTCCTCGGTGCCCCGCTCCCAGCGGCCGCCGAATGGCGCGAGGTGCGCACCGATCACTTTCGCGTCATCGGCGACGTGCCGCCGGCCCGGCTGCGCGACGTCGCACTCCGATTCGAGCAGTTCCGCGGCGTTGTCACACAGCTGCTGCCGGACGCGGTGCCCGCCGCCAGCGCACCCGTCGTCGTCATCGTCTTCCCGGACGCTCAGTCGTATCGCCCGTTCATGCCGATCGCCAACGCGCGCACCGTGCCGGTTGACGGTTTTTTCGTCGACGGCGCGGACGTCAACTACATCACGATGAACGTCGAGGCCGGCGAACGCGCGTTCCCGATCGTCTTCCATGAGTTTTCCCACTTCCTCCTCAACAACGCATTCCCGCGCACGCCCTTGTGGTTCCATGAAGGACTCGCCGAGTACTTCAGCACCATGGAGGTGACGGCTGACGGGCAGCGGGTCGTCGTCGGCAAACCGGTTGCACGGCATGTCGCGCTGCTGCGGAAGCGCCGCCTGAGCCTGCCGCAGCTGTTTGCGATCGACCGGACCTCGAAGCAGTACACACAGGATGGTCCCGAGCGTGACCTGTTGTACGCGCAGTCCTGGGCTGTCGTGCACCATGCCCGGCACGCCGAGCCGGCACGATTCGAAGCGCTCGTGTGGCTGGCGCGCCGGCTGGCTGATGGTGAGAGCGCCGACGGCAGCGTACGTGGAACGTATGCGATGCCTCTCGACAGGCTGGACGCCGACATCCAGGCCCACGTCCCCCGGGCCGGTTACGACGAGGTCACGTTGCGCGACGCGGTGATCACGCGTGTCACCGCCGAGGCAACAGCGATCGACGCCGCGGAAACCGACGCGTGGCTCGCCGACCTTCTGTCGCACTTACAGCGTGGCCCGGAGGCGATACCGCGGCTGGAAAGAGCGCTGCAGGTGCGTGGCGATTTGCCGCGTGCGCTGGCCACGCTCGGGGTCCTTCGCATTCGAATGGGAAACCGGCCGCAAGGCCTGTCGCTGCTCGAACGAGCGGCCGCCGCGGGTCCGGATATCGAGACGGTGCAGTTCGAGTATGGCTGGGCGCTGGCGACGGACCCTGCGCTTGACCCCTCGATGATGGAGCGTGCCCGTGCGGCGCTCGAACGCGCGCTCATCCTTCGCCCGGGCTACCCGGCGGCCACCCAGATGCTGGCAGCGGTGTACGGCCGTACCGGCGACTTTGTGAGGATGCGGGAGCTGTTGACGCCGCTGGTCAAAGCCGTTCCGGACAACCAGGACGCCGCGCTGCAGCTCGCGGCGGCGATGCTCGCGCTTGGCGAAGTTCCGCCCGCCCGCGCGCTGCTCGGTCCGATTCTCGCTCGTCCGCACGATGCAGAAATGCGGGCACGGGCGCGGACGCTGCTCGGGCAGATCTCGAAGCTGCAGCAGCAGCCGTGACGTGGAGTCCGGCTTCAGCCGGATCAGCCTCAGGGTTGCGCCGGCTTGTCCTCAGCTGCCGGCCCGACCGCGGCTTCCGCCGCCTGAAACCCGACCTTGGAGTGCGTGCCGTCGCAGAAGGGTTTCTTCGTGGACGCGCCGCAGCGGCATAACGCGACAGGCCGCCTCTCGCTCCGATATTCCTGCCCGTTCCAGTCGACGATGCGCACCTCGTCACCGTCGATCACATATGGGCCGTTCTGCCGCAAGCGAATCGTCGTCACGACTCCCCCATCAAAACTCGCCCGGATGCCGGCCGATGCCGATAATGCTGCACGCGAAGATGACGTTCATCTTCCGCCGCCGCGCCTCCGCCATCACCGCCGCGTCTTCGGCGCCGGGGTTGATCCAGATCTCGGCAATCCCTTTTTGTGCGAACTCGTCGAGCAGGCGCAGCGTCACCTCCGGCTGAACGTACACCGTGGCCATGTCGATCGGCTCGGCCACGTCGAGAACGGAGGCGTAGGTCTTGAGGCCCTCGACTTGCGGTTCATTGGGGTTGATCGGCAGTACGCGGTAACCCTGCGCCGCAAACGCACGCAGCGCCTTGTTTCCGAATTTCGAGCGGCTGCTTGATGCGCCGACCACCGCGACGGTTTTTTCCATGCGCTCATTGGCCCGCTGACGGGTGCCCTACTGAAGATCTCGCTACTACAGAAGATCTTGCTACGAAAAGTCTTCGCCATTCAGAAAATGCGATAGGATGCGCCCGATTCGTGTCCGTCACTCCCGGCACACAGATAGGCCCGTACGAAGTCATCGCCGCCATCGGCGCGGGTGGCATGGGAGAGGTCTATCGCGCCCGTGACACGCGGCTGCACCGTGACGTCGCGCTGAAGATCCTGCCTGACGCCTTCTCGCTGGATTCCGACCGCCTCGCGCGCCTCGAACGCGAGGCGCAGGTCCTGGCCGCGCTCAATCATTCGAACATTGCCAGCATCTTCGGATTCGAGCAGGCGGGCGGCGTCTCGGCCCTCGCGCTCGAAATGGTCGAGGGCCCGACCCTCGCCGATCGCATCGCGGAAGGACCGCTGACGGTCGAGGAAACGCTTCTCATTGCCCGACAGATTGCAGCGGCGCTCGAAGCCGCGCACGAATCGGGCATCATCCATCGCGATCTCAAGCCCGCCAACATCAAGGTCCGTCCGGACGGCACAGTGAAGGTGCTCGACTTCGGCCTGGCCAAGGTTGTCGAGAGCAGCGCGAGCACGTCAGGCTCCGCCTCGATGTCGCCGACGCTGACCACACCGGCGGTGACCGGCATCGGCACGATTATGGGCACCGCCGCGTACATGGCGCCCGAACAGGCGCGCGGTCGCATCGTGGACAAGCGCGCGGACATCTGGGCGTTCGGCTGCGTGCTGTTCGAGATGCTGACGGGCAGGCGCGCGTTCGAGGGCGGCGACGTGACCGATGTGCTCGCCTCCGTCATCAAGACGGATCCCGAATGGGAGGCGCTGCCGCCGGATCTGCCAGCCGCCGTGCGGATGACGATTCGGCACTGCCTCATGAAGGACCCGGCGCACCGCATCCGCGACATCGGCGACGCGCGACTCGCCTTGAGCGGCGCGTTCAACACCGAGACGCCCGTGCCGACCGTGTCGCAGGTGATCGTCCCTCGTCGATCGGCGCGAACGGCCGCCACCGTCGCGATCGCGGCCGTGACGGCCGCCGCACTTGCAGCCGTCGTGACATCGCTGCTCACCAGGCCCGCGCCGCCCGCTGTCGACCGCATGGCGATCCTGCATTCCGACCCCAGCGCGCGGTTTGGCGGCGCGGCAGGCACCGACGTCGTCGTGACTCCGGACGGCCGCCATGTCGCCTACACCGCCGATACCCAAGGGGACGTGCGCCTGTATCTCCGGGCGCTCGATCAGCTTGCGCCAGCTCCCATCGCGGCCAATATCAGGAACCCCCTCCATCTCATGATGTCGCCCGACGGCCAGTGGATTGGCTTCGGTGATCCGACCGAACAAATGATCAAGAAGGTCTCGATCAACGGCGGGCCACCACTTCAGATCGCCAACCTGCCGACCGGTGCAGGATACGTTGGCGCGGCATGGTCGCCCGACGACTCGATCATCTTCGGGACTTCTGCCGCCGGACTGATGCGGGTCGCGCCTGGCGGCACACCCGAAGCGCTCACCAAAGCCGACCAGGCCAACGGCGAGCTCGCGCACCGTTTTCCGTACTTGCTGCCGGGCGGCCGCGCGCTTCTGTTCACCATCTTTCCAAGCGACGCCCAGCCGGACAACATGCAGATTGCACTGCTCGACCTGCGCTCCCGCGAGCACCGTGTGATCGTCCGCGGCGGCGGATTCCCGGTTTACGTAGAGTCGGGACACATCGTCTACGGCAACGCCGGAACGCTGCGCGCCGTGCGCTTCGATCTCGATCGGCTCGAGGCGCGGGGTAATCCCGTCGCGGTGGTGGAAGGCATCATCACGAAGTCCGGTGGTGCCGCCAGCTTCGCCGTCAGCGCAAACGGCACCTTGACCTACGTTGCAGGTGCGGCGGCGACCCCCAGGCGAACCGTCGTCTGGGTAGACAGGCAGGGGCGCGAGGAAGAAACGAACGTCCCGCCTCGCGCCTACGCGTACGCCCGGCTCTCGCCGGACGGCGGCCGTGTTGCGCTGGACATCCGCGACGACCAGAACGATATCTGGACGTGGGACCTGACGCGAAAGACGCTGACCCGGCTGACGTTCACCCCGGGCATTAATCGCGCCCCCGTATGGACGCCCGACGGGACGCGGATCGCGTTTTCGATGGCGGGGATCGGCGCTGAGCCCGTGTTCATCCAGGCGGCCGACGGAAGCGGGACCCCAACACGCGTCACGCCGGACAAGGGGACCTTCATGCCAGTGTCCTTCACTCCGGACGGCAAGCAGCTGCTGCTGCATCCGTCAGCCGCGGCGCCCTACGACCTTCAGATCGTGGACACCGAGGCGAAGACCGCGCCAACGCCGCTGCTCGCCGAGCCCCACTCCGAGTCGAATGGCGTGGTGTCGCCGGACGGCCGCTGGCTCGCTTATCAGTCGAACGAATCCGGCCGCGACGAGATCTATGTCCGCCCCTTCCCGAACGTGAACTCCGGACGATGGCAGGTGTCGGCCGGTGGCGGCACGCGACCGCTGTGGAGCCGCGATGGTCGCGAGCTGTTCTATTACCTGCCTCCCGGCGTGATCATGGCAGCGCCGATCGGGCCAGGCAGCTCGTTTACGCCGGGAACGCCAACCGTTGTCCTGAAAGGCACGTACCTCTCGCCGCAGACGGGCCGGATGTACGACGTGTCGCCCGACGGCCGCCGATTCCTGCTGATCAAGGAGTCGCGCGGCGAAGGCGCCGCGCCGCCGCCGCCTCAGCTCATCGTCGTCCAGCACTGGCTCGAGGAGTTGAAGCGGCTTGTGCCGTAAGGATGCTTTTCCAACGGCCAACTCGCTGTTACGAGAAGATCTTGCCCGGGTTCAGGATGCCGTGCGGATCGAATGCCTGCTTGACTCGTTTGAGCAGCGCAATCTGTGCGGCGTCCAGCTCGAGCGCCAGATAGGGTGCCTTGGCGAAGCCGATGCCGTGCTCGCCGCTGATCGAGCCTTCGAGCGCGACCACGCGCTCGAAGAGGATGCGCTCGGCCTGCTTGGCCCTGGCCATTTCGCCGGCGTCATCACGGCGAATCATCAGATTCACGTGTATGTTGCCGTCCCCCGCGTGGCCGAAGCAGGCGATTCGCAAATCGAACCGGTGCCTGAGTTCGTCCACGACGTCGAAGAGCTGCGGGATGCGTCCGCGCGGAACGACCACGTCGTGATTGATCTTGAGGAGGCCGGTTGCTCGCAAGGCCAGCGAAACCTGGCGGCGGATCGTCCACAGCTCCTCGCGCTCCTCATCGCTCGCCGACTGTTTCACCTCGACGGCGCCGACCGCCGAGCAGGCGCGTGTCACCCGATCGATTTCCTCGGCGACGGCGGCGGGCGTTCCATCGCATTCGACGATCAGGACCGCTTCGCCTGAGGAAATGCGCTTTCCCGCGTACTGCTCGGCCTGACGAAGACAGTCGGCGTCGATCAGTTCAATCGCAGCCGGTACAACACGTTCGGTGAGCAGCGCGGTGACGGCGTCCACCGCCTGGGGCACGTTCCGAAAGGAAGCCGCCAGCGTCGCACGCGCGGGCGGTCTGGGTATCAGCCGCAGGGTGATCTTCGTGATGATGGCCAGCGTGCCTTCGGACCCGACCAGCAGCTGCGTCAGGTCGTAGCCGACGACGTTCTTTACGGCCTTCGAGCCGGTGTGAATGACTTCTCCACCAGGCAGTACAGCCTCGAGCGCCAGGACGTACCGCTTCGTCGTGCCGTATTTGAACGCCCGTGGACCACCGGCGCACTCGGCGACGTTTCCGCCGATCGACGATGTTTCCAGGCTTGCGGGATCCGGCGGATAAAACAGTCCCACGGCCTCGACGGCGCGCTGAAGATCGCCGGTGATCACGTGTGGTTCGACGACGGCCAGCAGGTTGATTTCGTCGATCTCGAGAATGCGATTGAGGCGCTCCATCGAGAGCACGACGCCGCCGCGCGTCGGCACGGCGCCGCCTGTATAACCGGTGCCCGCGCCCCGTACGACCAGCGGCACGCGGTGTTCGTGGCAGAGCCGCGCAATCGTCGAGATCTCCCCGGTACTGTTCGGGAGGACGACGAGATCAGGAGGCGCGCCGATGCCCAAGGCATCGGCGGCGTAGAGTTCGAGGTTCCGCGGTTCGTCGAGGACGCGCTCGCCGAGCGCGTCCCGCAGTTGATGTACGAAGCCTTCAGGAAGCGGATGCGCCGTCAGCGTGCGCTCGCCTTTGCCGGTTGCAGCGAGTCGGCAAACCGCAGCATGCGGTCGGCGCCCTCACGCAGCCGTTCCATCGACGTCGCATAGGAGATGCGCAGATAGCCCGGCGCGTCGAACGCTTCGCCCGGGGTGACGACGACGTGCTCCTTCTCGAGCAGCTGCGAGGCAAATTCCAGCGACGAACTGACGCGATCCGTCAGCAGACCGCTGATATTCGGGAACAGATAGAACGCGCCCTTCGGCTTCAGGCACTGAATCGCGGGGTTCGCGGTCAGCCAGCCGTGGATGCTGTCGCGGCGGCGGCGGAACTCGTCGCGCATCGTGGCAACGGGCTGCTGCGATCCCGTCAGCGCGGCGACCATTGCCTTCTGCGTCACCGACGTGATGTTCGACGTCGTCTGTCCCTGAATGGTGTTGAAGATCTTCGTCAGGCTGGCAGGCGCAATCGTCCACCCTGCCCGCCACCCGGTCATGGCGTACGCCTTCGAGGCGGAGCACGCCAGCACGGTCCTGTCGCGATGGCGATCGAACAGCACCTTCGGCAGGTTGTGCGGCACGTCCTCGTAGATCAGGTGCTCGTAGCACAGATCCACGACGATCCAGATGCCCCGCTTCGCGGCAGCATCGGCAATCGCGGCAGCGGCCGCTTCGTCGATCAGCGCACCCGTCGGGTTGTTCGGGGTGTTGAGAATGATCGCCTTGGTCTTCGGCGTGATGGCAGCGAGCACCTTATCCGCATGAACGGCGAACGAGTCCTGCCAGTTGGTGTGAACAATGACCGGCGTGGCCTCGACCAGCTTGACCTGTTCGGGGATCGTCGGCCAGAACGGCGCGTGCGTGATGACCTCGTCGCCCTTGTTGAGCAGTGCCAGCGCCGCGTTGAACAGCGCCTGTTTGCCGCCGAACGTCATCAGGACCTCGGCCGGCGTCACGCCGATACCGTAGTCCTCCTTGTATCGCGCGCAGATCGCTTCCCGCAGCTCCGGAATTCCCGCCACTGCGGTATAGCGCGTGAAGTTCTGGTCGAGCGCGTCCTTCGCCGCCTCCTTGATGTGGTCCGGGGTCGGAAAATCCGGCTCGCCGACGCTGAAGTCCACCACGTCGTGCCCGGCGCGGCGGAGCCGCTCGGCTTCGGCCGCCACTTTCATGGTGGCCGATTCGGAGACCTGCGCTAACCGTTCTGCGAACATCACCCTAGTCTCTCCTTGGGCTTACGCCCCCTGGACTCCTACTCCCTGCTTCTTCCGCATCCACTCTTCGACGATCGGCGGCACCAGGCCGCGGACTTCCCCACCGAGACTGAAGACCTCTTTGATCAGCCGCGAGCTCAGATACGTGTACTGCTCGGCCGGCATCATGAACACCGTTTCGAGCGTCGGCTCGAGGTGGCGGTTCATCAAGGCCATCTGGAATTCGTACTCGAAGTCCGACACCGCTCGAAGACCACGCACGATCGCGCTGGCCCGCTTGCGCCGGGCGTAGTCGACGAGAAGCCCGGCGAAGGTGTCGACCTCGACGTTCGGATACTCGCGAAACACCTGGCGAATGATCTCGACGCGCTCCGGCGGCGTGAAGAGCGGGTTCTTCTCCGGATTCACGAGCACGGCGATCAGCACCCGCTCGAACAGATGGGCACTGCGCAGCACGATGTCGACGTGCCCGTTGGTCAGCGGGTCGAATGACCCGGGAAAGAGCGCCAGCCGCCCGGTCGGCGGATCATCCCTGCGATCGAATGGCATCTGCAGATCCTGATTTTAAGCTGATGGCACCCCCGGAGGGGGCCCTATGAGACCGACCGGGTGAAAAAGGTGAGCGTGCTGTCGCCGGACTTCACGTCGCGAATGCGCGTCAGCGTTGGGGGAACCGCCGGCTCGCGGCGCGTGGGACGTTCCAGGACCACCAGGCCTCCGGGCGTCAGCGCCCCGGCGGCTGCGTCGAGCGCCTCGTAGCTGTCGTGGCCGTACGGCGGGTCGAGCCAGATCACGTCGAACGCCGCGGTGTGTCTCCGCAGCACCGTCGCGACGTCGCCGGTCTCGATCGTCACGTCCGCCGCCGCGCCGCAGGCGCTGACGTTGGCTGCGGTCAGGGCGGCCGCGCGGCGATCGTTATCGACGAACGTGACGTGGGCAGCGCCCCGGCTGAGCGCTTCGACGCCGACGGCTCCGGTTCCGGCGAAGCCATCGACGACTCGCGCGCCCTCGATGCGCGCCGCGAGGATGTTGAAGAGCGTCTCGCGAAGCTTGTCCGAGGTTGGCCGCAGCCCTTCCCATGTTGGAGGTTTCAGTCGCCTTCCCTTGAATCGACCGGCGATCACCCGCATTGAACCACGTCACCCCACCTCGATCAGCCCGAACTGATCCTGCCAGCGCTCCTGCACGAACGACATCAACGCGGGCGTGAGACCGCCGGACTCGACCAGGTGCCGCGCTTCGCGGTGCGCGTCCTCCATGAGGTCGCGGTCGCGGACCAGGTCGCCGGTGCGGAGCCTGGGCATCCCCGACTGCCGCGTTCCGAAGAAGTCGCCCGGGCCGCGCAGCTCGAGATCCCGTTCTGCGATGACGAACCCGTCGCTCGTAGCGGACATGGCTTTCAGCCGCTCCCTCGCGTCGTCCGTCCATGGCGCCTGGTACAGCAGAATGCAGTGCGATTCCCACGGTCCGCGGCCGACGCGTCCGCGCAGCTGATGGAGCTGGGAGAGGCCGAAGCGTTCGGCGTGCTCGACGACCATGATCGACGCGTTCGGCACGTCCACCCCTACCTCGACGACGGTCGTCGAGACGAGAATGTGCAGCTGCCCCTGCGCGAACGCGTGCATCACGCGCTCCTTCGCCTCGTCTTTCATGCGTCCGTGCAGCAGCGCCACGCGATACGCGGGAAACACGTCCGCCTGCAGGTGGTCCGCCATTTCGGTGGCGGACTTGAGATCGATCTTCTCGGACTCCTCGATCAGCGGATAGATGATGTACGCCTGCCGGCCGGCGTCGAGCTGCTCGCGAATCAGCTGATAGATCTCGTCGCGCCGCGATTCCGGCTTGACCCAGGTGCGAACCGGCTTCCGGCCCGGCGGCAAGTCCGTAATCTTCGACACATCCAGCTCGCTGTAGTCGGTCAGCGCCAGCGTTCGCGGGATTGGCGTCGCCGTCATCAGGAGCACGTCCGGACGCAGCCCCTTGGCGCGCAGCGCTGCGCGCTGCGCCACGCCGAATCGATGCTGCTCGTCGATGACGACCAGTCCGAGCTTGTGGAATTTGATCTTCTCCTGCACCAGCGCATGGGTGCCGACGACCAGATGGGTCGTGCCGCGTTCGATGTGCGACAGCAGCGTGTGCTTGTGCAGTCCGGGAGTGCTGCCGGTCAGCAGATCCACACGGAAGCGCGATGAGGCCAGCAGCCGCGCGATGTTGCCGTAGTGCTGGGCCGCCAGGATCTCCGTCGGCGCCATGAATGCCACCTGCAGGCCGTTCTCCATGGCGACGATTGCCGCCAGCAGCGCAACGATCGTCTTGCCGGCACCGACGTCGCCCTGCAGCAGCCGATGCATCGGCGGCGGGCGGAGCATGTCGTCGACGATCTCCTTGAGCGAGCTTTTCTGTCCCGCCGTGAGCTTGAACGGCAGCACCGCAGCCGCCGAGGCGCGAATCCGGTCGTCCACCTTCGGCACAAACGGCTTCAGCTCGATGCTCCCGGCCTGCCGCCGCCACGCGTGCCCCAACTGGTAGAGGAAGAACTCTTCGAAGATCAGCCGGCGCTGCGCCGGCGTGCGGAACGCGTTCAGCGTGGCGACCGATTCTTCGTTCGGCGGAAAATGTGCGGCTTCGAGCGCGACGCGGCGCGGCGCAAGGGCCGCGCGCCGGCGCAGTTCCTCGGGTAGCGCATCCGGTATGTCCTGCGGGAGAAGGTCGAGCGCCTGCCGGACGAGCCGCCGCTGCATGTTCGGCGTCACGGTGCCGCTCTTCTCGTAGAACGGGACAATCCGTCCGGTGTGGATGCTGCCGAGCGAATCTCCGGCGCCGTCGCCGGACACGATCTCGTATTCGGGATTCATGAAGTGGAGTCCCGACGAATCGAGCTTCACGTCCCCGAAGACGACGATCTGCAGGTGCGGCTTGAGGATGTCGGCGAGGAACGCCTGGTTCATCCACGTGCACCGGATGGCGCCGCTCGAATCGCCGAGCACGACGTGAAAGATCCGGAACCCGCGGCGGCGGGTCGTTGCCAGGTTGGCCGACTTGATGTCGCCGAGAACGGCGGCCTTCTGCCCGGGCCGCAGCGAGGCGATCGGCTGCATGCGGCTGCGGTCTTCGTAGCGGAACGGAAGGCGGTAGAGAAGGTCCTCGACGGTGACCAGGCCGGCGCGTTTCAGATCCGCGGCCTTGCGCGGGCCGACCCCTTTCAGGAACTGAAGCGGGGTGGCAAGAACGTCATCGCGCACTCACAGCACCACCCTCATTGCATGATGAGGGCCTGCCCCTGGCCGACGTCGATCTGCTTGATGTTCGCGGGCAGCGCGAAGGGCTCGTCCAGCCGGATGCCGTTGGGCCGATCTTCGTTGCGCGTGTAGTGCGTGACGATTTCCTGGACGAGAAACTTCGGCACCGGCACGCCGGAGATCTCCGCGGACTGCAGGTCGAACTGCCCGCGTCCGTCTTTCGTGCGCAGCACGCCGCTCAACGCGATCGGCATCGTGCCGCCAAGAAGCTTCCACAAGCCGGTGCGGCTCTTGGCGATGTCGTCGAGATCGACCGTCACGACGCCCAGCATCTTCCCGTTGCCGACTGCTGTGACCTTCGGATTCTTCACGCCGGCCGGCAGCAGGACCGGCGCCCGGTAGACGAACCACGAATTGACCTCGCCTTCCGTCACCGTGGTCCGGCGCGACGACTTGGGTGATTCCGCCGCATGCTGCTTGATGATGGCCAGCTTCTTGGCGAACGAGTCGGCCTGTGGCCGGGAGGTGTTGGCGGCCTCAGCCGTAACGAGCAAAGCCAGCAGCGCACAGGAGGTGATGGCGGTGAAACGCAGGGAAACGCTCATATACGGAGTCCCCCAGGGGCCGGCTTTTGTGAGTCTAACAGGTTGTTCTTCGCCTTATGTTCGCATATAGTAGCGCCCGGCTCTGCTGATTACGCCACCACGGCGTATCCGGGTGCACACACGGACAACGCAGCGGAGGGAGGACTGCGGTGCTACCTCTGACAAAACGACAGCGGGAAATCCTCGACTATCTCAACGAGTTCATCCAGCAGCACGGCTACGCGCCGAGCCTCGAGGAAATCGGCCGTCGCTTCAACCTGTCGTCGCTCGCAACCGTCCACAAGCATCTCACCAATCTGCAGGAAAAAGGATTCATTCGCCGGGCCTGGAACCGGAGCCGATCGGTTGAACTGGTGCCGGCCCGCACCGGTGGCCGGGCGCTCGACCTGCCGCTGCTCGGCTTCGTCGCCGCCGGCGCGCCGATCGAAGCCGTTCCCGGCACTGAAACCATTGCCGTGCCGGAAGCGCTGGCCGGCAAGCGCGACAGCTACGTGCTGCGCGTCAAGGGCGATTCGATGATCGACGAGCAGATCCGAGACGGCGATTTCGTCATCATCGAGGACCGCAAGTCCGCCGATAACGGCGAAATGGTCATCGCGCTGGTTGGCGGCAGCGACGTCACCCTCAAGAAGATCTACCGGGAGAACGGGCGCGTCCGTCTCCAGCCCGCGAATCCGACGATGCAGCCGCTCTTCGTTGACCCGGACCAGGTGCAGGTACAGGGTGTCGTCGTCGGCGTTATGAGAAAGTACTAGGCATGGCCGATCAACCGGAGCGCAAGCAGATCAACTTCACCATCGTTCCCGACGAGCACCCCAACGATCCGCGCACCTATGCGAACTTCTGCTCCATCGCGCACACACCGTTCGATTTCACGCTGACGTTCTGCGAGGTGATGCCGCTCTCCGAGAAGGAACTGCGCGAAGCCGAAAGCGAGCACGTTGTCCGCGCGCCGGTGCGGGCGCGCGTTGTCGTGCCGGTTCAGTTCGTGCCAAATCTGATTACCGCGCTGCAGGAACACATGCGCGTCTTCTCGGAGACGTACACGAACGTCGGGTGGTCGAAGCAGGGGCCGATTCACTAAATGCAAAATTCAAAATGCAAGATGCAAAATGGACGCTGGCCGTGCGTTCTGTTTGCATCTTGAATTTTGCATTTTGCATTTCATGAAGTCCGCCGCCGCTACTCGTCGCATCATCGAAACGCTCGCCGAGCAGCACCCGAACGCCGACACCGAGCTCCACTACCGCAACGCGTTCGAGCTGCTCGTCGCCACGATCCTGTCCGCGCAGTCTACCGACCAGCGGGTCAACATCGTTACGCCGGCGTTGTTCAGGCGCTATCCGGATGCGCGGGCGCTCGCCGGGGCCGCGGCGCCCGAGCTCGAAAAGCTGATTCTCTCGACGGGCTTCTTCCGCCAGAAATCCAAGGCGCTGATCGCCGCGTCGCAGAAGCTCGTCGCAGAGCACGCCGGCGAGGTGCCGGCGGACATGGCCGCGCTGACGACGCTTCCAGGCGTCGGCAGAAAGACCGCGAACGTGGTGCTCGGCCACGCGCTTGGTGTGCCCGGGCTGCCGGTCGATCGCCATGTCCTGCGCGTCTCGAATCGGATCGGCATCGCTGAAGGTGACGATCCCGTCATCGTCGAGCAACAGCTCTGTTCGAAACTGCCGCCTGAAATGTGGACGCTCGCGTCAGACGTCCAGATCCTCCACGGGCGGCGTATCTGCCGGCCGAAGCCGCTTTGTGAGGAGTGCGCGGTTCGCGACGACTGTGATTACTACCGTCACGTGGTGTCGGGCGAGCGTCGACGGCCGGCGACAAGGAGCACGAAGGTACCCACAAAGAACACGAAGAACACCAAGAAAAAAAAGAAATGACCCGCGAGCAGTTCCGGCGCCTCGTTCTCGAGGCGGTGACGCTCATCCCGAAGCGCTTCCGGCGCGAAATGAAGAACCTTGCGCTGGTGGTTGAAGACGAGCCCGCCCCCGAGCTGCTGGCGGAAATGGAAATCGAACCGCCGGACTCGCTGTACGGC
>DASTBV010000144.1:0-2064 GCA_035711805.1 Vicinamibacterales bacterium
GTCGCGATATCGGCCGGACGCGAGGAGGCGTCTGACCTCTGGAAGCGCCCCTCTCGCCTCCGGGTTCACCGGGTCGTACGGCCGGCCTGCCCACAACGTGTCTTCGTTGAGCTGCAGCCGTTCGTGGACGACGCCGCCGAACACCATCGCGCCGAGGCGGCCGTTGCCGACCGGCAGCGCGCGCACCCACTCCTGGTTCGCGCCGCGTCCACTCGCACCGGGCGGGTCCAACGGACGGTCCGACGCAGGCGCGCGATACCACAGGCTCAGCTGCGATGGGGGTGGTTGCGCAGCGCCCGTCAGCCGTGGCGCCGGCGGCTGTTGTGCGGAGAACACTAGTACGCCGAAGACCGCCGATGCCGCCAGCCACGCGGCCGTGATGTACCGCATCCTCTACTTCTTCGCGGCGGCTTCAGCCTCGGCCTTTGATTTGTGACCGGCTTCCAGCCACTTGCGCCAGTTCGCCTCGTTCGCGCGGCAACCGCCGTCCGCGGGGCTGTACCAGGTGCCGTCCTTCGTCACGATCAGGCCGATCGCGCCTCCCGACCGGCCATCGTGCAGCGGGCAGTGGATCATCGTGATGCGGTCGCCCGGCTTGAAGGTGAGGCCGTCCACCTTCGGCGTGCGGCCGATGATCGCCGGTGGCGCGGCGCCCTCGAACCCCCAGACGGTACCTTTGGCGTCCCTGAGATACAGCACAGTGTGCGGGCTGTTGAACGTCCAGCGCACGACATCGCCGACCAGCACCTCTTCGCGATTGCTGTCGAACATGCTGAAGCTGTGATGCGCCGTAACGGCCTGCGTGGCGACCGCTGCGGCCAGCGCCGCACCGAACACGATCCGGAATCTCTTCATCGATGTTCTCCTACTTCAGCACCTCGTCGGGGTTTGGACTGCGCGATTGACCCGGCAAATCGCGTGGGAGATCGGGGTTTCGATTCGGATCGACACCACGCACATCGTCAAATCCCGGTTCGCCCGGCAGACGGAACTGCGTTGAAGGCCTGCCTTTCGGGTCCAACACGAGATACGAGTTCTCGTTGCTTTCGCACTCCCAATGGCGGATTCGATAGTCCGCCATCTCCAGCTCCGTGTTCCGCCGGAACGTGTAGACGGCGGTCACCGGACGTTGGAGAGACAGCCGATCGTAAAACGTCACGTTGACGGTCAGCCGCGGCTCGCCGTTCGCCATCGTGAGCATCCGCCAGACCTCGACGCTTTCGAACTCGTTGCTCGTCGGCGGCTGTCCGCGGAAATAGTCGTTCGGGTAAATGTCCACCGTGTGGACGATCAGCATGTCGCCGACCCAGAAGCCGACGCTGTCTCCCTCCGGTGAGTGCGTGCCGTCGATGTTCTTGTGCTCCTGGTCGATGTAGATGCGGCGCGTGTCGTTGGCCAGGTCGTTCATCCACCACGACTGCCTCGGTGTATTGACGAACTCACGGACGTACGGCTCGAGGAGCCAGCGCGGATATCCGGCCGGTTCGCACCGCGTGAGGCGGTCGTACTCGGCTCCAAGCGACCGGCGCATCTTGAACGCCGCCTCGTAGGCGGGCGTCAGAACGCCCGGAATGATCTCACCCCCGGTTCCGAGATTGGGGCCGCCACCACCCTTGAGGAACAGCGTTGTCGAGGTGTTGCCCGCCGCAGACCACAACCCCTCCCATTTCGGGATCGACGCGTAGGTGTGCCTCGTCCCGCCGTTGTGGAGCTGGCGCAGGTACTCGTAGTGCTCGGTCGACGTCGCGAAATTCCGGGCCGGCGGCACGGGCTCAGGGATGAAGGCGCCTCGACCTCCTCGGCCGTCGCCGCCGCCGCGCCCTTCTCCGGCGGCGCGCCCTTCTCCGGCGCCTCGAGCAGCGCCTGCCTGCGCAGTGCCTTGCGGCCCCTGTGCGCCCGCGGCCGCGCCCTGGGCTGCGTCAATAGACGAGATCGCGGCGATGATGCACAGCGACGCGACACATGCGAAGCAACGTGTGAAAAAGGTCATTGGTATTCTCTTTCCTCGGCCGGGTATCCCGAATCCTTGCGGCTTGAACGCCTCGCGCTGAGAGCGGGTTCAGC
>DASTBV010000145.1:0-5837 GCA_035711805.1 Vicinamibacterales bacterium
GACGGCGCCGGCGCTTTGGTCTGACCTGGAAACGCCGGCGTCGGATTGTGGGTCTGAGCCTGGATGGTCGTGACGACCGCGGTCAGCGCTGCGAGCGTCACCGCGGTCTTCGCGGACCTCACAAGGTCCGCGCCACGTATCCGGCTGAAGCCGGACTCCACCCCTACTTCTCCGCGATTTCGCCGGTATTCGCTTCGCCGCGTCCGCCACGGCCGGCGCCGGCACCACGCCCGGCCCCGCCGGCGTTCTGGTTGATCGGGCGGCGCTCGCGCTTGATCCCCTTGGCGGCCGCTTCGGCCATCGTCCGATCCTCGTCGCGCTCCGCCGCCAGCGTCATCTCGACCGCCTTGTTCCCTTCGTGGCAGTCGTACGGCAGCAGCACGCCGCCGTCGAGCGGCGTCAGCGGGAACGAGACGGTGAACGGCGTGCTGTAGGTGAGTGGATCGTCCCACGTCGCCTGGTACTGGATGATGTCGTCGGCCACTCGCCGAAACCGCTCGGTGATCTTCATCGCCTTGCTGTGCTGCGTGCCGAGGCCGTTCACGCCGAAGGCGGTCTGATCGGTCAGGTTCGTCGTTTCGACGACGAGCTCTTCGCCTTCCCAGCGCGAGGTCGAATTACCCAGATACATCCCGATCTTCTGGTTCACGTGCGGGCGGTTGTCCGTGTGGAAGATTCGCGTGTCGGGAAGCATCTCGTAGGAGAACGCCACGACGCCGGGTCCCTGTACGATGCGGTTGCCGTTGCCGTAGATCACGCGGAGCACCGAGCCGCCGATGCCGCGGGTGATGCAGCGCTCGTAGAGCGGGAAGTCCAGCCACGAATTGATCGGGCCGACGCCGTTGGTGCCGCGCGGCATGATGCGGGCGCCAGGAAGCACCGTCGGCACGCGGCCATCAGGCGGATCCACGACGAGGCGCGTCTGCGGGAACGCGCGCCGCGCATAGTCATTGCGGAACGTGCTGGTGGAGGTCCGGTCGCGATTGTCTGCCTGCGTCGAGACCTGCTTCCTCCGAGCCTCGAGCTCTTCTTCCGTCCGATAGAGCGGCGGCGGTGGGCCGGCGGGTGCGGCTGTCGGGCAAGGCGGCAATGGCGCGGCACCGCAAAGCCCCCCGGCTGGGGCCCCGGGAGCGCCGGCTCGACCACGCCCGCCGCCCTGATTGGCGCCGATCGGAACACCTTCCATGTCGTCGCTCGACCACACGCCCTGCAGATCAGGGTCGCCCCACGGCGTGCGCGGTGCCTTGTAGGTGATCGGCTTGCCCCCGAACGCGGTGATGACCATCGGCGGGGGAGTCCCGTACGGCCGCGGCAGTGTCTGCTGTGATGACGTCTGCTGCTGCCCTGAGACGGTCGGAGTGGCGTAGATCGACAGTGCGATCGCCGCCGCGAAAATGCAGAGCCAGGCGAGCTTACGCATGATGAGCTCCTTGCCGATCCTGCCGAGACAGGCAGCGTCCGAGGGGGTTTACAAACTGTGAGGGATTCTAGGCCGTCAGGCGAGGTTGTTCAAGGAGTGGGGGAGCGAACCGCGGCCAGGCGTGACAGCATGACCGCGGTCTTCAGAACGCTACTTTTCTTCGGTGCCTTCGCCGGTGTCAGCAGCGCCGCCGCGTCCGCCGCGTCCGCCGCGACCACCGCGGCCCGCTGCCGGCGCGCCCGGGGTACACCCGGCGACAGGCTGTGAGCCGACGCCAGCGCCGCATTCCGACACACCGCGCCGCTCACGCTTGATCCCCTTGGCGAGATCCTCGGCGAGCCGTTTGTCTTCGTCGCGCTCCGCCTTGAGCGTCATCTCGATGGCCGCGTTCCCTTCGTGGCAGTCGTAGGGCAGCAGATAACCACCGTCGAGCGGCGTCAGCGGGAACGAGACGGTGAACGGCGCCGTGTAGGTGAGCGGATCGTCCCACGTCGCCTGGTACTGCACGATGTCGTCTGCCACGCGGCGGAACCGCTCGGTGATCTTCATGGCTTTGCTGTGCCGCGTGCCGTTGCCGTTCACCCCGAACGCCGTCTGGTCGGTCAGGTTCGTCGTCTCGACGACGAGCTCTTCGCCTTCCCAGCGCGCGCGCGAGTCGCCGAGATACATCCCGATCTTCTGGTTCACGTGCGGCCTGTTGTCCACGTGGAAGATGCGCGTGTCGGACAGCATTTCGTACGAGAAGGCGACGATGCCGGGCGCCTGGACGATGCGGTTGCCGTTGCCGTAGATGACCCGGAGGACCGAGCCGCCGATGCCGCGCGTGATGCAGCGCTCATACAGCGAGAAGTCCTTCCAGGAATGCAGCTCTGCGTTGCCCTGCGTGTAGGTGCCGCGCGGCATGCCGCGGTTGACGACGTCGGGGCGCACGTTCGGCATGCGGCCGTCCGGCGGGTCCACGAGCAGGCGCGTCTGCGGGAAGGCACGCCGCCCGTAGTCGAACCTGAAGGAGCTTTCCGCTGTGCGATCGCGATTGGTGGCTGCCTGCTCAACCTGCTTCTTGCGTGCGGCGAACTGTTCCTCCGTCATGTAGAGCGGGGGAGGGCCAGCCGGCTCCGTCGCCGCGGCAGGGGCGCCGCCGCGTCCGCGCCCACCGCCGCCACCAGCGGCGATGCCGACGTTTTCCATGTCGTCGCTCGACCAGACGCCCTGCAGATCCGGATCGCCCCACGGGGTACGCGGTGCCTTGTAGTCGACGGGCTTGCCGCCGAATGCCGTGATCACGAGCGGCGGTGGCGTCGAGTACTTGATCTCCTGCTGTGCCTGTCCAGAGACGGGCTGGCCGACGAACGTCGTCAGTCCCATGACGGCGACGAGCACGCCAACCCAACCGAGCTTGCGCATGATGAGCTCCTTGCGATCCTGCTCGCGCAGGTGCGTAGTAAGAAAACCTGCGAGGATTCTAGGGCCCGCCGCAGGGTTGTGCAAGGTAAACGGGGCAGTCAGAGCCGGTGAAGCGCGGTTTTGTAAAGCCTTTGTAAACTTGGGTCGCGGGAGATCTGCGTGGCGAACGACAGGCGAGTGACACCAACGATCGGGTATTCGGGTAAAGCGCTGGGCCAGAAGCTCGGCATCAAATCATGGACGCGGGTCAAAACCCGCAACGCCCCCGCGAACTATCAACAGCTCCTCGGACCGCTGCCGAATGACGTGCAGCTGTCCTCGCGGCTGCGCCGGCCGGTCGATCTGGTGCACATCTTCAGCATCGCCCGCGCGCAGCTCGTCGCCGAGCTGCGCAGGGCCGTCGACGAGATCGAGCAGGACGGCGCTGTGTGGGTGTCGTGGCCGAAGAAGGCGTCCGGTGTTCGCACCGACATCACCGAGGACGTGATCCGCGAGGTCGCGTTTCCACTGGGGCTCGTTGACGTGAAGGTGTGCGCTGTTGACGAGACCTGGTCCGGCCTCAAGCTGGTCATTCGCAAGGCCAATCGCAGGCCTTAACCACGAAGGCACGAAGCGATCGAAGCTCACGAAGATCTCAGATCTGGTGTCGTTCTTCGTGGCCTTCGCGGTTCGACGTCAGTTTGTCGCGTCGTATCCACGCAACCGGCGGATCCAGATGTTGCGGTAGCGCACCGGCTGCTGGTGATCCTGCAGGACGAGTGAATCTTCCGCCGGCTGCGGCGCGTAGCTCGCCAGCGCACGATGCACCGTCGGCCCCATCATCTCCTTGCGGTTGTGAAGCAGCACGCCGTTCAGAAAGACCGTCATGTAGGCAGGTTTGATCAGGCGCGATCCGTCGAAGCGCGGTGCTTCGAACACGATGTCGTACACCTGCCAGTCACCGGGCCGTCTCACGGCGTTGACGAGCGGCGGCCACTGTCCGTAGAGCGCACCGGCCTGGCCATCCGGATAGGTGAGGTTGTCGAACGAATCGAGCACCTGCACCTCGTAGCGCCGGTGAAGGAAGATGCCGCTGTTGCCGCGGTTCTGACTGTCGCCGCGCACCTGCGCGGGCGCCGCCCACTCGACGTGCAGCTGGACGTCGCCGAAGGTCTCCTTCGTTCGCAGATCGCCGCTGTTCGGCACGACTTCCATGTAGCCGTTCTCGACGCGCCATGCGTTCTTCGTCGGCGTCCATGACGACAGATCGGTGCCGTCGAACAGGATCGTGGCGTCGGACGGTGCGTCTCCGACACGCAGCGCCGGCGTGACGGTTGCCGGACGCGGACGCGCCGGATCGTGCACGTGGTACGGCAGACCGGGAAGCATCGGCGTGTCGGTGTAGCCGAGGTTGGTGAGAGGCGTCTGTGCAATCGCGCTGATTGAGAGCAGCACCAGTCCCGTGACCAGAGTTCGAGTCATCATCTTCGTGGCCTTCGCGCTCTTCGCGTCCTTCGCGGTTAACGGCCGCGGAGTGCGAAGGCGTACAAGCTGTCACCCGCGCCGACGACCACGTACTGGGTGCCGTCGAGCTCGTAGGTGATTGGTCCGTTGGTAATAGACGTGTGCAAGCCGGCGTGCCACAGCGGCGTCCCTTTTGCCGCGTCGAACGCGACGAAGTTCGCCTGCGCGTCGCCAGCGAAGAGCACGTTGCCGGCGGTCGTCAGCACCCCCGAGCGGATCGTGCTGCTGCCGGTCCACTTGTGGCTCCAGGCAATCTTCCCGGTCTTGTAGTCAATCGCCTGCAGCATCGCCTCCGACCATCCTCCGCGATCGTTGCCTCCCCACCCCTGCGGCTTCTCGTCGTCTTCGTTGGCGTAGAGGTAGTACACGCTGAAGCCGCGGGTGGCGTTGGCGTAGAAGAGACCAGTGCGCGGACTGAAGCTCGGCGGCGGCCAGTTCTGACCACCACCCTGGTTCGGCGACACCAGCGCGCCGTCGTACTGCGGCTCCTTGGCGGGATCAGGGATCGGCTGGCCCTTCGCGTCGAGGCCCTTCGTCCAGTTCGTCCTGATGTACTCGCTGCTGCGGATGTTCCTGCCGGTCGCGCGGTCGAGCACGAAGAACCAGCCGTTGCGGGCGGCCTGCGCCAGCAGCTTCCGCGGTTTGCCGTCGACCTCGCCGTCGAACAGCACGGGCGTCTGCGTGGCATCCCAGTCGTGTGTGTCGTGCGGCGACGACTGGAAGTACCAGACGAGCTTTCCGCTATCCGGGTTGAGCGCGACGATCGACTCGGTGAAGAGGTTGTCGCCGGGACGCTTGCGTCCGTTGATTACCGGCTGCGGGTTGCCGGTGCCGAAGAAAATCAGATTGAGCTCGGGATCGTAGGTCGTCGACCCCCAGGTCATGCCGCCGCCGTGCATCATGGCCTCGACGCTCGGCCAGGTCTTCGCCTCCGGCGTCCCGGGTTCGGGATAGACCCACCATCGCCACTGCCGGGCGCCGGTGTCCGGATCGTGCGCCTGGAGGTAGCCGGGGATATCCAGATCGTCCCCGCTCACGCCGACGATGACGTGGTTGCCGACGACGAGGGGCGCCGTGGAGGCGTAGTAGAACCGCTCGAGATCGCAGATCTCGGTACGCCACTTTTCACGCCCGTTGCGGGTGTCGAGCGCCACGAGGTTGCAGTCGGGCGTCTCGACGTAGACCGTTCCGCCGAGCACGGCGACGCCACGGTTGCCGATGTGCCAGCCACCCTTCGATGGCCAGGTGGCATGCCACAGTTCGCGCCCGCTGCGCGCATCCACGGCCCACACGTGATCGGGGATCGAGACGTACAACACGCCGTTGGCGACGACCGGCGTGCCCTTGATCGTCACAACCGTCTGGCCCCCGCCGCCTGCCGGAACGTTGCCGGGGTTCGGCCGGTAGACCCACGCCAGCGTCGTCGACGCGACGTTCGCCGTGTCGATGTTCGTCAGCGGGCTGAAACGGCGGCCCGAGTAGTCGCCGTTGTACATCGGCCAGGAATCCG
>DASTBV010000146.1:0-53975 GCA_035711805.1 Vicinamibacterales bacterium
GGACAGCAAAGTGCCGCGCCGTGCGTCGATCGGTCGAACGATCCCGCCGGCTGCCAGCCGAGCACGTTCGACACGCCGTTCGCCCAGATGCCGTCCGTCCGCGTCAATGCCGAAGGGAAGATCGATCCGTTCGCCTCCGAGGCGGACGCCCGGAAGGGGTTTGCGCTTCTCGAAAAGAATCTGCACCTGTTCCGGAATTTCGAACATCTCCACTGGGTCATCACGGTGCCGTCGATGAAGGATCCGGCGACCGGTGCGTGGCGCGGCGGCGATCTCGACGGGGCCGGCGACGGACGCGGGCTGGGCATCGCCGGCAACTGCCTGTTCGTCGGCCACGCCAACGGCCCGGGCGTGCGCCGCGCGATCAACATCTTCCGCATTCAGCCCGATCCCGTGAAGCAGCCGCCGGTACAGGTCGGTGAGATTCCGGCGCTGTTCCAGGGCAACCAGGGATTCGACGAGCGCGAGCTGCGCGCGATTCTCTACAAGAACGCCGCCGGAGAGGAACGGTATCTCCTCATTCGCAATGCGGGCACGAACACCGTCGGGCAGATGGAGACGTACCGGATCGATCCCGCGACGTGCCTGCCGACGGGGAAGAGCGCCACCCACGACTTCGGCGGTCAGTCGCACGAGTTCTTCCTCTGGCACGACCCGAAGAATTCGAACCGGCTCCTGGTCTTCATGACGATCTGGACGTCGGGGCTGCCCGACCCTGCCAACCCGGGGCTCAAGGTGCCGGATGCCGTCGTCATGGCCATCACCGACGAGACGACCGGAGAGATGCTGCAGACGCCCGTCGTGCTCGCTGGTTTCATGCTGCAGGACGTCGGCGGCCCGCTGCTCGACGAGCGTCCCGACCCGACCGGGCTATTTGCCGACGGCCGTTTCCTCGACTTCAGCGATCAGAAGAGCCGCGCCGGGCAGGCCGGCAACTTCCAGAACCGGCAGCAGAACAAGCTGCATTCGCTGTCGGTCACGCCCGACGGCGAGCGCGTCTACGTAGCGGGGACGACGGCCGGTTTCTACGTGCTCGACACGGAAGCCATTGCCAGGAATACGAACGCCGCGATCGCCGACGGCTCGGCGAAATGCAACCGGCGCTCGACGATTGCGGCCGTTGATGGAGTGATCGACCCGGCGAAGCTGCCCGATATCGCCGACGACTGCGTCCACATGGTGGTCAACAACGATCCGGGGCTGAAGGCGTTCCTCGCCTCGAGCGCGTCGCCGCAGGCCAAGGCGCAGCGGTATCTGGTCCTGCTGACCAGGTCGCGCTTCGACGTCTACCCACCGGTCAACGCCCAGCCCACCGGCACGCACAGCGCGGTGTTCGTTCCCGATCGTCCGGCCCTCGTCCGCGGCAACACGAAGCAGCGGCCGGCATACGTCTGGTTGACCGACGAGAACGGCGGGTGCCCGCTCAACTACGCCCGGATGGTGTCGGTGGAGTCCGAGATCGCGCCGTACATGATCGGCGCCTTCGCCGTGCCCGACAACCAGCCGGAGCAGTGCTTCGACCAGGCCATCACCGAGCCGAACGGCCAGCCGCGCCGGCGCATTCCGCAGCAGAATCACAACCCGACCGTCTTCAAGAACCTGATCTTCAACACCTGGTACGCGCACGGGCTGCGCGCGATCGACATCTCGATTCCGCAGACACCACGGGAAGTCGGATACGCGTTGACGCTGCCGCACGGCATCGCGCGCACCTATCCCGTGTTTCGCGACGGCTTGATTTACTGGGTCGACAACGACACGGGCCTGCACGTCGCGAGGTACACCGGTCCGCGCGCCAGCGAGCTGCCAGGCCCCGGGTCGGGCGTGTACGAGGGGAACGCGACGAGCCCGCACCGGTAATCCACGATGACGACACACCGAGGCAGTGAGGCACCGAGACGGTTTGCATTCCGATTCTCGGTGTCTCGGTGTCTCGGTGTGTCGTGTCTGATCGTTTTCGTTGCCGTTGCGGCATTGGCACAGCGCCCGGCTCTAGACCAGTCGGCTGAAACCGAAACCGCGTGGACCTGCCCGATGCATCCCGACTACACCATGGAGGCGAGCGGGAAATGTCCCCGCTGCGGGATGGATCTCGTGCGCGCCGCCGCGTTCGACGTCCGTGATTATCCGCTCGAGGTCGAGACCGTTCCCGCGTTGGTGCGGCCGGGACAGAAAGCGACGCTGCGTTTCAAGGCGTTTCATCCGGGCACCGGCGCCGCGGTGACGAAGTTCGTTCCCGTCCACGAGAAGGAGTACCACCTCTTCGTCATCAGCCAGGACATGACGCATTTCGAGCACATTCATCCGGAGATGCGTCCCGACGGCACGTGGACGATCGACGTGACGCTCCCGAAGCCGGGGTACTACAAGCTGTTGTCCGACTTCCTCCCGGCGGGCGGTGCGCCGCAGTTTGCTGCGCGCCCGCTCGTGACTGCGGGGTACGGCGGCGACCTGGTGGGCGACAGCGCCAGGCTGGTGCCGGATCGCGGCCTCACCAAACGGGTGGAGGGCATCACCGCGACGGTCGCCTATGATCCGCCGACCTTCGTGGCTGGCGTCTACGGTCACATGAACTTTCACCTGACCGACACGGCCACCGGGCGCCCGGTCACCGACCTGCAGACCTACCTCGGCGCGTTCGGCCACACGCTCATCATGAGCGAGGACATGACCGACTACGTCCACTCGCACCCGCTCGACATCCTGGCGATGGCGGATGACGATGCGGCGGAACCCAGGTTTCTGATTCCGCCAGGAGCCGACCTGGAGAAGCTGCGGGGCGGTCCGGACGTGACGTTCGAAGGGCTGATGCCGAAGCCCGGCCGCTATCGCGCGTGGACGCAGTTCCGGCGCAACGACAAGCTCCACACGTTCGCATTCACCTTCGAGGTCGCCGCCGCGGACGTCAAATGAAATCCTCAGTGCCTCACTGCCTCGGTGTGTCGTGTGTCGTCGGTCTCGTCGCAGGGGCAGGGTCGGTCTCCTCTCACGAGACCCTGACCACCACCGTCCTCTTCGACCGTGAGATCGTGCGTGTGTTGAACGCGCACTGTGTGATGTGCCATTCGGCCGATGGTCCGTCGTTCCCGCTCTCCACCTACGAAGAGACCTGGCTGAAGGGGCGCAGCATCCGCGCCGCGGTGATCGCGCGGCACATGCCGCCGTGGGCTGCGGTGCCCGGCTACGGCGACTTCGCGAACGACAACGGCCTCACGCTGCGCGAGATGCAGTTCGTCGTCTCGTGGGTCGAGGGTCTGGGGCCGAGAAATGCCGGGCGCGTGTTCCTCAACGTGCAGGATCCCGATCGGCCGCGGCCGCGCGAGATCCGCGCCGAGCGGCATGACGGGCACTGGCAGGTGGGGACGCCGGAGCTGACGCGCGAGATCGCGGCGGCGCTGCCGCCGGCAGCCAATGTTGCGCGGGTCGTGGTCGACCCCGGGATCACATCGATCCGGCATCTGCGCGCACTCGAGTATCAGCCGGGCAACCGCCGTGCCGTGCGGGCGGTGTTCTTCACCGTCGAACAAACCGGACAATGGCTCGGCAGCTGGACCCCTTGGTACGGGTTCGCACAGCTGCCGCCAAACGTGGGCCATCGGCTCGCGCCCGGGTCG
This sequence comes from Vicinamibacterales bacterium, assembly GCA_035711805.1. GTDB lineage: Bacteria > Acidobacteriota > Vicinamibacteria > Vicinamibacterales > UBA2999 > Gp6-AA40. Next base: position 3,615 of record DASTBV010000146.1, read on the forward strand.
CGCATCGTGGCCGAGATCCACTATCGGGCCGGCGGTGCGCCGGCGGTCGAGCGTGGAACGCTGGGACTATTTTTTTCCGAGTCTGCCCGCGCGGCGATGGACGCCGACTTGACGATTGAAGCGCGGACCGATCGCCCGGCCAGGGTGCGCGGGCAAGCCACCGTGCCGTCCGATACCTACGCCGTAGCCCTGTGGCCCGACGTGCCGCCCGGGCTGACGGCCGTCGAGGTATCGGCGCGCTCGCGTTCAGGCGCGACCGAGGTGCTGCTGTTCGCGAAGGATCCGCCAGCCGAGTGGCCGACTCCGTATGTGTTCAAGAAGCCTGTACTGCTCCGCGCCGGGACGACGCTCGCCGTAACCGGCTCGTTTGCGGACCGGACCGCAGTGCCGCTTCGCGTGCGCGTCAGCGGCTACCGCGCGGCCGGCCGCTGACGGAGCGCGCCGATTTCGTCTTCGTCCTCGAGCGAGCGAACTCCCATCCCATGCGCATCAAATCCCGAAGCGCGTCGGGTTGGATCCGCGCCAATCGCACGAGGACACACGGGTAGTCCTCGTAGTGTGGTTTGAGGTAGTAAGTATCCGGGTCGGCGGCGATCAGTTCGTCACGCTCCTCGATCGGCATACAGACGACGAGGGTATTCGGCTCGGCCGCCTTGTTGATGGCCTGACACGCCATCATCTTTCCCCGCACTTTGAGCGTCGGTGCGCCCCACGACGTCGTCCGCTCGACATCCGGTAGGCTGCCGCCGAGCTTCATGGCTGCGGCGACTGTCATGCCCTTCGAGGCCATTTCCGCGATCTTATCGTTAGGCGGAAGAGCCGAGGCTGAACGACCTGGCGCGCACGCGCAGCCTGAGCTCACCGCACGGCCGTCGCCGGGAGATCGCTGGCTCGACATCGTGATCCCGGCGGGGAAGTAGGGATCAGGGACCAGGGATCAGGGATCAGGGATCAGGGATCAGGGATCAGGGATCAGGGATCAGGGACCGGGGACCAGGAATCAGGGATCAGTCGGGAGTCGGGCGTTCGGCGGAATCGATCACGAGATGTTCGAGCATTGCTGTGTCGGGCTGTAGCCGCAGTCCCAGCTGCTCGCGCAGGGCGGTCACGAGGCCCGGCGGTGCGTCGGCATCGGTTGCCGTGCCCGGGTCGGGTGTCCAGCGCAACTCGACGTCATATCGTCCGGTCAATCCCGTCCGGTTGACCACGATGCGCCCGGCCGTCAACTCCCCGGCAATCTGATCCAGTGTGACCCCACGACCCCGCAGCAATCCGTCCGTGTACTGAAAGGCACACCACGGCACATTCGGCTGGTTACTCTGAGGACGATTGGCGCAATCGATCTCGGCGGGTTGAAGCGAGGGACCGCGCGTGCCGGCGCGATCGACCTGGAGGGCATACACCCGCGTCGGCCGCATTTCGGTATGCACCCGCAGTTTGAACCGGTCAGCCAGCATCGCCCGCATCATGAGCCGGAGCTGCTCGCCTGACGGGTTGCCTTCGAACTTCGCGCGCACGTCAAAGCGGTCTGTCATGAGCCACGACGGGCCTCCGTCGATCCGGCTGGCCGGAATGGGCAGATACGCAAGCGCGATGATCCGCCGCAGCGTCACGCCGATGCCGGTATATGTTCCGGGTTCGAGTGCGTTACGTCCGCCGGGATCCGGCGAGTTGTTGGGTTTGATCGACACGACGTCGAAACGGGGTCCAGCCGGCTGTGGCGCTCCCCGCGGCACGGCCACACAAATGGACAAGAGGAAGGCAAATATCAGGTGACGCACACCGGCCTCCAGCGATGCCACTGTCCCTAGAACACCGTAACTGCGCAGAAGTTGCAGATATTGTGAGGATGGTCCTTGGCTGAACCGCTGGACAGGACCTGCTGAAATCGTGATTTCCGCGCCTCGATGGCGTAGTGTCCGCCTTCAGGCGGACCCGGGGTCTGATGCAGCCAGGAGATCCTGCCAGTCGGTCCCGTCACGGAGCAGAAGATCGACGACGCCACCAAGCGGATCGTCGGCATCCCCACGGCGCGTGTCGACCTGTGCGCGCACGCCAAGCGCGTCCAGCACGCGACAAACCGGCTCAGGGTTCATCCACGTCCGCCGACCTGGACGGACGCCGTCCGAACCGGCGTGTCGCTTTAATGCGCGCGATCGCGGACCGCCGATCGAGCTGGTGCGCGGCCATGGAACTGGCCAGACCGTCTTCACGCAGTTGGACGAGCAGTCGAACGCGCGCGTCCGGTGTCATCGCGGCAAGACGCGTGGCGCGGGCGTCTGCGATCGCGGCGGCGCTGCGGCTGCGCATGAGCGCAGTTTAGCGGGGATATACTGGGCGGATGCGTCGCGTCGAATCTCGGAACAGGACCTGCTGAACCTGTTGAACCAGTGAACCCACTGAGCTCCAACTGAATGCAATACATCTACACAATGAAAGGCCTCGGGAAGGTTCATCCTCCCGACGCCGTCGTTCTCAAGGACATCTGGCTGTCGTTTCTCCCGGGCGCGAAGATCGGCGTGCTCGGCCTCAATGGCGCCGGCAAGAGCTCGCTGCTGAAGATCATGGCCGGCGAGGACAACGAGTTCATCGGCGAGGCGTACCCCGCCGACGGGATTTCGGTGGGGTTCCTCCATCAGGAGCCGCGCCTCAATCCGGACAAGACGGTCAAGGGCAACGTCGAAGAGGGCGTGGCGCCGATCAAGGCGCTGCTCGATCGCTACGACGAGCTGAACATGAAGCTCGGCGAGGACCTCTCCCCCGAGGAGATGGACAAGGTCCTCGAGGAGCAGGGCCGGCTGCAGGATCGCATCGACGCTTCGAACGCCTGGGAGATCGACTCGCAGCTCGAGCTGGCGATGGACGCGCTGCGCTGTCCGTCGCCGGACGCCGACGTGACGACGCTCTCCGGCGGCGAGCGTCGACGGGTCGCGCTGTGCCGGCTGCTGCTGACGTCGCCCGATCTGCTGCTGCTCGACGAGCCGACGAACCATCTGGACGCCGAATCGGTCGCCTGGCTCGAACGGTTCCTCAAGGAATACAAGGGAACCGTCGTTGCCGTCACCCACGACCGCTACTTCCTCGACAACGTCGCGGAATGGATCCTCGAACTGGATCGCGGCTCCGGCATCCCCTGGAAGGGCAACTACTCCTCCTGGCTTGATCAGAAGCAGCAGCGGCTCGCCCAGGAAGAGAAGTCGGAGACCAAACGCCAGAAGACGCTGCAGCGCGAGCTCGAATGGATCCGCATGGCGCCCCGTGCGCGGCAGGCTAAGGGCAAGGCGCGATTGAACGCCTACGAGCAGCTGCTCAACGAAGACACGGCGCAGAAGCTCGAACAGGTTGAAATCTACATCCCGCCCGGGCCCAGGCTTGGCGACCTCGTCGTCGAGGCGTGCGGTCTGCGCAAGGCCTACGGCGACCTTCTGCTGATCGACGATCTCTCCTTCACGCTGCCGCGCGGCGGCATCGTCGGCGTGATCGGCCCCAACGGCGCCGGCAAAACGACGCTGTTCAGGATGATCACCGGGCAAGAAAGACCGGACGGCGGCACGCTGCGGCTGGGCGAGACGGTGGAGGTCGGCTACGTCGATCAGAGCCGCGATGCGCTCGGCGCGAACAAGAGCGTCTGGGAGGAGATCACCGGCGGGGAAGACGAGCTGCAGGTCGGCAAGCGCACGGTGGCGTCGCGCGCCTACGTCTCATGGTTCAACTTCAAGGGCGCGCAGCAGCAGCGCAAGGTCGGCACGCTGTCGGGCGGCGAGCGGAACCGCGTGCACCTGGCCAAGCTCCTGCAGCGCGGATCGAATCTGCTCCTGCTCGACGAACCGACCAACGACCTGGATGTCGACACCCTGCGCGCGCTGGAAGAAGCACTGGTGAACTACGCCGGCTGCGCGGTGGTCATCAGCCACGATCGCTGGTTCCTCGATCGCATCGCCACGCACATGCTCGCCTTCGAGGGCGACAGCCGCGTGGTGTGGTTCGAGGGCAACTACCAGGACTACGAGGCGGATCGCAGGCGGCGGCTCGGCGCCGAGGCGGACACGCCGCACCGGATCAAGTACCGGAAGCTCACCCGATGAACCACGAAGGCCGCGTTCTTCGCGCTCTTCGTGGTTGAGAATCGTGTTCCCCGACCTCCGATCCTTCATCGACCTCCTCCGCCGTGACGCGGCCATCGTCACGGTGGACGCGCCGGTCGACCCTTATCTCGAGGTCGCCGAGATCCATCGCCGCGTGATCGCCGCCGGAGGGCCGGCGCTGCTGTTCACGAACGTCAAGGGCTCGCCATTCCGGCTGGCGACCAACCTGTTTGGCACCGCCCGCCGCGCCGAGCTCGCGTTCGGCACGCGGCCGCTGCAGCTGATCAAGCGCCTGGTGCACCTGGCCGAGACGCTGCTGCCGCCGACGCCGGCAAAGCTGTGGGATGCCCGCGACGTTGGTCGCGAGCTGTTCAGGGTCGGCACGCGCCGGGTCGCGAACGGCCCGGTGATGGAACGGGTGACGGCGGACGTGCAATTCGGGCAGCTTCCCGTGATCACGTCGTGGCCCGAGGATGGCGGCCCGTTCATCACCCTGCCGCTCGTCTACACGACGCATCCCGATCGCCCCGGCGCCAGCAACCTGGGGATGTATCGCATGCAGGTCTACGATGCCCGAACCGCCGGGATGCACTGGCAGATCGGCAAGGGCGGCGGCTACCACTACGCGGTTGCCGAACAGCGTAGAGAGAGTCTCCCCGCCACCGTGTTTCTTGGCGGGCCGCCGGCGCTGATTCTCTCCGCCATCGCGCCGCTGCCCGAAAACGTGCCGGAGGTGATGCTGGCGTCGCTGATTGCCGGCGAGCGTCTGCCGCAGATCCACGGCCAGGGGCCGCATCCGCTGATCGCCAGCGCTGAATTCGCGCTCATCGGCGAAGTGCCGCCACAGCGGCGGCGGCCGGAAGGACCGTTCGGCGACCATTACGGGTATTACTCGCTGCAGCACGACTATCCGGTCTTCACGGCCGCGCGCATCGCCCATCGCGCCGATGCGATTTATCCGGCGACGGTGGTCGGCAAACCGCGCCAGGAGGACTTCTTCATCGGGGATCTGCTTCAGGAGCTGCTGTCGCCGCTGTTTCCGATGGTGATGCCGGCAGTGGAGCAGCTGTGGTCGTACGGCGAGACGGGATATCACTCCCTCGCCACGGCGGTGGTGAAGCAGCGCTATAAGCGCGAGGCGATGGCCAGCGCGTTCCGCATTCTTGGCGAAGGGCAGTTGTCGCTGACGAAATTCCTGTTCGTGACCGACCGCCATGTCGACGTGCGCAACTTCCGCCAGACGCTCGAGCACCTGCTCGCGCGCACGCATCCCGAGACGGACTTGTACGTGTTCTCGAATCTGTCGATGGACACGCTCGACTACACCGGTCCGGCGGTCAACGAGGGGTCGAAAGGCGTGTGGCTCGGACTAGGCGATCCGGTCCGGGATCTGCCGCGGCAGTTCAGCGGCATCGCGCCGCAGGGCGTGACCGACATACGCGTCTTCTGCGGCGGATGCCTCGTGGTCGGAGCGCCGTCCTACGCCAGCGAGCGTGGTGCCGCCGAACGGCTGGCGCAGGATGCCGCCTTCGCGGGTTGGCCGCTGGTGGTGATCACGGACGAGCCCGCGCGCGCCGCGCGCAGCGACATGAACTTCCTGTGGACGACGTTCACGCGGTTCGAACCGGCGGCGGACATTCACTCCGCCGGACGGCGCATCGTCCGGAACCAGATTGCCTACCAGGGTCCGATCGTCATCGACGCCCGCCTGAAGCCTGGCTTTCCGCAGGAGCTCGTCGCCCGCGACGACACCGCGGCGCTCGTCTCGTCGCGCTGGAAGGAATATTTTCCCGCCGGCGGCGTCGAAATGGGCGACTCCGCCCGCGCGCACCTGGACTGACACGCAGACACCCATCCGCCAGGCTGATTCCCGTTCTTCCCTTGACGTTCGAAAGGAACAACTGATAGCCTCCTTTCGTCTATCGAAGGGAACCGACGTGACGAAGGGAAAGGGCGATGTGTTGCAGGGGACGCTCGATATGCTCGTCCTCAGGGCGCTCCAGCTCGAGCCGATGCACGGTTGGGGCATCACCGAACGCATCGAGCAGTGGTCCGAGCGCGTGCTGCAGCTCGGCCAGGGCACGCTATATCCGGCACTCTATCGGCTCGAACGCCAGGGGTTCATTCATTCCGACTGGCGGGTGACTGAGAACAATCGGCGCGCCCGGTATTACTCCCTCACGCCGAAGGGACGCCGTCAACTGACGGAGGAGCTCGCGCACTGGCGCCGGATGACACGCGCCATTGACTTGGTGCTCGTGGCGTCCGTCGAGTAGCGGAGGCGGTCCATGCGCAGTGTGATGGAGATCTGGCGGACCCTTCGCTCGCTCCGGAAGCGCGATGAGCTGGAGGCGGGTCTCCGCGACGAGATTCGATTCCACATCGATCAGCAAACCGAGAAAAACATTCGCGCCGGCCTGGCTCCCCACGAGGCTCGGCGCCGGGCACTGATCACGTTTGGAGGCGCGGAAAGCTCCAAGGAGCGCGTGCGCGACGAGATCCGCACGCCGGTCGTCGAGACCCTTGTGCGTGATCTCCAATACGCGGTGCGCGCGCTGCGTAAGAATCCGGGCTTTACGGCCGTTGCCACCATGACCCTCGCGCTCGCCGTCGGTGCAACCGCGTCGATCTTCACGGTGGTCCAGCATGTCGTGCTGAACCCGTTGCCGTACCCGGATTCTGACCGGGTGATCACACTGGATCACAGCGTGCCCCGACAGAATGTTCCCCGCTTCACCTCGATGCCGCCGGGACTCTACTTTCACTACGCCGATCGCGCGCGGACTCTGGCGGCCCTGGCGTTATATCGGCCCTCTGAAATGACCATCACCGGTCACGGCGTCCCTGAGCGCTTGCCCATCGGCTACACCACTCCATCTCTCGCATCCGTGCTGCGGGTTGCTCCAGCCCGTGGCCGCTGGTTTACGAGTACAGAGGCGGAACCAGGCGCTCCTCGGGTTGCTCTCTTGTCGCATGGGGTGTGGCAGCGCCGCTACGGCGGCGATCCGAACATTGTCGGCAAGTTCATTACGCTTGGCGGTGTCGCGACGCAGGTCGTCGGCATCATGCCACCGTCGTTTGCGTTTCCTCATTCTGCCGTTCGGGTCGAGGTGTGGCTGCCTGACCAGCTTTCACGGGCGGCCGGATTTGGTATTTTCACGCATTTTGGCGTGGCGCGGCTGCGGGACGGAGTGACAGTGGACGACGCGCGCGCCGAACTCACTCGTCTGATCGGCGATGTGCCACAGGTCTACCCTGGCGAACCTTTCGCAGTCGGGCTCGTCACCACGGGGGGGCTGACATCGGTGGCGATCACGCTGAAAGAGGCGACCATCGGCAGTGTCACGCGTGTCCTCTGGATCCTGCTGGCCTCTGTCGGCCTCGTACTGCTGATCGCGTGCGTGAATGTGGGAAACCTCTTCATGGTTCGCTCTGAAGCGCGGCAACGCGAACTGGCGGTTCGCCGCGCCCTCGGTGCAGCGCGGATCCGGATCGCAGGTCAGCTGCTGACTGAGAGTACGCTGCTCGCAGTTGTTGGGGGGATGATCGGATTAGCGGTCGCGTGGGCTGGCGTCCGCCTCCTCGTGACTTTCGGTCCACCGAGCCTGCCGCGGCTTGACGAGGTCCGTCTCGATCCGGTCGGAGTGGCCTTCACGCTCGCGCTGAGCACGGTGGCGGGCCTTGTGTTTGGCGCGCTCCCACTCCTCCATCGCGTATCGTTTGCGGCGATGTTGCATGACGGCGGACGCGGCAATACGGCGAGTCGCAGCCGCCATCGCACGCGCCGCCTGTTGATGGGCGGGCAGGTTGCGCTGGCCCTGGTGCTCCTGTTGGCATCCGGCCTGATGGTCCGCAGCTTTCAGAACCTGCTGGCCGTCGATCCCGGGTTCGACAGCGCCTCTGCGCTGACATTTCGCGTCGGATTGCCGCAAACCGAATACACCAGCCGTGATGCCGCCGCCACCGCACATCAGACGATGCTCGACCGGATGAAGGAGATTCCCGGGGTCATCGCGGTCTCCGCGTCGACATGCCTGCCGCTTGCCGGCGGATGCATGGGGAACACGATGCGAGCGGAGGGTCGCGTCGAACCGCCGGGGACGATTCCGCCGATTGTCTCGTTTCGGGCGGTTGCTGGCGGTTACGTGGAGACGATGGGTATGCGTCTACTGCGGGGGCGCGCCATCGATCGTCGCGACGTGGAGCAGCGCGCGCCGGTTGTCGTGATCAACAGCGCGCTCGCGAGCGCATACTTTCCGCATGAGGATCCAGTCGGCAGGCGCGTGTCATTCGGACGGTCAGACGCCTGGCTCACTGTCGTGGGCCTGGTCGCAAACACGACGACGAGGGCGCTGAACGAGAGCACACCTGCCCCTAAGCTTTTCATGCCGATGTCGATCGCCGGCGGCCCTGGGATGCCGCCGACTGATCTCGTGTCAACAGGTCCCGACATCTCGGTCATGACTTACGTCGTTCGCTCGATCACACCGCCACTTTCCCTGGTACCTTCTGTTCGCCGCGCGATCGATACGATTGACGCAAAGCTGGCGCTGGCAGATGTCAAAACGCTGGGCGACGTTCTCGACCGAGCGTCCGCGCAGATGGCGTTCACGATGGTATTGCTCGCGATTGCGGCGTCGGTTTCCCTCGTGCTTGGTCTGGTCGGCATCTACGGGGTCATGTCCTACATCGTGACGCAGCGCACCGGGGAGATCGGCGTTCGCCTTGCCCTTGGTGCCACCCCCGGAAGCGTGGCAACCGAGGTTGTGCGGCAGTGCGCGCTCGTCGCCGTCATCGGCGTCCTTGTCGGTGTAACGGGTGGGGTGGCCGGTAGCCGCTTCATCGAATCCTTGCTTTTCCAGGTCAGTCCACGTGATCCGAAGGTGTTCGTGGCCACCGCGTTGACTTTGATTGTGGTCACCATCGTCGCGTGCTGGCTGCCGGCACGCCGCGCGGCGCGGATCAGCCCGCTCGAAGCGCTGCGTTTCGAATGACACACTGAAGCCCGTCCTGCGTGACGCTCGCTCGCGGCTGAGGTGCACCGCGCGGCGTTATAATCGCGGCCTGATTCGCTGATGTCCTCGGATTCAAGCGTCATCCGTCCACTGCTGGACCGAACGGTCCCCACCGAAGCCGCCACGCTTGACGGTTTTGCCGCCGCCACGAGCGGGCCCGGCGTGGCGCTTCGCCAGCTCGAGCCGCTGACCGAGCTGACGGTGCAGACTCGCAACACGTCCTACCGGATCGTCGTCTCGCACGCGGCGGACATCGTCATCCAGGGGGGAGCGTTCTTCCCGGATCCGACCCGTGCGCACGTCGAGGGATCCAGCGTCGGCGGGAACCTGCTCAAAATCGGCTGGATCGGCGTCGGTCTGCGGATGGAGATCGTCGCCGAGGGCCGGCGGATCGTGACGACGGCGGTGCGGTCGATTGTCCGCCGGGACGACACCGCTCCGGTGCGCCCGCATTAGGAAGAGCGATGACCCACGAGGAGATCACCGCGTTCTTTGGGCGGCGTCAGCAGGCGTGGGATCGGCTCGACGCCGTCGCCCTCGCTGCCGACTATACCGAGGACGCGACCGTGGAGAGCCCGCTCGCGGGGGGCGCGGCGAGCGGCCGCGAGGCGATCGAGAGGGTGTACGAGACCTATTTCGCGGCATTCCCCGACTTCAAGCTCCAGCAGGAGATGCTGCTCATCGACGGGGACACCGCCGCACAGATGGTGCGCGTGACCGGCACGGACAACGGCGGGTTCATGGGTATGACGCCGACGCGCCGCAAGGTTACCTTCCGCTGCGGGCTCTTTCACACGTTTCGCGACGGACGCATCGCCTCCGAGCGCCGTGTCTACGATTTCACCGGCCTGCTGATCCAGGTCGGCCTGCTCAAGGCCAAACCGGTCTGATGGACGCGCGCCTCCAGGTTACCGACAGCAGCGGCCGGCGCGTCGTCCCCGTCGACAAGGCGATCTTCCTCATCGGCCGGCGGACCGCGGCGGATCTGCAGCTCGTGAACGCCGACGTCTCCCGCGAGCACGCCGAGATTGCCCAGGATGGCGCGCGATACCTGCTGCGGGATCGCGGCTCGCGGTACGGCACGTTCGTCAACGGCGAGCAAATCACCGAACGCGCGCTCGAGCACGGGGATCGCATCCGCCTGGGTCGCACCGATGCCATCGAGCTGGTATTCATGACGGAGGCCAGCTCCTCCACGCACATCTCCGGCTTGCGCGAGATCGGCTCCGATGCGGACCTGCGGCAGATGGCGGCGATTCTCAACGGCCTGCGCGCGCTTGGCTCCGGCCGCGTGCTCGAGGAGGTGCTGACGCTGGTGCTCGACTCGGCGATCGACGTCACCAAGGCCGAGCGCGGGTTCATCATGCTGGCACGGCCGGACGGGGAGCTGGAGTTCAAGACGGCGCGGGGCAAGGGCAAGATCACGCTCCCCGGCACGTCGTTCACGACCAGCGCGAAGATTCCGCGCGAGGTGTTCCAGACCGGCGAAAGCCGCATCGTCGGCGACCTGATGGAAGGGAACCTCGCCGGCCTGCACGACGGCACGATTGCCATCGGCATCCGTCACGTCCTATGTGTGCCGCTGAGCGTCAGTCCGATGGTCGCGTCGGCGGACCAGGGCATTGTGCCGCGGGTGATCGGCGTGTTGTATCTCGACGGCCGCGAACGGAGCACGATCCTGTCGCAGCAGACGCGGTCGTCGCTGGAAGCGTTCGCCACCCAGGCCGCGCTGGCGATCGAAAGCGCCCGCCTCTACGCCGAAGCCGCCGAGAAGGCGCGCATCGAGCGCGACCTGCTCGTTGCCGCGCAGATCCAGCAGGCGCTGCTGCCGACCGGATCCTTCGAAACGTCGTTCGTGGATCTCGCCGCGTCCTCGGTGCCGTGCCGCACCGTTGGCGGCGACTTCTTCGACTATCTCGATCTCGGCGCGCGCGGTTTCGGCTTCGGCCTCGGCGACGTGGCTGGAAAGGGCGCTCCGGCGGCGCTCCTCGCGGCGGCCGTGCAGAGCAACTTCATCGCCCAGGCGCCGGTGAGCGCCGATCCGGCCGATACGCTGACGCGCGTCAACAACGCGCTCCTGCGCCGCGCCATCGAAGCGCGCTTCGCGACGATGTTTCACGGCGTCGTCGACGTGACCGGCCATCTGAGCTACTCGAACGGCGGCCAGGAGCCGCCGCTGGTGCTGAAGCGCGACGGCATTTCATGGCTCGAGGCGGGAGGCCCGGTGCTCGGCCTGTTGCCGGGTGCGACCTACGAATTCGACAGCGTCACGCTCGATCCCGGAGACCTCGTCGTGATCTGCAGCGACGGCGTGACGGAGGCGCGAAACGCCGGCGGCGACGAGTTCGGGCGTGAACGATTGATCGAGGCGATGAGCGGCTGCCACGGCGGAAAGCCTGCCGCCGTCCTGGAGCGGCTGTTCGAGGCCGTGCGGCTTTTTTCCCAGGGAACGCCGCAGGGCGACGACATCACCGGCCTGGTCCTGCGCTACAGAGGACAGCCCCACTAACTTCTCGATTTCGTGGGGCGAGCCTTTCAGGCTCGCCACGCGAACCCGGAGGGTTCGCGCCACCGAAGGGGAGCCAAACGGCAAAAACGGGTGTCGAAACGCTGATATAGAATCGCGGGGCATCGCGCCCGGGCGGGCGCGACACAGCAGGAGGACGGAATGCAGATCGACCAGAAGATGGCCGGCGACATAACGGTCGTCCACATCACCGGGGATATCACGTTGAATCAGGGCGGTGACGTCCTTCTGAAAGACAAGATCCAGAGCCTCCTGCAGCAGGGGCAGAAAAAGATCGTGCTCGATCTCGGCGGCGTGGCGTATGTGGACAGCGCCGGGCTCGGTCAGCTCGTACAGATTCACGCGACGACGAAGAACCAGGGCGGGGCGCTGCGGCTGGCGAATACCACCAAGAAGCTGAAGGATCTGCTGGTGGTGACGAAGCTGGTGACGGTGTTCGATTCCTACGAGAGCGAGAAAGAAGCGCTGGCGAGCTTCAGTTAGACGTAGTGTCCGCCTTCAGGCGGACCCTTCAGTTCAGTGCGTTGGGCACGGCGAGCGTAAATGCCGCGATGGCGGCGTCGAACCGCTCGCCGTTGGCCGTGACCATCTGATAGCTTCCCTGCATCGAGCCGACCGCCGTCTTCAGCGGGCAGTAGCTCGTGTATTCAAACGAGCTGCCCGGCTGCAGCACCGGCTGTTCGCCAATGACCCCTGGTCCCTTCACGCGTTCCACCTCGCCGTCGGCGTTGGTGATGATCCATTCGCGGGAGATGAGCTGGGCCGTCTCTGAACCGACATTGGAGATGCGCACGTCGTACTGAAACAAGTACGATCCGTCTCTCGGCGAGCTGCGCTCGGGCAGGAACTCGCTGCGGACTTCGATGCGGATGCCGCGTGTCGTCGTCGAACTGGCCGTTCGCGGCCCGCGCGGCCGGGTTTCCGTTTGTTCGGCCGTGTCGGTGCGCGGTCGTTTCAGGTCACTCATGAACGCGATCGACATTATGGCATGGCGCGGCATCTGAGCTTCGGTATGCGGGGAACCGGCGAGCACGGCCGGCGTAGTACAGTTCACGTTCCGGTGAGCAGCCCCGAGCCCAAGAAGAAAGTCAGCGCCTCCGCCGCCTGGCGCGAAGCGCGCGAGCTGGTCTGGACGCACCGCCGTCGGCTGTCTATCGGCCTGTCGCTGATGCTCGTCAGCCGCCTGGCCAGCATGGTCGCGCCGCTGGCGCCGCAGTTCCTCATCGACGAAGTGGTCACGAAAAAGCGCGTCGAGCTGCTGACCCCCATCGTGCTGATTGTGCTCGGCGCGACGGCGGTCCAGGCGGTGACGTCGTTCGTGCTGTCGCAGATTCTGGGCGTTGCCGCGCAGCGTGCCATTACCGACATGCGCAAGCGTGTGCAGGCGCACGTCATGCGGCTGCCGGTCCGCTACTTCGATTCCACGCAGACCGGGGTGCTGATCTCGCGCATCATGAGCGACGCCGAAGGCATCCGCAATCTCGTCGGCACCGGTCTCGTTCAGCTCGTCGGCGGCTTCGTCAGCGCGGCGCTCGGTCTCGGCCTGCTGATCTTTCTGAACTGGCGCCTGACGGCCATCACCATCGTCGTGCTCGCCGCGTTCGGCCTCGGGATGGCCTACGCCTTCCGCACGCTGCGTCCGCTGTTCCGGGAGCGCGGGAAGATCAACGCCGAGGTGACCGGCCGCCTCACCGAAGCGCTGGGCGGCATCCGCGTGGTCAAGTCATACACGGCGGAGAAGCGCGAGGAGATCGTCTTCACCAAGGGGGCGCACCGGCTGTTCCGCAACATCGCCAAGTCGATGACCGGCGTGTCGGCGACGACGGCGGGCAGCACCTTCATCGTTGGCATCATTGCCGTGCTGATGATCTGGCTCGGCGGCCGTGCGGTCATCGCCGGCGAGATGACGCTCGGCGAGCTCGTGAGCTACATCTTCCTCATCGGCGTCGTCGCGGCGCCGCTCGTCTCGATCGCGTCGATCGGGACACAGATTACCGAGGCCTTTGCCGGCCTCGATCGGATTCGCGAAATCCTCGACATGCCGACCGAGCTGGACGAGGATGCCCAACGGCAACAGCCGGGCCGCATCCGCGGCGATGTCGCCTTCGACGGCGTGTGGTTCGAGTACACCGCCGGACAGCCCGTCCTCCGCGGCGTGTCGTTCGACGCGGCCGCGGGGACGACGACCGCGCTCGTCGGCTCGAGCGGCTCCGGCAAGAGCACGCTGATCAGCCTTGTCATGGCGTTCAACCGCCCCACGCGGGGACGCGTCCTGGTTGACGGCGAGGATCTGCAGTCCATGCGGCTCCTCGATTACCGCCACCAGCTGGCGTCGGTCCTGCAGGAGAACTTCCTGTTCGACGGCACCATCGCCGAGAACGTCGGCTACGCGAGTCCCGGCGCCACGCTCGACGAGATCAAGCACGCCTGCCGTGTCGCCCATTGCGACGAGTTCATCAACCAGTTTCCGAACGGGTACGACACCGTGGTCGGCGAACGCGGGATCAAGCTCTCGGGCGGCCAGCGGCAGCGCGTCTCGATCGCCCGTGCCATCCTGGCGGATCCGCGGATTCTGATTCTGGATGAAGCGACCTCCAGCCTCGACAGCGAGAGCGAGCAGATGATTCAGGATGGTCTGCGTAACCTGCGAACGGGGCGGACCACGTTCGTCATTGCGCACCGCCTGTCGACGATTCGCAGCGCCGACCAGATCCTGGTGCTCGAGGCCGGCGAGATCGTCGAGCGCGGGTCGCACGCCGACCTCCTCGCCGCGAACGGGCGCTACCGGCAGCTGTACGACAAGCAGTACAAGTTCGAAAGCGACCGTTTCATCAACCCCGGCGAAGACTTCACGCCCGAGCCGGAGAAGCCGGCGGCGCCGTTGCCGCGCGTCGGGAGTGCGCTATGACGCGCGCGGAAATGCAGGATGCAGAATTCAAAATGCAAAAAGGACGGAAACGAGGGCGAGCGTTTTAGTTGCATTTTGCATTTTGCATCCTGCATTACGAGAATCTGCCTAAATGAATCCAGACTTCCTCATTAACGGCGTGTTGAGCAGTGTCCTGGGCGGCGGGCGCAAGCGTTCGCGCCGGGCGCGTCGATTTCTGAACGGCGGCGGCTCGATCTGGACGCGGCCGACGACGTTGTTGACCGCGGCCGGCGTGGCGTGGGGCATCTACGAGACGCTTCAGAACAGCGGCTCTCAGTCGCCCGCGGTTGGCGGTTCATCACCGGCGTCCCCGGCGATGGCCAGCGGGGGACTACCGCCGCTGCCCGGGGAGTCCGCCGCCGGTGAAGATCGCGACGCGCTGCGGATCGTGCGGCTCGCCATCTCCGCCGCCAATGCAGACGGCGTGATGACGGAGAAGGAACGTGCCGTCGTGCTGCAGCAGGCCCAGTCCGCCGGCGTGCGCGACGTCGTGGAACGCGAGCTCAATCATCCACGGCCGCTCGCCGAGATCGTCGCCGGCGTGACCGATCAGGCCGAGCGCGGCACGCTCTACGTGCTGGCGTTCACCGTGCTGCGGGCCGACGAACAGGTGACCGGCGCCGAGCGTATTTATCTCGCGCAGCTCGCGCACCTGCTCGATCTCGATCCGGCGACGGTGCAGACGCTGGAGAAGAATACCGGCGAGCGCATCGACGCGCTCGGTGACCAGGGACAGCTGGGTGGGTAAGTCAAAAGGCAAGAGGCAAAAGGCAAAGGAAAGCTTGCCTTTTGCCCTTCTCTTTTGCCCCTCTCTTTTGCCTTTTGCCTTTTGCCTCTTGACTTTCGGAGAGCAATAACAATGTCGCAGCAGCAGTGGTACATGGCCATCGGCGGCCATCAGGTCGGGCCGGTCTCGCAGGACGACGTCGTGACGAACTTGCGGAACGGAACCATCGACGGCAACACGCTGGTCTTCACCGCGGGCATGAAAAACTGGACACCGCTCAAGGACGTCCCCGAGCTGGCGGCATTCCTGTCATCCGGCGGCGCCGCGCGCCTTGGCGCCGTCCCTCCGCCGATCGTGCCCGGCCGCACCGCCCACGAAATCGACTTCCGCATCGTCGGCAGCGAAATGCAGTTCGTCGAGGTCGAGCTCGACCCGGGCGAGAGCGCCGTCGCCGAAGCCGGTACGATGATGTACATGACGCCCGGGATCCAGATGGAAACGGTGTTCGGCGACGGCAGTAACCAGCGCTCGGGCGTGATGGGCGCCCTGCTCGGTGCCGGCAAGCGGCTGATCACCGGCGAAAGCCTGTTCATGACCGTCTTCACCAACCAGGGCGCCGGCAAGCAGCAGGTGGCGTTTGCCGCGCCTTATCCCGGCAAGATCCTGGCGATGGACTTGAAGCAGCTCGGCGGCGAGCTGATCTGCCAGAAAGACTCCTTCCTGTGCGCCGCCAAGGGCGTCTCGATCGGCATCGCGTTTCAGCGGCGAATCGGCGTCGGCCTGTTTGGCGGCGAAGGGTTCATCATGCAGCGCCTGCAGGGCGATGGACTGAGCTTCGTGCACGCCGGAGGCACGCTCCATCCCGTCGACCTCGCGGCCGGCCAGACGCTGCGCGTGGACACGGGCTGTCTCGTCGCGCTCCAGCCGTCGGTCGGCTACGACATCCAGTTCGTGGGCAAGATCAAGACCGCGTTGTTCGGGGGAGAAGGACTGTTCTTCGCCACGCTGACCGGGCCGGGTCGTGCATGGCTGCAGTCGCTGCCGCTCAGCCGCATGGCCGACCGGATCTACAAGGCAGCACCTGCCGCGCAAGGCGGACGCCGCGAGGAAGGCTCGATCCTCGGCGGTCTCGGCGGCCTGCTCGACGGCGACAATCGCTGAGCGGAGGAGCCGTGCCGGAAGCGCAGACATACGCGAACCATGTGTATCGCGCCACCGCGTGGACGATCACGTGGTCTGTCGGCCTGGTCGTGCTGCTGGTCCTGGTGTTCTACGCGTACGACCAGCCAGGCTACGTGTCGTTCACCCTGGTGGCGCTTGCCGGGACCGTTCTCGCCGCGGTCTCCCTGGTCCGGGTCTTCGCGCTGAGGTTGCAGAACCGCATCATCCGGTTGGAGATGCAGGTCCGGCTGGCGCGGCTCGGTCGGGAACAGGAACTCCAGAAGCTCGCCATGCCGCAGATCGTCGCGCTGCGGTTCGCCTCCGACGCCGAACTTCCGGCGTTGCTCGATCGGGCGATGTCGGAAAACCTGCCGCCCGACGCCATCAAACGCGCGGTTCGCGACTGGCAGGGTGATTATCTCCGCACGTAGCTTTCGTTTCCCGTGGCGCGAACCCTGCGGGTTCGCGAGGCGAGCCTGCAAGGCTCGCCCCACGAGATCCGCACGATAATCAAGTGCGATGCGCAGACCCGTAACGCTGGTCACCGGCGCGGGTGGCGAAATCGGCCACGGCCTGATCACGCGCCTCGCCGAGTGGGGCCGGCCGATTGTGACGGTCGACATCGCGCCGCTCGATCCGGCGCTTGGCCGGCTGGCCTTCCGCGAGTTCACCGGCTCGATCACCGACCCCAACCTGCTCGAGCGGATCCTCGCGGAGTTCGAAGTCGATCTCGTCATCCATCTCGCCGCACTGCTTTCGACACGCGCCGAGTTCACGCCGATCACCGCGCATCATGTGAACGTCGAGGGGACGCTGAACCTCCTCGAGTTCGCGCAGCACGAAGGGGAGTCGCACGGCCGGCCGGTGACCTTTCTCTACCCGTCGTCGATCGCCGCCTACGGCCTTCCCGACGTGGACACCAAGCTTCGCGCCGGGCGCGTCCACGAGGACGCGTGGAATACGCCGCGGACGATGTACGGCTGCAACAAGCTGTACTGCGAGCATCTCGGCCGCTATTACGCGAGGTTCTACAAACAGCTGGCGGCGCAGCCACCCGGCTGCGTGGACTTCCGCTGCGTGCGGTTCCCGGGATTGATTTCCGCGGTCACCGTGCCGTCGGGCGGCACGTCCGACTACGCGCCGGAGATGATCCACGCGGCCGCGAAGGGAGAGCCGTACGACTGCTTCGTCCGTCCTGACACGCGCATCCCGTTCATGGCGATGCCCGACGCGATCGATGCGCTGCTTCGCCTCGCCGACGCACCGCGCGCGGCGCTGACGCGGACCGCCTACAACCTCAGCGCCTTCAGCCCGACGGCGCAGCAGATTCACGACGTGGTCGCCGCCGCCTTCCCGCGCGCCGCGCTGGGATGGCGCACGGACGCGAAGCGGCAGGCGATCGTCGATTCGTGGCCGGCCGACGTCGATGACGGCGCTGCCCGCCGCGACTGGGGCTATGCCCCGGCGTACGACTTCGAGCGGGCGTTCTCCGAATATTTGATTCCCACCATCGGGCAACGCTATTGACGACGCGGCGTGTGGTCTTCGCGCTGATCCTGCTGACGGCCGTCGCCGTCGCCTCGTCACCCTGGTGGCGCCCGGATCCTCGCCCGGCCAGCGACGTGAACGCGCTGGCAGACCGGTACGTCCGTCTGGTGCTGGCGCTGGGCCAGCATGATCGCGATTACGTCGACGCGTACTACGGCCCGCCGGAATGGCGGATGGAGGCCGAGCTCATGAAGGTCTCGCTGGGTGACATCAACGAGGCCGCGGTCGATCTCGCGGGTGACCTGGCGGCGATTGCCCCCGCTCCGTCGGCATCCGAACCGTCTCGCGCGCGGCATCAGTACCTCACCCGTCAGCTCGAGGCGCTCCGCGCCCGCGTCGCGATTCTCACCGGCACGACGATGCGCTTCGACGAGGAGTCGAAGGCGCTCTACGATGCCGTGGCGCCGGCGCATACGGAACAGGAGTTCCTGGACGTGCTGGCGGAGCTCGAGAAGCGGCTTCCTGGCACCGGCACGCTCCCCGATCGGTATGAGGCATACCGGCTCCGATTCGTTATTCCCAGGGCGCGCCTCGACGCGACGTTTCGCGCGGCGATCGACGAATGCCGCGTGCGGACGCTGAAGCACATCAGGCTGCCCGACGAAGAAAACTTCACCGTCGAGTATGTCACCGGCAAGACGTGGAGCGCCTACAACTGGTATCAGGGCGGCTACCGGAGCGTGATCCAGGTGA
This sequence comes from Vicinamibacterales bacterium, assembly GCA_035711805.1. Classification (GTDB taxonomy): domain Bacteria; phylum Acidobacteriota; class Vicinamibacteria; order Vicinamibacterales; family UBA2999; genus Gp6-AA40. The sequence continues at coordinate 22,300 of DASTBV010000146.1, forward strand.
ACACCGACCTGCCCATACATGCGGACTGGGCCGTTGTTCTGGCCTGTCACGAGGGGTATCCGGGTCATCACGCCTATAACGTGCTTCTGGAGAAAAACCTCGTGCGCGGCCGCGGCTGGCGGGAGTTCTCGGTGTACCCGCTGTTCACCCCGCAATCGCTGATCGCTGAAGGCACCGGCGACTACGGGGTGCACGTCGCCTTTCCCGGACTCGATCGCGTGGCGTTTGCGCGAAGCGTTGTCTTTCCAGCCGCGGGGCTCGACCCGTCGATGGCCGCCCGCTACTACGACGTCGTCGATCTGGTGGAGCGGCTGGGACCGGCCGGCGACGAAGCGGCACGGCGATACCTCGACGGACAGCTCGATACGGAAGGGGCGGTACGGTGGCTCGAGACCTACGCGCTGCACTCGCGCGCCAGGGCCGAGCAGCGTTTGAGGTTCATCGATCAGTACCGCAGCTATGTCATCAACTACACCGTCGGCAGAGACATCGTGGCGCGCTGGGTCGAATCGCAGGGCGGCACGGATGCCGACCCCGCGCGGCGCTGGGAGTTGTTCGAGGATCTGATCTCGTCGCCGCGGCTGCCTTCTTCGCTGGCAACTCCCAAATCCCAACTTCCGACTTCCAAGTGAAGTGCATCGAAATCTCTTCACCGGGCCCGCCTGAAGTACTGAGGTTGGCCGAGCGGCCGGATCCGGCGCCGGGCGTGGGAGAGGTGCTGATTCGCGTGGCTGCCGCCGGCGTCAATCGTCCGGACGTGATGCAGCGGCAGGGGCACTATCCGCCGCCGCCGGGAGCGAGTGATATTCCGGGGCTCGAGGTTGCCGGCACGATCGAACTGCTCGGCGGGGGCGTTGGAGGACTGCGCGTCGGCGACAGGGTGTGTGCGCTGGTGTCGGGCGGTGGATACGCCGCGAAGTGCGTGGCGCCCGCAGTGCAGTGTCTGCCCGCGCCCGCACCGCTCGACCTGGTTGCCGCGGCTGCGATACCCGAAACGTTCTTTACGGTGTGGACGAACGTGTTCGATCGCGGCCGCCTGCAGGCCGGCGAGACTGCGCTGTTCCACGGCGGTTCGAGCGGGATCGGCACGACCGCCATCCAGCTGGCTGCCGCGCGCGGCGCGCGGGTGTTCGCGACCGCCGGATCGCCGGAGAAGTGCCGCGCCTGCGAGCGGCTCGGCGCCGAACGGGCAATCGACTATCGGACGGAGGACTTCGCGGCGATCGCCCGCGAGCTGACAGCCGGCCACGGCGTCAACCTGATCCTCGACATCGTCGGCGGGTCGTACGTGAACCGCAACCTGGCGGCGCTGGCCATGGACGGCCGGCTGGTCGTGATCGGGTTCATGGAAGGAGAGCCGCTCGCGACCGTAGACCTCCGACGGATTCTCGGGCGGAGGCTGACGATCACCGGTTCCGCGCTGCGTCCTCGCACCGTATCGGAGAAGGGCGCAATCGCCGAGTCACTCCGGCGCGAGGTCTGGCCGCTCCTCGAACGTGGCGCCGTCTCGCCGGTCGTCTATCGAACGTTCCCGCTCGCCGAAGCCGCCGCGGCGCACCGGCTGATGGAGTCGAGCGAGCACGTTGGGAAGATTGTGCTCGTTATGTAGGTTCAAGGGGTTCAAGGGGTTCAAGGGGTTCAAGGGGTTCAAGGGGTTCAAAGAGTTCAAAGAGTTCATGGGTCCCGTTCAAAGAGGTTCAAAGCGTTGGCGTCTGCTTCCCGTCATCGTCATGCTCGCGTTGGCGGCAAGCACGGCGGGCCAGCAGCCGGCGTTCGGCGTGGCCTCCGTCCGGCGCAGCGTTGACGGCGGCAACATGTCGTTCAGCCCGAGGGCGAACGGTCAGCTGATCGCCACGAACACGACGCTGCGGACGTTGATTCTGCGCGCGTACGGGTTGCACGATTCGCAGCTGATTGACGCGCCGGAGTGGACAGCGGTCGAGCGTTTCGACATCGACGCACGGGTCGACCCACCGCCGCGCAGCCCGGACGCGCTGATGCCGCTGCTGCGCACGCTCCTCGCGGAGCGGTTCCAGTTCAAGGCGCGGACGGAGACGCGGGAACTGGCGGCGTATGTTCTCGTCCACGCGCGCAGTGATCGGCGTCTCGGCCCGCAGATTCGCCCGACACAGGCGGACTGCCGCGACGGAGGCAGAGTCATGACCCGCGAAGAACTCATGGCGATCGCCAAAGATGGATGGCCGCCGTGCGGCCAGGTTGTCACGATCAGTTTTCTCACCGAGTCGTCGGACGGGACGCGCGGCTCGAGAATCCGCGTGCGACGGTCGGGTGTGACGATGCCGGATTTCGCGACCTTGCTGCAGGGTCAAGTCGGCCGTCCCGTCGTCGATCGAACGGGTCTCGCGGGACTCTACGACGTCGAGTACACCTTTGCACCGCAGCCTCCCGGCCCATCGACCGAACTGGCCGCCGGCGCAAACGTGCCGCCGGTTCTCGTGGCACTCGAAGAGCAGCTTGGATTGAAGCTTGAATCCGAGCGTACACAGGTGCCGGTGCTCGTCGTGGAATCCGTCGGCCGTCCGACAGAGAACTGACCAGGCCAGCCGGCGATCAACGGGTCAACGCGAACGGCACGTTCCGGAATACGGGAGTCGTGAACTGCACACCCGTGATCGCTCCCGCGGAATTCCGTTGAAACCGCAGGACCAGGTTCCCGCGCTGAAAGGTGTCGCGGACGACGCCCGGAAATTCCGGCGCCTCGCCCGGCGCATCATTGAGGCGAATGGCCAGTCCGGTCTTTCCCGGCACGATCTGAAAACGGGCACGCAGTTCGTCGCTCTCATACCGTCCGGCATAGGCCGTCAGCTCGCCGGCCGTCGGCGCCCACGGCCGTGCGCGACGATATCGCGTTGTCCGGCCCTCCATCGACGTGTACTCGAACTGATCGCCTGAGAGGAATGTGATCTCGAACGCATCCTTGGACATGAACTCCATCGTCGGACGCGCGATGCGGAAACGATCTTTCGTCACCGCGACCAGCGGGCCGGCGCCTGCGACGACGAGCCGGCCGTTGGCGGCGGCAAGGCGGAGCAGCCTGCCGGTCTGGTCGTTGACGAAGACCCCAGCCTTGCCGGAAAGGTCCAGGCCTTCGATGGGCGCGCCGCCGGCGGTCGCTGGGGTCGGGGCAGCCGGCGGGCGGACGCCGCCAGGAGCGGCGAAGAGATCGAAAATGCGCGCCGCGAAACCATCGCGATCGTCCGACGCTTCGCCGGCGTTACAGAGGACGGCAACGGAGATGCGGCTGTCCGGAAAACGGACCAGAACCGATCGGAACCCAGCAGCGCCGCCGCCGTGGTGGAACAGGCGGCCGGCATAGTTGGTGCCCGCGATCAGGCCGCGTCCGTAATCGAGTACGCGACCGTTGTTCAATTTTGCCGGTTCCTCCAGCTTATCCGTCACGAACCTGCCGAGACGGCCGCTGGTGAGCCCGTCACTCCAGAGCACCAGGTCGCTGGCCGTGCTGAAGAGCGCACCGCCACCACCGCGTTCGTTGTCGATCAGCATGTCCATGCGCCAGCCGGCGCCCTGCGGCTCGAAGGCAAGCGCGCGGTTCTTGACGACCTGCCGCAAGTCATCGACGTAGGTCGTGGACGTCATGCCGAGCGGTTCAAACAGGCGCGTTCGCGCGAACTCGGAGAAGGGCATTCCGCTGCGCCGCGCCACGATCTCCGTGAGCAGCACGTAGCCGCTGTTCGAGTAGGCCCATTCTTCGCCGGGCGCGAAGTCGAGGGCCCGCTGACGAAGGATCATCGGCATCGCCGGCTCGCTGCCGCTGTTGAAGTTGCGCAGCCCCGTCCAGTCGCGCAAGCCGCTGGTGTGGCTGAGCATGTGGTCCAGCGTGATCGTCCGCCCGTAGTCCGGCAGTTCCGGAATGTATTTGCGGACGTCGTCGGTGAGCGCCAGCCGCTTTTCCTCGACGAGCAGCAGGATCGCTGCGGCCACGAACTGCTTCCGGATCGACGCCGCGTCGAAGACGGAATCGGCGGTGAGCGGCACGTTCCGCTCGAGATCGGCCAGACCATAGGCGCGATTCACGACCAGCGCGCCGTTGTGGGAAGCCGCAGCCACGCAGCCCGGCGAGCCGGGCTTCACCCAGCTGAAGATCCTGTCGATCGACGCGGTCTTGTCCTGTGCGTGTGCCGGGGCGGCGGCGACGAGCCCCAGGAGGAGGAGGGACGGCAGCCGGCGATCGTGTCCACGACGGCAGGGCATGTCATACTTTAAGATGCAAAGTAGTTGGCGTCAATGCATCAGGGGCGCGGTCCCCCGTGTGGCGCCGACTGCGAATCTTCTACGGCCCGAAGCGCGTGCCTGGTGCGAGCGGCACAGACTAATCCGCGTAAACGACCGTTCGTGTGCTGGTGTGCGCGCGGACAACGTCCGACGAGAGCGGCTTACTCAGATACACCTTCGACTCACGGTTGTCAGCGCGGTTCGGCTCGTACTTGACGACGTTGAATTCGAGCTGATCGAGCGTGCCGCGCATGTCGTAGAAGCGGTTTTTCGTCTTGACGACCACCTCGTTGAAGCCGGCCGAGTGGGCCCACGCTTCCGATTCCTCGGTCAGGGCGCGGAAGTGTCCCTGGCCGCGCCAGTCGCGGCGCGTGCCGCCAATCCAGCTGTAGAGGACCTTGCGCCCCTGGAACCGGACGGCGCCGTCGAGCCGGCCGACCAGGTCCACCAGCTTGGGCTCCGTTTCGTCGGCGCGGATCTCGTGGACGACCTTGAACGACACGGGCGCCACCATGCCCGGATCGTCGGGCAGCGGCGCCTCGGCGATGAGGATCAGGAATTCGCGATCCTTGAGGCGGGCGACGATTTCCCGCGCGGTCTTCTTGCGGGGAAACTCCCCGAAAAATTCTTCGATGTACTGAATTTCGAGCGCGCCGGATTCGAGCGGGTATTGCTTGATCAGGTATTCCAATGGACCCATTTTACCCGTTCGAGTCGTTCGAGTCGTTCGAGTCGTTCGAGTCGTTCGAACCGTTCGATTCGTTCGAACCGTGCGAACCGTTCAAGAACGCGAACGATCCGAACGATTCGAACGGCTCGAACGGTTCGAACGTTCAGTTGTCGTAGTAAAGATAGAACTCGTGCGGATGCGGCCGCAAACGGATCGGATCGAGTTCCTTGGTGCGTTTCCAGTCGATCCACGTGCGCACGAGATCCTCCGTAAACACATCTCCGCGCAGCAGAAACGCGTGGTCGGCCTCGAGCGCGCTGACGGCCTCCTCGAGCGAGCCCGGGGTCGTTCGGATGCCCATCTCGTTCATCTCGTGGCGCGTCATCTCGTAGATATCGCGGTCGAGCGGCGCGCCCGGGTCGATCTTGTTGTCAATGCCATCGATCATCGCCATCAGCATGGCCGACCACGCCAGGTAGCCGTTGCAGCTCGGATCGGGACAACGGAACTCGAGACGCTTCGACTTCGGGCTTTTCGAGTACATCGGGATGCGGATCGACGCCGATCGGTTGCGCGCGGAGAGCGCCAGGTTGACGGGCGCCTCGAACCCCGGCACGAGCCGCCGGTAGGAGTTCGTGGTGGGCGCGGCGAAGGCGAGGATCGCCGGCGCATGCTTCAGCAGGCCGCCCGCCGCCCATAATCCGATCTGACTGAGGCCGGCGTAGCCGTCGCCCGCGAACAGCGGCGTATTCCCCTTCCAGAGCGACGTGTGCGTATGCATGCCGCTGCCGTTGTCCTCGAAAATCGGCTTCGGCATGAACGTCACGGTCTTGCCGTGGCGGCGCGCGACGTTCTTGCAGATGTACTTGTACCACATGAACTGATCGGCCATTTTCAGCAGCGGCTGAAACTGCATGTCGATCTCCGCCTGCCCGGCGGTGGCGACCTCGTGATGGTGGGCTTCGACGACGATGCCGATCTTGCGCATTTCGTAGACCATCTCGCCGCGCAGATCGTGGAAGGTGTCGGTCGGGCTGACCGGGAAGTAACCGCCCTTGAAGCTTGGCTTGTAGCCGAGATTCGGCTCCTCGATTCGCCCGGTATTCCAGGCGCCTTCGACGGAATCGATCTGGTAGTAGCCGCGATGCTGGTTCTGCTCGTAGCGGACCTCATCGAAGATGAAGAACTCCGGTTCGGGTCCGATGTAGCACGTCTCCGCGATGCCGGACGCCTTCAGAAACTGCTCCGCCTTGCGCGCGATGTGCCGCGGATCGCGGGAGAAGTCCGTGCGCGAGATCGGATCGACCACGTTGGCGATGACACTCACGGTCGGCCGGGCGAAGAACGGATCGAGGCGGGCCGTGTCGGCGACGGGGACCGCCATCATGTCGGATTCGTGAATGCCCATCCAGCCGCGAATGGAGGAGCCGTCGAAGCCGAGGCCCTCCTCGAACGTGCCTTCGCTCAGATGTTCAATCGGGAACGAACAGTGCTGCCAGGATCCGAGCATGTCGACGAACTTGAGGTCGACCATTTCGGCCTGATGCTTCTTCGCGAACTCGAAGAAGTCCTTGGGCGCCTTGGGGAAGTCGTCCGCCATCGAGACACCTCACATTCTGCAGACAGCCTGCCGCGCCGACGCGCGGAGCGCGAAGAGCCTGCCGCGCCGACGCGCGCAGCGCGGAGGCGGGCGGGCGAAGCATACGCCCGAAGTCCGCGGAACGAGCCGATCTGACGAATACGTCACGGAATTTGTGCGTTACGACATTTATGTCTTGCGCACAATCTTGCAGCCGCGCCGCGTGCTAACGGATAATTCGCTGGTATCCGGAACGGTCCACGCGCACGTTCCTGCGCCCGAGCCGTCGGGCAACTCCAACAACACGAAGGCACGAAGCGATCGAAGCGCACGCAGGGCAGCACGGGATTACGACGAGCGTCGGAACTCTTCGTGGTCGCCGCTGACTTCGTGAGCTTGTTCAGAAAGGACACGTCATTCCATGGGTTCTGCCGCATTGTCCGAGGCCGCCAAAAGCATTCGCGACTGGTCGCTCAACGACCGCACATCGACAACGCCCGCCGTCAGAGCCGCCGACGTGTTCGGCAGCCTCGTATTCAACGACAAGCTGCAGCAGGAGCGGTTGCCCAAGCCGGCGTATCGCGCGCTGCGGGCCACGATTACCCGCGGTGAGCCGCTCGATCTGTCCACGGCCGACGCCGTCGCCACCGCGCTGAAGGACTGGGCGGTCGAGCACGGGGCGACGCACTACACGCACTGGTTCCAGCCGCTGACCGGCATCACGGCGGAAAAGCACGACTCGTTTCTGGCGCCGACGGCCGAAGGGACGGCGATCGCCGAGTTCCGCGGCAAGGAGCTGATCCAGGGCGAGCCCGACGCCTCGAGCTTCCCGTCGGGCGGCATGCGCAGCACGTTCGAAGCGCGCGGCTACACGGCGTGGGATCCGACCAGCCCGCCGTGGCTGCTCTACAACGGCAACAGCGTCACGCTCGTCATCCCGACGGCGTTCGTGAGCTGGACCGGCGAAGCGCTGGACAAGAAGACGCCGCTGCTGCGGTCGATGGACGCGGTCTCGAAACAGGCGGTGCGCGTGCTGAAGCTGTTCGGCTCGTCGGCCGAACGCGTCTTCTCGACCTGCGGTGCCGAGCAGGAATACTTCCTGATCGACCGCAACTTCTACTTCGCCCGTCCCGACCTGATCAACGCCGGCCGCACGTTGTTCGGCGCCAAGCCGCCGAAGGGCCAGGAGCTGGAGGATCAGTATTTCGGCTCGATCCCCGAGCGGGTGCTGGCGCTGATGGCAGACGCCGAGCTCGAGCTGTTCAAGGTCGGTGTGCCGGTCAAGACGCGGCACAACGAGGTTGCCCCCAGCCAGTACGAGATCGCGCCGGTCTTCGAGAACGCCAACGTCGCCGCTGATCACCAGATGATGATCATGGAGACGCTGAGGAAGATGGCGCCGAAGTACGGGCTCGCGTGCCTGCTGCACGAGAAGCCGTTTGCCGGCGTCAACGGCTCGGGCAAGCACAACAACTGGTCGCTGTCGGACGAGTTCGGCAACAACCTGCTTGGCCCGGGCGCGACGCCGCACGACAACATGCAGTTCCTGGTCTTCTGCGCCGCGGTCATCCGCGCCGTAGACAAGTGGCAGGGACTGCTGCGCGCCAGCATCGCGCACGCGGGCAACGATCACCGGCTCGGCGCGAACGAGGCGCCGCCGGCCATCATCTCGATCTTCCTCGGCGACATGCTGACGGACATCTTCGAGCAGATCGAAAAGGGCTCGGCCAAGTCCACCAAACAGGGCGGCACGCTCGACAGCGGCGCCTCCGTGCTGCCGAAGCTGCCGCGCGACGCCGGCGACCGCAATCGCACCAGCCCGTTCGCGTTCACCGGCAACAAGTTCGAGTTCCGCGCCGTCGGCTCCTCGCAGAACATCGCCTGGCCGAACATGATCCTGAATGCCGCCATGGCGGACTCGCTCGAGGGCATCGCCACCGAGCTCGAGGCAGCCACCGGCAAGGGCGAGGATCTCAACAAGGCGGTCAGCAAGCTCCTGACGAAGATCATCAAGGCGCACAAGCGGATCATCTTCAACGGCAACAACTACGCGGCGTCGTGGGAGAAGGAGGCGGCCAAGCGCAAGCTCCTCAACCACAAGAACACCGTCGACGCGCTGCCGGAGCTGGTCAAACCCGCCTCGATCCAGCTGCTCGAGAAGTTCAAGATCCTCAACGAGCGCGAAGTGCATGCGCGCTACGAGATCTTCCTCGAGAACTACAACAAGACGATCAACGTCGAGGGCCAGCTGATGGTGTTGATCGCCAACCGCTACATCCTGCCGGCCGCGCTGGAGTACCAGCGGCACATCGGTCAGAGCGTGGCGGCCGTCAAGGCCGGCGGCGGCACCTCGGTGCAGGGCAAGAAGCTGCTGTCGCAGTACACCAAGCTCGTCGACAAGCTGAAGACGCAGACCGACGCGCTGGCGAAGGCGCTCGACCACAGCAACGGCTCGGCCGAGAAGCACGCCAAGTACATGCGCGACAAGGTGGTGCCGGCGATGAACGCGCTGCGCGAGACGGGCGACGAGATCGAAGTGCTGACGCCGCACGAGATCTGGCCGCTGCCGACGTATCGCGAGATGCTCTTCGTCAAGTAAATCGTTCGAATCGTTCGGGTCGTTCGAATCGTTCGAATCGTTCGGGTCGTTCGGGTCGTTCGAATCGTTCGGGTCGTTCGAATCGTTCGGGTCGTTCGGGTCGTTCGAATCGTTCGAGTCGTTCAGGGCGGGTCCTTCGGGGCCCGCCCTTTTTCATGTGCCGCAGGTTCGAACGAGTCGACGTCTTCGCTCCCCGGCGCCTCTTCATGGTTCGCCGTCCCGTGGTACGTGGAGGGGGGACGGTCGAACGAGTTGAACGCCTCGAACGATTCGAACGAACCGAACGATCCGAACGACCCGAACGACCCGAACGACCCGAACGATCCGAACGACCCGAACGACCCGAACGACCCGAACGACCCGAACGGCTACGAGGGCTCGGCGGCCTTGGCGAAACGGGAGAGGCGTTTCAGCGCGTCGACCTTGTCCGAGCGGTCGACGGTCGCGCGTGCCATTGCCGCGTGGAGTGTGTCGATCGTCCGATCGTAGGTCGCGCGATCGACGGGAAACGGGATCCCGTCCTTGCCGCCATGTGCGAACGCAAAGCGCGCGGGATCGCGCGTGCTGGCCGGCGTCCCGTAAATCACCTCCGACACCAGCGCCAGCGCTCGGAGCGTCCGTGCGCCGACGCCCTCGAGTCCCAGCAGCGTTTCGAAATCCTCCGGCGCCCGCTCGTAGGTCGAGAGCAGCGTCGTCTGCAGCCGGCGCGGGTCCACGTCCTGGAGCAGCAGTTGATGACGGGACGGCATCGTCAGCGTCGGAGCAGGGTCAAGCGGAAGACGTGGGGCGAGGTCCGCGCCACGATCAACGGCGTGTCGAACGACCTCCATCACCGCCTGGGGATCCTGCGTCAGTGCGACCGTCCGATCACGGAGCGGCTGGTGTTCGGCAGAAACCAGGTTCAACGTGTCGCCGCGCGTGTCGGAGCAGATGGCCTCGTGCGGTTCGTTCACGAAGCTCGTCAGCGACGCCGAGAGCCAGTGGTACCGTCGCGCCACGCGCGTGCGGTCGCTCATTCCCTGCTGCACGACGCACCAGTCGCGGTTCGCCGTGAAGAAGAACGCGTGGTGATACAGCTGATAGCCATCCTGCACCGCCGCGCTGTCTACCTTGGCCGCCGTCCGGCTGGCGTACACGAGTGGCCGCGCGTCGATCGACAGCCGGTCACAGCGTTCCGTGATCTCCGCCGGGGTCTTCCGCGATGTGGCGCCTTTGCCGCCCTGCGCGAAGACGCCGAGCTCGTGCTCGATCCCCTTCAGCCCCTCCTTGAGCGCACCGGTCACGGTGGTCGTCACGCCGCTCGAATGCCAGTCGAACCCGAGGACGCAGCCGAAGGCCTGAAACCAGAACGGGTCGGACAGCCGGCGCAGCAGTTCCGACGGCCCCTGATCGGCGACGACGTGGATGGCCACTTCCCGGGCGAGCCGTGTCATGCGCGAAAACAGCCATGCCGGCGCGCGGCCTGGGTGGAGCGGGAGGTGTGCGAACCCGGTATGACGTGACATGGGTTACACGAAGGTCACGAAGAATTTGGATCTCAGGTATACGGCAACGTGGATCGCGACCCCCGGCCGCCTTCCGTGCCCTTCGGAACTCCTTCGTGCCTTCGTGCCCCAGTGTAGACTAGTGGGTCTGCGCGACGCGGTCCGGACGTTGCATTCGCGTAACGCCGCCTCGCATCCGGCAGCGACAAGACTCTCCATGGGAATTCTCGAAAAGCTTCGTCCCCAGCCACGATGGAAGCACGCCGATCCCGCCGTCCGCGCGGCCGCGGTCTACGAGCTCGGTCCGGAGGACGCCGAAGCGCTGCGCGCCCTGGCGCGTGAGGATGCCGACGCCCGCGTGCGCCGGGCCGCGGTCAATCGGATCGACGAGCTGCCGCTGCTGGCGGACCTGGCGCGTACCGACCCGGACGAGGACGTTCGAGCGGATGCCGTCCGCGGCCTTGCGGGACTGGCTGCCGAGGCGGACGAGGCGTCACGCGCGGTCGATGCGGTGCGTCACCTGCTGTCGCTCGGCCGGACGCGGGAAATCGTTGTCGCGGCCCGCGAAAATCGCGACCCGGCGATTCGCGCCGCCATCATCGATTTGATAGACGAAGGCAAGGCGCTCGGTTCGATCAGCCGGCATGCCGCTGATGCGCAGACGCGGCTCCGCGCGCTGGCGCGCGTCTCGGATCCCGCGGAGCTCCTGAACGTGGCGTTGAAGTCGGAACACACCGACACCGCCGTGGCCGCTCTGGAACGGATCGAGACAGTGGACGCGCTGTCGGCGGTGGCCAGGGGCGCCCGGAACAAGGTGGCCGGCCGGCGCGCCAAGACCAAGGTGCGTCAGCTCGAAGAGGCGGCGCAGCCGCACGCGGCGCCTGAGGTGCGCATGTCGGCCGAAGATGCACAGCGAGCGCGGCAGCTGCTGCATCGCGCCGAATCGGTCGTGGCAATCGCCGATCCGGACGAGGCGGCGCGGGCGCTCGCCGACGTTCGCCTCGAATGGGCGGAGCTGGGTGCCGACGTCGACATCGAAACCGCGCTGGCGCAGCAGTTCGAGAGCGCGAGCGAGGCCGCGCGCGAAGCGATCGCCGAGCGGCAGCAGGAGCGCGCCGCGGACGAGGAGCGCGCCCGCGCGATCGCTCAGGAGCAGGCCGATCGCCTCGCCATCGTCCGCGAGATCGAGGAGCTGGACGGCGAGGGAGCGGCGGATCGGATCGCCGAGCTGCGCGTGCAGTGGGACGCGCTGCCGCCGATGCCGTCGGAATACGCCGCCTCGCTGAACCGCCGGTTCCAGGACGCGTCGCGTTCGTTCGAAGACCGCGAGCGCCGCCGGCTGCTGGCGGCAGCCGCGGCGGGCCGGCTCGAGACGCTGGCGACCGAGCTGGAGCAACTCGTCGCGTCGGGACAATCCGCTGAAGAGATCATCGCGCGCTGGCGCGGCCTGCGGCGCGATGCCGACGTGCTGCGCGAGCATGCGGCGGCGAACCCGACGGCGGCGGAGCGCCTCGAGCGCGCCGTCACCGCGCTCGAGGAGAAAGAGCACGAGCACCAGCACGTCCGCGACAAACAGGAGCAGGACAACCTCCGCCGGCTGCAGCAGCTGTGCCGGCAGCTGGAGACGCTGGCGGCAGCGGAGCAGATCACGCTGAAGGCCGGGGACCGTGCCTTGCGCGACATCCGGACCGCGCTCGAACAGCGCGTCGCCCTGCCGTCGAAAAAGGATCGGCAGGAGCTGCACGCGCGGCTGGAGCACGCGCGGGCGATGATCGCGCCGCGCGTCCAGGAACTGCGCGATGCCGACGAGTGGCAGCGCTGGGCCAATCTCCAGGTGCAGGAAGAGCTCTGCCGCGAGATGGAGACGCTCAAGACCGAGGAGAATCCCGACACCGCCAGCCGGCGCATGCGCGAGCTGCAGGGGCGCTGGAAGGAAGTCGCGCTGGCGCCGCGGACGCAGGGCGAGGCGATGTGGCGGCGCTTCAAGGCCGCGCAGGACGAGATCTTCAATCGCACGGCCGCTCATTTCGCCGCGCAGAACGCCGAGCGCTCGGCCAATCTGGTCAAGAAGCAGGCGCTGGTGGAACGAGCCGAGGCGCTGGCTCCCTCGAGCGACTGGGTCAAGACGGCGGCGCAGATGCAGGCGCTTCAGGCCGAGTGGAAGACCATCGGCCCGGTCAGCCGCGGCCAGGAAAAGGCGATCTGGGAGCGGTTCCGTTCCGCCTGCGATCGCTTCTTCACCCGCCGGCAGGAGGATCTCAAGCGGCGCAAGGACGAATGGGCGTCCAACCTGGCGCGCAAGGAAGCCTTGTGCGCGCAGGCGGAGGCGCTGGCCGAATCGACCGACTGGAACGCGGCCGCCGCCACGCTCAAGAAGCTGCAGGCGGAATGGAAGACGATCGGCCCCGTTCGCAAGGCGAAGTCCGAGGTCGTCTGGCAGCGCTTCCGCGAGGCGTGCGATCGCTTCTTCGAGCGCTACAAGCACCGCGATTCGCTGGAGCTCCAGGAGAAGGCGAAAGCGCGCGACGAGGTGATTCGCGAGCTCGAAGGGCTGCTGCCGTACGAAGGCGGGCCCACGGAGCCGCCGGAGCATCTCTACAAGACGATTCAGGACGCGCGCGTCCGCTGGCAGCAGGCGCCGGAGCTGCCGCGCGGCCTGCAGCAGGACCTGGCGGCCCGCTATCACCAGACGCTCGGCCGCGTCGTTGCCGCGTGGCCGTCCGCGTTCACCGGCACGGATCTCGATCCCGACATGACGCGCAAACGGATGGAGAAGCTCGCCGCGCGGGTCGAGGAGCTGATTCCGGACTCCGCACGATTACAGGCGCAGTTGTCGCCGGCCGAACTGCTCGCGCAGCGGTGGCGCGAGCGCCTCGCCACCAACACCATGACCGGCGGCAAGAGCGCCGACACTGACGAATCGCGTTGGCGCGCCGCCGAACAGGAAGTCCGCAACGCCCAGGCCCAATGGACGCGGTTCGGCCCACTGCCGGCTGAAGTCGCCGCGCCGCTGAACGAGCGGTTCCAGCGCGCCTGCCGCAGGTTCTACGACAGCCGGCCCCGGATGGCGAAGGCCTAAAGGGCGAACCCGTGGCGAGGACCTTGTGAGGTCCGCGCGGCGAGCCCGACAAGGCTCGCCCCACAGGCGCGACGCCGCGCGCTAATCCGCGCCGTCCGCTAACGCGGCGGCGATCGTTTTCTTCCCTAACTGCGCGAGCGAATTGCCGTCGTGGCCAAGCGCAACGACGGCCACGCCGATCGCCAGCGCCCAGCCGCGGGCGCGTTTCCACACCTGTTCGTCCAGCTCGTTCGACCGGTTGCGGCCCGCCGCCTCGAACAGCGCCCCACGATGGTCCGGTGGCAGCAGCATCCACATTACTGAAAGGTCGGTCGCCGGGTCGCCGCACGTGACGTCGCCGAAGTCGATGACCGCCGATAACGCGCCGTCGTGGATCAGCAGATTGCCCGGATGCAGATCGCCGTGGATCCACACCGGCGGCCCGGGCCACCGCGGCGTCACGACCAGGCGATCCCACAGGGCCAGAATCCGTTCGCGGTTGACGGTATCGTGCAGCTGATCGAGGTGTTCGTGCAGCCGCTTCGTTCGAGCGTCGAGCGGGAGGCTTCGCCATGGATTGTGCGGCGCGTCAGCCGGCGCCGGCTGGTGCAGGGCTCGAAGAAAGCCTCCGAGCGCAATCGCAACCGCGCGCGGATCGAAGGGGGGCGCCGCAAAGGCCGCCATTCCCGGAAACCAGCGCACAATCGACCACGCCCACGGGAATCCTGACCCCGGACGGCCGAGGCGGACCGGCGTCGGCACCGGAAGCGGCAGCCGGCGCGCCAGCTCCGGGAGCCAGCGCTGCTCGTTCTCCATGAGCGGAGCCGTAGCGGATCGTCTGGGCAGGCGGATCGCAAGCTCGTCGCCGAGCCGGAAGACCGCGTTGTCCCACCCGTCGCCGACCAGGGTCAGCGGCAGATGGGAGAGATCGGGATGCTGTTCGAGCAGGAGACGCCGGACCAGGTCGGCGTCGATGGTGAGTTCCGCCGTGGGGCGAGCCTTGTCAGGCTCGCCTCGCGGACCTGACAAGGTCCGCGCCACGCTCACTCAGCCCTCGAGATACGTGTACCCGTGCAGCCCGTCCTCGTAGAACCGCAGCAGCTGCCCCGCGCCCTCGTAGCCGATGCGCCCGTCGCGGACGGCCGTCTCCACGTCCGTGCGGAGCTTGCCGAGCAGCATCTCCGCGTCGAACTCGACGTAGTCCAACACCTCGCGCACGGTATCGCCCTTGATCAGCGTGTCGAGGCGGCCGCCGTTCTCGTCCAGGCTGACGTGGACGGCGTGCGTGTCGCCGAACAGGTTGTGGAGGTCGCCGAGGATCTCCTGATAGGCGCCGACCAGGAACACACCGAGGTAATAGCCATCCTCGCCGACGGCGTGCAGCGGCAGTGTCTTCTTGACGTCGCGGCGATCGACGAATCGATCCAACTTGCCGTCCGAGTCGCAGGTGATGTCGCCGAGAACCGCGTGCACGGACGGCTTCTCGTTGAGCCGGTGGATCGGCATCACGGGGAACAGCTGTTTGATGGCCCAGCTGTCGGGAATCGACTGAAAGAGGGAGAAATTACAGAAATAGGTGTCCGACAGCTGTTCGTCGAGCGTCTGCAGATCCTCGGGCACCTCGTCCAGCGTCGACACGATGCGCCGAAGTTTCAGGAGAATCGCCCAGAACAGGTTCTCGGCCAAGCTGCGCTGTTCGAGCGGCAGGTAGCCAGTGTT
The DNA here is from genome assembly GCA_035711805.1 of Vicinamibacterales bacterium. Classification (GTDB taxonomy): domain Bacteria; phylum Acidobacteriota; class Vicinamibacteria; order Vicinamibacterales; family UBA2999; genus Gp6-AA40. The sequence goes on from DASTBV010000146.1 coordinate 37,663, forward strand.
GAACAGGCTGAGCGACATGTCCATCGCCTGCTGGGCATCGTGGAAGGCTTCCAGTGCGTTCCGTGACGTGACGTTGTTGTATGTTTCAATCAGATCCGCCAGCGGCTGCTCCCACTCCGGATTGGCCGCGGTCGGCACCTTGTCTTCGCCGAAGCCCGACACGCCGAGCACGTTGAACACGAGCACGCTGTGGTAGGCCACGACGGCGCGGCCGCTCTCCGACACGATGTTCGGGTGCGGCACGTTGGCCTCGTCGCAGACCGTCTGGACGTGATAGATCACGTCGTTCGCGTACTCCTGGAGCGTGTAATTCATGCTCGACTCGAAGTTGGTCTGCGAGCCGTCGTAGTCCACGCCCAGTCCGCCGCCGACGTCCAGATACTGCAATCCGGCGCCGAGCTTTGCCAGCTCGGTGTAGACCCTGGCCGCCTCGTTCAGCGCGCCCTTGACGATGCGGATGTTGGTGATCTGGCTGCCAAGATGGAAGTGGAGAAGCTTCAGGCAGTCCTGCATGCCGCGGCTCTTCAGCTCCTCGAGCCCGCGCATGATTTCGGTGACCGTCAGCCCGAACTTGGATCGGTAGCCGCCTGACGACTGCCAGCGGCCGCTGCCGCGCGATGCCAGCTTCACGCGCATCCCGATCTGCGGCCGGACGCCGACCTTTTCGGCTGCCTCGAGAATCAGCCCCAGCTCCGTGTACTTCTCGATCACCGGGATGATGTTGCGGCCGATCTTCTGCGCCAGCATCGCCATCTCGATGTACTCGGCGTCCTTGAACCCGTTGCAGATGATCGGGGTGGCGTTGTCCGCCAGGGCGACAACCGCCAGGAGCTCGGGCTTCGAGCCGGCTTCGAGGCCGAAATGATACGGCTTGCCGAAATTGAGCACCTCTTCGACCACCTGCCGCTGCTGGTTGACTTTGATTGGGTACACGCAGTGGTAGCGGCCCTGATAGCCGTTCTGGGTGATGGCGGACTGGAAGGCGCCGTAGATCTCGCCGAGGCGGTGCTTGAGGATGTCGGTGAACCGGACGAGGACAGGGAGGCCGATGCCGCGGAGCTGCAGCCGGTCCACGAGCTGCTTCAGATCGATGGCGCGCTGCGGGTCCTTGGTCGGGTGGACCTCCAGGTGGCCGGACGTGTTCACCGAGAAGTAGCCGTTCCCCCATCGCGAGACCTCGTACAGCTCGCTCGCGTCGTGCACGCTCCACGCACGCGTCGGTGAAGTCGCGGCCGTGGTCGCCGGCGCAGCGGCGCGCCCGTTCGTCGCGGTACTCATGCTGATTGATGATACGGATTTTCTTGCCCTGACGCGTAATTTTCTTCCGCCTGACGGCCGACGCGTACGTCGCCGACGGAGGAAGCGTCTGTCGTGATCAACAATGGAGGGTCGTGACGGCCGCCCGGATTCCCGCCATCAAAGTACTCCTGCTGCCGAAGGACACCAACGCGCACGGCACCATCTTCGGCGGCGTGATCCTGTCGCATATCGACCTGGCGTCGGCGATCGAGGCGCGGACGATCGCCGCTCACCGCTACGTGACCAGGGCGATGCGCGAGGTGGAGTTTCACGAGCCGGTCTTCGTTGGCGATATCGTCTGTTTCTACACGGAGCTCGTGCGGGTGGGACAGACCTCGGTGACCATCCGGGTGATCGTCGAGGCCGAACGGTGGGGTGTGCCGCCGACGCAGATGGGGATGACAGGCCACGGCGAAGTGGTCAAGGTGACCGAGGCGGAGGTGGTGCTGGTGGCGGTGAACGATCAGGGCCGCCCGATCCCGATCAAGCCCGAACCGCTCGACCGCGACGCCACCACCACCCACCAACCACCAACCACCAACCGTCCATGAACTGGGTCAGCACACGCGGGGCATCACCGCCGGTTCCGTTCATCGACGCGCTCTTTGCCGGCACGGCTCCCGACGGCGGTCTCTACATGCCGGAACGGCTGGATCCGCTGCCGCCCGGCACCATCGAATCGCTGCGCGGCGCCGGCATCGTCGAGATCGGCACGCGGATTGGCGCGCACCTGCTGCGCGACGAGATTACGCCGGAGGCTCTTCGTCCGCTGGTGTCGGCGGCGCTGGACTTTCCAATCCCGCTGGTCCGCGTCACCGACCGCATCTGGGCGCTCGAGCTCTTTCACGGTCCGACGATGGCGTTCAAGGACGTCGGCGCGCGCGTTCAGGCCCGGCTGCTGCACCACTTTACGGACGGAACGCCGCTGACCATTCTGGTCGCCACCTCGGGCGACACCGGCAGCGCCGTCGCGCAGGCGTTTCACCGTGTGCCGGACACCCGCGTGTTGGTCCTGTATCCGGAGGGGCAGGTCAGCGACGTCCAGGAAGCGCAGATGGCGTCGCTCGGCGACAACGTCACCGCGCTGGCCATGCGCGGGACGTTCGACGACTGCCAGCGGCTGGTGAAGCAGGCGTTCGCCGATGATGACCTCCGGACGCACGTCTGGCTGACGCCGGCCAACTCAATCAATCTCGGCCGGCTGCTGCCGCAGGTCTTCTACTATTTCGTCCTCGCCCGCCTCGGACACGGCGGTCCGGTGGTTGCGGTGCCCAGCGGGAATTTTGGAAACCTGACCGCCGGGCTGATCGCGAAACGAATCGGGCTTCCGGTTCGTAAGTTCGTTGCGGCGACCAATGTCAACGACACCGTCCCCCGGTATCTCCGGACAGGCGAATATGAGCCGCAGGCGTCGCGCCGCACGGTCGCGAACGCGATGGACGTCGGCGCACCGAGCAACTGGGAACGGATCCACGCGCTCTACGGCGGAGACATCAAGGCGATCCGCGCGGACATCGAGGGGTGCGCCTACACCGATACCCAGGTCCTGGAAGCAATCGGCAATGTGTACCGGCGGCACGAGTACTTGCTGGATCCTCACAGCGCGATTGCCTGGCTGGCCGTGCAGGATGCGCTGAAGGCCCAGCCCGACGCGGAGGGCGTGTTCGTCGCCACGGCGCATCCGGGCAAGTTCCGCGAGGTGGTGGAGCCGGCGATCGGACGCTCGGTTCCGCTGCCGCGTCCGCTCCAGGAAGCGCTCGGCCGGCCCCGTCATTCCGTTTCCATGCAAGTTGATTACGCCACGCTGCGAGAATTCCTTCTTCGATGACCTACCGTCCCGAACCCGGCAACCTGCCCGCGCGCGACGATATCCCTGCCCGCTACACGTGGGATCTCAGCGCCATCTGCGCCGACTGGGACACCTGGTCCGAGAGCTACGCGCAGCTCGACGCCGCGATTACCGCCTTCATGCACTTCCGCGGCACGCTGGCGAAGGGGCCCGAGGCGCTTTTGTCCGCGTTCACTGCGATGGACGAGATGGGCGCGCTCAGCTATCGCGTCTGGTACTACGCCTCGCTCCACTACGACCAGGACCAGCGCGACAACGACATCAACGCGCGCCGGCAGCAGGTGCAGATCCTGTTCGCCCGCCAGCAGCAGGCGAGCTCGTGGTTCAACCCGGAACTGCTGGCCATCCCGCTCGACACGATTCGGACGTGGATGGCCGGGAACGAGGCGCTCGCCGTCTACCGGTTTGCGATCGAAAGCCTGTTTCATGAGCAGGAGCACGTGCTCGACGAGCGCGGCGAGCGGCTGCTCTCGTATTCGGGCCGTTTCAACAGCGTCCCGTATGACAGCTATTCCGCGCTGACAACCGCGGACATGAAGTTCCCGGCGATCACCCTGACGACAGGGGAGCGGGTGACGCTCAGCTACGGGCAGTACCGGGCGCTCCTCGAAACCAATCGCCGGCAGGAGGACCGGGCGACGGCGTACCGGGCCTTCCACCAGGCGTATGCCGACAGCCAGAACACCTACGCCGCTCTCTACAATGGCGTCCTGCAGCGCGACTGGTTTCACGCCCGCGCCCGCGGCTACGAGAGCACGCTGGACGCGGCGCTCCACGGCAACAACATTCCGACATCGGTCGTCGAGAACCTCATCGCCGTCGCCAAACAGAGCGTCGAGCCGCTGCGGCGGTATCACCGGCTGCGCCGCCGCGTCCTCGGCCTGGACCGCTATCAGCTGTTCGACATCTTCGTTCCACTCGTCGAGCACGATGCCCGCTATCCGTACGACGACGTCGGGTCGTGGATCGCCGATTCGGTGGCGCCGCTGGGGAACGAGTATCAGCGGCGCGTCCGCGAGGCGTTCGACGGGCGATGGATCGATGTCTTCGAGAATGCCGGCAAGCGCAGCGGCGCGTACTCCGCGCCGGTATACGGGTCGCACCCGTACATGCTGCTGAATTACAACGAGACGCTCGACGCCGTGTTCACGCTCGCGCACGAGATGGGGCACTCGATGCATACGCTGCTGTCGCACAGGACGCAGCCGTTCGTCTATGCCGGATACACCATCTTCGTCGCCGAAGTGCCGTCGACGCTGAGCGAGGCGCTGTTCCTCGATTACATGCTCGAACGCGCCGGCAGCCGCGACCAGCGCGCCGTGCTCCTGCAGCACGCGATCGACAGCATCGCCAGCACGTTCTACACGCAGGTGATGTTTGCCGATTTCGAGCTGCAGGCGCACCGGCTCGTCGAGCAGGATCAGCCGGTCACCGCGGACGTCCTGAACGCCATCTACGCCGGGCTGCTCCGTGACTATTACGGCGACGTCATCGACGAGGAGCAGCTGTCGCAGGTGACCTGGGCGCGCATCCCGCATTTTTTCAGCACGCCGTACTACGTCTATCAATACGCCACGTGCTTCGCCTCGACCGCGCGGCTGATGCAGGACCTGCGCTCGACCGATCGTGCGCGATCGGGTGACGCGGTTGGCCGCTACCTCGCGCTGCTCGAGGCGGGTGGCAGCGACTATCCGATGAACCTCCTGGCACGCGCCGGTGTCGATTTGAGCCAGCCGGATACGGTGCGCGCCGTGTCCGAGGAGCTCGGCATGCTCGTCGGCCGGCTCGAAAACGAACTGACGCAGTCGTGAGGGGCCGCTTCCCGCGGGTGCTTGCGGGCCTCGGCTGGCTGCTCGCCTGCGCGCTCCAGGCGTCGGCCCAGGAGCCTGCCTCGACGACGGCCACGATCAGGGCAGCCCGCATCCCGTCGTCTGCTGCGCTCCGAATCGACGGCATGCTCGACGAACCCGCCTGGCAGACGGCCGGGTCGGCAACCGGGTTCCGGCAACGTGATCCCGACAACGGCCTTCCGGCGACCGAACGTACGGACGTCCGCGTGCTCTATGACGACAACCGGCTGATCGTCGGTGCCACGCTGCACGACTCGGATCCCGCGGGCATCCTCGGTAATCAGATGCAGCGCGATCAGTCGTTTGGCGCCGACGATCGCTTCGTCGTGACGCTCGACACGTTCCGGGACGGCCGCAACGGCTATCTGTTTCAGACCAACCCGCTGGGTGCGCTCGCCGACGGGCTGGTCTCGGCCAGCAGCAACAGCAACGACGACTCGCAGCGGGTGTTCGGGGCGGCGGTGAATCAGTCGTGGGACGGCATCTGGATGGTTCGTGTGCGCCGCGGCGCGGACGGATGGAGCGTCGAGATGGAGATCCCGTTCAGCACGCTCAACTTCGATCCGGCGCTGACGTCCTGGGGCATCAACTTCCAGCGCACGATCCGGCGCAAGGCCGAAGAGACGGTGTGGACGGGCCACCTGCGCAACGAAGGCGTGGCCAACATGTCGAACGCCGGCCGGCTCGACGGCCTCACCGGCATGTCGCAGGGGCTCGGCCTCGACATCAAGCCGTACATCGTCGGCAATCTCTCCCGCGCGCCGGGCCGCGGGGCGCCGGGACAGGTGTCGACGGGAGATGTCGGCATCGACGTGCTCTACAACGTCACGCCGGCGCTGCGGGCCACGTTGAGCGTCAACACCGACTTCGCGGAAACGGAAGTCGATGATCGGCAGGTCAACCTGACGCAGTTCCCGTTGTTCTTCGAGGAGAAGCGCGATTTCTTCCTGCAGGGCGCGAACTACTTCGACTTCGCGCGCGAGATCGGCGATTCGGTGCGCCCGTTTTTCAGCAGGCGCATCGGCCTCGCCGACGGCCAGCCGCAGCCGATCGACTTCGGCGCCAAGTTGACGGGCCAGGCCGGCCTGTTCGACATCGGCGCGCTGCAGGTGCGGACGCGCGAGACGGAGGGCCAGGCGGGAGCGGACTTCAGTGTTCTTCGCGTGCGCCGCCGCATCGGCCAGGAATCGTATGCCGGGATCCTCTACACGCGGCGCGACGATCGGCTCGCCGGTGCCGAGGTGCTGCAGACGGCCGGCCTCGATTCGGTGCTGCGCACGTCGCGCTTCCTCGGCCGGAAGACGATCGAGTGGAGCAACTGGTTTTTGTGGACGACAAGCGCGGAGGAGGATGGCAACATCGGCCGCGGTTCGCGGCTTGCCTTTCCGAACGATCCGTTCTACTTCGACTTTTCCTACCGCGAGCTGCAGGAGAACTACGCCCCCGCGGTCGGCTTTCTGCAGCGCCGCGGCATTCGCCGCTACAACCCGGAGGTCGGCTACACCTGGCGGTTCGGCGCGCATCCGTGGCTGCAGTCGCTGCAGGTGGAGATCGACTGGGACGTTCTCTACGACATGGACAACCGCCGGATCGTCGAGACGAAACAGCTGAAGCCGCTGACGCTGGTGTTCGCGGACGGCAGCGAGTTCGTCTACGAGGTGCACCCGACCTACGAACGGCTCGAACGCGACTTCGAGATCTCCGACGGCGTGACGCTGCCAGCCGGTGCGGCGTACAACTTCACGCGGCACGAGATCGGCGGTTCGATGTCCGATCGCTATCCGATCTCGGTTGGCGCGGAAATGACCCGCGGCACGTTCTTCTCCGGCACGAACGACGAATACCAGATCGACCTGCGCGTGCGCCCGCGGCCCGGCCTGTCACTCGGCTTCGAAACCCAGCGCAACATCCTCCGGCTTGCGGAAGGAGATTTCGCCACAACGGTGGTTCGCGCCACGGCCAACACCCAGGTCAGCCCCTGGTTGTCGCTGCAGAACAACCTGCAATACGACGACGTGAGCCGCGCGCTCGGATGGCAGATGCGCTTCCGGTGGATCCAGCGGCCCGGCAACGACGTGTTCTTCGTCTACACGCAGAACTGGCAGGAGTTCGAACGTCCCGAGGGACGCTCGTTCCGGACGCTCGACGGCCGCGCGGCGGCGAAGATCGTTTATACGCTCCGTCTCTAGAACAACCTCTGCTATTCTCCGGTCGACTGCCAAGCTGGTACGTCCAGCAGCCAGACAAGGACGGATCGATGGTCATCAACCGGATTGGGCCACTCTCCTGCGCGAAGATTGCCGGGATTCTCTATCTGTTTCTCGGCCTCGTCATCGGCGCCGCCTTCTCACTGGCGGCGCTGGCGGGCGGATTCGCGACCGACACGCCGGAAATGGGCGTAATGGGCGCGCTCATCGGCGTCGGGTCGATCATCTTCATTCCCTTGCTGTACGGCGGTATCGGCTTCTTCAGCGCGCTCATCGGCGCGTGGCTCTACAACCTGATGGCCAGCTTCGTCGGAGGCCTCCAGTTGGACGTCGAGTAGCGCCGTTTCAGTCGAAGCTCACGACGGTTCCGTCAGGTTTTGCGACCATCGCCGTCCTTCTCGATCCGCGCACCGTGATCCGGTACTCGACGTTCCGCCCGCGCGTGACCTTCATCCCGCTGACGTAAATCGCGCGCCGGTGCGAACGGATGGCGGCGAGCACCGGCTTCGGGAGTTCGCGCTCCTCGACCTGCTCCGCCACCTCGACGACAGCGCCTTTCGCGTCGTAGAGCACCACCCGGCGGCGTCCGGCGTCGCGCTGTCGATTCGGAAGAGGGTGCGGGTTCCCTCACGCTGCGGGACCGTTGCCGATATGGTGGCCCGCGGATAGGCCTGTTCGAATGCCTTCTTCACTTCCGGCGGAAGCGTCGGTCCGGTGGTCGAAGGTGCCTGCGCCCACGTGCGGACGGGCGGGGCCGGCGTCTGGGCCTGGGCGCCCGCTGCCTGGAGTACGACGGCTGCGGAAAGAAGCCGCCGGGGAAGGACTCGACGATGACGGAACACGGATCGATTATCGAACCTGCCGATACAGAGACCAATGATACCGTCGGACTTTGGCGACGTCAGTCCAGCGTCTTCGCGACACGGAAGCCCAGGTAATTCCGCCCGCGCTGCGTGGCCGGGTAGGGCGCGCCGCGGCGGGCCGATCGCTGCATGTACGGATTGCTCAGGAACGTGCCGTCACGGAAGACCCGGTTCGCGCAGTTGCCTTCCTTGTTCGCTGATCCGTCCGCAGGGGCGTGCGCGCGGTCTGCTTCGTAGCAGTCCTCGACCCATTCGAAAACGTTTCCGTGCATATCGTGGAGACCCCACGCATTGGCCGGGAACGAAGCGGTGGGCGCCGTGCGATCGTCCCACGTATCGCGACCCTCGGCCTTGCCACCGAGACCCGGTCCGGGGCCACCGAAGTTTCCGTAGTTGTGATCGAGTTTGGCGCCCCACGGATAGGGTGTCGTGGTTCCCGCGCGCGCCGCGTACTCCCATTCCGCGTCGGATGGCAGCCGATAGGCGTCATCAGCGCCGGTCTTCCAGTTCAGCCAGCCAACAAAGTTCTGGGCGTCGAACCAGCTCGGGCCCACGACCGGTCTCGTCCCGCGACCCCAGTCGACGAAGGCCTTGTTCGGCGTGCCGTCAGCATTCGTTCGCAGCGCCTGTTCGACGCCGGGGCCGTCGCACCACCGGTCGCGCACACACGCTTCCCACTGATCCCACGTCACCTCGGTTTTGCCGATGGCGAACGCCTTGGGGATTGAGATGCGATGATGGCGCTCGTTGTCGCGGCGTTCCGGCTCGCCGGCGGGAGACCCCATCATGAACGAGCCGGCCGGAACCACCACCATCTCCGGGCAGTTGCGGCACTCCTTGAATACCTGTCCCGTCTTCCGGGCCTCCGGCTGGCGCACGGGGTTCCGCTGGGCGGCTGGTTTCTCGATAACCGCAACCACGCCGACGAGCGCAACTGCAATGGCGATTCGCTGCATATCTCCACGCCTCCTCGTCACGGCGCGACGCACGCAAAGCTGGCCGCGTCGTCCGTGCTGCCCGAACCCTTGTAACGCGCCACCTGCGGATGCGGGCACAACGGCCGCGACATCGCCGGCGAAGCTCCAGCGCCGCGGCCCGCAGGACGCGTGGCGATAATCTGCGCCGGCGCCTCGCCCTTCTCGCGCCATCGCTCGATCGCGCCGAGGAAGTCGGCCTGGTCCGGGCCGACGCCGCCACCGCAGTGGGCAACGCCGGGCATCAGGAACAGGCGCATCCAGTCGTCCTGCGTGCCCGCCGCGAGCGAGCCTCCTGGGCGAGTCGAGGGGCTTCCCAGCTTCTTGTTCACGGCGTCGTAGTAATTGATGGTGTTCTCAGGTGCGGGGCCGGGATCCGCCCAGCCGTGATAGAGCAGCAGCTTGCCGCCGCGCGCCTTGAACCTCGATAGGTCGGGGTCGGTCGCTTCGACGAATCCGCCGTTCTTCAGCGCCAGGGCGAGGTCCTTCTCGAGGTCGAACGTCATCGGATCCCAGTTCGGATCCTGGCGGCCGATGAAGCGCGGCATGTCCGTGAACAGCGGATTCAGCGGCGCGCCTGGCGCCGGGATGCGCCAGCCGGATTCGAAACCGGGCGAGCGGCCCGGGTACACGACCGCGCCGCTCCGGTTCTTGAGAGGCGCCCAGGCGCTGCGCGCATTCTCGACCTGCGCGGCCGTCAGGCAATCGGGCGCGTCGGCGGCTTTGCATGCCAGCACGGCGGGATCGAATTTACAGGCGCGCGGCTCGCTGATGATGCCGTCCTTGACGCCGTCGCGTCCATCGCAGGCCGCGACCACGGCGTTAGCGAACATCGTCTTCTTGTCGGCGGGAACGAGGCGCGCGGGATTCCTCAGCATCTCGACCTGGATGCCGACCTGCGACACGTTGAGGTGCACCATGTTGTGCACGGGCGCTCCGGCGACGATGGCGTCGAAGTCGTCCGGAAAGCGCTGTGCCGACATCAGCCCCTGGCGGCCGCCCGTGGAGCAGCCCTGGTAGTACGAGAGCTGCGGCCCGCGTTTGTAGAAGGCCTGGATCAATGTCTTGGAGTGCACGGCCATCTCGTGCATCGCGCGGTAGCCGAAGTCGATCAGCTTCTCCGGATGCCCGACGGCGAACTGCGCGGTCGCGCCCTTGTGGCCGGTGTCGTTGGACGCCGTGGCGTAGCCGCGCCGCAGTCCGGCGGCCATCGCGTCGAAGGAGATGCTGCCTGCCCAGCCGCCGTTGCCGACGGCGAGGAACTTGCCGTTCCAGTTCTCCGCCGGCAGCCACAACTCCATCTCGATATGCGAGTCAGCAGAGGGCTTCAGCGTGGCGGCAACCCTGCAGTGCGCTGGCAGTGTCGAGGCTGGTCCGCCACGGCCTCCTCGGCCCGGTGCCGTTGCTCCCGCGGCGACAAGATCCGCCGCCGTGATAGTGACTCGTGGAAGGGAGACGGTCTTGAGTGCGTCGCACGGCTGCTGAAGCAGCGCGGCAGCGGCCATGACGACGAGTGAGCTGACCATAAAGCCTCCTTCCGCCTCAAGGCGGAAGCTACGACAACAATCCTGCCGACTCGAAGGATACCTCCGCTGGCAAGCCGACATATTGCTCGGCGAGGCTCGTCATTGCCGCGCGTGAGCTGGTGAGGTAATCGAGGTCCGCGATCTGGCGTTGATGATCAAACGCCGTTTCGTTCGGTGTACGGTGCAGCGTCGACGTCATCCACCACGAGAACCGCTGTGCCTTCCAGACGCGGCGCAGGCAGACGTCCGAGTACTTATCCAGCCATTCGGTTTGTCCGCACGCGTAGAAGTCCTTCATCGCCCGCGCCAGCACCAGCACGTCCGAGGCGGCCAGGTTCAAACCCTTCGCGCCGGTCGGCGGAACGATATGCGCGGCGTCGCCGGCGAGGAAGAGGCGCCCATGGCGCATTGGCGCCGCCACGAAGCTGCGCATCGGCGTCACGCTCTTCTGCACGATGCGGCCGACGTTGGGCCGCCAGCCATCGCGCGTGGTCATTCGCTCGAGCATCTCGGCCCAGATCGCCTCGTCGGACCAGTTCTCGATCGATTCGTCCGGCGGCACCTGCAGATACAGCCGCGTCACACGAGGCGAGCGCATGCTGAATAGCGCGAAGCCGCGCTCATGGTAGGTGTAAACGAGCTCGTCGGACGAGGGGGCCGCTTCAGCCAGGATCCCGAGCCAGCCAAACGGGTAGACCCGTTCATAGATGGTCAGCACGCCATCCGGGATCGACGGGCGGCAAATCCCATGGAAGCCGTCGCACCCGGCGATGAAATCGCAGTGGACTTCGTGATCGGCGTCGGCGTGCCGGAAGCGAATGATGGGACGGGAGGAGTCCATGCCGCTGATCGAGACATGCCCGGCTTCGAAGAACAGCGGGCGGCCGGTCGAAAGCCGTGCATCGATCAGATCCCTGACCACCTCGTTCTGCCCGTAGACGGTGATCGCCTTGCCGCCGGTCAGTTGGGCGAAGTCGATGTGATGCCGCACTCCCTGGAAGCTGATGTACAGGCCGTCGTGGCGAAGTCCTTCCCGCCGCAGCCGTGATCCCACCCCCGCGGCGTGCAGCAGATCGACGGTGCCCTGCTCGAGGACGCCGGCCCGCACGCGATCGATCACGTAGTCGCGGCTTCGGTCTTCGACGATGACGGAGTCGATGCCATTGAGGTGCAGCAGCTTCCCGAGCAGCAGCCCCGCTGGCCCTGCTCCGACAATGCCGACCTGTGTTGTCTGAGTAGGCACGCTCTTTCTAGAGCCCGGCGCTGCACGTGAAACTGCTCGCCTGGTCCGTACTGCCGCTGCCTCTGTATTTCGCGACGAGCGGATAGGCGCACAACGGTCTCGATCGTGTGATGCCGGTCTGGTCACGGCGAATCGCGGGAATCATGTCTGGCGCCTTGCCCTCCTCGACCCACGCGAGCAGCGCATCGATCGGGTTGGCGGGCGCCGGACCGGCGCCGCCGCCGCAGTGCGCGACGCCCGGGGCCATGAACAGGCGGATGAATTCGCCAGCCTTCGTCGCGCCACCCATTTGTTGCTGCACTCGCGTGTAATAGTCGACGGTTCCCTCGGCGGTGATCAGCTGATCGGCCCAGCCGTGCCAGACGATCGCTTTGCCTCCGCGATCGCGGAACGCCGTCAGGTCGGGGTTGTCGGTTCCGAAGACGATGCCGTATTGCTCGACCGACTGATCCCAGAACCGTTCGTAGCCCGCGGGCGTGACGGCGTTGCCGTCGAACTTCGGGTCCTGGGTCAGGAAGTAGCGGAACCAGTCCATCGAGATGCCGAACGGTGCCGGGCGGAGCGGCGTGCCTCTGCTGGTCCACAGCGCGTTCAGGTCAGCGCCACGTGGCAGCCCGTACCAGAGAAACGTGCCGTCCTGCCGGCGCGGTCCTTCCCACAGTTTCCGGATCACCGTGACGTCGCCGTCGGTGAATGCGCCGCATTCTCCAGCCGATGTGCCGCCGAGCGGCTTCGGATCGTAGGTGCAGCGTTTCGGATCTTCGATGACGCCGTCCTTCACGCCATCGATGGTGTCGCAGGCGGCGATCGCGGCAGCGGTGGCAGCCGCCAGCTTGCAGGGCGCCACCGGATTGTTTGCCGCATTCATGACGACCGGACCCCAGAGGTGCTGGATATGGAACCGGTTCCAGTTGATCGCCGGCGCGCCCGACAGGATGCCGTTGTAGTCCTGCGGATAGCGCTGGGCCTCCATGAGACCCTGACGTCCGCCCGTCGAACACCCGTTGAAGTAGGAGTACCTCGGCGCCACACCGTACAGTGCCTGCGTCAGCGCCTTGCCGGTGACGGTCATCTCGTGGATCCCGAGATACGCGTTGTCGCGAATCAGCTGCCAGTTGAGACGTCCGTTGGCGTCCAGGGCGAAGCTGCCGCTGCCGCCTTCGTGGCCGGTATCGGTCGCCCCGGCAGCGTAGCCCTGCGCAGCCGGTCCGTTGACGGCTCCGGCATTCCCGCCCGAGAAGCCACCGCCTCCATTGCCCATGAAACGCCCGTTCCAGTTCGACAGCGGAATGGCCACCCAGATCCGCACCTTGTCGCCTGCGGGTGGATGCGTTGTGTTGGCGATGACGCGGCAGAGCGCCGGGTTGTTCGCATCGACGGCAGCCGACTCGATCGTCGTGTTCGCGAGTGCGATTTCAGCGAGGCTCTCACAGGTGCGCACCGGCCTGGCGCTGGGAATCAGCGCCCTCGGCGGAGGCCCTGCGGGAGGCCCGCCACGGCCGGGCCCGGCGACAGGCGCCCCCGGGGGCACGCCGCCACGGCCGCGGCCGCCCTGGTCCTGGCCGCTCACACCCGTCGTCAACACGATCAGCGACATCAGCAGGAACAGCGTTCGATTGCGTCTGGCCATAGGTCAGGTCTCGAGAAATGGGGCCGGACCCTCTGGCGGGGCCAGCCACTGGTGATCTTTGAAGACGGCGGCGAGCTGCTCTCGAATCCAGATGCTCCGCGGCTCGTTGTCGAATCGTCGATGCCAGTGCAGCTTCAAATCGTAGGGCAGATCGAACGGCGGCAGCGCCGCGGCCACCTGTGAGGTCAGCGACGCGAAGCGGGTGACAACCGCATACGGCAGCGTGGCCACGAGCTGCGATTCCATCACGATGAACGGCACGCTCAGCACGTGCGAGGTGTACACGACAATCTTGCGGCGCAGCTTGCGGCGTTCGATGAACCGCTCGAGCACTTCCTGGCTTCGTCCTTCACGGCGAACGACGATGTGCTCGGCGGCAAGGAAGGCGGCCGTCGTGAGCCGGCTCTTCCAGAGAGGGTGGCCGGCGCGCATCAGGCAGGCGAACCCGTGCCTCGACAATCTGCGCTGCCGGAAGTTTCTCAACGCCAGCGCCGGATAGAAGCCGGCGGCGAGGTCGATGTCGCCGCTCTCCAGTCCCTGCGCGAGCTGCGCATCGCTGACCGACACCGTGCTCACGGGACACTTGGGCGCATGCGTGCGGAAATGCTCGATGATCGACGGGAAGAACGCCATCTCGGCGATGTCGGATACTGCCAGCGTGATCGGCCGGGTGTTGACTGCGGGATCGAACCGTTCACCTCTGAGCAGGTCTTCCTGCAGATGCTGCAGGTGCGGGCGCGCCGCGCGAACGATGGCGTGCGCACGCGGCGTCGGAACAATGCCGCTCGGGCGGCGGACGAACAGCGGGTCATCGAACGTTTCGCGCAGGCGCCGCAGGGCCTTGCTCACGGCGGGCTGACTCATGCCGAGCTGCCGGGCGGCGCGGCTGACGCTCAGCTCGTCATAGAGCGCGACGGCGATCGGCAGGAGGTTGAGGTCCGGGGTTTTCGTTGTCACAAGTCGAGCGGCAGGTGTGGGGCATTATGCCCTGCTGGAGGACACGGAGGTTGCGAAGTTAACGGTCTTCGTTCGTCTTCGTTGCTTCGTTCCTCCTGTGAGACCGTTGCCTCCGTCCACCTCCGTCGCTTCGGGCGAGGGTGGGCCGCGGCCCGAATGGTAGACGCGTGCCACCCGTTTCGCGGATTCCGAATATCGGTTATGCAAGCCCGGAATACGAGCGGGTCCGGCCGCCAACCACCCTTGACGCTCTCGTAGTTCCGCACGATCATCCGCTCCGTGACAGTCGTGATGACGAAGCGGCACCTTTTATCGGGCACGCTGGCGGCGGTTTTGACGTGCGGCCTGGCGCACGCGCAGACGGTTCCACAGGCGCCGAACCCCGACACCTTCTACAAGCTGGGACCCGATTCACTCGAGCAGGACGGTGTTCCCAGGGGCGAGATTCGCGGGCCGTTCACACTGCCCAGCAGCGCCTATCCCGGGACGCAGCACACCTACTGGGTGTACGTGCCGGCGCAGTACACGGCGTCGGAGCCGGCGGGCCTCATGATCTTCAACGACGGCCAGGCGTTCAAGAATCCGGCCGGCAACATCCGCGCGCACAACGTGCTCGACAACCTGATCTTCCGCCGGGAGATTCCGGTGATGATCGCCGTCTTCATCAATCCGGGCCGGACGCCAGAACAGCCCGAGCCCACGCCGCAGAACTGGGGCGACAAGGACACGAATCGGCCGACCGAATACAACACGCTCGATGATCGCTACGCCCGCGTCATCGTCGACGAGCTGATGCCGGCGCTGCACACGGACTTCAACATCTCGAAAGACCCGGAGCGCCACGGCATCGGAGGCGCGAGCTCAGGCGCCATCGCCGCATTCACCGTGGCGTGGGAACGGCCCGACGACTTCCGCAAGGTGCTCAGCATCGTCGGCAGCTTCACGAACATCCGCGGCGGACACGTCTATCCCGACATCGTGCTCAAAGCGGATCGGAAGCCGATACGGGTCTTCCTGCAGGACGGCAGAAACGACAATCGCGCGCTGGCCGCGAACGGCAACTACGATCAGACGCGCGACTGGTTCTATCAGAACGTCCGGTTGATGGAAGCGCTCGTGAAGAAAGGCTACGACGTCAATTACTCATGGGGCATGAACAGGCACGGCCAGGCGATGGGCGGCGCCATCCTCCCGGAGATGATGCGCTGGCTCTGGCGCGATCACCCCGTTTCCACTGATCCGCGGGACATGACGGAGCGATCAATGCGATCGGCGGCGGCACAGAACTGATGCAGGCGCCACAGACGCAAAAGAAGCCGCCGCTGGCGGTGCTCTTCGATTCGTCGCTCGACGGCGACATCGACCAGGTGCTGGCGCTGGCGATGCTCTTCGGCCTCGCCGGGCGGCAGCAGGCCCGCGTCGCATCACTGAGCACCAGCGTTTTCAACCTGCGGGCCGCCCGGTTCCTCGACCTCGTCGCGCGCTTTTACGCCGGGGATCAGCCTGGCGCGGCGGCCAGCAGGAACGCGCCGGCTATCGGGATGTCCACCGCTGGCCTCGAGACGAACACGGTGCCGCCGATGCTCGAGGCGGCGCTCGTCAAGACCGCCGCGGATGGAAAGCCTGCCTATCTCGCGACCATGTCAACGCTGAACGACACGGCCGATGCGGTCGCGCTGATGCGCAACGCGCTGAGCGCGCAGGTCGATCGCAACGCGGCGATCGTCCTCGGCGGACGTCCGGCGAACCTGCTTGGCCTCATCGCGATTCCCGACGGACGGGCATGGGCGACCAGGAAGGCCTCAGTGCTGGCCCTTGCCGCCGGGCGATTCGACGGCGGCGCATCCGATCCAGTGATTCGCGCCGATGTGGCGGGCTTCAGAAAGCTCCTCGCCGACTGGCCGGCGCCGATCGT
>DASTBV010000147.1:0-168556 GCA_035711805.1 Vicinamibacterales bacterium
AAGGAGGCACTCGAAGAGCTCCGGACGGCGGTGGACCTGCGGCCCAACTACTGGCTGAACCACCAGGCGCTCGGACTCTTTTTCTATGGAAACGGACAGCTGCCGGAAGCGATTGACGTCTTCACGCTCCTGACGAAGCTCAAGCCGAATGATGCGAACCCATTTCAGCAACTCGGCGCGATGCACCTGGCCCAGGGTAATGTCTCTCTAGCGCGCCTGAACTTCGAGCAATCCATCAAACGGCGCGCGAATGCCGGGGCGTTCGCGAACCTGGGCACGATTTCTTATTACGAGCATCGATACGACGAAGCGGTCCGCGAATACGAAGAAGCGGTGAAGCTGGAGCCGACTGTCGCGGCGCACCGCGGAAATCTGGCCGACGCGTATCGGAAGGTCGGGCGCCCGGCCGATGCGCGCGTTGCCTACCTGAAGGCGATCGAACTCGGGGAGCTGGCGCTGAAGGTGAACGCAACCGATGCGACGCTGGTGTCGCGACTGGGCGTGTATTACGCGAAGGTCGACTCGCCGAGGCAGGCGGCGGAGTACGCCGACCGGGCCGCCAAGATGAATCGAACGGATCCGGACGTGCTCTACCTACGAGCCGTGGTCCTCGCGCTAATCGGACAGCGGGACGCGGCGGTCAAGCAATTGGAGGACGCGATTCGTCGCGGCTACGCGTTTAAACTGGCGCTCGAGGACGACGATCTTTCATCCCTGCGGTCGCTCCAGGCCTTTCAGCGCCTTGCCGCGACGGTGAAACCTCAATGAGCGTTGGGTTGCCCGGGTGGCCTGAGTCACACCGCACTCAGGCGACCCAGGCCAGTTAGACGGCCTTAACTCGGCGGAGGCCCGCAGGTACTGCAATTGACGATGATGACCGGATCCGGACCCGCAGGCGTGTCGCCGATGTAGACCTGGTACTTGTGGGCGATGAGGGAACCGACATCCATCGGATCGCTGGACACGGTGCCCTCGATGACCCCGCCGGGGTTCGCCGTCAGCTTCTTCATCGCGGCCGCGCCCATCACGTCGGTCTTGAACCGCAGGTTCACGTCCGACATGTTCAGGCTTTCACACTTGTCGTCGTCGTTCCCACCGTTGTTGACCTTGACGTGCCACATGATCTTGGTACCCGTCGCCGTCGTGGTACCCGTCCGCGCACCGATTCGTTCCGTCCCGACGATCCCCACGCAGTCGGTGTTGTACTGACCCGGCGCCGTTCCCTTGTGGTGATTCTTCGTGAAGTAGATCCACGTTTGCTTCGTGCCTGCCGGCGATGTCGTCGGCTCGCTTGGCGCAGGCGGAGGTGCGGGTTCAGCCGCCGCCGAGGGCTTCTCGGTCGCGCTTTCGTTTCCGCACGACACTCCCGCCGTCGCAGCCGCCAGCGCCGCGATGAGAGCCAGCATCTTCATGACCGTCCTCCTCTCAAGGAACTCTCCATACCATCAGGTTGACGGTGAAACGTGCACCTTCAACCTGTCCGACGTTCGTACCCTGCTGGACGCCGGTGCTCCCCAGGATCCGCACCACGACGCCGCTGCCGACTGGACTCACCTGGCCCATGGCGAGATCCATGGGCTTCAAATTGGGACCGCTGATCTGCACGGGCAAGCCGGGCTCATCGCGCTGTCCAACCGTGAAGTTGAACAGCGGGATGGCGACGTTTTGAACGGGCGCATTCCCGCCCTGCATCACGTGCGCGATACCGCCGCCGCCCGCCGTGCGTATCGCGATCACATCGTTCGGCACCTGCGGGAGCTGCCGCGCGCGGTAGGCCACGTCAACCATGTCGCCGGCCATCACCGCGAGCTGCTTCGTATCGACACGCACCAGCAGCGTGAGCGTCCCGAGCTTTCCTGGCAGGGTGAGCTCGATACGCTCGCCGGTCTTGTCAACGCTCGCGACTCGAGCGGGCCCCGTATAACTCGCGAACGGGTCGTTGGGGTAGACCAGAATCCGGATCTCGTTCCGCACACCTTCGGGAATCGTGATCTGCGGCGCCGGCGCCGGGGCCGGCTGCGACGGTGCGGCGGGCGCCTGACTGCGTGCACGTTGTGCGACTGGATCCTCGAGAACTGGAACACGCTGCAACCCTGGGGTGTCGCCCCTGTCCGCAGCGTCCTGCCATAGTTGCTTCTGTTCGGCGGTCACCGCCACTTCCGACGAATTCCGGGCGGCCTCGGCAGCCTGGCGCTCAGGCGAATCGCAGCCAACGGCCAGGGCCAGCGCGATAATTCCCGCCGACGCGTCCCATCGTCCGTAGGAAGTCACGGGACGAGATTCCCGTTCTTGGCCGGACCGTCGAATATCAGGAACCGCCAGTTTGCGAAGTCTTCGACCGTGGCGAATACCGAGTCCGGGTCCACGGTGTTCCAGTCGACCTCCGTGCCGCAGATGGACGAACCAGCCGGCGGCGTCGGCCGCATGACCAGCCTGCCCATACCCTCCGAGTAGTCCACGATCGTATTAACGTTTTCGCTGACCGAACCGGACGCTTCCTTGGCGTCCTTGTCGGCGTAATAGAACGGCAGGCACGTGGCCGTCGCCAGGCGGACAGCGTCCGGCCACGCGGTTCTGAACAACCAGCTGTACGACATGACGCTCAGGTAGTTCGGCTTGTAGACCGGATCATCCTCGCCGCCGGCATGGAGCTGACGCAGGTTGTGACCGAGCTCGTGCGCCAGGACTTCGATCTTCGATCGCGGCGTGTGATACGACGGCACGAACTCGTCGAACGCGATGATGAAGTCGTCGCCGGCGTCGCTGAATCCAGCCAGCGTGTTGACCTGATACCGGCCCCAAACTCCGTAGTGATAGATCTTGCCGCGCTTCTTGTCGTCGAAGTTGTGCTTTTTGAGCGTCGAGAAGCGGACCTCGCTGTCCTCGAACGGGTCAGGCTCGTTGTTAGGAATCTGGCCGCCGATGTCGAAGATGGTCGTCCTGAAAGTGCAGAAGTCCTTCCCTCCGGGGTGTGTCAGACAAGGCTTGCCCGAATGGTCGATCGCCAGGTGAATTCCCTGGGCCTCGCCGATGTTCAAAATTGGCGCGGACGCGAACATCTGCTCCAGGGCATTGAACACGGTCGAATCGGGATTCCCCGACTTGTCGCGGTCGGGACGATTCTTCACGTCGTCCATGATGTCGAGCTCGACGAAGACGTCCCTGCGGTGCGGGTCGGCGCCTAACATCGGCAGATTGACGTCCACGACGCCGTCGCCTTCAGCGTCGAAGCCGGCCGTCTCCCATGTGTCGAGCAGGCTGTCACCGTCGCTGTCGAGGGTGGCCGCGTCGGTCGGCAGGACGTACGCGAAAGGCTCGCTCTGGAGGTTGTCGAGATTCGTGGCGACCAGCCAGATGCGCTGTCCCGCCGGGCGGAGGCCCGGTATGACGATGGCGGAGCTGTAGTGATAGATCGGATAGTCCATGTCGTTGTGCGACACGTCGAACCAGTCGTTTCGCAGGACTCTGTGGCTCGCGGTGGCCACCGGCGTGAGCGGCGCCGTCATGCTGTCTTTCACCGAGACGATCGTGCCGACGTCCAGGTTGGCTCCCTGGACGTACAGCGTCGTGCGGACACCATTCGGCTCGAACGTCGCCCCCGCGATCGTCACTGCGTCGATGCGAGGTGGGGGATACGCGCGCGTCGCCGGCCCGGGCGGATGCGGAACATTGATGGGCCCCGGCGCGGACGGAACGGTGAACGTCATCGGCTTCGATTGGGCCGCGCCTTTCCGCACCACCACCGTGTGGGCGCCCGCCGCGGCGCCGTGCGGCACGGAAAACATGTACGCGCCCAGGAACCCGCCAGGAAGGACCTTCTGAGTGGATTTCCCCAGGTCCCACACGATCTCGGCGAACGCGAGGTCGTCACCTTTGATGACCACCACATCGTGCGGATGCCCTTCCGCAGGGTCGAGCATCGTGATGTTCGGAGTGGTCGAACACGCGGCAAGGCAAGCCGCTCCCAACAACAGCATCGGCAGCCAATAACCCGGCAGGGAAGCCGGGGGGTGCCGATGTCTGCTCGCGTTCACCAGCGAGTGACGCCCAGCGGAAACAAAAGTCACTGAATGGGGCGGGAATTATAGTCGAGACAGCAGACGAGGCAAATGGATCGAAGGGGTCGGCGTGCCGGGCGACGAAGAAGCGGCGACGGGCGCTTGATTTGAATCAGTTAGAAGGGTAGAGGCAGCCGACGCCGACGGTAGGCCGCAAGCGCCAGACCGCATCCCATCAGGAGGACGGTGGAAGGCTCCGGTACCGAGACGGGCTCCTGCAATTGCGTCACGCTCGCAGTCGATCCGCCCGCATTCAATGCGGCCGCGCCGCCGGCTCCAAGACCGGGGAACTGGGCAAGCGGAAACGCCGGCCCGCCAACGGGGATGCCGGCGCCGAAGAAGGGATTGGCCTGAGCCTGCGGTGGCAGGAGCGGTACGCTGGCGATGGATGCGGTCGTACCGTCAGACGAGCGGAGTCCCCCGCCGTTGCTGCTCGAGTCCAGCAGCGAATTCTGGGCATAGCTCGGGGTCCCCCCGCCGGATGAAGGGAAGCCACCGCCCCCGCCGCCAGCCCCGGAGAAGCCGCCGGCGCCCCAACCCGATCGACGGCTGGACGGCGCCGCGCCCGACGACGAGCCGTAGCCGAGTGAAGCTCCGGACCGAACCCACGATCCCGAATCGGTCACAAGCGGCGCGAACGCCGAATGGGATTGCCCGTACCAAAGTGGGTCGAATTCGAGGTCGCTTATCGCCGGGTACTCGGGCGGTTCGCTCGGGGAAGGAGAAACGACGTGCCCGAACGGTTCCTCCCCACTGGTAGACGGCGATGCCGCCGGCGTAAATGCCGCCGACGCCCCTGAGGTGAACGGGCGGTTGTCAGTGCCGGAGAGGAGCGCGTATTTGGAATCAGTCGGCAGGGCAAACGAACTGGAGCTGGGACCAGGATTTCCCGCCGCAAGAGACTTTACGATCAGGGCTGCCGCAAGAATGACGACGAGGTTGACGGTAGCGAGGATCAGACCCCGGACGCTTTGGCGTTTCCTCATCTGTCGTTGCTCTCCCAGGCTCGGCCGTTCGTCGGCAGTAACACCTGTGCAAGTTGCCTGCCCCTGACCTGCGCGTTTTAACAGGGGATTTTGGTTGGGGTTGCGGCGGCGGCGCTATAAACCCATGTCGAGAAACATTCAGTCAACCTCGACTGTCCGCTTCTCTTGATCGCGGTCAACGGACCAGGACCGGGCGAGGGCCGCGGTCAGCTCGCGATGCGTCATCCGCAACTCGTCGATCCGGCGTGACAGCGAATTTTGATCGGCTCCGGGCTCGGCAATCGCGTTCAGCATCCGCGCAAGGTAGATGTCCGATAACGCCGCGGCGCGATGGGCGAGGCGCCCGCGCGCGTGGCGCAGCGGCGACGCCGGCAGGAGGCGGCTGAAGGTGCCGTCGAGCGCGATCCAATGGCGGGTAGCAGACACCGCAAGGAGTCTATCGCGAAGCGCTTTGCGTTGTAAAGTTAGCGCGAGGCGCGGAACCCCGGCTGAGGTTAGGACCCCAGCGATAATGCGGAGATGCGACTGAACACCTCTTTGTTTCTGACCCTGGCGCTCGGCGCCTGCCTGCTGTCCGCGAGCCCGGCCGCGGCGCAAGGGTTCATCAGCCCTTTCCTGGGCTTTGATTACGGCGGCGACTCCGGCTGTCCCACCGCAAGCGACTGTGAAAACAAGCACAGCAACCTCGGTGTCGCCGGCGGCAAGCTTGGCGCGATCGCGGGCGCCGAAGTGGAGTTTGCCTACGCGCGCGATTTCTTCGGCGACACGCCAGGCGTGGACACGAGCGTCCTCACCCTGATGACGAACGTGATCGTCGGGCCGCGCATCGGAGCCATCCGGCCCTTCGTGCTCGGCGGTGTCGGGTTAATCAAGTCACACGTCGAGCTGGACGCCGGCAGCCTCCTCGATTCGAGCAACAACTTCGGATGGAACATCGGCGGCGGCGTGATGCTGATGTTCGGGGAGCATGTCGGTGTGCGCGGCGATATCCGGCGCTTCAAGTCGTTTCAGGAGATCAGCATTCTCGGCTTCGACCTCAGCGACGAGAAGCTCACCTACAACCGGGCGAGCGCCGGCCTGGTACTGGCGTTCTAGGGTCAGCGTGGGGGAGACCAGCCGGGCAGCGTCGCGAGCACGTCGAAGAAGGCCCGGACCTGTGGATCCCACACCTCCCACCCGTGGCCGCCGGGTACTTCTTTCAGCTCTGATCGAATCTGGCGTTTGCGCAGCTGCGCGGCAAGGTCGCGGCTTGCCGCGATGACCGGATCGGCCACGCCGCACGCGATGTAGAAGTACGGCGCGGAGTCAGGCATCAGGGCCGCGGCGTGCGCTCCGACGTCGCGCGGGCGGTTGCCCGTGGACAAGGCCGCGCTGATCGCCCCCACGGCGCCGAACACATCCGGCCGCTTGACGCCGAGAAGCGTCGCACCGTACCCACCCATCGAGATACCGGCGATCGCGCGCGCACGCCTGTCGGTCACCGTTCGGTAGTGCGAGTCGATGTAGGCGGGCAGCTCGCGCGCCAGGAAATCCTCCACGGGAGCCGGTTCATCGCCGCGCGCCGTAAACAGGAACGGCTGAAGATGCGGCATGACCACGATCATGCGGCGCAGGGACGCATCGCGGGTGAACCAGCCGCGCGCGGGGAAGGCGGTGTGGTTCTGGGTTCCGCCGTGCAGCAGGTAGAGCACCGGGTATCGGAGCGCGGTGGAGTCGTAATCCGCAGGAAGCAGGACGGCGACGGTGGCCTGCCCGTGGGCCGATTCGAAGCGAACGGTGCGCGCCGTCTGTGACCGGGCGACTCCCGCGCTCGAGGTCAGCGCCGCTGCCACGAGCACCGGAATCAGCGTGGAGCGCTGCGAAAAAATCCGCATGGGCGCGCATTGTACAATCGTGTGTTCACCCGGCACGAAGACACCCCTTGAAGGGGCGCCCTACGAAATATGAAGTCCCTGAGTTGCGCCGCGTTCGTCTTCCTGCTCGTCGCCGCCTGCCGCACGGCGCCGCCGGCGTGGGAAGCCGCGAATCCGATCAAGCCGCTCCCGGCCGGTCCGCTCGGCACCGAGATCGATCTCACGGCATTGCCGCAGCCGCCGACGCCTGAGCGCGTCCGCCTGGGACGATGGCTTTTCTACGACAGGCGATTGTCGGGCGATAACACGATCTCGTGCGCGAGCTGTCATCGGCCGGAGCACGCGTTCTCCGAACCGACGCCCGTTTCGTCCGGCGTCGGCAACCAGCGGGGTGGGCGCAAGGCGCCGAGCTTCGTCAACCAGGCGGTCACGATCTACCCGCACTTTTTCTGGGACGGCCGTGCCGGCTCGCTCGAAGATCAGGCACTCGGTCCGATCGCGAATCCAATCGAGATGGGCAGCACGCATCAGACGATGGTGGAGACGTTGACGCGGATTGACGGCTACGCGCGGTACTTCAAGGAGGCGTTCGGCACGCCCGAGATCACCAAGGAACGTGTCGCCAAGGCGATTGCCGATTACGAGCGGACGCGGATGAGCGGAAACTCGCCGTGGGATCGGTGGCGCTACAACCGTGAGGAGAACGCGGTTTCCGCGCAGGTCAAGGCCGGGCACGAGCTGTTTCAGGGCAAGGCAAACTGTGCGCAGTGCCATCTCGGCAACAACTTCACCGACGGGCAGTTCCACAACATCGGCGTCGGCTGGACGGCGGCGACGAAGACGTTCAAGGACGAGGGCCGCTGGGCGATTTCGAAGGATCTCGGCGAAGAGGGGCGGGCAGGCGACCGGGGAGCGTTCAAGACCCCCACGCTGCGCGAGGTCACCCGGCATGCGCCATACATGCACGATGGATCGGTTGCGACACTGCGCGAGGTCGTGGAGTTCTACAACCGCGGCGGCGAGAAGAATCCGTGGCTCGACGCCAAGATCAAGCCGCTGCATCTGACCGAGGCGGAGATCGACGCGCTCGTGGCGCTGATGCAGGCGCTCGAGGGCGAGGGCTATCAGGACACCCCGCCGGCGAGTTTTCCGCAGTAGGCACCCCTGAAGGCGCCCCACGCAACCGCGACAACCCAGGCTACCCAGGCAACCCCTCACGGCAGCGATTTGGCAGTATCGTTGGCCGATGAGACGGGCGCACGCTTTTGCGCACCGGATCCGTGGTCGATCTGACGGTTCTGTTTCTGGAGGCGTAGTGTCCGCCTTCAGGCGGACCTGGACGCAAGGAGGACGCGTGAAAGACCTGCACAAGTGGCTTGCGGTGATTGTTTTCACGGCGGCGTGCGCTGCCTGCGGCGGCGGGACCGGGGATGCCTCGTCAGCCGACGCAGAGGAGTCCGCTGCCGCGGCCGGCGAAGAAGCCAAGGCTCCGGGCAAGGCAGTCCCGGTGTATCGGGAGGTCACGCTTCCGGCCGGCACCACGCTGCGCCTCGATCTGGCGTCGAGCATCGCCTCGGATTCGAGCAGGATCGAAGACGCCGTCCGCGCGACGGTGCGGGAAGCGCTCGTCATCGATGGTCAGACCGTGATCCCGGCGGGTGCGGAGGTCGCCGGCGTGGTCAC
Source organism: Vicinamibacterales bacterium (assembly GCA_035711805.1). GTDB lineage: Bacteria > Acidobacteriota > Vicinamibacteria > Vicinamibacterales > UBA2999 > Gp6-AA40. The sequence continues at coordinate 8,581 of DASTBV010000147.1, forward strand.
CGACGTTGCTGATTCGGGCCGGGTGAAGGGCCGCGCGCGGATCGCCTATCGCTTCAATTCGCTGACGGTTGGCGACGAGCAGTACGACATCGCCACCGCGCCGACGTCACACCTCGCGCCGGCCACGAAAGGCGAGGACGCGACGAAGATCGGCATCGGCGCCGGCGCGGGTGCGGCAATCGGGGCGATTCTCGGCGGCGGCAGCGGCGCCGCGAAGGGCGCGGCGATCGGCGGCGCGGCGGGAACGGGTGCGGTGCTGGCGACGAAGGGCGAAGAAGTACGCCTCGGGCCGGGCGCGAACGTCACGACGCGGCTGACGGCGCCGGTCACCGTTCGTATCAAGATCTAGGTCAACGGCCGACGTAAACGTCGGCCTCTAGCGCATCGCCGCTTCAACCGCTTTCACCACCGTTTCGACGGCGGCCGGATTGGTGAGGAACGCAATCCGGTCGCCCGTCCGGAGATCGACAGTCGTGACCTTGGTGCGGGTGGAGGCCGGCTGCAATCCACTGGTCTGTCGCACCAGGTCGTCCCACGCCAGCAGTTCATCAGCCGCGCGCGCGAGGTGATCGGGCCGGTTGAGAAACGCATGCAGCGCGCCGCCCCCTGCCAGCCCGTCGGCCCGGCTCGAGAGAATCCGGCCCGCGCGCAGCACTCCCGTCCGCGCGAGCCAGGGCGACGCCGGCATGATCCAGCGGGGCTGCATGCCGGTTGAACCGGCAGGCGGATCCACCAGGACCAGCGCCAGTGCGTCCGCATCCGGACGTGCCGCGTACAGGCGGGCGAACGCCGCGCCCAGTCCGTGGCCGACGAGGACGAACGGACCTGGAACGTTGGCGCGCGACAAGAGCGTGCGCAGTTCGACCGGCACCAGTGCGGGATCGAATGGCCGATCGCCGCTCTCGCTCCAACCCAGCCCGGCCCGGTCATAGCTGCAGACGCGTGTCCTGCCCGAGAGCTGTCGTTGAACGTCGGCCCACGCCGCCGAGAGACCAGCAGCCGGTGCCTCGAGCACCACTGTGGGCGTGCCCTTGCCGGTGCAATAGATGTGCAGCTGATGATCGCCGACGCTGACCAGCCCGCCGGGGCGGGCGAACTCGCGGCGCTCGAGTGCCGTGGCTACACCCTGATAGGTGGCGCCGAGCAGAAGAATGAAGACGACGATCGCCGTCACGGCGCCAACGGCGCGACGGACCGATGGGCGGACGAGCACTACGACTCGATCTCCGCCAGGCCGTACTTCTCGATGCGCGAGTACAGCTGGGCGCGGGTCAGGCCGAGGAGCTTTGCCGCCCGCGTCTTGTTGTGGCGCGCCTGGTGCAGTGCCTTGATGACGAACGAGCGCTCGATCGCCTCGAGATTGACGCCGCCCGGCGGAAACGCCGCGGGCGATCCGGCGGGCTCGGTGCCCGCGTTCGCCTGCCTCGCGCCGGTCACGGGCAGGTGTTCGCTGCGGATATAACCGCCGTCCGCAAGAATCACGGCCCGCTCGATGGCGTTCCGCAGCTCGCGCACGTTGCCGGGCCATGTATATCCGAGCAGCTGATCCCTCGCGTCGCGGGCGATGCCGGCCGCCGGCTTGCCGACCGTCTCGCCGATCTGCTCGAGGAACGTGTCCGCCAGTTCGAGCACGTCCTCGAGACGCTCGCGCAGCGGCGGCAGCGCGATCTCGAAGACGCCGAGCCGGTAATAGAGGTCTTCGCGGAACTCCCCACGCTGCATGGCGGCGTGCAGGTCGCGATTCGTGGCGGCGATGACGCGGATGTCCGCGCGCAGGACGCGGGTGCTGCCGAGCCGCATGAATTCGCGTTCCTCGAGCACGCGGAGCAGCTTCGCCTGCACCGATGGAATCATTTCGCCGACTTCGTCGAGGAACAGCACCCCGCCGCTGGCCTGCTCGATTCGTCCGGGCTTGGCGGCCACGGCACCGGTGAAGGCGCCGCGCTCGTGTCCGAACAGCTCGGACTCGAGCAGCTGATCCGGAAGCGCCGCGCAGTTGATCGCGACAAACGGTCCGCTGCCTCGCCGCGACGCGTGATGAATGAATCGGGCGACGACTTCCTTGCCGGTGCCTGACTCCCCGGTGAGAAGGACGGTCGTTTCGGTGCGCGCCACGCGCGCCGCCTGGGCGAGCACATCCTTCCACCGCCGCGAGCGGCCGACGACCCGGCGGTGTCCGCTGGTCGATTCGAGCTCGCGCGTCAGCGTGGCCACCTGCGCCTCGAGCCGCGCCGCGACCTCGCGCGCCTCCGCGTCGCGCCGGGCCGCTTCCGCCAGCCGCTCGTGCGAGAGGGCCAGCGCCAGGTGGTCGGCGACACGGCGCCCGAAATCGACGTCATCGTCCAGGAACGCGTCGGTCTGCCGCGACAGAAAGAAGAGCGAGCCGAACACCTGGCTCCCGAGCGGCAGCATCACGCGCAGCGCGGACTTCACGCCGAAGTGCTTGAAGATGCGCCAGCGAATCGTGTCGCGCGACACCTCGGCATCGACGTCGCGGATGACATAGGCGCCGCGCTGCAGCTGGGCGAGGTCGTCGCCGGAGAGGGTGTACGGTCCGAGCATCGACGGATCATCGACTTCAGCGCCGGCGAGGGCGTAGATCCGGAAAGACGTGCCGTCGGCCCCCCAGGACGTCATGACCAGCATGTCGTGCGGGAGCCCGCCGCGGACGACGTCCGAAACGTCGGAAAACACCGATCGCAGATCGAGCGATTCGGCCATCGTGTGCAGGAGTCCGCGCAGGCTGTCGATGCGCTCGCGCCGCAGGGTTTCGCGATCGACGATCGCGGTGTGCTCGAACGCGACGCCGAGCAGGTCGACGACGCTGTCGAGGAGCGTCTGGTGTTCGTCGGTGAAGGCGCTGTCCTGCGACGAGGAGACCCACACGGCGCCGTACATCCGCGCACCCTGCCGGGCGGCGCACAGAATCCGTGAACGGTCGTTGGCTTCGTCGGCGTTGATCGCCACGCTCGCGCCGTCGATGCGGCGGCTCGTGATCGACACGTCGCCCTCGCGCGAGACGACGTAGAGCACGAACGACTCCGCGCGATCGAGCCGCAGCACCTGCAGCCGCTCGAACGGCACCGCGTCGCGCATCGCCAGCGCGAGACGGGACACGAGGTCCCTCAGGTTCGGGGCCTCGGCGACGAGCCGCGCCACCGCGGTGAGTACAGCCGAAGAGTCGACAGCGGACATGGCGATTGAGACCCACCAGTATAATCGGCCCTCCAATGCCGGTTTTGTCGCACGGTTTGTCATATATCGATCTGAAGTTCCTCGGACGTCCGCACGCGATCGCCAGCGCGATCGTGCAGTCCGCCGCGGGTGTGGCGATCGTCGATCCGGGGCCGACGACGTGCCTCGCCACGCTCGAGCTCGGTCTCCAGCAACAGGGGATCGGCTGGGACGACGTCCGCCATATTCTGCTGACGCACATCCATCTCGATCACGCGGGCGCGACAGGAACGATCGTCCGCGCGCATCCGCACCTCACGGTGTTCGTGCACGAGCGCGGAGCCCCGCACGTGGCCGACCCGCAGAAGCTGATCGACAGCGCCACCCGTTTGTACGGCGACGACATGAGCAGGCTGTGGGGAGAAATTGCGCCCGTGCCGACGCAGAACCTGAGGACGCTGGCCGGCGGCGAACACGTCGACGCCGGCGGGCGGACGTTCGAGGTTGCCTATACGCCGGGTCACGCGTCGCACCACGTGAGCTATCTGGATCGGTCGAGCGGGATCGCCTTCGTCGGCGACACCGCGGGCGTGTGCATCGACGGCGGCTATGTCCTGCCGCCGACGCCGCCGCCCGACATCGACGTCGAGAAATGGCGCGCGAGTCTCGACGCGCTCGAAGCCTGGTCGCCGGACACGATCTTTCTCACGCATTTCGGCCCGAGAGGATCGGTTCGGCCGCACCTCGAGACGCTCTGGCAGAACCTGCAGGAAATGGCCCGGTGGGTGCGCCACACGCTCGACGAACCGGGGTCGGATGAGGAGAGGAGCCGCGCCTTCGCGGATCGGCTCCGGCAGGACATGCGGCGGCAGATGAACGAGGTGCAGATCGCAGCGTATCCCGTTGCCGCCCCGTTCGAGCTGCTGTGGCTCGGACTGGCCAGGTATTGGAGGAAGAAGAGTTCTTAGTCCTTGGTGCTTCGTGCTCGGTCCGTTCTTGGTCCGTGGTCCGTCCTTGGTCCTTGGTCCTCGGTCCCAAGTCTGTTAGCCAGCGTGGACCCAGGACCAGGGACCGAGCACGGCCCAAGCACTATGGACGGACCAAGAACCAAGGACCAGGGACGAAGGACTAATTAGCGACCGCGAGCGGCTCGCGGGCGTCGATCGCCGCGCGCGTCGGCTCAACCAGCAGGCGCAGCGCGTAACCCTGCGGCGTTCCCGTCGCCGACTGATAGGGTCCAACGCGATACACCGCCGAGAGCACCTTGCCGCGCTGCAGCGCGTCGGGAAGGCTCGCGTTGCGCGCGTGCGCTTCAACCTGGAAGTGAACCAACCGGTAGAGGGGAATCGACGCCGGCCGATCGCACTCCACGAAGGCATCCACATCGCTGACATTCCGCGTCGTCACCGACACGAAGCGGAGTGTCCCGCTGCTGTCCCGCCACGTCAGGCGTCCCGGCACGCGGACGGCGCGGCGGTTGCCAATACGCTGCGGGCGGTTGGTGGTCGCTTTGTCTCGAATCACGGCGGTTGAAGTCACCTTGAAGCTCCCTCGGGAAAATTGTGTTGCCCAACGTTTAATCAAGGTCGAGGCCCATGGAGTTGCGTGGCGTGGCCACATAGGCGCCATCTCTAAAGTATTGATAGATAAGGAGAAGTCAAAGAGTGCCGGAGATGGGTTGTCGGTCGGGATGGATACTAGATATTCACATGGGCTGTATACCTGGTTACTACGTATCCGCCAGCGTGGCCTCGAGCCCGAGCCGCCGCATCTTCAGGTAGAGGCCTCGTCGGGTAAGCCCCAGGACGCGGGCCGTTTCGGAGATGTTCCCCGCCGTGCTCGAAAGCGTAGCGGTAATCAGGTCGCGCTCGATCCGTTCGACGACCGTTGCAAGGTTTCCCGGCTTGATCGGGATGCCGCCGTTGTCAGGGCCACGACTGCCGGCAGCGCTTCCCGGGTCCGGCGCGGCCAGATCGGGCGACAGGTGTTCCGGATCGATTTGACCGCCCGGCGGGCTCATTGCCACAGCACGCTGAATCTCGTTCCGAAGCTGACGGACGTTGCCGGGCCACCAATAGCGGGCGAAGAGGTCGAGTGTCGGCGAGCTCAGATGGACGTCGGGTTTGCCGAGCCGTTCGCAGGCATCGCGCAGGAAGAACGTGCTCAGGTGCGGGATCTCCTCGCGCCGGTCGCGGAGCGGCGGGACGTGGAGGCGGATGACGCTCAGGCGGTAATACAGATCCTCGCGGAACCTGCCTTCGCTGACCCGCTGTTCGAGGTCGGCGTTGGTCGCGGCAAGCACACGGACGTCGACGGCGAGCGGCCGCGTCTCGCCGACGGGCATGATTTCCCCCTGCTCGAGGAAGCGCAGGAGCTTCGGCTGGATGTCGAGCGGAAGGTCGCCGATTTCGTCGAGGAACAGCGTGCCGCCGGCCGCGGACCGGATGAGGCCCTGCTGGTCGGCGACCGCTCCGGTGAAGCTGCCGCGCCGATGGCCGAACAGCTGACTGTCCGCCAGCTCGCGCGTCGTTGTGGTGCAGTTGTACGGCAGGTACATCGCCGTGCTGCGCGGCGAGCCGTAGTGAATCGCCCGCGCGACGAGGTCCTTGCCGGTGCCGCTTTCGCCGGTGATCAACACGGTCAGGTTGTGTCCCTGCATGCGCTGAATCTGATCCGCGAGCCGGTTCATCGCGGCGCTGGCGCAGACGAATCCAGGCAGGAGGGGCTCGAGCGATCGCTCCGCTGACTGCTCGGCGACCTGCGGCGGCCGTTCGCGCGCGCCGCACAGCTCGAAGCCCTGGCGCGCCACCGCGGAAAACATGCGCAGGCGGCGGCGATCTGCCTCCCCATGCGGCCCACCGGCAACCAGCGCACAGAATCGCGGGCCGTCGTGATCGCGGCCAAGCGACTCGAGCAGCAGCGGACTGCCGCGATGCTCGCGCGCGCCTTGACTGGCCGCACGCGCGATGTCCCGCGCTTCATCCGCGTCGGCTCCGGTCGATGCCAGCACCCGCAGGTCGCCCGACGGCGGGGCGACGAAGACGGCGACGCGGCCCGCGCCAAGGGTTTCCATCAGCGCGGTGGCCGTTTCGCGTGCGAGGAGCTCAGGGAAGATTGCGGCGTCCACCAGACGACGCACGATCGCTTCGTCGACGTCGGCGGCCGTGGCCGCCCGATCCGCGGAGACGCCGCGCGACAGGAGCTCGCGCGCGGCGGCGGCTTCGTCGAGGTCGCGCTGTGCGCCGAGCGACTTGAACACGGCCTCGGCCAGAGTCAGATAGCGCTCCGCCGCGGCGGTCGAGCCGGCTTCCGCCGACAGGCGCCCCATCGACAGATGACTGAGCGCCGCCTGATATCGCTCGCCGAGCAGGTCGAAGACGTTCGCGCTCTGCGCGAAGTCGTGATACGCCGCGGAGGGACGCGACGTCTGTTCGTTGATCAGCCCACGAATGCGCAGGAACTCGCCCCACGTGCCCGGCGTGCCGCGCGGGTCGAGCCGATCCTCGCACGCTCGCAGCCGCTGCTCGGCCTCCTGCAGCCGTCCGGCAGCAAGCAGCGCCTCGCTGGCGGCGAGATCTGCCTGAATCGCTTCAGAGGGTGGTACGCCGGCCGCCTGCGTCAGCTCGTTCGCCATCGCGAGCGCCTCGTCGTGCGCGCCGCGGCGGATCGCGAGCTTGACGCCCAGCACTTTCAGCGACCACTCGTACCAGCGCAGCGTGTGCGAGCCATAGGTCGCGTAGGCGTCGCTGGCCAGGCACAGATATTCGCCCGCGCGCTCGTACGAGCCGCGCATGAGATGAATCTGCGCGAGCGTGTCGAACACCGCACCGGTCGTCTCATGGAACTGAACGGCGCTGCGCACCTCCAGCGTGCGATTCAGGATCTGCTCGGCACGTTCCAGATCGCCCAGCTGCACGTAGATCTGGCCGAGCGTGGCAAGCGCGACCGCCAGCCCGTGCCCGGATCCGAGTGACTGATGAAGACTGACGCTGCGTTCCGCGAGCGCGAGCGCGTCGTCATGCCGGTGGCGCATCAAGGCGACGTTCGCCTGGTTGTGCACGATGCCCGCGAGCACATCGTCTGCGGAAATAGCCATCGCCAGACGTTCGCCCTGACGCAGCGCGGCGGTGGCTTCGTCGGAGCGTCCCGACTGGGCGAGCAGTACCGCAGAGAGCGAGTGGACCAGGGCGAGGTGACGGCGATCGCCGGCGGCGTGCAGCGCCGACGCCGCTTCGGTCAGGTGTTCGCGGACGATGCCGGAATCGCCGACGCCGCGATAGGCGAGGGCGAGCTCGTAATGCGCGAGCCCGATGGCGCGTGAGTCGTGCGCGAGCTCCGCATGCTTGAGCGCGCGCGAATGATGCGCGATGGCGCGCGATTGATCACCGCGTGCGAACGTGAGCCGGCCGTGCAGCCGCCACAACGTGGACAGCTGACCGTCCGAGAGCTTCTCGCGCAGCGTGTCAGGCGTGCGTCCGAGTGTGGCGGCGGCCTGCGTGAGGTCGTCCTGCAGCAGATACGCCTCGGCCAGCGCGGCACGGGCGGTCAGTTCATCATGGCGACTGAACGTACCGGACCGCAGCAGCGGTGCGAGCACCTGCGCTGCCTCGGCGCCGCGCCCGCGCTCGAGCGAGGCACTGGCCCGGGTGAGCGCGGCCGGAGCTGCCTGGGTAGCCACGGCAGGAGTATACAAAGTATCCAACTGGGCGGGAGCAGCTATAATCCGGAGCCGATGCAGCTGGCGTCCCATGGCGTGTCCCACAAGGGTCGCCGGAAAAGCAACGAAGACGCGATGGTGATCGACCCGGCCCGGGGCCTGTTCGTGGTGGCCGACGGCATGGGCGGGCACAATGCTGGCGAGGTCGCGTCGGCTCTTGCCGTCAAAACCCTCCACGAGTTCATCTCGCAAGCGCCGGAAACGAACGAAGCCACGCTGTCCGAGGCGCTCTGCCTCGCCAACGACCAGGTCCTCAATGCCGCGGCCGGCAACGCCACCTACGAGGGAATGGGCACGACGGTGGTCGCCGCCTTCGTCAACGATGGGTCGATCGTGTTCGGCAGCGTCGGCGACAGCCGTATTTACCTCCTCCATGGCGGTTCGCTGCAGCAGCTCACCAACGACGATTCGTGGGTGTCGCGCGTGCTGCCGGCGGATGCGATCGGGTCAGTGGAAGCGTCGCGGCATCCGATGCGCCACGTGCTGACCAAGGTGATCGGCCTGCGCGAAGACATGGAGCCGAGCGTGGGCACGTCGCCCTTCTCGAGCGGCGACACACTCCTGCTCTGCAGCGACGGGCTTCATGGCGTCGTGAACGACGAGGCGATTGCGGGCCTGCTGCGCCGCACGGAAAGCGTGGAGCGCATCGCCAGCGAGCTCGTCGAGCACGCGCTGAGCTCGGGGAGCACCGATAACATCACTGCTGTCGTCGTGCGGAAACTCTAGCGACGAAGATCCGAAGGACCTTAGCCACGAAGATCACGAAGGTTTAGCCACAAGAACCCGCACCTGGGGGGCTGGAGCTTCGTGTGCTTGGTGGCCAAAACGCCGGGGCGAGAAACCCACGTTAACATTAGAAGTACGCACGGATGAAAGCGAGTGTCTGCTCTCTGGTCGTTGTGTCGTTGCTGGTCGCGGGGTGTTCCCGCGCCGAGCGCGACGACGCGGCGCCGCCTCCAAACCGATCCGCGCCTGCTGCGGACGAGGCGCGCGCAGCTATTCGGCCGTTCGACTCGCCTGGGCCCGCTCACGGCAGGCCTCGCGTCGTGTTTCTCGGCGACAGCCTGACGGCGGGATACGGTCTCCCGAAAGAGCAGTCAGTGCCATCACTCGTCCAAAAGCGGCTGAACGAGGAGGGATACGACTACGAGGCCGTCAACCATGGAGTGTCGGGCGACACGTCCGCCGGGGGCGTCAGCCGGCTCGACTGGGCGCTCACTGGTGACGTGCGCGTGCTCGTGATCGAGCTGGGGGCGAACGACGGCTTGCGCGGGCTGCCGGTCGAAACAACGAAAGCGAATCTGTCCGACATCATCACGCGCGCGAAGGCGCGCGGCGTCACCGTCCTGCTCACCGGGATGGAAGCGCCGCCGAATCACGGACCGGCGTATACGGCGCAGTTCCGCCGGACGTTTGCCGATCTGGCCCGCGAACACCAGGTGGCGTTCGTGCCGTTCTATCTCGAGGGCGTCGCCGGCAATCCGGCGCTCAACATCGCGGATGGCATTCATCCCAATGCCGCAGGGGCGGCCATCGTCGAGCAGACGGTGTGGAAAGCGCTCGAGCCGCTGCTCGACGAAGACCGCCGCAGGGAGGCCCGCCTGAAGGCGGGCACGACGTCCAACCAATGATCGAACTGCGCGGCGTGTCGAAGACGGTCGACAGCGGAGGCCAACCGCTGACGATCCTCCATCCGCTCGATTACACGATTTCCTCCGGGCAGTTCGTCGCCATCGTCGGCCCGTCCGGAAGCGGGAAGTCCACACTGCTCGGCCTGCTCGCCGGACTCGACGCCCCATCATCCGGATCGATTGTCATCGACGGCACGGACATCACGCGGCTCGGCGAGGATCAGCTGGCACGGCTGCGCGGCGAGAAGATCGGATTTGTGTTTCAGTTCTTCCACCTGGTGCCGTCGCTCACGGCGTTCGAAAACATCTTGATCCCGATGGAGATCGCCGGCCGGCGCAACGGGAACGAGCGCGCTCGCGAGCTGCTGCACGAGGTCGGCCTGACGGATCGCGCCCACCACTATCCGTCGCAATTGTCCGGCGGCGAACAGCAGCGAATCGCCATCGGCCGCGCGCTGGCGAACGATCCGCCGATCGTGCTGGCCGACGAGCCGACGGGCAACCTCGATTCGACGACGGGACGTCACATCATGGAGCTGCTGATGCGCGTGCATCGCGCGCGCAATACGACGCTGGTCCTGGTGACGCACGACGCCGAACTGTCGTCGCTGGCCGACACGCGGCTGGTGCTGCGCGACGGGCGTCAGGTCCTTCCGACTCCCGCGGAGGCGCTGCGATGACGTTCGTCGTCCGGATGGCGCTGCGCGAGATCCGTGCCTCGTGGCAGCGGCTGCTGTTCTTCTTCATCTGCATCGCCGTCGGCGTGGCTGCGATCGTGACCATCCGCTCGGTCATTCAGAGTGTTCGCGCGGGCCTCTCGCGCGAGGCGCGGACGCTGACCGGCGCCGACTTCGTGATTACCAGCGATCGGCCGTTCACCGAGAACGTGCTGGGCGCGGTGGAGCGGGAGCGGCAGGCCGGTAGAGTCACCGAGGTCGTCAGGGCGATGGAGATGGCGACGATGGTGCGGCCGGCGGACGGCCGGCCGGGCACCAAGATGGTCGAGTTGAAGGCCGTCGAGCCGAGATTCCCGCTCTACGGCAGCCTGACGCTCGAGTCCGGCCGCTACTCGCACGGCCTGCTCACTGGCGGGGGAGCGCTGGTGCGGCCGGAGCTGCTGGCGCAGTTGCGGCTGCGCGTGGGCGACCGCATCTTCATCGGTACGCGCCCGTTCGAGATCCGCGGCGTGATCAAGGAAGAACCCGGCCGCAACGTCGGTGCCTTCAGCATCGGCCCGCGTGTGCTGATCGATCACGCGGATCTCGAGTCGACGAACCTGCTGTCGTTCGGCAGCCGCGTGTCGCGCCAGCTGCTGCTGCTGCTGACGCGCGAGGGGCTCTCGGAAGCGGAGACCAACCTGCGGGCGTCGTTTGCCAACGAATTCGTACGTGGCCGGGGCTTCTGGTCGAATGCGGATCGCATGGGACAGAACCTCGGACGGGCGGAGAACTACCTCAGTCTCGTCGGTCTGGTCGTGCTCATCCTCGGCGGGATTGGTGTGTCCAGTGTGACGCGCGTGTTCGTCCAGCAGAAGGTGCGCAGCATCGCCATCCTGAAGTGCATTGGCAGCACGACGAGTCGAATCCTCGCCATCTACATGACGCAGGTCCTGCTCCTCGGGATCGCCGGCAGCGTGCTGGGTGTGGCGATCGCCGGAGGTGTCATTGCGGGACTGCCGCGTCTGGTCGGCGATGTCAGCGCGCTGCTGCAGGCGGACTATGGCCTGACGGCGGCGGCGGTCGCTCAGGGCCTGGCGATCGGGCTGCTCGTGTCGCTGCTGTTCTCGCTCGTGCCGCTCCTCGACATCCGCCACGTGAAGCCGGGGCTGCTGCTGCGGCAGGATACGCCGGCGGCGAAGCGGTTCGACTGGCTGAAATGGATCGTGACGGCGGCCGTGGCGGCGGCGCTGGTTGGCGTGGCCGCGTGGCAGGCGGGGTCGCTGACCGTTGGTCTGGTGCTCTCGGCAGGGTTCGTCGCCGTCGCCGTCGTGCTGCATCTTGCCGGGATGCTCCTCGTGTGGGCCGTGCAGCCGCTGCGCTACGCGCGGTCGTTCGCGCTTCGCCACGCCGTGCTGCACGTCGGACGGCGCGGCAACCAGACGCGAGTGATCCTCCTTGCCGTCGGGCTTGGCGCGTTCTTCATCCTGGGCGTGAGGACGCTGCAGGCGAACCTGCTGAGCGACTTCTCGGTACAGGTTGGCGGAGACGCGCCGGATATGTTCCTCATCGACGTGCAGCCGGCGCAGCGTGATCAGGTCGCCGCGCTCCTCGATTCCGAGAACGGCGCGGCGCCGGCACCGCGCCTGATTCCCGTGCTGCGTGCGCGGGTGGTCGGCGTCGAAGGGCGCGAGCTGAACCTGGAGTCGTTCGAGCAGGTCAGGGGCCGCGGCGGGCTGGCGCGCGAGTTCACCGTCACCTACCGGCCGCATCTCGAGGGCAATGAAGAGGTGATCGCCGGCCAGTGGTGGGACGCGGCGCCCTCCGCCGAACCGGAGGTCTCGATCGAGGAAGGATTCCTCGAGCGCCAGCGGATTCAGGTTGGCGATCGGATGCGATTCGACGTGCTCGGCCGCGTCATCACCGCGCGTGTCGCCAGCATTCGCCGCGTGCAATGGGAGGATTTCCGCGCCGGCGGTTTCATGTTCGTCTTCCGGCCCGGTGCGTTCGACGGCGCGCCCCACACCTATATTTCGACCGTCCGCGGACCGCAGGACGCGGGCGAGCGTGCGCGGATGCAGGCTGCGGTGGTCGCGCAGTTCCCGAACGTCTCGATTATCGATCTCCGTGAAATCCTTGCCACGATCCGGAACGTCGTCGACAAGGTGACGCTCGGAGTCACCGTCGTCGGCGGGCTCGTGCTCTTCAGCGGGACATTGATCCTGATCGGGGCGGTGTCGATGACGAAGTTCCGCCGCGTCTACGAGGCGGCGATTCTGAAGACGCTGGGGGCGAGCAGCCGCCTGATCGCGGCGACATTGCTGCTCGAATATGGCGTGCTTGGCGCCATCGCCGGCACCATCGGCGCCGTCGGCGCGATTGGCCTGAGCTGGGCGATTGCGACATACGCGCTCGAACTGTCGTGGACCGCCGCGCCGGCGCTGACGATTGGTGGAATTTTCGCAACCGCGGGATTTGTCGCGGCCGTCGGCGTGCTCGCCAGCGTCGACGTCCTGCGGCACAAGCCGCTGGCCACGCTGCGCGCCGAATGAAGGTGTACAATCACGGATTGTTCCACCCTCGGAAATCGCGTTAAGGAATCGTGGACATGAACGTGGAGATCTTTCGGGACGCGTTGCTGCGCAAGCGCGGGGAACTGCTGGGCGGCCCCGCGGCCAAGCCGCTGCAGTGGACGATGGAGAACAACTCCGGTCGTCAGGGCGACATGGCCGATCAGGCCAGCGGGAACAACGAGGTTCACATTCAGCTGAAGCTCAAACAGACGGACGCCAAGATTCTGCAGGCCATCGAGGGTGCGCTGCGGCGCATCGACGAGGGCACCTACGGCGTCTGCCGGGACTGCGGCGAGCCGATCGCGGAGGCGCGTCTGATCGCGATTCCGTGGACGCGCGTCTGCATCAGCTGCAAAGAGAAGCAGACCTAGCACGACAGACGTAGGCAGAACCGCCCGATGCACAAAGACGAGCTCCGCCAGCTGCTGACCGATTTCACCGCCGAACGGCTGGCCATCCTCCAGCGCCACGAGGCGTCGGCCCGCGTGGTCAGCCACTACGACTTCAACAACACGTATCAGTACGTGATCGCGCGCGAGGAGACGCACCTCGCCTGGACGCAGAACGCCCTGGCGGAATTCGGCGTGGCGCTGCCGGCGCCCGCCGCGGCGCTGCCCGTTCCGGACGCGCCGAAGGGCAAGAAGCTGCAGCCGGCGGCGTTCCGTCCGATCCTCGAGGAGGACGCCCGCACGCTGCGCGCGTTCGTCGATCGCTGGCGCCCACGCGTGGACGTCATGACGCATGCGCGGCACCGCACGATGCTCAATGTCATTCTCGGCGAGTCGCTGGAACACGTGCGCCTGTTCGAACAGGGCGCGGCCGGTGACGAGGACCTCCTCGGCCGCCGCACCAGCCTGGCCGAGCGCGTCGGCGCTGTGCTCCCGCATCGGTGGATGGAGTAGCGGGGGTCCTTTGGTCCCTGGTTCTTCGTCCGTGGTCCGTCCGTGGTCCGTGGTCCGGCCGTAGTCCTGGGTCCTTGGTGCGTTAGGCATGGACCCGGGACGTGGGACCAAGGACGGACCAGGGCCTAAGGACGGACCAAGAACCAAGGCCCAAGGACTAAGCAGCTCAGTAAACGTCGCCATCGCGTTAGGCAGCAACGTCGGCGACCGCGGCGCGACGCTGCAGTCCGCCATTACACGCCTTCAGTCGATTCTCAGCGGCATCCGCTCCTCCGCATTCCTCGATACCCCGTATGTGGGCGACGATGTACAGCCGCCGGTGCTGAACGGCGCTGTGACCGGTGTCACCGCGCTCGATGCGCATGCACTGCTGGAGCGGCTCCTCGCCATCGAACAGGAGTTCGGCCGCACACGCCCGTACGGAGGCGCGCCGCGCACGCTCGATCTCGATCTCATCCTGTACGGGGGCATGGTGATCGACGAACCCGGACTGATCGTCCCTCACCCCCGGTTCCGGGAACGGCGGTTCGTCCTCGAACCGCTGGCGGAAATCGCGCCGGACTGGCGGGATCCGGTAACTGGTCAGACGGTTTTGGAACTGCTGGAGGCCTTGTCCAGCTGATCCCAAGACGATGCGGTTGGTCCGCCTTCAGGCGGACCTGCTGGCGTGCTGGAGCCGGTAAATCAGCACGCCAAGCAGGACTGCGGTTGCCACGTATGTGATCGCCCCAATCCGGACGACATTGGGAAACAGGCTGTGCAGCCCGAGAGCGGCGGCAGCCGCGAGATTTCGTCCCGCCCGGCGGTCAGGAACGATGAGCGCGATCAGCAGGTGGCGGCCCGAATTGGCCAGCAGCCCGGCAAACAATGCGAACGGCACCAGGCTCCAGCCGATACGGTCCTCTTCGTTGAAATCACTGCGTTTCTCCACGAACGAGAGGAAGGCGGTCACCGAGCCGGCGAGGAGCAGCGCGCCGGCGATGTCGAGCCAGTCGTTGCCTTTCCGCTCGGTGGCAAACGTGTAGATGCCGAGGTAGTCGTTCCAGACCAAGTAGGGCAGCACGAGCCCGGCGATCAGGATCCCGGCATAGCTCCACGCCGTCGCGCGCCGCATCCGCGGCACATACCGTGCGTAATAGAGCGGCAGCAGCTTCATCGTCGTCGCGGCGGCCATCAGCAGCGCGGCAGCTGGCTGCCGGCCTCGTCGCGCCAGGAGCAGCGCTCCCATTACCACCGCGAGCATCACGAGATACGAGCCGTCCTGCACGTAGACGAAACGGTCGGCGAAGAACCCGAAATTCAGATACAGCAGCGGAAAGAGATACCAGCGCGTCTGCAGAAAGTACCAGGCGGACGCGGCAAGAAACGCCGCGGCCAGGATCACCGTGAGGCCGTAAAGCCCGAGGCCCGTCCGTTCGCCAGCGGCGTACATCGCCGCCTGCGCCAGGCGCACCGCGGGCGGGTAGGGCGCGGACTCCTCCTTCGTCCACGTCTCGGCTTCGAGCGGGCTCTGATCCAATCGCGCCTTCGTGTACATGTCGCGCACGTCGTTCAGGACGACCTTGGCGCCATACATGTCCGCGATGGTGTCCGGTCCGTAGGTCGCCGGCTGCGAGAAAGACGGCACCACGGCGGAAAGGTCAGCGTATTGCCGGGGAATTTTCTGAGCGGCGAAAAAGAGGATGGCGAGTGCCGTCGCCAGGAGAATCAGATGCTGGACTCTCCTGGGAACGGCGAGCAGTGCGGCGTCGATCGTCTCAGGCGTGACTCGACTTCCGCTTCCAGATACCGCTGAACCCTTCTTCGAACAGCGTGTAGACGGCCGGCACCAGGACGAGGGTGACGAGCGTCGACGTCAGCAGGCCGCCGATGACGACGCGGGCCAGAGGCGCCTGCAGCTCGCCGCCTTCACCGAGCCCGATGGCCATCGGCACGAGGCCGAGCATCGTGGCGATCGACGTCATCAGGATCGGCCGGAGACGCGTGCGTCCGCCGATTTCCACCGCCTCGCGGAGCGGGATCCCGTCGCGCCGGCGCAGCGTGTTGATGTAGTCAACGAGCAGGATCGCGTTGCTGACGACGATACCTGCCAGCATGATGATCCCGATGTAGGCCTGCATGCTGAACGAGGTGTTCGTCAGCAGCAGCGACAGCACCACGCCGATCGCGGCGACCGGCACCGAGAACATGATGATGAACGGATCGCGGAGCGATTCGTACTGCGACGCCATGACCGCGTAGACGAGCAGGATGGCGAGGATCAGCACCATCCGCAGCTGCGCGAACGATCGCGCCTGTTCCTCGAGCTCGGAGCCGAAGCCCACGGAGAAGTCCGGTGGGACGCGGATCTGGCTGAGGCGGCTCTGCACCGCCTTGACGGCGTCGCTGAGTGGAATCTCGATCTCCGCGTTCACGCGGGTGACGCGTTCCATGTTCTTGCGCTGAATCTGCGTCGGACCGGCCTCGCGGCTGACGTGGAGGATGTTCTTGGCGGGAACGACCTGCCCGGTCGGCGTGCTGAGCAGCACGTCGCCGACGTCGGAAATCTCCTCGCGGTCCGCTTCACGCAGGCGGACGACCACCGGATATTCGTTGCCGCGTTCGCGGAACTGCGCCGCCGTCGTACCGGCCACGTTGGTCTGGATCGTGGACGCCACACTCTGCACCGACATGCCGAGCATTGCCGCCTTCGGCCTGTCGACGCGGATGGCGATCTCTGGGCGGCCGTCCTCGCGGCTGAGGCTCACGTCGGCGATGCCGGGCGTGTTCTCCATCAGCTCGCGCGCATCCTGCGCCACGCGGCGGGCGTCGTCGAGGTCATGTCCGCGAATCTCGAGCTGGAGGCGGCTCGCCTGACCCTGGTTGTTGGTCCCGCCGCCGCTGAGGAAGCGCATGATCTGGTTGTTGCCGCCTGAGGGGTTGGCGCGCACGACGACACCCGGCAAGATGCCATTCAGCTGGCGGCGCAGGTCGATGGCGACCTGCTCGTTCGTGCGGGTGCGCTCGTCACGCGGCTTGAGAATGAGCCGGATCTGACCGCGGCTGGTGTTGCCGCCGCCCTGCCAGTTGTTTCCACCGCCGCCGCCCTGCGTGATGATCGTCGTGGCTTCCGGGACGAGCTCCTTCACCCGGCTTTCGACGGTCAGCAGTGCCTGCTCGGTCGGCTCGATGCGCGTGCCCAGCGCGAGCTCGACGTTGATGTTGACTTCACCCTCGTCGGTCTGCGTCACGAGCTCGCTGCCAACCCTCGGGTAGAGGACGACGGCGAGCACGACGAGCGCCGCGGCGCTGCCGATGACCGTCGGACGATGCTGCAACGCAACGTGGATGGCCTTCCGATACCCCTCGTCCATCCCATCGAGGAAGCGTTCGCTGAGGCGGTAGAAGCGCGCCATGATGCCGGTATCGGCGGCCTCTTCGTCGGGCGTCTTGAGCCAGCGCGAGCAGAGCACCGGGACGATCGTCACCGCAACGAAGAGCGACATGACGAGCGAGAACATCACGACGACCGACAGCTGCGTGAACATGATGCTGGCCGTTCCGGAGAGGAACAGCAGCGGCAGGAACACGGCAATATGGGTGAGCGTCGAGGCAAGGATCGCCGACCACACTTCCTCGCTGCCGTCGATGGCCGCCGTCATCCGGTCTTTACCCATGTGCAGGTGCCGGTGGGTGTTCTCGAGCACGACGATCGCCGCGTCGACAATCATGCCGATGCCGAGGGCGAGCCCGCCGAAGGTCATGGTGTTCAGCGTGAAGCCGCCGAAGTAGAGCAGCGCGAACGTGCCGATCACCGACACCGGAATCGACGTGCAGACGATCAGCGTCGAGCGGAAATCGCGCAGGAAGGCGAAGATGATCAGGACGACGAGGATGCCGCCGACCATCGCGTGTTCCTGGACGTTGTCGATCGCGCGGGAAATGAACCGGGAGTTGTCCTGGACCACGGTCATCTTGAGGCCGGGAACCTCGTTGTTGACGCGCGCCACCTCGGCGTGCACGAGCTTGGCGACTTCGACCGTGTTCTTGCCCGACTGCTTCTGAACCTGGATCTGGATGCCCGGGCGCCCGTTGATGCGCATGAAGTTCCGGCGCTGCTCCGTCGTGTCCTTCACGTCGGCGATGTCTTTGAGGTAGACCGGAACGCCCTGGCGGGTCATCACGACGAGGTTGCGGATGTCCTCAACGCTCTGGAACTGTCCCTGGCTGCGGACCAGGAACGTCGCGTCGCCCTGATAGATTTCGCCAAGCGGGGTGTTCTGATTTTCCTGCCGCAGCGAGCTGACGACCTGGGTCACCGACAGGTTGAGCGCGGTGATCTTTTCCTTCGAGAGGTCGACGTGGATCTGCCGGCGCAGGCCGCCACTCACGTTGACGGCCGCGACGCCGTCCAGCCGCTCGAACCGCGGCGCGATCTCGTTCTGCGCGATCTCACGCAGCGTGACCGGGTCGTAGTCGCCCTCGATGCCGATCTGCGCCACGGGCAGCTGGCTCGGGTCGAACTTCTGAATCGTCGGGGGATCCGCATCCTCCGGCAGACGCGCGCGAATGCGGTCCATGCGCGTGCGCACTTCATCGGCCGATTCAGCGAGATCCGAGCCCCATTCGAAGTTCAGCTGCACCTGGCTGTTGCCCTCCGACGAGGAGGACTCGATGCGCGTCAGGCCGGGCACGGCGCCGACCGCCTGCTCGATGGGCCGCGTGATCAGCTCTTCCATCTCCAGCGGGCCGACGCCGGCGTAGCTGGTGCGGATGTTCAGCGTCGGCTGCTGGAACTCCGGCATCAGATCGACGGGGAGCCGAGTCAGCGAGATGAAGCCGAGGAGCGTGATGATCGCGCTCAGCATGAACATCGTGACCGGACGATGAATGGCTAAACGAGGAATGCTCATTGGGAGTCTCGTCTCGTCTACTGCTGCGTTGACGGTTGTGTTGCGGCTGTAGAGCTCGGGCCGCCAGCCGGCGCCGTGCTGGAACCGGAAGCGCCGCGTCGTCCACTTCGCCCGCTGAACTGTCCACCGTCACGCGAAAACTGCCCGCGCGACCGGCGGCCTTCACCGGCGGCTGTCGTTTCGCGCCCGGCTGTGGGCGACGCGTTGGACTCGCCGCCGGCGGGACGTGCGGATGCCGAGTCCTGGCCCGAGCCGCCGCCGGTCCGTCCGCGGCGTCCTCCGCGGCCACCTCCGGCGATGACAATGCGGTCGCCGTCACGAAGCTGTCCGGCGCCGGTGGTGATGACTTCCTGGCCCTCGGTGAGGCCTCCGAGGATTTCCACCAGCGTTCCCTGCTCGTTTCCAACCTGCACGGCGCGGAATACCGCGGTCTCGCTGAGCGGCTGGAACACGCCGCGCCGGCCGCCAAGGTCGACGAGCGCATTGGCGGGCACGACGAGCGCATCCTTCGTCGTGTCGAGCGTGATGCTGACGCGCGCGTACATCCCGGGCTTGAGCCGGTAGCTGGGATTGGGAATCTCAACCTCGATGGGCGCCGTGCGGGTGGCCGGGTCCAGGACCGGCGAGACGCGTGCGATCCGGCCCATGAAGGTCTCGCCGGGGAACGCGTCCACTTCGACGCGCGTGACGTCGCCCGACTGCAGCTGCTTGAGATCCTTTTCGACGACGTTGGCGATGAGACGGACGCGCGAGATATCGACGACTTCCACGACGGGAGCGTTCTGGCCGACCGATGCGCCGGGGTCCACGAGCCGCCTGGAGACGAACCCGTTGACCGGTGACGTAATGGTCGTATTCGCGAGATTGATCTTCAGCTCGTCGAGCCGCGCCTTGGACTGCTGCGCCTGCGCGCGTGCGAGATCGACCGACGCCTGCGCTGACTGATACCGCGACTCGCTGTCGTCGAGCACCTGCTTCGCGATCAGCTTCTTCTCGAAGAGGCTCGTCGAGCGATCGAGACCGGTCTTGGCGAGCGCCAGGTCCGTTTCGCGCTGACGGATGGTCGCCTGCGAGACTTCCTGAGCCGCCTCCTGCTGTTTGATCTGTTCGACGAGCTCGAAGTCTTCGATCTTGGCAATGCGCTGACCGCGCGAGACCTTGTCGCCGAGTCTGACGTCCACGCTCTGCAGCCGGCCGGCCGCGCGCGGCGCCACCGACACCGTGGTCTCACCAATCAGATTGCCGACGACCGTCAGTTCCTGCTGGATCGTGGCGCGCGTCACTTGGCCGACCTCGACCGTCATCGGTCCCTGACGGCCGCCGCCACGGTTGCCGCCGCGTCCACCACCCTGGAAGCCACCACCCGGAAAGCCGCCGCCCTGTCCACCGCGTCCCTGACCGTCGCCCTGTGCAGCAGTCCCTTCGGTGGCGGGAGTGTCGGTGAAGAGGCCAGTGTAGTAGGCGATACCGGCGGCCCCGGCCGCCAGAACGGCGATGACGACGAGCTTTTTCATGGGCTATCTAACGATCCGTGATTTCCATGCGGCAAGTCGTTAACAATTTGTCAAAACATCACCAAAATAATCAGTTAAAGCCGCCGCCGCCTCCGGCAGTCGCCCGCGGCGCCTGGCCGCCGCCCCCCTGAATGCTCGTGATGCCGCCCCCGCCGCCGCCCGCCGGGATCTCCTGCACCCGTTCGAAATCCACCTGAGCCCGCCGGTAGTCGAGCAGCGCCCGGAGCTCGACGTTTTGGGCGTCCCGAAGGTCGCGCTGGGCCTGAACGACGAAGAAATTGGTGGTCAGACCGACGTCGAAACGGCTCTGCTCGGCCTCGAGACGCTTTTCAGCGAGGTCGAGCGCGACGGTTGCCGCCTGCAGGCGCTCGCGGGTGGCTTCGACCTGCAGCGCGGCGTTGGTGACCTCCGTGGCCACCCGGAGCTCCATCGCCCGCGTCTGCGCGATGGTCTGCCGCTGCTGCAGGCGGGCCCTGGCGACGTTTGCCTCGGCCGGGCTGGCGCCGATTGGGTAGCTGAAATTCAGCGCCAGATTCCACGACGGGGCGTCGCGCCCTGCGAGCAGCCTGAGCGCATCGGTGTAGCCGCTCGGGACGACGTCCGTGACCGCGCCGCCGAACCCCGAACGGAAAAACTGCGGGCCGCCGATGCCGGCGACGCCGTAGCTGGCCGTGAGATCCAGCGCGGGCATCTGCTGGTCGGTGAGGCTTTTCAGTGAGATGTCGTTCGAGGCCAGCTGTCGTCTGGCCGTCTCGAGATCGGTCCGCATTCCCAGCGCCCTGCGAACGGCGTCGGCGACGTCGACCGGCGTCGATGCATAGGTGGGCCGGTCGATCGGCTCGATGGTGACATTCCAGAGCGGATCGTCGGTGCCATTCACGATCAACTGCTTCAACGCCAGTTCCGCGGTACGCCGGGCGGCAGCCGTCTGCGCGACCGTCCCGCGGCGGTTCGCCTGTTCGGCCTGTGCCTGCAGGACATCGAGCGGCGCGAGCGTCCCGACTTCAACGCGTGCCTGGTTGTCCTCGACGAGCCGGGTGGCGAGTGCCAGCGAACGCTCCGCGACCTCGGCGGACGCGATGGCGTACACCAGGTCCCAATAGGCGTTGCGCACGTTCACGAGCGTGCGGCTGATGGTGGCGCGCAGCGCCGTCTCGGAGATCTGCTGGTTGATTTGCGTGATCTGCAGCGACGCCCGCGTGCCGTCGATGCGGAAGTTGCGCAGCAGCGGCTGGACGTAGGCAGCCGTCAGGTTGGCATTCAGTGCGGGATTCCGCGTCGCGAACAGGTCCGACTGCTCCTGGCGGCTGTTGTTGAACCCGATCGCAAAGCTCCCGCCGCCCCACTTCATGTTCTGCGACACGCCGTAATTGTTCGTCAGGGTGTCGGTCGTGAGCAGGCCCAGGCTGTTGGCCGCGCCGGCGGTCTGGCTGCGCTGGAAATTCGACTGGCTGCGCAGCCCGAAGTTCGAGTTGAGCGTGGGACGGTAGTTCGCATCCAGGGCGGCGAGCGAGAAATCGAACGTCTGCGGATTCAGCCGTTCGACGGCGATGTCGAGGTTTCTCTCCAGCGCGCGCGCGGTCGCGTCGTCGAGCGCCAGCTCCACGACCGTACCCGCCGGTGGCGGGGGAGCGGTCGGGCGCGTTTGATCTGCCTCGAGGCGCGCGGCAGCGAAGTTCTGCGCGGCTGTGCGCGCGATCTCCCGCAGACGGCGGTCGTCCTCGGCCGTCTGGGCGAAGGACAGAGAACTGGTCAGCGCCCCGGCGATCGTCAGGGCGGCAACGGTGCGATAGGCCTTGTACATGGGCATGCCCGTAAATAAATGAGCGTCCTTACTTCGTGCGCTCAGGTCCTTTGGCGGGTGCGTTCTGCGTGGCCTGGTGCAGCGCGGTGAACCTGGCCCACTGATCGCGGGTCAGCACTTTCCGCATACCAAGCAGCATCAGCGTGCGGGTCTTGTTCAAATCCGCGCGCGCGGCTTCGACGAGATTGACCTGTTCCATCACCTGGTTGTCGTCGCCGCGTTCGACGAGGCGTTCGAACTTCGCCTCGGCTTCATCGAGGGCCGTCTTCTGCACCTTCAGCGTCGGCAGTGCCTTCTGAAAGATCTCCTCCATCCGGCGCGTCTGTTCCGCCGTCAGTCCGAGCTCCTTCTTGTAGTACTCCGATAGCCACCACTTCCCACCGGGTGTGCCCGGAGAAGGCTTTCCCTGGGTGGCGGGAAGCGTCGAGGTTGAGGCCAGTATGGCGATCGCCAGCGCGGCTATTCCGAAGAGTCTTCTGGAAGATTTCATGTGACTACAAGCTGGAACTACGACGGTCCGGTTGGCGCCGTTTACTGCCGTAGGTGCAAGCAGATACGGTAACACAGGAGGTGGGGGGAAGGAGCGGGGAGCAGGACGAGGCGGGAGGAGTTACGCGGGCTGTCCGTTGACCAGGATGTCCAGCCTGCGGATGACCGATTCGACGATGTTGTCCGGCGTCGAGGCGCCGGAGGTCAGGCCGATTGCGATCCGCCCGGATGGAAGCCACCCGGTGGTCGTGATTTCCTGTTTTCCACCAATCGGCTTGTGCCGGATCGCGTCTGCCGACTCGAGTCCGGCCGCGTCGGCGATGTGGTAGGTCGGCCGCTTTTCGGCGCAGATCCGGGCCAGATTGCAGGTGTTGCTGCTGTTGTACCCACCGATGACCACCATCAGGTCGATGGCCTGCTCGGCGAGCAGCGCGATCACCGCGTCCTGCCGATCCTGCGTGGCGCTGCAGATGGTGTCGAAGGCGCGGAATCGCGACGGGAGCTGGTCGTCGCCATACCGATCCCGCATCGCCTGCCGGAACATTTCGCCGATCGCCAGCGACTCGGAGCTGAGCATCGTCGTCTGGTTGGCGCAGCCGACGCGCTGCAGATGAGTGGCCGGATCGAAGCCGGGCGAGACGGCGTGCTCGAACTGCCGCAGCAGCGAGTTCGCACTGTCGCCGCTGCGGATGTAGTCGCACACGGCCCCGGCTTCGGCGCGGTCGAGCACCACGAGGTAGGCGCCGCCGCCGGCGTGGAGCGCCTGGGATGCCGTGGCGCGTGTTTCCTCATGCCAGTACTTGCCGTGGATGATGGCCGTGTAGCCCTCGTCCGCGTACCGTTTCACGTTCTTCCAGACGTTGAGGACGGAGCCGCAGGTCGTGTCGACCAGCGTGCAGCCGCGTCCGACCAGCTCTTCGAGCAGTTCGACGGTCGTACCGAAGGCCGGCAGGATCACGACGTCGTCCGGCGTCAGGCGATCGATCGATTCGGACGCATCGCTGAGGAACCGGATTCCCTGCACGCGCAGCTGGTTGTTGACGTGCGGGTTGTGGATGATTTCGCCGGTGAGAAAGACCTGGCGATCGGGGAAGCGGCGGCGTGCCTGATACGCGTAATCGACGGCGCGGTCAACGCCGTAGCAGAAGCCGAACTCGCGCGCCAGATGCACCACGAGCCGCCCCGACGCGAACTGATAATTCGATTCCTTGACCGTGCTGACCAGTCCGCTGCCATAACTGCCGGCGAGGACGTGCGCGACTTCGTGCTTGAGATCGAGGCCCTTCTTGAAGATAAGGGGCGGCACTACCCTATCGCACTTCCCAGGCGCGCGGTGTCATGGCGTCGAGTGGCCGCAAGGCCGCGGGACCGTTGCGCGACGCGGCGACTTCGATCTGGCCGAGGAACTCCTCCTCCGAGAACGTCGTCGGAACCGCGCGCAGCGGCTCCTGGTCGCCTTCGTTGGCGATGACGAAGGACGGCGTCGCGTCGAAGCGGTTGGTAAAGGTATGCGTCCACTGGCCCGTCAGCACGCCGGCGACAAACGCGGCGGCGGCGACAGCGGCCGCCCAGCGGACCCGGGGCCGCGTCGGGCTGAGAAAGGTGGTGGAAGGCTGATGCGCGGGGAACGCGACGAGGCGGCCGGGCCGTCCGTCGTGATCGACACGCTGCAGGATCCGCGCGTGCTGCCGTTCGAGCCTGTCGTCCGGGAACACGGTGCTCGCCTCGGTGGTCGCGGCGTCATCGAGCTCTGCGAGGATGCCGACGATCTCGACGCGGCGCGATTCGCAGCGCAGGCAGATGGCCAGGTGCGCCTGCTCCCCGGCAGCAGCGGGTGCGGCCGTGCACAGGTCAATGAGGCGGTCGTCCGGGATGTGTCGCTCGTTCATGCAACCTCACGCGCCGGCGAGGCGAGGAGCTTGCGAAGGCGGCGGATCGCGCGGAACAGGTGCACGCGAACCGTCGCTTCGCTGACGCCGAGCGCGGCGCTGACCTCGCTCGTGCTCTGCTCGGCGATGTGGCAGAGCGTAAACACCGCGCGCTGCCTGTCGGGCAGCTGCTCAATCGCCGCGGCAATCTGCCGCGCACGTTCGTTCGACATGAGCCGCGCTTCGGGACCCGGCTGCGGCGCCACGGGATCCGGGAAGCTCGAGTCGTGCGGAGCGGCGGCCGGCATCACCCACCGCAGGCGCCGCGTGCGCGCCTTCCCGATGTCGAGACACGCGTTCACGAGGATGCGGGTGAACCAGACTTCGAAGGGGAGGTCCTCCCGGTAGGTCGTGATGTGGGTGAACACCTTCACGAATGCGTCCTGCACTGCTTCATCCGCGTCGTACGCATCGCGGAGGTAGTGGTATGCGATCCGGACCGCGCGTCGCTGCTGCGTCGCGACGAGATCCGAGAATTTCTCGCGCGCGGCCTCGCGGTCGCCGGCGAGGACCAATGCCTTGACGGCGGCGGCAACGTCCGAATCTCTGCGGACGCGTGCCGTCTGAGCGGGGGAGCCGAGCGTCGCGGCGCTGCGCGCCTGGGTTCTCATCGGTGATTACGGGCCGCCGTCCCGGAACGTTTACTGATTCAACAATATACGGTACGATCGGCACTTTCTTTCGAGAGAAACACCGCGGCCGCGATCGGTGGGCCGCTTTGGGCCGCCGGGATGCGCGCCCAGGAGTCAAGCAGAGATGACGATACAGGTTGAGCGGGCGCACGGGCTGGAGGCCCTTGGCATCGTCCGCGCCGGCCACATTCACTGGAACCTCAGCCCAGCGGCGCTGTATGAGCAGGCGATGTGCCGCGGCGAGGGGCAGATGGCGGCGGAGGGGCCGCTCGTGGCCCGGACCGGGCAGCATACCGGCCGCTCACCGAATGACAAGTTTGTCGTCCGCGAACCCCAGAGCGAACAGCACGTCCATTGGGGTGCCGTGAACAAGCCGATCGAGGAAGCCAAGTTCGATCTGGTTCACCGCGACATGATGGCCTACGCCCAGGACAAGGATCTTTTCGTCCTCGACGCATGGGGCGGGACCGATCCGAAGTACCGCATGCCCATCCGCGTGGTGAACGAGTTCGCCTGGCACAACCTGTTTGCGCGGAACATGTTTCTTCCGGAAGACGACCCGGCGAAGCGGGCGACGCATCGCCCCGAGTTCACGGTCATCGACTTTCCGAAGTTCAAGGCGGATCCCGCGCGCCACGGCACGCGCTCAGAGGTGTTCATCCTCGTCCACTTCGGCCGCAAGCTGGTGCTGATCGGCGGCACGCACTACGCCGGCGAGATCAAGAAGTCGATTTTCACGATTCTCAATTACACGCTGCCGCTGCAGGGCGTGATGCCGATGCACTGTTCGGCGAACGTCGGCGACGAGGGCGACACGGCGCTCTTCTTCGGCCTGTCGGGCACGGGCAAGACGACGCTGTCGAGCGATCCACGCCGGCGGTTGATCGGCGATGACGAGCACGGCTGGAGCGAGACGGGCGTCTTCAACTTCGAGGGCGGCTGTTATGCGAAGGTCATAAAGTTGTCAGCCGAAGCGGAGCCGCAGATCTACGCGACGACGAAACGCTTCGGCACCATCCTCGAAAACGTGGTCATCGATCCCGACACACGGACGCTCGACCTCGACGACGCCTCCCTCACCGAAAACACCCGCGGCTCTTATCCAATCCACTTCATCGACAACGCCGAGCTGTCCGGCCGCGCCGGGCATCCGAGCAACGTCGTCATGCTGACGGCCGATGCCTATGGCGTGCTGCCGCCAATCGCACGGCTGACACCTGATGGCGCGATGTACCACTTCCTGTCCGGTTACACCGCGCGCGTGGCGGGGACGGAGAAGGGGGTGACGGAGCCGAAGGCGACGTTCAGCACCTGCTTCGGCGCGCCGTTTCTGCCGCTCAATCCCAACGTATACGCGCGGATGCTCGGCGAGAAGATCGCCAGGCATCAGTCGCGCGTGTGGCTGGTCAACACGGGGTGGACGGGTGGCCCCTACGGCGTCGGCAGCCGGATGAAGATTGCGCACACACGGGCGATGATCACCGCCGCGTTGACGGGACTGCTCGACAACGTCCAGTACACGCGTCATCCGGTATTCAATATCGACGTGCCGGCGACCTGCCCGGGCGTGCCGGATGACGTGCTCGATCCGCGGGGGACCTGGCCCGACGCCGCCGAGTACGACGCGCAGGCGAAGAGGCTCGCCGCGATGTTCGCGGAAAACTTCAAGACGTTTGAGAAGGATGTGCCCGCGGCGGTGAAAGATGCGGGGCCGAGGGCATAGCAGAGCAGTTCACGCTGCCGAGTGCTCGCTTCTCGGTTCGTGTTCTGTGTTCGGTTCGGCGTTCTGAGTTTAGAGTTCGCTGTTCGAAGCCGGAGCCGAGCCCGGAGCCGAACACCGAACGGGAACCATCGAACCACGAACCGAACATGAACACGAACTGAGAAGGGAGAACCTGGAAGAGTGAACGATTACGAGCCAGTCATCGGTCTCGAGATTCACGCCCAGCTTCAGACCCGCACGAAGATTTTCTGTGGCTGCAGCACTGCGTTCGGTGCTGCGCCCAATTCCCAGGTGTGTCCGGTGTGCCTCGGTCTGCCCGGGGCTCTCCCGGTGCTGAACCGCCAGGCCGTTGATTTCGCGATCAAGGCCGCGCTCGCGCTCGGCTGCACCGTTCAGCCCGAGTCGATCTTTGCCCGCAAGAACTACTTCTATCCGGACCTGCCGAAGGGCTATCAGATTTCGCAGTACGAGCGGCCGCTGGCTCTCGGCGGCGGACTCGAGATCACCGTTGACGGCGAGACGAAATGGATCGGCCTGACGCGCATCCACATGGAGGAGGATGCAGGGAAGTCCCTGCACGAAGGCTTCCCCGACTCCCATCGCCGCACGTATGTCGACTACAACCGCAGCGGCGTCCCGCTGATCGAGATCGTCTCCGAGCCCGACCTGCGATCCGCCGCCGACGCGGCGGAGTTCTTCTCGCGCCTGCGCGACATCCTCGTCTGGCTCGGTGTCAACGACGGAAACATGGAGGAAGGCAGCCTGCGCTGCGACGCGAACGTGTCGGTGCGCCCGCGCGGCCAGGCGACGCTCGGCACCAAAGCCGAAGTGAAGAACCTCAACTCGTTCCGCTACGTCGAGAAGGCGCTCGAATACGAAATCGGACGGCAGATCGACCTGCTCGAGAGCGGCGGCCGCGTCGTCCAGGAAACGCGTCTCTTCGACTCGGGTTCCGGCCGAACGCACTCGATGCGCAGTAAGGAAGAGGCGCACGACTACCGCTATTTCCCGGAACCGGACCTTCTCCCGCTGGTGGTGGACGAGGCGCGCGTCGCCCGCGTCAAGGCCTCCATGCCGGAGCTCCCCGCGGCGCGGCGGCAGCGCTTTGTGGAGCAGTACGCCATACCCGAGTACGACGCTGGTGTGCTGACGGGGTCTGCCGGCCTCGCGGACTACTTCGAAGCCGTCGCCGCCGCGGCCGGAAACGCGAAGGCCGCCAGCAACTGGGTGATGGGCGAGCTGCTGCGGACCATGAAGGAGCGGGGCCAGGACATCGGCGACCAGCCGTTGAGCGCGGACCGCCTGGCGGGTCTCGTCATCCTGATCGAAAAGGGGACCATCAGCAGTTCGATCGGCAAGGACGTGTTTGCGCGGATGTACGACTCCGGCCGCTCGGCCGACGAGATCGTCCGCACCGACGGCCTCGCCCAGATCGGCGACGAGTCGGCGCTCACGGACATCATCCGCGGGGTCATCGCCGCCAATGCCGATGCGGTGGCGCAGTATCGGGCCGGGAAGATGCAGACGTTCGGGTTCCTCGTCGGCCAGGTGATGAAGGGCAGCAGGGGCAAAGCAAACCCCAAGCTCGCCAACGAGCTGCTGAAGAAAGAGCTCGGCGGTTAGTTACCCAGGCTGCTCAGGCAACACAGGCTACCTGTCCGTCCAGCGAGCAGCTATAATCAGAGCCTCCAGTTTCAAGTGAATAGGCCTTCGGCCGCCCCGGGTGCATAGCGGGTGATAGAGACGCGACACCTCTCGAAGATGTACAGCCGCGGTCTGTACGCGCTGCACGACCTCTCACTGACGGTTGCGCGGGGCGAGTTCGTGTTTCTGACGGGACCGAGCGGCGCGGGCAAGTCCACGCTGCTTCGTCTGCTGCTGATGCAGGAGCGGCCGACGTCCGGCGATCTGGTCGTCAGCGGGCAGAACCTGGCAAGCCTGAAGCGCCGCGAAGTGCAGGAGTACCGGCGGAGCATCGGGTTCATCTTCCAGGACTTCAAGCTGATTCCAACTCGCACGGTGATCGAGAACGTCTCGTTCGTCCCCGAAGTGATGGGGACGTCCGAGTCACAGCAGCGGCGCCGCGCATTTCAGGTGCTGAAGTGGGTCGGGCTGCAGCACCGGCTGAGCGCCTATCCATCGGATCTGTCCGGCGGCGAGCAGCAGCGTGTGGCCATCGCCCGCGCGCTCGTCAACGGCCCGAGCCTCGTGCTGGCCGACGAACCGACGGGGAACCTCGATCCGGACTTGTCGCTGGAAATCATGAACCTGCTGCGCGAGGTCAACGCCGGCGGCACGACCGTTCTGGTGGCGACCCACGATCGCGAGCTGATCCGCCTCGTCGGGCGGCGCACGGTCACGCTCGATCAGGGCCGCGTGGTTGAAATGGCATGAGGGCGCTCGCGTATTCGTTCCGTCTCGCGTGGGCCGGCGTTCGGCGCAGCGGCGGATCCGGCGCGTTCGCCGTGCTGGCGATCTCGCTGGCGATGATCGTGCTCGGCGCGCTCCTGCTGATCACGTGGAACGGGGAACGCCTGCTCGCGCGCTGGTCGTCGGCGGCCGAGTTTTCGGTCTATCTGCGCGACGATGCGACGTCGGAGGAGCGCGGCGCCATCGAAGCGATCATCGATCAGAGCGGAGTCGGCGCCGCTCGCGAGTATGTGTCGAAGGCCGAGGCGCTGACTCGCTTCCGCCGCGAGTTCACGGACCTCGCGGCGCTGGCCGCGAACTTCAGCGACAACCCGTTTCCCGCCTCCGTCGAAGTCAGGCTGCGACCGGAGGCAGAGGCCGACGGCCGCGCCGCTGCGGTCGTGAAACAGCTGGGCTCGGCTCCAGGCGTCGCCGACGTGGGATACGACAGCGAATGGCTTGGCCGCGTGGCCGGGACGCTGCGAACCGTACGCGGGGCTGGTCTCGCCCTGGCGCTGCTCATGGCCGTGGCTGCAGCCGTCACGGTCGCAACGGTCGTTCGCCTCGGACTGCATGCGCGCCGCGACGAGATCGAAATCATGGAGCTCGTCGGTGCACCGCTGACGTTCATCCGTGGGCCATTCGTCGCCGAAGGGTTGCTGCAGGGTGGCATCGGAGCGGTCGTCGCGCTGCTGCTGCTCGGGGCCGGATTTGCCGTCACGGTGTCGTGGTGGGAGACGGAGATCCGGGCGATTCTCGCCGGTGGAACCATCGAGTTTCTGCCGCTGCGGTTCGTCGGCTACCTGCTGGCCGGCGGGATGATCGTCGGAAGTGCCGGCGGATTTACCGCCGCCCGCCACGCGGGATGAAGCCCAAGGCGTATGGCACTTTCGGACCAGAACGGGGCGTCATTCATGCACGGGCGGGGCTGCGTTGACAGCGGCTCAGCACGGTAGCTAGACTGGAGCATTCAGGTAATGGCTGCGTCGCGGAACCGCTTATCCCGCTTCCTGACAGATTCACGCCCGCCCTGCGAGCCCGTAATTCATTCCGTATCGAATTTCTATCGTGAAGAGTTCGTGAAGCGCCAGCAGCGCCTCGAAGCGCAGCGCGAGTTCTATTCGGAACGTGCGATTCATGATGTCGAACAGGCGTTGGTGAAAGTCATCGCCCAGCTCGATCGCCTCTGCAACGTGGAAAACGCCGACGAGGTCGTTGGCAAGCTCCTCCGGCAATTCGACGTCGTCACCGGGCTGTCCGCCTGGACCGATCCTCGCCACATCAATTAAGAACGGTCAACTGGCACCATTCCACTGACACAGCGTCACCGCAGGCTCCGCGAGGACCTCACGACAATCATTCGCGCCGCCATCGATGGCGTCGATGCGGGTGGATTGGTGCGGCGCGCGCTCGACGACCCGGACATCGTCGCGCCGCTGCAGCGGGCAGCGGCCGTGGACGTGATCGCCGCCGGCAAAGCCGCCGCCGTCATGTTGAATGCGTTTGCCTCAGCCACGGCCGCGCCGATGCGGCGCATGGTCGGCATCGGTCCGCATCCCCCGGAGCTGCTGCCGCAAGGCGCCGAGTGGCACAACGCCGGGCATCCGCTCCCGACCGACGGCAGCGTGGCCGCGGCGCGGCGCGCGATCGAGATCGCGCAGTCGTCCGGGCCCGACGATCTGCTCGTGGTGCTGCTGTCTGGCGGTGGATCCGCGTTGATGGCGCTGCCGGCGGACAGCATCGACCTGGCGGACAAACAGCAGACGGCCCGGACGCTGATGGAGCACGGTGCCGACATCTACGAGTTGAACACCGTCCGCAAGCACCTCTCCGCCGTCAAAGGCGGCCAGCTGGCGGCAGCGGCGACGGGAAGCGTGCTGACGCTGGCCGTTTCCGACGTGGTGGGTGACGACCTGTCCGTGATCGCGTCGGGGCCGACGGTTCCCGATGACAGCACGTACGCACAGGCGCTGGCGATTCTGAACGCGCGAGGCGGTGTGGCGGCCTATCCCGCGGCGGTCGTTCAACGGCTGCAGCGCGGTGTCGAGGCTGCCGTGCCCGAAACCCCCCAGACTGGCGACGTGAGGCTCCAGCGATCGATGGCGCGCGTGATCGGCGCGCAGCGTGGCGCCATCGAAGGCGCCGAGGCGGCCGCGCGACAGCTTGGGTATCACGTGCTCATCGTGCGCGAACCCGTCACCGGCGAGGCACGTGAGACGGCTATCGCGCACCTGAATCGCATCGCCGCCGACGCCTCGATGCTCGCACGCCCGTTGTGCGTCATCTCCTCAGGCGAAACGACGGTGACCGTGCGGGGCCACGGGCGCGGCGGCCGCAATCAGGAGTTCGCTCTCGCCATGGCGAGCGGTCTCGCCGTGCTCGGCGATCGGGTTGCCGGCGCGAGCTTGGGCACGGATGGCATCGACGGGCCGACGGACGCCGCTGGCGCGATCGTCGACTCGTCGACGTTGCAGCGCGCGCAGGCCGCCGGCCTCGATCCGCGCGAATTCCTCGACGAGAACAACACCTACGTATTCTTCGAAAGGCTTGGAGACTTGATTAAGACCGGACCGACGGCCACAAACGTCGGCGACCTGCAGGTTATTCTCGCGAGTTGATGCCGCTTCCACTCATCACACTCATCCGCGAACGCGTTCATCACCCCGCCACCGCTCGAGAGCTCGCGCAGATCCTGCGCATTCCGCGCGAGGAGCGCGCGTCGTTCACACGTCAGCTGAAGGGCCTCGTTGCCTCCGGCGAGCTGTTGCAGGTTCGCGGGAACCGCTTCGGCGTCCCCGACAAGATGGACCTGGTGGTGGGACGCCTGTCGACGAACCCTGGCGGGTTTGGCTTCGTGGTGCCCGAGCATGCGGAGACGTCCGAGCGCAGGGACATCTACATCGCCGGAGCGAATCTGCTCGAAGCGATGCACGGCGATCGCGTTGTCGCCCGCGTCGAGCGCGAGACGGCGAAAGGTCTCGAGGGCCGGATTATCCGCATCCTCGAGCGCGGCAACGAAACAGTCGTCGGCCGTTACGAGATGGACGAGGGCGGGCCTGGCTTCGTGGTGCCGTTCGATCGCCGCGTGCTGACGGACATCCATGTGCCGACCGGCCAGTCATCGTCGGCCGAGCCTGGCGAAATGGTCCTCGTCCAGATCACGCGCTGGCCGACGGCGACGCGCGGCCCAATCGGGCGCGTCGTCGACGTGCTCGGGAAGGTCGACGAACCCGGAGTCGACACGCAGATCATCATCCGCAAATTCAATATTCCCGACGCCCATTCGGAAGAATCCATCGAGGAAGCCGGGCGCATCGGCAGCGCGGTCAAGGAACGCGACATCCGCGGCCGGACGGATTTCCGGCCGGTGACCACCGTCACCATCGACGGCGAGCACGCGCGCGACTTTGACGATGCGATCACGATCGAGCGGCTGCCGAACGGCCACTACTGGCTCGGCGTGCACATCGCCGACGTGTCGCACTACGTGAAGGAGGGCAGTGCGCTCGACGAAGAGGCGTACGCCCGCGGCACCTCGGTGTACTTCACCGAACGGGCGGTGCACATGTTCCCGGCGGAGCTGGCGACGGGCTTGTGCAGTCTCAATGCGCAGGTCGATCGGCTGGTTCAGTCGTGTCTGATGGAAGTCGACCGTCGCGGCCACGTCGTCCGCTATGAGATTCACGACGGCGTGATCAACAGCGACGCGCGGATGACCTACACGGCGGTGAATGCGATTCTCACCGAACGGGACGCGAAGACGATCGCACAGTATCGTCCGCTGGTACCGATGTTCGAGCTGATGCACGAGCTGTTCGACATTCTGAATCAGCGTCGGCGCCGCCGAGGCTCGATCGACTTCGATTTGCCGGAAGCGGAAGTCATTCTGTCCGACGCCGGTCAGATCGAGGCCATTGTCGCCAGCGAGCGCAACGTTGCCCACCGCATCATCGAGGAGTTCATGCTCCTGGCAAACGAGACGGTGGCGGCGCACCTCGTCGAGCACGGCGTTCCGTCACTGCACCGCGTGCACGAAGCGCCGGACGTGAAGAAGGTGATCGACTTCGAGGAGTTCATCACCACCTTGGGCTACGGGCTCGGCGGTGGTCACGCGCCGAAGCCGAAGGATTTCCAGCGGCTGATCGATCGCATGCGCGGCTCGCCGGAAGAGCGGCCCATCGCCGCGCTGATGCTGCGCACCATGCAGAAGGCGCGGTACGACGCCGCCAGCCTCGGCCACTTCGGGCTGGCCGCGGAGCAGTACACGCACTTCACGTCGCCGATCCGGCGCTATCCCGACCTGATCGTTCATCGCACGCTGCGGCTGGCCCGTCACGGCAAGCTGACGCCCGCCCGGCGCGAGGAGCTGGAGGACGACCTGCCGGAGACGGCGAAGCACGCGTCGGAAATGGAGCGGCGCGCCGACGAGGCCGAGCGCGAGCTGCTGCAGTGGAAGAAGGTCCGGTTCATGGCCGACAAGGTCGGCGACGAGTTCGAAGGGTATATCACCGGCGTTGCGCCGTATGGGCTTTTCGTCGAGCTGATCGAGCACTACGTGGAGGGCATGGTCCACGTGTCGAGCATGGCCGACGACTACTACCGGTTCATCGAGCAGCAGCACGTGCTGCGTGGCGAGAACACGCAGAAGGTGTATCGCCTGGGCGACAAGGTGGCCGTGCAGGTGGTCCGCGTCGACATGGAGCGGCGCCAGGTCGATCTCGGTATTGTCGAGATTCTCGAATCGGTGCGCCGCGAACAGCGGCCACGGGAAGCCGTCCGCAGCCGGACGAAGCCGAAGCGGGAGCAGCGCCGGTCAAAACAGCGGCCGGGTCGGCGCGAGCGGATGGAGAAAAAGGGAGGAAGAAGGCGGGGCGGAGGCCGCTAAACGCGCGACGTCGGGTCCTTGTCGTCCTTGTCCTTGTCCTGGCCGTTCTTGGTGGCGTCCTTGAAGTTGCGGATCCCCCGGCCGATGCCGCGTCCGATCTCGGGCAGCCGGTTGGCGCCGAAGATCAGGATGACGATCACCAGGATGATCAACAGCTCTGGAATGCCAAGCTTGCCGAACATGAATCACCTACGCCTGTTGTGCTGTGTCGGGTGCGGACGCCGGCACTTCCGGAGCCCGAAATGCGAGGTAATTTTACCATGCGGCCCGCGGAACGCCTTTTGAACGCTTGTACCTGAGGCACATATGGCACGCACCCTTTTGCCGATTCTCATTGCGGTTGCTGCGGTGGCTGGGGCACGCGCAGCCCAGGAACGCGAGCAGCTGCCGCGGTTCTCGTCGTCAACGCAGCTCGTCGAGGTGTATGCCACCGTCACCGACGCGCAGGGCGGCGCCGTCACCGGCCTGCGGCAGTCGGACTTCGAGGTGCTCGAGGAAGGCGTCGTCCAGGAGGTCACGACGTTCGCTGCCGGCGAGTTTCCGTTGACCGTCGCGCTCGGCGTCGATCGCAGCTTCAGCATGGCCAAGAGCCTGCAGCTCGCGAAACAGGCGTCGCAGACGTTCCTTCGGGAGCTGAAGCCGTCGGATCGATCGATGGTGGTGGCGATCAGCAGCGAAGCCGAAGTCATCGCGCCGTTGTCGAACGACCGCACGTTGCAGTCGCGTGCGATCGCCGGGCTCGACGCATGGGGCACCACGGCCCTGCATGACGCGATCGTCGCGACACTCGATCGGCTCGAGCCGGAGCCGGGCCGGCAGGCGATCGTCGTGTTCTCGGACGGCGCCGATCGATACAGCACGCACTCCGCGGCGCAGGTGATGGAACGGGCGCGCCGAAGCAACGCCCTGATCTACCCGATCGCGTTCGGACGCACGCGGCCGGCGCTTCTTGCGGAGCTTGCCGTGCTGACCGGCGGCCGCTCGTTTCTTCTGCGCGACGCGCGGGAGCTCGAGAAGACGCTGGCGGCGGTCGCACGGGAATTGCGCTATCAGTACCTGATCGGCTACACCCCCGCGATGCCGCTGCAGCGGGGGGAACGGGAGTGGAGATCGATCAAGGTGAACGTGAAGACGTCGCGCCCCGGACTACGGGTAAGGGCCCGAGATGGCTATATGACTGAGTAATGCAAGATGCAAAATCCAAGATGCAAACGGTGTTCTTTTGCATTTTGCATTTCGCATTTCAGCGTAGAGTCTCTTACATGCATCCTCTCGTCCTCGCCCTTTTTGACGATCCGGCGTCGGCCGCTGCCGCGGCGCGCGATCTGCGCAGCCTCGGCATCGCGCGCGAACGGGTATCGGTGGTGGCCCGTTCCCACGACGAAGAGGGGGCGCTGGCGGAAGCATCGGGAGCATCGCCAGGGTCGGAGATCGAGGATTCGCGCGCCGCGTCCCGCCTGGGCGAGCTGAGCGGCCACCTGCTGGCCGCCATTGCGCTGGTCCTTCCCGGAATCGGGCCGATCGTGGCAGACGGCCCGCTGGCGGCCGGGCTTGGCGAGGCGGCCGGGCACGTGGCCGGAGGCATTGCAAGGGCGTTGCGGCAGGCGGGACTCGAGCGCGGCGAGGCCGAGCGCTGGCAGCAGCAGATCGAGCAGGGCGCAATCCTGGTGGGCGCCCACATCGAAGAAACTGCGGTCCCCACGGTTCATGACGTCTTCAGCCGCAATGGGGCCGCCTCAATCGCCAAAGCGACCTGGGACGATTGATCCCGTCTAATTCACGGACCAACAGGGTCCGCGCGCCAGAGCTCGTACCGGCCGCAGCGGCTCGGTCGGGGTCTAAGGGGGTGTGAACGCGACGAGCCGGACTCGAATCCTTTCGGGAACGGGCGTCCACCTTGCGGCAGCGGCCATCCTCGTCATCCTTGGCCGGCTTGTGCCGGACAAGGTGTACGACGCGGTGATTCCGACACGGCTCACGGAAAAGCTCGTGTGGTTGGCGCAACCCGGGGCGGGCGGCGGCGCCGGCGGAGGAAATCGGAGTCCCGAACCGCGGCGACGGGCCGAGCTCAAGGGCCAGCAGCAAATGAGCGTGCCCGCGGCGGTGCCGCCGCAGCTGACGGAGCCTGACAACATCATCGAGCCGCAGGTCGAACAACTGGCGGCGCAGCCGCTCGCCGCCGCAGCTGCCGTGCGGCCGGGCGATATCGGCGGCCCGGTATCGATCGGCGATTCACGCGGCCGTGGCGACGGGCCAGGTGCCGGTGACCGTGAGGGTCCGGGCGCCGGCTCCGGAGAGACGCCCGGCTTCGGTGATGGGCCCTTCCAGGCTGGCAACGGCGTGCTGCCTCCACGCGTGCGCCGGCAGGTGGATCCGCAGTACACCGCGGACGCGATGCGCGCGAAGATTCAAGGCACGGTCCTGCTCTCGGCCGTTGTGCTTCCAGATGGTTCGGTTACCGACATCCGGGTGCTTCGCTCGCTGGATCGCACGTTCGGTCTCGACGGGAAAGCCATCGAGGCGGCGCGCCAGTGGCGGTTCTTCCCGGGGACGAGATACGGTGAGCCGGTGCCCGTCCTTGTGAACATCGAGCTCGTGTTCAACGTCCGATGAGCCGATAGGCGTGAAGTAGCCGAGGTATCCGTTTTGCACCTTGCCACCCTGCACAGGCTCGGGGACAATGAATCACACGAGCAGCACCGCGTACATGAGCCCTTCGCCTAAACCCCAGCCGAAGCGAGCCACCTCCCACCTGTCCATCCGGCCGGCCGGGGAAGGGACCGACATTCGCGAGCTGTTCAGCGATCAGCCGACGAGCGGAACCCGTGTGTTTTCGGGAACGGTCGTGCACGTCGCCGCACTGGCGCTGCTCCTGTTAGTGGTCCAATTCATCCCCGACAAGGTCTACAACTCGATCCTTCCTGATCGGCTGAACCAGGACCTGGTGTTTGTGGTTGACCCGGGTCCCGGGGGTGGCGGCGGCGGAGGAAACAAGAGCCCCGATCCACCGAAGAAGCTGGTGAGCCCCAAGGTTGAGGCGCCCAAGCCGGTTCCGGTGCCCGAGCCGGTGCCTGTTCCGGTGCCAACGGAGCCGCAGCTTTCGTTACCGGTGCAGACGCTGGCGGCGGTGGACATCGCAGCGCCGGGAGACATCTCCTCGAACGCGGTTGCCAACACGACGTCGCGAGGGAGCGGGACGGGAACCGGAGCCGGGCCTGGTACTGGTTCAGGGATCGGCCCCGGTCGCGGCGGCGGTTTTGGCGGCGGCGTTTACAACATCGGCAACGGTGTCACGTCCCCGGTCGTGATCTTCAAGCCGTCGCCGAAGTACACCGCGGACGCGATGCGCGCCAAAGTGCAGGGCACGGTCATCCTGTCGGCGGTCGTCCTGCCTGATGGCTCTGTGACCGACATTTCAATCGTCCGCTCGCTCGATCAGAGCTTCGGCCTCGACGAGGAGGCGAAAAAGAACGCCGCGCAGTGGCGTTTCAGGCCCGGAATGTTCAAGGGCGAGCCGGTCGCCGTGCGGATTCAAATCGAGCTCGATTTCAATCTGCGATAAGAGCCATGGTGCTCACGCCCTCGACGATGCTGCCGCTCGGCACGCGGCTGCCGTCGTTCACGCTTCCTGATTACAACGGCCTGCCCCGAGCTGAGTCGAGGGGCCGCCTCGTCTCGACGGAGGACTTCCGCGACGCGCCGGCGCTGCTCGTCGCCTTCATCTGCGGCCACTGTCCGTTCGTCACGCACATCCGCAAAGGCTTCGCCGAGTTTGCGCGCGAGTATCAGGCGCGTGGTCTGGCGATCGTCGCGGTGAACTCCAACGACGTCGCGGCGTTTCCCGAGGACGGTCCGGACGGCATGCGCGAGGAAGCGGCGCGCGCCGGATACGTGTTCCCGTACGTCTTCGACGAGACACAGGAAGTAGCCAAGCAGTTTCGTGCCGCGTGCACCCCTGACCTGTACCTGTTCGACAGAGACCGGACACTGGTCTATCGCGGCCGCTTCGACGACAGCCGTCCGCGCACCAATCCGCCGATGCCGGTGACCGGCCGTGACATTCGCGCCGCCGTGGAGGCGGTGCTTGCAGGCGTGCCTGTGCCGCAGGATCAGAAGGGGAGCGTCGGCTGCAATATCAAGTGGAAGCGGGGAAATGCGCCGGAGTATTTCTGAAAGGCTAGCGCTTTTCCACTATTGCGCCCTGCGCACCCCGGCCGGACATAATCCGGTGCCGTGACCCACGGCATCAGCTTTCATCGCCCCGTCGCGTTCTGGAGCGGAGCCACGCTCGTGACCCTTGGCGTGCTCGCGCATCTTCCCGACTATCTGGCCGCCGGGAGCATGAACTTCCACATGGCCGGGATGCCGATGGGCCGGGTGATGATCGCCGGCATGTTCTTCGTGGCGGCTGGGATGGTGCTCGCCACCTGGGGCCTGCTCCCTCCCGCGTCTGCCGCCGCCCGTAGACCGGCTACCTATCACCTCCGCGCGATCGATGACGCCGCGCTGACGGGCGCGCACTGGGGTCTGCTGTTCGTCCTTGGCGTGGCGCTCGTCATCGACGTGATGAAGCCGGCGACGCTGGGCTTCGTCATTCCCGGCATGTCGTCCGAGTACCGAATCCCGGCGTCGCGCACGGCCTGGCTCCTGATCTGCGCGCTGGCCGGCACCACGATCGGATCGGTGGTCTGGGGAATATTGGCCGATCGCCTCGGCCGACGCGCGGCGATCCTGCTGGCCTCGCTGATGTTCATCGGTACGGCGATCTGCGGCGCGATGCCGTCGTTTGCCGCCAACCTGGTGATGTGCTTCCTGATGGGGCTCGCCGCCGGCGGGATGCTGCCGATTGTCTACGCACTGATGGCGGAGTCGGTGCCGGCGAAGTCGCGCGGGTGGCTGGTCGTACTGCACGGCGGAATGGGGACGGTCGGCGGGACGCTCGCGGCGGCGGGTTTCGCCGCGCTGCTCGAGCCAGCGTGGTCGTGGCGAATGCTGTGGCTGATGAATCTGCCGACGGGAATCCTGATGCTCATCCTGAACCGCTGGATCCCGGAGTCGCCAAGGTTCCTGCTCGATCGCGGCCGCATCGACGAAGCACGCGCCGTGATGGCGCGCTATGGCGTGGCGATCGAGATCGGTCCACCGTCGACAACGGAGCTGCAGATGCGCAAGCCGCCTCTCCAGTGGAACGAGATACGCGCGCTCTTTCAGCGGCCGTTCCTCACGCAGACGACCGTCGTGCTCGCCTATGGACTGGCATGGGGCATCGTGAACTGGGGGTTCATTTCGTTTCTGCCGACATTCCTGCGCGGAGCCGGCTTCAGCGCCGCTTCGTCATCGTATCTGCTGTTCCTGTCGGCCGTCGTGGCGATCCCCGGAACGGTTCTCGTCGCGTACGCCTACGGCATGTGGAGCAGCCGGCGCAGCATGATGGTCTTCGCCCTGGCCTCGATCGCGTGCGCGGTCGGACTGGCCTGGATCGCACCATCCGCCACCAGTAACCGCCTGGCGATGGTCTCGATGCTCGCGCTGCTCTACACGGCGACCGGTGGTGTGATTGCGATGCTTTCGCCGTACACCGCCGAAGTCTTCCCGACGCGTCTGCGCGGCACCGGCAGCGGGGTGTCGGCCGGCAGCACGAAGCTCGGTGGCCTGCTCGGCGCGATTGCCACGGTGACCGGACTGATCAGCGTGTCCACCGGCATGCTTCGTCCGGCGCTGCTCGTGTCGATTCCCATGGCACTCGCCGCTCTCGCCGTGGCGATGCGCGGGCTCGAAACACGCGGGCGACCGCTCGAAGAACTCGTCGAAGAACGACAGTCGTAGAACGCGAACGACGCGAACGATTCCAACGGTTCGAACAATTCAACAGATCCGGTGTCGAAGTTGAAAGACGCCCACGCCGGCGATGGGCCTTCAGGCATGGAGGCCCGATGCGAACCAGAACCTTCGTCTGTTCGTTCTTCGTACACACGCTTGCGATCGGCGCAGCGATGGTCGTGCGGCTCTTTGCCACGACCGAACTTCCCGCTCCTCCGCACAGCACCATGTTCGCGATGGTCAGCGCTGACGTGCCGGAGGTGCAACCACCGCCGCCTGTGTCGACGACGCGAACGGTGCAGACACCGGCCCTCAATCTCAACGCGGTGCCGCTCGAGGAACCGGACGCGATCGCACCCGAACCGCCCGTCGTGTTCGACGCGGTGCCCACCGGCCCGGGACTTGTCATCGCCGGCGTCGGCGATCCGGTCGGCGACGGGCTTGGCACCGCGCCACCGCCGCTCGCTCCGCGCGTCGCTACGCCGCCGCCGCCGATCCGTGTCGGTAGCGTGCTCCGTCCGCCGCAGAAGGTGCATCACGTCGCGCCGTTGTATCCGCCCATCGCCCAGCAAGCCAAGATCAGCGGCGTCGTGATTCTCGAAGCGCTGATTGCCGAAGACGGATCCGTGCGTGACGTCAAGGTACTGAGATCAGTGCCACTGCTCGACACGGCCGCCACTGATGCCGTCCGTCAGTGGAGGTTCACGCCAACGTTGCTGAACGGCGTACCGGTGCAGGTGATCATGTCGGTGACGGTGACGTTCACCTTGAACTGACTCTATATGACACTGTGAAAATCTGTGATCGCGGCAGCCCTTCTGCAGTGCCGAGTCAGCACTGCCTGGGAGGGCATCTATGAGATCGCTGATTTGTCTCGTGATTACCGGCCTGTTTGTGGGGATCGCGCCTGTCCACGCGGGTCAGGGC
This sequence comes from Vicinamibacterales bacterium, assembly GCA_035711805.1. GTDB lineage: Bacteria > Acidobacteriota > Vicinamibacteria > Vicinamibacterales > UBA2999 > Gp6-AA40. Next base: position 49,257 of record DASTBV010000147.1, read on the forward strand.
CGCGGTAACACGAATTTCAAAGTTGCCAGAACGGCCGACAAACGTGCAAGTGACGTCGATATCGTCGTCCGCGCCAGCATCGTCTGGGCGCCCCGCGAGATCGAGGTCATCAAGGCGCACTATGCGCCGCAGTATCGCAACTTCCCCCCGGGGCTGCAGAAGAAAGTGGCACGCGGCGGTTCGCTGCCTCCGGGCTGGGAAAAGAAGATGCAGGCATTCCCGGCGAACGTTGAAAAGGGTCTGCTGCCGCTGCCGAGCGGTTACTCCCGTGGTGTCTTCCAAGGACACGCCGTGATCTACAACAACGGCGTCGTCGTCGACATCTTCGCCATTCTCTAGGCCGAAGGATAAAGGCCTAAGGCCTAAGAGAAGAACGAAGCACTCGTTCCTCTCTCAGCCTTAGGCCTCCTGCTGTAGCCAGCCCTTAGGCCTGAGCCCTTAGGCTTTAGGCCTAGTACATTCCGCCCATTCCGGGGCCGCCATGCGCGTGGCCGCCGGCCGATTCCTTCTTCTCTTCCGGAATCTCGGAGACGAGCGCTTCCGTCGTCAGCAGCAGCGAGGCGATCGACGAGGCGTTCTGCAGCGCGCTGCGGACCACCTTGGCCGGATCGATGACGCCGGCCTTGACCAGGTCTTCGTACGTGTCGGTCGCCGCGTTGAAGCCGTCGTCGGTGTTTTTCTGCTCTTTGACCTTCGAGACGACGATCGAGCCTTCCTGGCCGGCGTTGGTGGCGATCCACCGCATCGGCTCTTCGATCGCGCGCTTGATGATCTCGGCGCCGACTTTCTGATCGCCTTCGAGCTTCAGCTTCTCGAGCGCTTTGCCGGCGCGAACCAGCGCCACGCCGCCGCCCGGGACGATGCCCTCCTCGACGGCCGCCTTGGTCGCGTGCATTGCGTCCTCGACGCGCGCCTTCTTCTCCTTCATCTCGGTCTCGGTGGCCGCACCGACCTTGATGACGGCGACGCCGCCGACCAGCTTCGCCAGCCGCTCCTGGAGCTTCTCGCGATCGTAGTCGGACGTCGTGTCCTCGACCTGCGCGCGAATCTGCTTGACGCGCCCTTCGATCGCGGCGGTGGTGCCGCCGCCTTCCACGATCGTCGTGTTGTCCTTGTCGATCGTGACCTTCTTCGCCTTGCCGAGGTCGTCGAGCTTGATGCTCTCGAGCTTGATGCCGAGATCCTCAGTGATGGCCCGTCCACCCGTGAGGATCGCGATGTCCTCGAGCATCGCCTTGCGGCGGTCGCCGAAGCCGGGCGCCTTCACGGCGGCCACCTGCAGCGTGCCACGCAGCTTGTTGACGACCAGTGTCGCCAGCGCCTCGCCCTCGATGTCCTCCGCGATGATGAGCAGCGGCCGACCGAGGCGCGCCACCTGCTCGAGTACCGGCAGCAGGTCCTTCATCGAGCTGATCTTCTTCTCGTGAATCAGGATGACCGGGTTTTCGAGCACCGCTTCCATGCGCTCGGCGTCGGTCACGAAATACGCCGACAGATAGCCGCGATCGAACTGCATACCTTCGACGACGTCGAGCGAGGTTTCGAGCGTCTTGGCCTCCTCAACCGTGATGACGCCGTCCTTGCCGACCTTGTCCATCGCCTCGGCGATGATCTTGCCGATGGTGGCGTCGCTGTTCGCCGAAATCGTGCCGACCTGGGCGACCATGTTGCCCGAGACCGGACGCGACATCCCTTTGATCTGTTCGACGATCGCTTCGACCGCCTTCTCGATCCCGCGCTTCAGCTCCATCGGGTTGGCGCCGGCGACAACGTTCTTGGCGCCTTCGCGGTAGATCGCCTGCGCCAGCACGGTGGCCGTCGTCGTGCCGTCACCGGCGGTGTCCGAGGTCTTGCTGGCCACCTCACGGACCATCTGCGCGCCCATGTTCTCGAGCGGGTCCTTGAGGTCGATTTCCTTGGCGACGGTCACGCCGTCCTTGGTGATGGTGGGGGAGCCGAACTTCCGGTCCAGGACGACGTTGCGGCCTTTCGGGCCGAGCGTGACTTTCACCGCGTCGGCCAGCTGGTTGACGCCGCGCAGGATCGCCTGGCGCGACTGCTCGCCGTAAATAATCTGCTTTGCCATGTGTCGTGAACTCCCTACTTCGAGTCGAGGACGGCGAGGACTTCTTCCTCGCGCATGATGAGGTATTCCTCGCCGTCAATCTTGATGTCCTGGCCCGAGTACTTCCCGAACAGGATGGTGTCGCCGTCCTTCACGTCGAGCGGCTGGCGGCTGTTGTCTTCCTTGACCTTGCCCTTGCCGACGGCGATGACCTTGCCCTGCTGCGGCTTTTCCTTGGCGGTGTCGGGGATGATGATTCCCCCGATCTTCTGTTCGCCTTCTTCGAGGCGCTGAACGATGATGCGGTCGTGTAGCGGTCTGACTTTCATGTCTCTTCGGCTCCGAAACTTTGACAGGTAATGTCTTGCTGCGCTGCCGCCCTGACTGCTAGCACTCGGCAGGCGCGACTGCCAAGTTTATTGGCCGGAAAAAGCGATGTCAATGCCCGGCGGGTTGCCGGCGATTGATCGTGGGGCGGACCCTGTCGGGTGGGCCCCACGGTCAGCTCATGGCAGTCAAGCACTTCTCTTGAGGCGGTACTCGGTGATCTTGCGGGTCAGCGTATTGCGATGAATTCCGAGAACCTCGGCTGCTTTGCCGAGGTTTCCGTCGGACTGAGAAAGCACGTGGGCGATGAACTTCTTCTCGAACTCCCGCTGCGCGTCGGTGTAGCGCACGCCTTTCGCAACCATCGCGTCAATCAGTCCTTCAAGTTGTTCTTTGAGCGGCATCACGCGAGTTCCTTCCCGGTAAGGCGGCGGTACGCCTCGACATATTTCTGACGGGTGAGGGCGATGACCTCGTCCGGCAGCGAGGGCACCGGCGGCTGTTTGTTCCAGCGAATCTGTTCGAGGTAGTCGCGCACGTACTGTTTGTCGAAGCTCGGCTGCGGTCCCCCGGGCGCGTACTGATCCTGCGGCCAGTAGCGCGAGGAATCAGGGGTCAGCGCTTCGTCGATAAGGATGATTTCGTGTGTTTCAGTCAGGCCGAACTCGAACTTGGTGTCGGCAAGGATGATGCCGCATGACTCCGCATGCGCGGCCCCGAACTCATAAAGCTCGATCGTCAGGTCGCGCAGCCGCTGAATCAGGTCGCGGCCTACCAGGTCCGATGCGTCGGCTTCACTGATGTTGATGTCGTGGCCTGTGGCCGCTTTGGTCGCCGGGGTGAAGATCGGTTCGGGCAGGCGGCCGGATTCACGCAGCCCGGATGGCAGGGTGATTCCGCACACCGCGCCGGTTGCCTGATATTCCTTCCATCCCGAACCGGACAGATACCCGCGGGCCACGCATTCGATCGGCACGGGGCTGGTCTTTCGGACCAGCATCGAGCGGCCGGACAGGATCCCCGCGTACGGCCGCATTTCCTGCGGATATTCGCGGACGTCCATCGTCAGCAGATGATTCGGCACGATGCCGCCGGTTTTCTCGAACCAGAACGCCGACAGCTGCGTCAGGACCTTGCCCTTGTCGGGAATGCCGGAGCCAAGAACGTAATCGAACGCCGAGATTCGATCCGTCGCGACCATCAGCAGCGAGTCGCCGAGATCGAAGATGTCGCGCACCTTGCCTTGCCGGTGAGGAACAAGGCCACTCAACCGTGTTTCAAGCAGGGGAGCAGCGAGCGGCACGCGATTTCCTGGAAGGCCGGCGATCTTACCGGGACGCATCGGCAGTCGCAACCGTACGCAAGAGGAACGGCACTCGCCGCCGATCGGCCTGATATATTGTGTGAGCTTCCCGGGCCTCTGATGTGAGCTCACGTATCCGTACGGCGGCGGTGTCGCTTCTGGCGATTGCCCTTCTCGCCTGGTTCCTTCGCGATGCGAACCTCGCCGACGTGTGGCGTCATGTACGCACGGCGCGAGTCAGCCTGCTGCTGCTGGCGTTGCTGTTCGTGGCCGCGACATTCTGGATCCGGACCTTCCGGTGGCAGCAGTTGCTGGCGCCGATCGGCCATACGCGTTTCCGCACCGTTTTCCGCGCCGGCGTGATCGGCTTCGCCGCGCTCTCGATCCTTCCGGCGCGCGTCGGCGATCTCCTGCGGCCATATCTGGTGGCCCGCCAGGATGGTCTGCCGTTCACGTCGACGTTTGCCACCATCGTGATGGAGCGGGTGCTGGACCTCATCGCGGTGCTCGCGCTGATGGCAATTTACGTCTGGGGTTTCGCCGATACGTCGGCGTGGGCGCCGCGCCTCGTCGGACTGGTCGAGTTTTCCGCCGCGGTCGGCGGCGCGATTGCGGTGGCGCTGCTGGTCATCATGTGGGTCCTGGCTTCACACCCGGAGCGAATCGGGACGCTCGTGCATTCGACCGAACGCGTGCTGCCGCATCGTGTTGCGCGGCAACTGGGTGAACTGGCCCGGACGTTCAGCCTGGGATTTGCCGTCGCACGCGAGCCACGGGGGTTTCTGATTGCGCTGCTCTGGTCCTTTCCGCTGTGGATTGCGATTGCCGGCGAGACGTGGGCCGTGACGCGCGCGTTCGACATCGAGCTTCCGTTCGTCGGCACCTTCCTTCTGCAGTTGTTCCTCGTGGTCGGCGTTGCGGTGCCGACGCCCGGCGGCGTCGGCAGCTATCACGAGGCCTATCGCTTTGGCGTGACGTCGTTCTTCGGTGCGCCGAACGATCAGGCCGTGGCGGCAGCAATCGTCGTTCATGCCATCGCGTTCATCCCCGTGCTCCTGCTCGGCCTGCTGTTCATGGCGCAGGATGGCCTCAGCTTCGGCCGTCTCAAGGCGCTGGCCGGTACCGCGAGCGAACAGAAACAGGAAGTGGCGGACGAGCAGAAGCAGGAAGTGACGGATTCTGATGAAATGCCCGTTCTGCGGTCATCTCGGCGATAAGGTCGTCGACTCGCGCGAAAGCAAGGAAGGCGAAGTGATCCGCCGGCGGCGCGAGTGTCTTGATTGCGGCCGGCGTTTCACGAGCTACGAGCGGATCGACGAAATCCCGTACATGGTGGTCAAGAAGGATGGGACGCGCGAGCGCTTCGAGCGTCAGAAGCTCGTCGCCGGGCTGCTCAAAGCGTGCGAGAAGCGCCCCGTGAGCATCGCCGCCATCGAATCCGTCGCCGACAAAATCGAAGCGCGCCTGCAGGATCGTCCCGAAAAGGAAATGGGCACCGAGGAAGTGGGCGCCATCGTCATGGAGGAGCTGAAGCGGCTGGACAAGGTCGCCTACGTGCGTTTCGCCTCCGTGTACCGCTCGTTCCGTGACGTGGGCGAGTTCATGAACGAGCTCAAGGATCTTCTTAGCGCCAAGGAATAGAGCATAGTGGGGCGCAAGCCGTTCCTCGACAACACCAAGCTGATCCTGATCGGGATCGTGGCGCTGATCGCGGCGCTGGCGGGCTTCCTGGTGCTCGCGAACCGCGCGTCTGCGGTTGCCCCGGACGTCCTCGCGGAGTTCGTTCTCTACGCCCTCTTCGCCACCAACTTGACGATGCTGCTGGCGCTGCTGTTCGTGCTGGCGCGCAACGTCATCAAGCTTGTCGTCGAGCAGCGAAAGGCGATCCCGTTCGCCCGTTTCCGGACCCGGCTGGTGATGGCGCTGCTCGGCATGACGCTCATTCCAGCCGTCCTGGTGCTGATCGTCGGCAGCGAACTCATCCGCAACAACATCGATCGCTTCTTCAACGCGCCAATGGCCACGATGCTGTCGTCGGCGCGCGATATCGCCAGCGATTACTACCGCGAGCGGCAGCGTGTCATTGCATCGGTGTCCCAGCGTCTGGCCCGGCGGCTTGCCGCGGTGGATCTGGCTGCGGAGAGTGAGACGGCACGCGAAATCGTCGCTCCCGACGTGGCGCAGGAGCGGCTCGATCTCGTCGAGATTTACCGCGTCGGTCCACGCGGACAGCTCGAGCTGCCGCCGCTTCTCGAGGTAGCGGCGCCGGTGGTCCCGCGCAACTACTCGCGCGCCCGCGTCGAGCAGCTGGCGCGGCAGGTGGCGCAGAGTGGCCGCGCCGGCGATCTGGTGGAGCAGCTCGACGTGCCTGACGGCGGAGACCTCGTTCGCACCGCAACGCCAATCCGGGCGGCGAGCAGCGGTCCTGTGCGCGGCGTGCTGATCGCCAGCGAATATCTGACCGGCGAATTTGCCGCGCGCGCGCGCAGCCTCACCGCCGCCTACGAGGATTACCGCCAGCTCGAAGTTCAGAAGCCCGCGCTGTCCAGCGTCTATCTCGCGTTCTTCCTGATGTTGACGCTGATGATTCTCGTTGCCGCCACGTGGCTCGGACTCTACCTCGCCAAGCGGATTACGCGGCCGGTCCAGATGCTCGCGACAGCCGCCGACGAGATCGGCGCGGGTCACCTCGATCACCGTGTCGACGTGAAAGTCGGCGATGAGTTCGCCGGACTGATCGACGCGTTCAACCGGATGGCCGGCGATCTGGCCACGAGCCGCCGGCGGTTGGAGCGGTCGGCGGTCGAGCTCGAACGGAAGCACGAAGAGGTCGAAGGCCGGCGGCAATACGTCGAGACGGTTCTCGACCGCATTGCCACCGGCGTGATCTCGATCGACAACGAGGGCCGCATCCGCACGTGGAACTCGGCGGCGACGCGACTGCTGGGGATCGACTCGCGCGTCGACGGCCTGCGCGCCACGGCGGTCTTCGGCTCGCCGGAGCTCGAACCGCTGGCACGGCTCCTCACCGAGCGGGGGTCGCGGCGGGGCGACGCCGTCCCGACGGAGCTCTCGATTTCGCGCGATGGGCGGGAGCTGCACCTGGTGGTGATGGTCACGCCGCTGCGGCGGGCGGAAGGACGGGCCGACGGCGTGGTGATCGTCTTTGACGACGTGTCGCCGCTCATCCGCGCGCAGAAGGTGGCGGCGTGGCGTGAGGTGGCGCGACGGCTTGCGCACGAAATCAAGAACCCGCTCACCCCGATCCAATTGTCGGCGGAGCGGCTGCAGCGCCACTTTGCCGGAGCCCCGGAGGCGACGCGCGCGCTGGTTGACGAGTGTGCTGCCGCGATCGTCACCGAAGTCGAGGCCCTCAAAGGGCTGGTCGACGAGTTCTCCCAGTTCGCGCGCATGCCGGCGCCGCGGGCCACGCCGACCGATCTGCACGGGCTGCTCGACGACGCGCTGGCGCTCTACCAGGGGCTCTTCAGCGATGTGCAGATCCGCACGCGCTTCGCGTCGTCGCTGCCGAAGATCTCAGCGGACCCCGAGCAGATCCGCCGCGTCATCATCAACATCGTCGACAACGCCATCGAGGCGGTCCAGCGGCGCGGCGCCATCGATATCGAAACGCAGCACGATGCGGGCAACAGCCTGGTCCGAATCGTGGTCGCCGACGATGGCCCGGGGATCCCGGCGGCCGAGCGCGACAAGCTGTTTCTCCCGTACTACTCCACGAAGCAGCGGGGCAGCGGTCTCGGCCTCGCGATCGTGCGGCGGATCGTGGCGGAGCACGGCGGCAGCATCGACGTCAGCGATAACGTGCCGCGCGGAACCCGGTTCGCGATCGAATTACCATGCTGATAACTGTGGCCACGAAGTCACGAAGTCACGGAAAGTTGTGTTCACCTGTATCTCCGTGTTTCCGTGTCTCCGTGGCTTGTCGGTGACATGCCCTCTATTTTGATCGTCGATGACGAACCGGGCGTGCGCAGTGCGCTGAGCGGCGTCCTGCGCGACGAGGGGTACAACGTCGACGCCGTCGACAGCGGCGAGGCCTGCCTCGACCGGCTGAGCCGACGCGTCTTCGACGTGGTCGTCCTCGACGTGTGGCTGCCGGGCATGGACGGCCTGGCGACGCTGGCGCGGATGCGCGAGCGTCAGGTGGACGCGCAGGTGGTCATCATCTCCGGGCACGGCAACGTCGAGTCCGCGGTGCGCGCGATCAAGATGGGCGCGTTCGACTTCGTCGAGAAGCCGTTGTCGCTGGAGAAGACCGTGCTGGTCGTCCGCAACGCGCTGCGCCAGCGGCACCTCGAGGCGGAGAACCTGGCGCTGCGCGCGCGCGTCGACGCCCAGCACACGATGGTGGGCGACAGCGCCGGCATGATACGGCTGCGCGAGCAGGTGGCGATGGCGGCACCGACCAACGGCCGCGTCCTCATCTTCGGCGAAAACGGAACGGGCAAGGAACTCGTGGCGCGGAATATCCACGCGCTCAGCCTCCGGCGCGCCGGACCGTTCGTCGAGGTGAACTGCGCGGCCATTCCCGAGGAGCTGATCGAAAGCGAGCTGTTCGGGCACGTCCGCGGCGCCTTCACCGGCGCCGTCGCCGACCGCCGCGGCAAGTTCGAGCTGGCGCACGGCGTGACGATCTTTCTCGACGAGATCGGCGACATGAGCCTGAAGACGCAGGCGAAAGTGCTGCGCGTGCTGCAGGAACAGGTGATGGAAGCCGTCGGCGGTTCGACGCGCATCAAGGTCGACGCCCGAGTCGTCGCGGCAACCAACAAGGACCTGCGGGCGGAAATCAAGGCCGGCCGGTTCCGCGAGGATCTCTACTTCCGCCTGAATGTCGTCCCGATTTCAGTTCCGCCGCTGCGTGAGCGGCGCGAAGACATCATGCTGCTCGCCGACCATTTCATGGCCGTGCTCGCGAAGGAGTACGGGCGGCGCGCCAAGCGGTTCGATGCCGACGCCTGCGACACGCTGCGAACCTACGCGTGGCCGGGCAACGTGCGCGAGCTGCGCAATGTCATCGAGCGCCTGATGATCATGGTGCCGGGGGAACGCGTCGCGGCGCGCGACCTGCTGTTCCTGGACCAGGGCTCAGCGCACCTGCCGTCCGCCGACGCGGTCGTCACGCCGATCATGCCGCTCCACGATGCGCGGGACGATTTCGAACGGCAATACATCCTGCGGGCGCTGGCCGCACAGCAGGGCAACATCTCACGCACCGCCGACGTGCTTGGCGTCGAGCGCAGCAACCTGTACCGGAAGATGCGATCGTTTGGCATCGCCCCGCGGCGGGCAGAGGACGAGGCGGAAACGTAAGTGGAAGAAGTGGAAAAAGTGGAAGAAGTGGAAGAAGTGGAAAAGTAAGTACTTAAGTACAACTAGCTATTGGGGTGCTCCTTCCAACGGCGGCTGTTCTTCCTCGCTGTAGCGACCGACGCCGCGAAGATCTTCGCCAGTTCTTCAGCTTCCTGCACTAACGCAAAATCGTGACGTAAACCAGTATCGCGAAAGTAACGGAGCCAATCGGCAGCTTCATCGGCTTCTTCGAACACCACACCCAGTTTGGCTTTGAACTCCGCGTGTGAACGGCCACGGCGTGCGGCGCGGTAATTCATGCGCATGCCGTTGGCTGCGCGACGAAGCTGGTCGGCCGGTTCCTGCGCCTCCTTGGTTTTCGGCAGCCGGCTGCAGAACGCAAAAACAGCCAGAGAGAACAACTCCGTTCGCCGAATCAAATCGCGCGGGGCCATAGGGCGGGTGAAGCACGCTCCGTGCCCTTGAGGGGAAACGAGGTTTTCCGTTACGGGACCGCACCCCCCGAAACATCTAGTTGTACTTTTTGCTTACTTTTCCACTTTTCCACTTTTCAACTTCTTCCACTTATTTCGGCGCATCCCCCTCTATCGGCGCCACGCCACGCCCCGGGCCTGCCGCCGGTTGCGCACCGAGCGTCGCCCGCGCGCCGGCGCGGATGATGACCGCTTCGTCGCCAGCCTGAAAGAAGTTGTAGCCCTTGCGCGTGTCCTTCCACGCGCTCGGACCGCCGAGCACCAGCATGCCTCGCTTCTGGACGACGGCGACGACCTGATTCACGAGTGACTCGTACTTGGCGTCGCCCTGTCGCAGCCCGGAGAAGCTGCCGAGGTCGGTCGAGGCGACGAACAGCCCGTCGATGCCGGGAACGGCGGCAATCTTCTCGGCCATCGCCACCCCGGCCGGGTTTTCGATCATCGCGATGATCAGCAGGTTGTCGTTGATCGTCTGACGATAGTTGCCGCCCCACAGCGACCCGGCCTGGTTGTTGCCCTGGCTGCGGCGCCCGAGCGGCGGGTACTTCGCGAACTTGACCGCGTTCTCCGCCTTTTCGACCGTGTCCACCATCGGCACCATGATGCCGAGCGCGCCGATGTCGGTGGCCTTCTGCAGGTCGCCTTCGGTCGCATCGGGAACGCGGATGAACGGGATCGCCGAAGCGCCCTTGCACGCCGCAACCATGTGCGCGACGTCCTGCCAGCTCATGGGACTGTGCTGCATCTCGATCCAGGTGAAATCGAACCCGGAGTTGGCGACGGCGCAATACGTGTCCGGATTGCCAATCAGCACCGTGGCGCCGACGACCTGCTTGCCGTCACGAAGCTTCTGCTTGACCGTGTTGTAGAGAGCCGGCGCCGGACGGGCACCGGCAGACGCGGGCGTCTGCTGCGCGTTGACGCCCGCATGCAGGGCAGTCGAGGCGATCGCCGCGCCAAGCATAAAGTTGCGAATCCGATTGCGACGCATCAGCGCATCTCCTTGAGCCGGTGCTCGAGTACCTGATTGGGGTTGAACCCTGCCAACTGCAGCGACTGTTCGGGATTGGGCGGCAGCGCCGCCTCCGGTACCAGCCCGACGATTTCACTCTCCAGGACCGACGTGCCGCGGCGTTCCGCTTCCTGCCTGACCGCCTCGAACACGCGCACGATCGGCGTTTTTTCGTAGTTCGTCAAGTTCATGGAGACCTGGACGACTCCGCGGTGCTCGAGCGCGATACCCAAGGCTTTCACGAATGGCAATCCACCGCTGCTGTGCCGCACGGCCGCCGCGATCGTCTTCGCCGTCTCCAGGCGGCCGGTTGCCAGGTTGACGTTGAACGCAATCAGCGGTGCCCGGGCGCCGATTACGGTTGCCCCCGCGGTGGGATGGGGCCGCGACGGTCCGTAATCAGGCTGCCACTCGGGCAGCGCCAGCTTCGCCGCGAGCCCCTCGAACTCACCGCGGCGGATATCGGCGAGGTTGCGCCTGGCGTCCGTCGTGGCCGCTTCCTCGTAGAGGAACACGGGAATCCGGAAGCGCGACGCCACGCTGGCGGCTGTCGTCCCCGCCAGCGCGACACAGTCCGCCATCGTCGCGCCGCTGAGCGGAATGAATGGAACGACGTCGACCGCGCCAAGCCGCGGATGTGCGCCGGAGTGCGATCGCAGATCGATCGCGGCGACTGCCGTCTCGAACAGGGCGAGCACGGCATCGGCCACCGGCTGTGCGTCGCCCGCGAAGGTGAACACCGATCGGTTGTGCGCGGGGTCGGACGAGCGGTCGAGCAGGCGCACGCCGGCGACGCGTTCGATCGAGGAGGCGAGCCGGTCGATCACGTCACGGCGACGACCGTCGCTGACGTTCGGCACGCACTCAATCAGGGCCATAAGCGCTTATAATAGGCGTGCTTCCGTGCCCAAAGCCGCATGACCGAGCCGCTGCGCACCGCGCCCGGCAGTGAGACGTCCGCTGAGGCGGCGGATCGCGAGGCGTTGATCGAGCGGCTCCTTCTCGCCGGCCTCGATCACTACTTCGAAGGCCGATTCGAACAAGCGGTCAACATCTGGACGCGTGTGGCGTTCCTCGAGCGGGGCCACGGCCGTGCGCGCGCGTACATCGAGCGGGCACGCGGAGCGCTGGCCGAACGGCAGCGGGAGTCGGACGAGCTGCTGCACCGTGGGCTGGAGGCATATCGGACCGGGGATCTGACCGGCGCGCGCGAGCTCCTGACGCGGGCCGCCGCGGCCGGCAGCAGCGAGACGGCGCTGGTATTCCTGCAGCGTCTCGGCGTCGCCGAGGCTGGTCAGGCCGCTGCGACGCCCGTCGCTCAGATCGCCGATGACGGAGGAACGTCTGCCGGACGGCCATTTCGCCGGCACAGCGACAAGCCCATCGTCGCGGCGACGAACTGGTTGGCGACCATTGCCGTGTGTGTGGGCATTGCGTCCGCAATCCTGTTGGCGGCGCCCCCAATCGCGTCGTGGCTCGGCGAAGGGCCCTCGGCAGCAGCGGCCGCCGGCCGGCCGACGGACGATCCGCTGCCCATGGTCCGCGGCGCGGAGTTGCGTGTGTCGCAGGCCAAGGCACTGTTCGAGGGTGGAAAGCCTCACGACGCGCTTCGGCTGCTTGAATCGATCGACCGCGGTGATCCGCTTCGCGGCGACGCGGACGCGCTGACCGCGGCAATTCAGATGAGGCTTCTTGCCACGGTGCTTGGCGAGCCTGACAAGGCTGGCCCCACGACACCTCGCGCACCAACCGCAGGGGAGGCCGTCCGATGAAGTGCCCGAAATGTGAGTACCTCGGATTCGAGACCGGCGATCGCTGCAAGAAGTGCGGCTACGACTTCTCGCTGGCGGTTGTCCTTGCCGCGCCGCAGGACGCCGACCTGCCGCTGCGCGAACCGGAACCGCCGCGCGATGCCGACCGATGGCTGAATCAGCTCGAGGCCCGACTCGACAACGTGCGGCCGGTGGCCTCGTCTTCGACCATCCCGGCAGATCCGCTCGCTGCGATAACGCTTGACGCGCGACCGGCGGCTCCGGCTGCGACCACCCATCCCGCGGTCAACCCCACGATCCATAACACTGTCCGGCAGCCGCTCCCGACGCGCGCTGCCCCGGCGTTGCCGCTGTTTCAGCCAGGGAGCGCCGATTCCGACGAGCCGCTGATCAAGGTGCCAGCCACTCCGAGACCGCCGCTGGCGGTTCGCCGCACGCCCGACAAGCCGCGGCTTCGGACAGTTCCGAAGCCCAGAGCGCAGGAGGCCGATCCTGTCCTGGCGTTTGCGGAAGAACCCCTCGCCGCTCCTGCGCTTCCCACGTCCGCGCCGCCCGTGCCGTCGCGGACACGATCATCCGTCCCGGTGGTCGCGACGACAAGCGGTCCGGCCCGGCGTCTCATTGCCGCCTTCCTCGATCACGTGATCCTGCTCTCCATCGATGCGATCGTGATCTATTTCACGTTCCAGATCGCCGGCCTGCCGTTCAGCGCGTGGCGAGCAGTGCCGATCGTCCCGCTGGCGTTGTTTCTGATGATGGTGAAGGGGTCGTACTTCTCCGTGTTCACGATGCTCGGCGGTCAGACCGTTGGCAAGATGGCGACCGGGATCCGGGTCGTCACCGACACCGATCGCGAGGTCGAGCCCGCCAGAGCCGTTCAGCGCACATTGGCCGCCCTGGCGTCCGTCGCCACCGTCGGCATCGGGTTCGCCCCGGTGCTGTTCGCCGGCGACCGCCGTGCGCTCCACGATCGCGTCGCCGGCACACGCGTCGTCGGCCCGGTTCACGAGTAGCCTTTCTTGTCTTCTGGTGGGCCGGAACAGCACGGCCAGTCTCTCGTCCAGCGCGCCGCCGTTTTCGTCGCAACCTGCGGTTACGTCGGCTACGCACCCATAGCGCCGGGGACATTCGGCTCGGCGGCGGGCCTTGCCGTCTTCGCCGTGGTGCGGGCAACGGGGTCAACCACCGTCGAACTGGCGACGATCGCGGTTCTCTTTGCGATTGGGATCTGGGCGGGCACGGTGGCCGAACACCACTTTGGCGGTATCGATCCTGGCCCCGTGGTGATGGACGAGGTGGTCGGCATGCTGATCACGCTGGCGCTGCTGCCTGTGAACGCCACCGGAGCGATTGTCGGTTTCTTCGTGTTTCGCGCGCTCGACGTCGTCAAGCCGTGGCCGTCCGGCGGCTTCGAAAAGCTGCCGGGCGGTCTGGGCGTGATGGCGGACGACGGGATGGCCGCCATTTACGGGAACCTGGTGATGCGCGGACTGATCTGGATGGCGCCGGCCGGGTGGCTCGTGTGAAGCCCCTGACGCGGGCGGCGATCATCGCCGTCGGCAGCGAACTGTTGACTCCGCTCCGCCTCGACACCAACTCACTCTTCATTACCGAACAGCTGAACACGCTCGGCATCGACGTCGTGCTCAAGGCTGTTGCCGGCGACGATCGCGGCGAGCTTGCCGAGCTGTTTCGTGCGGCCCTGGGCCGTGTCGACATCGTGGTGTTCACCGGCGGCCTCGGCCCGACCGATGACGATGTCACGCGAGAGGTGGTTGCGGGCACGCTGGGCCGGGCGTTGACTGAAGACACCGGGATCACCGAGCGCATGCGCGTGCGTTTTGCCGCACGCGGCTACAAGGGGCCGATGCCGGAGATCAACCGGAGACAGGCGATGGTACCTGCCGGCGCCAGGGTCATCGAGAACGAGCGCGGCAGCGCGCCGGGGCTGTGGCTGGAGGAGGGAGACGCGGTCGTTCTGTTGCTGCCGGGGCCGCCGCGCGAGCTCAAGCCGATGCTGCTGGCGCTGGTCGAAGGTTCCCTGCGTGCACGCGCGGCCGGGGCGCCGCTGCTTCGACGCATCGTCCGGGTTGCCGGAGTCATCGAATCGCAGACCGACGAAGCGCTGCAGCCCTTGTACCGTGAGTGGGCCGCGAACACTCCACGAGTGCACGCCACCATCCTTGCGGCGCTTGGCCAGATCGAACTGCACCTGTGGACGCAGGCAGCGGCCGCGGACGACGCAGCCGCGGCTCTCGATCGAGCGGTTCAGGAGATCGGCCGGGTCATGGGGGACAACGTGTTCAGCACCGATGGCCGGTCGATGGAAGCGGTGATTGGTGACTTGCTGGTCTCCCGCGGCTATCGCATTGCGCTCGCCGAGTCGTGCACGGGCGGGCTTCTCACATCCCGCCTGACCGACGTGCCGGGCAGCTCGCGCTACGTGGAACGTGCGGTGATCGCCTACGCGAACGAAGCGAAGACGGAACTGCTCGGCGTCGATCCAGCCGTGATTGCGGCGCACGGCGCGGTCAGCGAAGCGGTGGCGCAGGCGATGGCGGAAGGCGTGCGATCGCGTGCCGGCGTCGATGTTGGCGTCGGGGTTACTGGCATCGCCGGTCCGGGAGGCGGCTCAGCGGAGAAGCCGGTTGGCACCGTGGCGATCGCGGCGGTGGCGCCGTCAGGGGCGCGATCGCGGATGTTTCGTTTCCACGGCGAGCGTGAGCACGTGAAGTTCCAGGCGTCGCAGGCCGCACTCGACATGGTTCGCCGCATGCTGGGCTGATGCGTCTGTTCGTCGCAGTGGACATTGCTCCCGCCGTTGCGGAGGCGGCGGCCGCCTTGATCGAGCAACTGCGCGAACGTGCGATACGACTGGCCCCGCGGTCGCGCATCAGCTGGGTGACGGCCGATCGTCTTCACGTGACCGTTCGTTTCATCGGGAACGTCGATGCGGATCGAGCGGACGCTGTCCGCCGCGTCCTTGCGCCCCCACTCGGGCAGGCCCCGTTCGACCTCACCCTCGCGGGCGTTCGTGCGTTTCCACCGAAGGGGCCGCCCCGGGTCCTCTGGTCGGACGTCAGCAACGGACGCGAGCCACTTCTGGCGATCGAGCAGCGTGTGGGCGAGCGGCTGGCGCGTACGGGAATCGCGGCAGAGGAGCGGCCCTACAATCCGCATCTTACGCTTGCCCGCGTCCGCGAAGCCGTTGGGCTTCGGTCGGCGGCATTACTGGAGAGCGCCGCCGAGACGACGCTGGGAACCACGGCCGTTGAGGCGATTACACTGTTCGAGAGCCGCCTGTCGCCCAAGGGACCAACTTACGTGGCGCTCCAGCGAACCAGCCTGTGACCCTGGCGCGGCTGGTGGCGGGCACGAAACGGCGCGTGGGAGGCGCCTGATATCGCTCAGATCGCGGTGATCGGCGCCGGCGGGTGGGGAACGACACTCGCCATCCATCTCGCGCGACGCGGCCATGAGGCCTGGCTGTGGGCGCGCGACGCGGCGCTCGTGTCGGACATGCGTGCCAGGCGCGCGAATGCGGTGTATCTGAGCGACGTGAGTTTTCCGGCAGGCCTCCAGGTGACGGGCGATCTCGAAGAGGCGCTCCACGGCACGGACATCGTGGTGTCCGCGGTCCCCACGCACGGGACGCGCGCGATCCTGAAACGCGTCGCGCCGTTCATCCGGCCGGGGTCCGTTGTCGTCAGCGCCACCAAGGGTCTCGAGCAGGGTTCGTTGTTTCGGGTGTCCGAAATCGTGGCACAGGAGCTGGGAAGCGATATCCGGGTTGCCGTACTCTCCGGTCCAAGTTTCGCCGCGGAGGTGGCGCGGGAAATGCCGACGGCGGTGTCCGTCGCGTCGAAGAATCAGGATGTCGTCGAGCGTGTGCAGACTGAATTTCGATCGCCGTACTTCCGGCTGTATGGCACCGACGACGTCGTTGGCGTGGAGATCGGGGGAGCGCTCAAGAACGTCATCGCGATTGCCGCCGGCGTCGTCGAAGGTCTCGGCCTCGGCAACAACGCGCGCGCCGGGCTGATCACACGTGGACTGGCGGAGATCTCGCGGTTGGCCTGCGCGGCCGGCGCCCGGCGCGAAACGATGGCCGGCCTCGCCGGCCTGGGCGATCTGGTCCTGACGTGTACCGGAACGCTGAGCCGCAACCGGCACGTCGGCCTCGAGCTGGCACATGGACGTGCCTTGCACGACGTGCTGGCGGGAATGAAGATGGTGGCAGAGGGCGTGCGGACGACGGAAGCGGCGCTGGCGCTGGCGGCACGCGTCGGCATCGAGCTGCCGATTACCGCGCAGATCGACGACCTGCTGGCAGGGCGCAAAGACGCGCGCGGGGCGCTCGAGGATCTGATGCTGCGTCCGCAGCGGGCAGAGGTGGGCTAGGGCCATTTGAGATTTTGGATTTCAGATTTGCGATTGATCTGGGATTTGGGGTTTGGGATTTGGGATTCCTTGATCGTTTACGCGAGGGCTTAAGCCGCACGAAACAGCAGATCGTCGGCCGGTTCGACGAGATTGTTCAGCAGGCCGACACCGTTGAACAACGCACGCGGCCGGTTGACGTCGACACGATCGAGGCGCTCGAAGAACTCCTCGTCTCGGCCGACGTCGGCATCGCCGCGACCGAGCGCATCGTCACCGCCGTGAGGCAGCGCAGCAGGAAAGGCGAGAGCCTGCGCGATCTGGTGAAGGAGGAAATCCGGCAGGTCTTCGACAGCGTCGACGCGCCGTTGTCGAACGGTCACCGCCCGCATGTCACGCTGATTGTCGGGGTGAACGGCACCGGCAAGACCACCACGGTGGGAAAGCTCGCGAACCTGCTCAAGAGCGAGGGGAACCAGCCGCTGATCTGCGCTGCCGACACGTTCCGTGCGGCAGCGGTCGAGCAGCTCGAGATCTGGGCCAGGCGCGCCAACGTGGACATCGTCCGCGCGAAGGAAGGATCCGATCCGGCGGCCGTGGTCTTCGACGCCATCCAGTCGGGCAGGGCGCGCAACCGCAATCCGATTCTGATCGACACCGCTGGCCGCCTTCATAACCGCGTGAATTTGATGAACGAGCTGGACAAGATTCGGCGCGTGGCGGCGCGGGCCGCCGAGGGGGCGCCGCACGAAGTGCTGCTTGTCCTCGATGCCACCGTCGGGCAGAACGGCGTGCAGCAGGCGCGCGAGTTCACCAGCGTCGCCGGCGTCACCGGGATCGTGCTGACCAAGCTCGATGGCACGGCCAAGGGGGGCGTGGCTGTGGCGATTGCCAACGATCTGAAGCTGCCGATCAAATACGTCGGCGTCGGCGAAGGCCTCGAGGATCTGATCCCGTTCTCCGCGCAGGAATACGTCGACGCGCTCTTCCAGGACAAGTGGTAGCGCTGGCCGAGACAGACGCGCGCTGGATGAATCGCGCGCTCGAGTGCGCACGGCGCGGCCTCGGCCGCACGACGCCGAACCCGCTTGTCGGGGCGTGCATTGTTTCGAACGACGGGGTCCTGGTTGGACAGGGATCGCACGAGCGCGCGGGAGAGCCGCACGCCGAGGTTCACGCACTGAACGAAGCCGGCGAGGCTGCCCGTGGCGCGACGCTGTACTGTACGCTGGAGCCCTGCGCGCATACGGGCCGAACCGGCCCGTGCACCAGCCGGATCATCGACGCCGGCATCCGGCGCGTCGTGACGGCTATGGAGGACCCGTTCCCGCAGGTCAACGGACGGGGGCTCGCGTTGCTGCGCGAACACGGGATCGTGGTGACGGTCGGTGTCGGCCGCGAGGCCGCCGCCCGGTTGAATCAGCCGTTCCTGACGTCGATCCGCGACGGCCGGCCCTTCGTCATTCTCAAGGCCGCGGCCAGCATCGACGGCCGGATCAGCGCCGCGCCGGGATGCCGGACCGCGATCACATCGGCGGCTGCGATCCGCAGGGCACAGTACGACCGCGCGTGGGTGGATGCGGTGGGCGTCGGCTCCGAAACCGTCCTCGTTGACGATCCCTTGTTGACGGTGCGCGAGTTCTTTCGCGAACGCCCGCTCATGCGCGTCATCTTCGACCGGCGGCTGCGAACGCCACCGGCGGCGCGGGTCTTCGACACACTGGCCGACGGTCCCGTCGTGGTGCTGACGACGGAGGAGGCGCTGCGACACGACGGCACGCGTGCTGCTGCGCTAACGGAAGCAGGAGCGACGGTGATCGCGCCGGCGCTGCCCGGCGTGGAGGCGGCGCTTCGCGAGCTCGGGTCGCGCGACGTGCAGAGCATTCTGATCGAAGGCGGCGCCGCACTCCATGCGGCGCTCTGGGACGCGAAGCTT
The DNA here is from genome assembly GCA_035711805.1 of Vicinamibacterales bacterium. Classification (GTDB taxonomy): domain Bacteria; phylum Acidobacteriota; class Vicinamibacteria; order Vicinamibacterales; family UBA2999; genus Gp6-AA40. The sequence goes on from DASTBV010000147.1 coordinate 67,859, forward strand.
GCCGACTACGTCCAACTCTACGTGGCGCCGGTGGTGCTCGGCGAAGGCGGGGTGCTGCTCGAGAGCCGCGCGTTTTCGACCTGTACCTTGTTCGACCGGCGCGTCGAAGCGCTCGGGCCCGACGTCCTCATCGAAGGATATGTTCACCGGCCTCATTGAAACCGTCGGGCGCGTGGGCGGGATTTCACGAACCGCGGCCGGTCTGCGGATCGCGATTCAGACGGATATGGCCGCCGATCTGTCCGACGGCGAGAGCGTCTCGGTAAACGGCGTGTGCCTGACGGTCTCGCAGCGCGACGCGACCGGGTTTGCCGCCGACATCGGCCCGGAGACGGCGCGCGTCACGACCCTTGGCAGCGTACAGGCCGAACAGCCGGTGAATCTGGAGCGGGCGATGGCTGCGAACGGCCGGTTCGGCGGTCATTTCGTCCAGGGACATGTCGACGGCATCGGGACCATCCGCGAGGTGCGCGTGGAGGGTGACGCCCGCTGGCTGAAAGTGGCATTCCCGCCCGAACTTGCGCCGTTTTTCGTGCCCAAGGGGTCGGTCGCCCTCGATGGTGTGAGCCTGACGGTCGCGGCTCTCGGCCCGGACCATTTCGATGTCATGATCATTCCGTTCACTCTGGCGCACACCAACATCGGCTCGCTCGCCGCCGGTGCTCCGGTGAATGTAGAGTGCGATGTCGTGGGCAAGTACGTCGTACGTAGTGTCCGCCTTGAGGCGGACCGGATCCGTACGTAGTGTCCGCCTTCAGGCGGACCGAAGCCGTACGTAGTGTCCGCCTTCAGGCGGACCTTTAACATGACGACGAAGAACTCGAAGATTCGAATCGCCAAAGGCGCCCGCAAGCACGGTCCGTTTGCGTCGATAGACGATGCCATCGAGCAGATCCGCGCCGGACGGATGATCATCGTCGTGGACGATGAGGATCGCGAGAATGAAGGCGACCTGACGATCGCGGCTGAGAAGGTCACGCCCGAGGCGATCAACTTCATGGCGCGGTACGGGCGTGGCCAGATCTGCCTGTCGATGACCGGCCAGCGGCTCGACGATCTGGAAATCCCGCTCGCGGTCAACGCCAACACGACACCGTTCGGCACCGCGTTCTGCGTGCCGATTGATGCCAAGAACGACGTCAGCACGGGCATTTCCGCCGCCGATCGCGCCGCAACGGTGATGGCGGCGATCGATTCGCGGACGAAACCCTCCGATCTGGCGCGTCCTGGCCATGTGTCGCCGCTGCGGTCGCGCGACGGCGGCGTGCTCGTTCGGGCCGGGCAGACAGAAGCCGCCGTCGACCTGGCGCGCATGGCAGGTCTCTATCCGGCGGGAGTGATCTGCGAAATCATGAACGAGGACGGCACGATGGCGCGCGTGCCGGAGCTGACGAAGTTCGCGAAGAAGCACGGCCTGCTGATCATCACGATTGCCGACCTGATCCAGTACCGCATGCAGACCGAGCGGCTGGTGAAGCGGGTCGCGCACGCGGAGCTGCCCACCGAGCACGGCGCGTTCAGGATCTTCGCCTACGCGAATCAGCTGGACAGCGAAACGCACGTCGCCCTGGTCCGCGGCGACATCGGCGAGGGCAAGGACGTGCTCGTCCGCGTCCACTCGAAGTGTCTGACGGGCGACGTGTTCCATTCCGCGCGGTGCGACTGCGGCGCGCAGCTCGAGACGGCGATGAGCCGCATCGCCGAAGAAGGTCGCGGCGTCCTGCTCTACCTGAACCAGGAGGGGCGCGGGATCGGGCTGGCCAATAAGATCCGGGCGTACGAGCTCCAGGATCAGGGGCTCGATACCGTCGAGGCGAACGAACGCCTCGGTTTCAAGGCCGATCAGCGCGACTACGGCATCGGCGCGCAGATCCTCAGCGACCTTGGCGTCAAGACGATGCGGCTGCTGACGAACAACCCGCGAAAATTCGTCGGCCTCCAGGGCTACGGCCTGGCGGTCTCGGAGGCCGTGCCGCTGGAGATTCCGGCCAACGAGTCAACGCGCAAGTATCTGAAGGCGAAAAAGGACAAGCTCGGTCATCGGTTGTCGTCCGTTTAGTTAGGTAGTTGGATAGTTAGTAGTTGGTAGTAAAGGAACGGAGCTACGAACTATCCAACCATCCAACTACCAACTTTGGCGGCCACCGAACCAGCCGCCGGTCCATGGCGTCTAGCCCGGTGAAGCGACATGCATGATCGCGCCGAGGTGGCTCCGCAACTTCACGCCTGGGACCGCGGCCTGACCGTGGATCAGGCGCTGGCGCACGAGTTCGAAGCCCGCCTGGTCGAGTCGTCCACCCTGGCAGTGCGCGTTGCCTACAGCGTGCTTCGCAACCGCGAGGACGCCGAGGACGTCGCGCAGGAAGCGTTCGCGAAGGCGTACCGGAGCTTCAGCCAGCTGCGCGACCGCGACCGTTTTCGCGCCTGGCTGGTGCGGATGACCTGGCGGATGGCCCTCGACCGTCAGCGCACAAACCGCCGGCGGGCGGCTCGTGAATTGCGCGCGGCTGCGGCCGACCTTTCCGCCTCCGCCAACGGCTACGGCGGACCCGCCGACGCATCCTGCGAAGGCGGGCAGGTCGGCCTTGAAGCGCACGAACGCGCAGCGCATCTCTGGCGCGCGATCGATGGGCTCTCTGAAAAGCTGCGCGTCGTCATCGTGCTCGCCGGAATCCAGGAACACGACATCAAGGAAGTGGCGGCGCTGCTCGAACTTCCGGAAGGCACCGTCAAATCGCGGCTGTTCGCCGCCCGCCAACAGTTGAAGGACGCATTGTCATGGATGTCACAGGACGATCGCAGCCGCTGAATGATTCACAGCTCGATCGCGAGATCGAGTCGGCTGTCGGCATCGAGCCGTCCACGGAGTTCCTCGCGCGGGTGCGGACCCGAATCGCCGCTGAACCGCAGCGGTCGGCGTGGCGTCTCTCATTTGAACCACTTGCCGGTGTTGCGATTGTGGGGATCGTGCTGGCTGTTGTCGTTCCCCAGTTCATACGCGAGGAGACGGCGCGGCCGCAGGTGATCCACTCACAGGTTGTGGAGGTTCCAGTGCCGGCGGCTGAAGCCCGCACAGCGCCCCAGGCGTCACATGCGAGCGCGCCCCGTGCGCCGAAGGCGGCTGTGGAGCGAACCGAACCGCACACGCTCCCGTTGCAGCTCAGTCCCGTGCAGTTCGCGGAGGAAGATCGGCTCGCGTTTGCGTGGTTTGCGGCGGCCGTTGCCGATGGCACGGTGGCCCAGGAGAAGGTGGTTCCGGCGCTGGGCGAGGAAGAAATGACGCCTCTCGCCATTGGGTCACTGGTGATCGACCCGCTGCCGCCGCTGGCGCGCGTCGAGAGACAAGGAGAAGGTCAGTGGTGAAACGCTATCTGATGACATTGGCGGCTGTCGTTCTGACCGTCGCTGCCTCTGTAGATGCGCAGCAGAAGCCGGCAACGGCTGCGGAGAAAGAGGCCGCGGAAGAGAAGGCGGCCATGGACGCGATGGCCCGAATGGCGGCGCAACAGGCGGAAGCCGTGGCTCGCGCGCAGCAGAAGGTCGCGGAAGAGGCGAGGCGTGCCGACGAAGAGCGTGTTCGACAGATCGAAGCAAAGCGCAGAGAGCTGATCCCTGTGGACGTGGAGGTCGTGATCTCCCGTTATCAAAACGACAAGAGGATCAGCAGCCTGCCGTACTTTCTCGCCGTGAACGCCGGCGAGGATACGCAGGTAACCAAGCTCCGCATGGGAGCGAACGTCGCAGTGCCTTCGTCTACCTTTACGCCTGTCGGCGCTGACGGCAAGCCCGCAGCGAACCCACTGGCTACTTACAACTACCGGGACGTCGGCACCAATATCGACTGTCTCGCGAAGCCGCTGGGCGACGGAAGGTTCAGTGTCTACGTCAGCGTTGGCGAACGGTCCGTGGTTCAGCCGCCGGCGACTTGCAACAGTGCAGCGAGCTGCGCTCCTGTGATCCGGAACTTCGAGGCAGAAAACACCCTGGTGCTTCGCGACGGCCAGACGCGTCAGTTCACGGCTGCCGCGGATCGTGTGACCGGTGAAGTGGTCAAGGTTGACGTCACGCTGAAAGTCGCCAAGTGAACCACACCACTGCGCTGGTGCTGGCCGCCGCAGTCCTGTCGGCGGCCGTGGCGCCAGAGCAGGACAGCGACATCGGCCCGCCTCCCGGGCGCCTTATCGACGTTGGCGGGCGCACACTCCACTTCATCTGCAGCGGCGCAGGCTCGCCGACGATCATTCTCGAGGCCGGCGCCAGCGCTTTTGCAATCGATTGGTCGCTCGTGCAGCCGGAAGTCGCGCGACGCAACCGTGTCTGCTCCTACGACCGTGCGGGGTCGGGATGGAGTGAGCCGCGGGGCGAAGTCGACACGCCTGCGCGCATCGTGCGCGATCTTCACGCGGCGCTTGCGGCGGCGGGGGAAAAGCCACCCTACGTGCTGGTTGGAGCGTCGATGGGCGGGGTGTACGTCCGTTTGTATCAACTCGAATACCCGACCGAAGTGGCGGGTCTGGTGTTCGTTGATCCGTCAACCGAAGACGGCCTCTTCACGATGTATCAGGGCAAGGGTGTCGAGATCGCGTCGCTGACGGCGGAGCAGTTGCTTACAACGATGCCGTCAGGACCAGTTCAGGTGCCGCGGCGCCAGGCGCAAACGGGTGCCCCGTTCGATCGTTTACCGCGAGAGCTTTACGAGATCCGGGTGAAGTTGGAGCAGCGGCTGATTGATTCGATTCCGCCGACGGTTCCGGCCGACGTTGTCCGCGACGTCAACGAGGGAAACCGCGCCGCGCTGGCGCGATTACGTGACAGTCGGACGATGCCGGACGCACCCTTCGCCACAGTTCCGCTTGTCGCCCTGACGCGTGGTGACGGCCCCGCAGCAAACCACGCGGCGCTGGCGAAGCTGTCGGCCCGAGGACGCCATATCGTCGTCGCTGGTGCTGCGCACGAGATCCATCTGTCTGATCCCGCGACCGTCGTTCAGGCGATCAATAACGTGATCGACGCTACTGCCCGTTCAACGGATGCGAAGTGATCAGCAGATCCTCGACGATTCGACCGCCGATCAGGTGTTCCTGAATGATCCGCTCGAGCGCGGGCGGGTCGCATTCGCGGTACCACGCGCCTTCCGGATAGACGACCGCGATGGGGCCTCCTTCACAGATGCGAAGGCAATTGGCCTTGGTGCGCAGGATGCCCCCCTGATTGGCGAGGCCCAGCTCGGCAAGCCGCCGCTTCAGGAACTCCCACGCCGCAACACCGCGTTCCATGTCGCAGCACTTCGGTTTGGTCTGCTCGGCGCACAGGAAGATGTGACGGCGCGCAACCGGGACGCCGATCGTGTGGGCGATCTGGAAAAGTGAATCGCTCATGAAATGCAGAATTCAGAATTCAGCATGCAGGCAAGACTGGTTCTGTCTGCATTCTGAAGTCAGAATTACCGTTTTCCAAGTACCGGATTTCTCAGCGGCTCCGACCCCGGGACCGTCCACGGCTTGATCCGACCCTCCAGCAGCGATCGGTTGTTCTCCTGGCAGGAGTACTCGATCAGCTCGCCCGTCGTCAGCGTGAACGTGCGCTCGTTCGTCCACGGCTTCGTGTAATACACGGGATCGGTGATGGTGACGGTGTAGGCGATATGCCCGGCGTCGTACCGCCGGAACGTCTGCACGACGTGGAGCTTGTCGCTGTGTGGATGGCCGCGGGTGTCGAGGCGGCTCCACCCGTTGAACCCGATGGTGTCCACGATCAGCGTGTCGCCGTCCCATTTCGCGATCGACTCGCCGAACCAGGTCGGGTTCGGCTCGGCGGAGTGCGCGTCCTTGAATGGCACGACGTGGAACCAGGTACCCATCTCGAACAGGAACGCGACGTGCCGGTCGGTCTGCATGATCTGGATCGGAAACGGTCCGTTGAACGATCGCGTCAGTCCGTAGGGCATGCACATGCCCGTGTAGTCGCCGTCCTTTTCAGGGTCATAGCTCTTGATGTTCTCGACGCCGGCCGGCGTGAACGGTAATGGGCCTGCACCCTTCTGCTGCATCGCGTTCTTCGCCGACAGGGTCATGTCAGGGACATAGGGGTGATCCCACACGCCGTTGAAATCGGGACGGCCGTTTGCCAGACGCGGCGCGGCGCCGCTGGGGGCGTTACGGCTCCCGGGCGTTGACCCCTCGCCTGGAACGCCCGATCCGACGGTTCCGAGCGTGGATCCCACAGGAACACTCTGCTGCTGGGCTCGGATCGCGCCTCCGAGCACGACCATCAGGATCGCGATTCCCGTCACAAACCGCGTGGGAGAAGTCAGGGAAGAAGTCATAGCGCCTCGATTATACGGGCGACGGTGGTTGCCCGTCGCCGTCAAACTGGCCTAAGATAAGGGTTTGCGCGTGTTGGGCACCCAGGCAACATAGGCTACCCAGCAACACAGGCAACCCAACATGTTCGAATCGCTCAGCACCAGGATCCAGGACGCGTTTCAGTCGCTGCGCGGTGAAGTCCGGCTGACCGAGGAGCATGTCGAGGCCGCGCTGCGCGAGATTCGCCTGGCGCTGCTCGAGGCGGACGTCAACTTCAAGGTCGTCAAGGCGTTCATCGACCGCGTCCGCGACCGGGCGATGGACCAGGCGGTCCTCAAAAGCCTGACGCCGGACCAGCAGGTCATCAAGATCGTGCGCGACGAGCTGCTCGCGCTGTTTGGTGACGCTGAGGGCGGCCTGCGCAAGGATGCGTCGACGCCGCGAGTCGTGCTGCTCCTCGGCCTCCAGGGATCGGGCAAGACCACCACGTCGGGCAAGCTTGGTGTCTGGCTGAAGCGCCAGGGTAAGCATCCGCTGATGGTGTCCACCGACGTGCGCCGCCCGGCGGCGATCCAGCAGCTGTCGGTGGTTGGCGAACAGGCGGACGTGAAGGTGTTCGCGCCCGACACGATGGACCCTGTGGCGCGCGCGACGGGTGCGTTGACCGAGGCGCGGAGCAAGGGTTTCGACACGGTCATCGTCGACACGGCGGGGCGGCTGCACATCGACGACGACCTGATGGACGAGCTGCAGGCAATCAAGGATGCCGTGCGGCCGTCGGACCTGCTCTACGTTGCCGATGCGATGACAGGGCAGGATGCGATCAAGAGCGCCGGCGAGTTCAACCGGCGCGTCGGTGTGACGGGCGTCGTGCTGACGAAGCTCGACGGCGACGCCCGCGGAGGCGCGGCGCTCTCGGTGGTCTCGGTCGTCGGCGTGCCGATCGCGTTTGTCGGCAGCGGTGAGCGCCTCGAGGATCTCGAGCTCTTTCACCCGGACCGCATCGTGTCGCGCATGCTCGGTATGGGCGACGTGCTGTCGCTCATCGAGAAGGCCGAGCAGGCCATCGACCAGGACGAGGCCGAGCAGCTCGAAGAGAAGCTGCGGAAGAACGCGTTCACACTGGACGACTTCCGCAAGCAGCTGAAGACGATCCGGCGGATGGGGCCGCTCGAAAGCGTGCTCGGCATGCTGCCGGGGATGGGGAATCTGAAGCTGACGGCCGAGAACCGTCCCGATGAAAAGCAGATGGGGCGGATCGAAGCGATCATCAGCTCGATGACGCCGGCCGAACGGCAGAACGACAAGATCATCAACGGCAGCCGCCGTAAGCGGATTGCCGGCGGCAGCGGCACCTCGGTCGAGGAGGTCAATCGGCTGCTGAAGCAGTTCAACGAGATGAAGCGTGTGCTGCAGATGATTGGGCAGGGCGGTCTGCCGGCGATGAAGGGGATGAAGGGGATGAAGTTGCCGCCGATGGGGCATGGTGGCGCCCCTCGACATGGCTCGGGGCAGGGCGGGTTTGGCGCAGGGAAGAAGCGGAAGAAAGGCGGGCCCTGGGGCCTGATTAAAACGAGGTAGCGATGTTATCGATTCGTCTGACGCGGATGGGCTCGAAGAAGAAGCCGTACTTCCGCCTGGTGGTCACAGAAGGGCGCTCGGCGCTGCAGAGCAGTTTTGTCGAGAACCTGGGCACCTACAATCCACGCGTGAAGCCGGCGAAGGTCGAGATCAACCGCGAGCGCGTGCAGTACTGGCTGAAGAAGGGTGCCAGGCCGTCCGACTCGGTCCGCACCCTGCTGGCCAAGCACGTGACGCGCGACCTGTCCGCCTCCGCTGCTACGGCGGACACGTCTGCAGCGGCCGAACCGGCGGTTGCTCAGTAATGACGGCGGATGGCGCCAGCCCGTTGCGGACGGTCGTCGAAGTCATCGCCCGCGCGCTGGTCGACAAGCCCGATTCGGTGCGGGTCACCGAGACCGAGCGTCGTGGCATGACCGTGCTGGAACTGACGACCGCCCCCGGGGACATGGGGAAGATCATCGGACGGCAGGGTCGGACGGCCGCAGCGCTGCGCACCCTGGTGGCGCTGACGGCGGAGAAACACGGGAAGCGCGCGCAGCTGGATATACGGGACTGAGTGATGGGGATCGGGGATCGGGGACAGGGGACCGGGAAGACCCGGAACCAATCCCCGATCCCTACTCCCCGAGCCCCGATCCCTGATCCCCGGTCCCCGTCATGGGACGACATGGTCCTGGTCGGGCGAATCGCACGGCCGCACGGTGTCCGTGGCCAGGTGATCGTGAATCCCGAGACCGATTTCGTCGACGAGCGGTTCGTGAGCGGCGCCACGATGTGGGTGCGATCGGGCCGGGGCGAGGAGTCGCTGACGATCGCGTCGGCCCGCGTGCAGAACGGTCGTCCGGTAATCGGGTTCGAAGGATTCTCGAGTATCGAGGACGTCGAGCGTCTTGCCGGCCTCGAGCTGCGGGTCCCTGAAGACTCGCTGCGGGTACTCGGCGAGGGTGTGTACTACCAGCATCAGCTGGTTGGATGCGCCGTGGAAACCGTGGACGGTGTGCGCATCGGCGAGGTCACCCGCGTCGAGGGAGGAGCGGGAGGCAGCCTTCTTGCCGTGCGCGGACCCCAGGGCGAAGTGCTGATTCCGTTCGCGCAGCATATCTGCGTGGAGATTGACGTCGCCGCGCGGCGCATCCGGATCGACCCGCCGGACGGGCTGCTGGAACTGAACGAGAGAAAGAGATCGTGATCCAGTTCGACGTCGTCACGATCTTCCCGCGGATGGTGCTCGCGGGACTGGCGGAGGGCGTAGTCAGCCGCGGAATCGTACGCGGGCTCATCGATCTTGCCGTGCACGATCTGCGGGATCACACCGCTGACCGGCACCGCAGCGTCGACGACGTGCCCTACGGCGGCGGGCCCGGGATGGTGATGAAGCCGGAGCCGCTGGCACGCGCGGTTGAGAACATCCGTGCCACGCGCGGGGCGCCGGACGCGGTGGTGCTGCTGACGCCGCAGGGGCGTCCGTTCCGGCAGTCAGAAGCGGAGCGGATGAGCCGGCTCTCGCATATCGTGCTGCTGTGCGGCCGATACGAGGGGATGGACGAGCGGGTGCGGGAGCTGGTCGCGACCGACGAACTGTCCATCGGCGACTACGTGCTCAGTGGCGGAGAGCTGCCGGCGCTGGTCGTCATCGACGCGATCAGCCGGCTGATTCCAGGCGTGGTCGGCGATGAACAGTCGGTGGAGCAGGATTCGTTCGCCGGCGGGGTGCTCGATTACCCGCACTACACGCGGCCGGCCGAATTCGGCGGGCTGAAGGTGCCGGACGTGCTGCTGTCGGGGCATCACGCGGACGTCCGCCGGTGGCGCCGGAAGACGGCCCTGACGCGCACGCTCCAGCGGCGGCCGGATTTGCTGAACGACGCGGCGCTGAACGATGAAGACCGTGCGCTGTTGGATGAGATCAAGACGGAAAGTAGCAAGTAACAAGTTACAAGTGGCAAGTAAGTGAACAAGTGCTTGCCCACTTACTTGTAACTTGTGCCTTGGCAGTTGCAACTTGCAGGAGACGAGACAATGAGTGCGATTGAGCTGGTCGAGAAGTCACAGCTGGCTGAGCGGCCTGCGATGAAATCCGGAGACACCGTGCGTGTCCACGTCAAGGTGCGCGAAGGCGACAAGGAACGCATCCAGATCTTCGAGGGGATCGTGATCGGGCTGCATCGCGGCGGCGCGCGTTCGTCGTTTACCGTGCGCAAGGTCTCCTTCGGACAGGGCGTGGAGCGCATCTTCCCGCTCCATTCGCCGACGATCGCGAAAGTCGATCTCGTCCGCTCGGCCCGTGTCCGCCGCGCCAAGCTGTACTTCCTCCGCGAGCTGAAGGGGAAGGCCGCGAGGATGAAGGAGACCAAGAAGGCCTGAGCCGGGGAGCACGTCCATGGTTCGGGTACGAGCCATGCGGACCCTCGAGAACGCCATGCGGCGTTGGGGGTTCTATCGCGTTGCCGGGTGCGACGAAGTGGGACGCGGCTGCCTGGCCGGTCCCGTCGTCGCCGGTGCCGTGATCCTCGATCCGGACCGTTACATTCCCCGCCTTGCCGATTCGAAAACCGTCACCGCGCTCGAGCGTGAACGTCTCTACGACCTGATTACGAGGAAGGCGCTGGCGTGGTCGGTGGCCGCGGTGCAGCCCGAGGAAATCGACGTGCTGAACATTCACCGCGCCTCGCTGGAGGCGATGCGCCGCGCGGTCATGGCGATTGCCCCGCTGCCCGACATGATCATCGTGGACGCGTTCCGCATTCCCGAACTGCAGATCGCCCAGCGTGGCGTGCCGAAGGGTGACCGGCGATGTGCAGCGATCGCCGCCGCCTCGATCGTGGCCAAGGTCACGCGCGATCGCGAGATGCTGGTCCAGCATGCCAGCGATCCGCGTTATGGCTACGCCCATCACAAGGGATACGCCACGGCCGAGCATCTGGCCGCCGTCGCGCGCTACGGCTACTCGCCGCTGCACCGCCGATCGTTCAAACCGCAGAGCAGCCTGTTTGATACGATGGAGTTCCCACCCTCTGCTGAATTCGAGTGACGGCACGTCCCGTACCCGGCCGCGTGTCATGAGGGGCGTTCATCGTGTCGATTGATCGCGAAACAGCGCTTCGACAGGCAGAGAAGCTGCACCACGAGGGCAAGCTCGATCTTGCCATCGCTGCGTACGCGCGCCTGGTCGAGGCGCAGCCGCGTGACTGGAACACGATGAATACGCTCGGCGATTTATACCTGCGCGCCGGCGACGTGGAGCGCGGCGTCGCCCAGTTCGTGCAGATCGCGGATCACCTCTTCAGCGAGGGTTTCTTCCCCAAAGCCGCGGCGCTCTATAAGAAAACGCTGAAGGCGAAGCCGGACCACGAGCACACACTGCTGCGGCTCGCCGAGATCGCCGCCAGCCAGGAGCTGCTCGCTGATGCGCGGACGTACCTGCGCAAGCTCTGGGAGTTGCGCAGCGAACGCGGCGACGAACGGGGAGCCGCGGACTGTCTGGTCCGCCTGGCGACGCTCCCCCAGGCGGACACCGAGACGGTCCTGACGGCAGCACGAGTGTCGAGAGCGCTCGGTGATACCGAGCAGGCGGCCGCGCTGTTTCGCATGGCGGCGGCGGAGCTGCAGAAGGCCGGGCGCGACGGCGCCGCCCTGGACGCGCTGACGCAGGTCATGGCGCTTCAGCCCTCCGACACGGCGTTGCGACGCGACCTGGTGGGGCGGTATGTGACAGCAGGACAACTGGAGCGTGTCGGACAGCTGCTCGACGCGGAGACGGCGGGCAGCGAGCCCGACCTGCTGTTCGCACTCGGGCAGATCGAGCTGTCGAGGAAGGATGACGCAGCGGCGTGCGCAGCGCTGACGAGGTTTATCACTGTCGCCACCGAACGTTCGGCAGATGTGCTGCGCCTCGCGGGAGAGCTCGGGCGCGCCGGAGACGCACAGCGTGCCTTCACGCTCAGTGAGATCGTGGTCGACGATGCCGTGCTGCGGAGCGACTGGGACAGGGCCATCGACGTGCTGCAGCAGTTCCTTGTCCACGGGCCGCACATACCGGCGCTGGTCAAGCTCGTGCAGGTTGCCGGCGATGCCGGGCACGAGGATGTGCTGCAGGAGTCGCGCGAGCGGCTGGCGGACGCGTACCTCGAAAACGGATCGGCGCCTGAAGCGCGTTACGTTGCCGAGCTGCTGTTCGAGGCCGCGCCGGAGTCGGCGGTGCATGCAGCGCGATTGCGCCGTGCGCTCGAAATGGCCGGTGTAGAGGACCCTGATGCAGCCGTGCAGGCACTACGGGCACGCCTCGGCGCGGAACCGGCTGTCGCCGTCGCGCCGCCAGAGCCGGAGCTCGCGGTCGCCGTCGAGGAAATCGCCGTCGAGGAGATCGTCGAAATCGACGCTGACGTTGATACGCCTGCATTCACCATCAGCGCAGTTGACGACGATGTGCTCGACCTTGGCGCCGTACCGGACGTGCAACGCCCGGCGGAGGTGCTGCGCGTCAGCGAGGTGGCGAATCAGCCGGTGGAGATCGATCTCAGCGACGCCCTGTCCGCGCTCGGCGGGTCCGCCGCGGCTTCCGCTGCCGCCGGCCGGCCGGCCGCAGGGGCAAGTCTCGAAGCCATTTTCGAGGCGATGCGGCCGCGCGGCGCGGACTACCGGACGGTCGCCGAAGGCGCCGAGCTGTACGAACGCGGACTGCGGCGGCTCGAGGACGGGGAGATCCGCGATGGTCTCGCCGACCTCGCTGAGGCAGCGCGTGTACCCGCCTTCCGCTTTCCGGCCGCGTCACGCCTCGGGCGCGAGTACGTCGCCCGGGGACACGCCCACGCAGGTATCGAATGGCTGGAGCGGGCCGCGGAAATGCCCGCGCCGAGCCGGGATGCCGGGCTCGCGGTGCTGTACGACCTCGGCGTGGCGCTCAACGCCGTCGGCGAGAGCACACGGGCCCTGGCGGTGATGATGGAACTCGAAGCGGACGAGCCGAACTACCGCGACGTCCGGCAGCGGCTCCAGGTGCTGGCGCGCGCCGAGAAAGAGCGGCGCGGATGATCCGGCTCCTCCTGATCATCTTCTTCCTCGAAGTCGGTCTCGTGCTGGCGGTGGCGCCGTGGTCGGCGTACTGGGAGCGGAACTATTTCGCGGGGCTGATCCCGGCGCTCCACGCCGTGATCACCAACTCGTTTTTCCGCGGGGCCGTCTCCGGACTCGGCGTGGTCAACCTAGCCGCGGCGATCGCGGAGCTGCGGTCACTGGTCTCGGCTCGCCGCACGCACCGGCAGGTCGTCCGGATCCACCAGGCGCCTGCCGTCGAGGAGTGAGGTCGGGATGCGTCCCGTGATCTGCATGATCACGGACGGGCGGCTGGCCGCTGTCGCCGGTGCGGACGCGCTCGTCGAGCGTGTCGCGGCGGCTGCCCGCGCCGGCGTGGACCTCATTCAAATTCGTGAGCCTGCGGCTGACGATCGACTGCTGGCCGCGGTGGTCCGTGATTGCGTCGCGGCTGTGCGCGGAACGCCCGCGCGCGTGATCGTCAACGATCGGCTGGACGTCGCGCTGGCCGGCGGCGCCCATGGCCTGCACCTGAAGAGCGCTTCATATGCGGCGGCGCGCGTTCGGCCCATCGTGCCGGACGGGTTCCTGCTCGGCCGATCCGTCCACAGCATGGATGAGGCGATCCGGGCCGGCGCCGGAGTCGACTACCTGATTTTCGGAACGGTGTTTCGAACACCTTCGAAGCCGGAATCGACGCCGGCGGGACCGGCGGCGCTCGCCGAGGTGGTTCGCACGACGCGGATACCCGTGCTTGCGGTCGGCGGAGTCACAGTCGAGACCGCCGGCCTGGTCGCCCGAACCGGAGCCGCCGGCGTCGCGGCGATCGGCCAGTTCGCCGATCGTGCGCCGGCTGCGCTGACGTCAGTCGTGGAATCGTTCACGCGTGCGTTTGACGGACCGCAAAACCGGACCCTAACATGACGAGTGTGGAAGGCACGCTTCGTACACCGCTCGTCGATTACTTCCGCCGCGGCGAGGCCCCGCTCGACGTCCGCATGCTCGCCGCGCGCGGGGTACTGGCGCCGCGCGCGCACGAACAGCTGGAGTTACTGGTCCTTCTGCTGAAGGACTCCGACGCCGACGTCTCGGCCGCGGCGGCGGCGACGCTGGAATCTATTCCGGTGGATGCCCTGGGCGCGTTTCTGGCCAGGGCCGACGTCAGCGCCGAACTGCGGTCGTTCTTTGCAGCCCGCGGTGTAAACGCGGCGGCCGCTCCGGCGCCGGGTGACGAGCCGCTGATCGACACCGCACCGGAACCGCCGGCGGCGCCGGAGAACGAAGACTCGCAGTCAACACTGCAGCGGATCGCGGCGATGACCGTCGCCCAGCGCATCGGCGTGGCGATGAAAGGCTCGCGCGAGGAACGGGCGATTCTGATTCGCGATCCCAACAAGATCGTCGCGGTGGCGGTGCTCGGCAGCCCGAAGATGACGGAGACGGAGATCGAAGGCATCGCCAAGATGGCCAGCATCTCCGACGAGATCCTGCGCATGATCGCCAATAACCGGGCGTGGACGAAGCGCTACGGGATCATCGCCGCGCTCGCCAGGAACCCGAAGACGCCGGTGGCGATTTCGATGAATCTGCTGGCACGGCTGACGGAAAAGGATCTGCGATCGATTTCGGCGGACAGGAACGTCCCGGAAATACTGCGAATCACGGCACGGCAGAAGATCGTCTTGAACAAATAGCGTCAGGGTTTCTTCGTCGCCCTCCGCTCCCTCCGTACTTTTTCACGTTTCCACTTTTCCACTTTTCCACTTTTCGCCCTCCCCCATTCGCGCGACATCTCGGCGAGGCCCTCCATGTAGACGTGCGCTTTGGCGCGGATGTCTTCATCGGGCAGCGATTTCAAAAGCTCGATCGCGTGGGCGAAGTCGTTGTCGATCGTCCGGCGGGACGTCTTGAAGTAGATCTGACGGATTTCCGCCAGGGCGGATGCGGGATCCGGCCGGCCCGCAGTCATCGCCTTCAGCGGCACGAAGCCGGCCGGGCGGCGATCGTCAGCCATGTGCGCCCTGGTTTCGCCGCAGCATCCCGCGCAGCTCGACGAGGCCCCTCGTATTCAGGATGTCGTCAGGAGAGGCCCAGGCCCGGCGCGCCATGTGTACGCCCCAGCGCAGGTTCGCCAGCGCCGCGACCGAGTGGGCGTCGGTCGAGACCACGAGCCGTACGCCGCGCTCACGCGCCAGCCGGGCGTGCGCGTCGCTCAGGTCGAGGCGTGCCGTCTGCGCGTTGATCTCGAGCGCCACGCCCAGGCGGGCCGCGGCGGCGGTCAGCAGGTCCATGTTCACGCGCGCCGGCTCCCGTCTGAGGAGCAGGCGGCCGGTCGGGTGCCCGAGCACATCGACCCATGGGCACTCGATCGCGCGCAGCAGCCGGTCGGTCATCTGCGGCTCTTCCTGTCCGAAATGTGAATGGACCGAGGCCACCACCCAGTCGAGCTGCGCGAGGCAGTCGTGCGACAGGTCGAGTGTGCCGTCGGCGAGGATGTCGCACTCGATGCCGGCCAGCAGGGTGAGCCCTTCGTAGCGGCCGTTCAATGCCCGCACCCGCGCGGCGTGCTCCAGCGCGCGCGATTCGTTGAGGCCATTGGACATCGCCATGGCTTTACTGTGATCGGTGATGGCGATGTACTCGTGGCCAAGCCGTTGGGCGGCCGCGGCCATGCTGTCCAGATCGTCGCGCCCATCCGTCGCGGTGGTGTGCATGTGCAGATCGCCCCGCACGTCTTCGAGCGTGACGAGGCGGGGAAGGGCGCCGCGGCTTGCGGCCTCGATCTCGCCGCGGTTCTCTCGCAGTTCCGGCGCAACCCAGTCGAGCCCGAGTGCCTGGTAAATGCTCTCCTCCGAGTCGCCGGCGATGCGGCGGTCGTCCTCGACGCGATAGAGACCGTACTCGTTCAGCTTGAGCCCGCGCTGAACGGCGCGATCCCGGATCACGATGTTGTGCGCTTTCGAGCCGGTGAAATACTGCATCGCGGCACCGCGGCTTTCGGGCGGAACCAGCCGCAGGTCGGCCTGATAGCCGCCGTGCAGACGCACGCTCGACTTCGTGTCGCCGTGGCCGAGTACTCGCTCGACGCGCGGGTGCTGCAGCAGCATGTCCATGAGAACCGGTTCCCCGCCCACGGCGAGGATGTCGATGTCGCCGCACGTTTCGCAGCCGCGGCGCACGCTGCCGACCGGGATGAAGTCGACCGCCGGCGCGCGCTCGCGCAGGTAGGCAACGAGCTCGGCGGACACCGCCGCGGTATCGGCAAGCAGATGGCGGCCGGTGTCCTTCTCGCGGTCTTCGATCGCCTTCAGAATCAGCGCTTCCTTCTTCGGCCCCATGCCCTTCAGCGACCGCAGCCGGCCGTCGCGGGCGGCGGCCGCCAGCGCATCCATCGAGCTGATGTTCAGGGCCGAGTAGAGCAGCGCCACCGTCTTGGGGCCGACCCCCTGCAGGCGCAGCAGTTCGAGAATCGTCTTGGGAAATTCGGCCAGAAGTTCCTGGTGATAAGCGGAGGCTCCCGAGGCCGTCAGCTCACGGATCCGGCCAGCCAGGTCTTTCCCGATGCCGGGGATTTCGCGGAGCTGCTGATCCTCGAGGCGGGCCACCGCCTCGGGCCACGCGGCGATCGTCTCGCTCGCCGATCGATATGCGCGAATCTTGAATGCGTTCTCGCCTTTGATTTCGAGCAGGTCGGCGATTTCGCCGAGTACCTGCGCGACGGCTCGGTTATCCACGCACCAGCCCGTGCTGCTCGAAGGTGTAATCGAGGACGCTCGCTCCGCCGGAGGCGAGCGCCTCGGCGATCTCCGACCGGCGATCCGGCGGGCCGTAGCAGAACAGGCATCCGCCGCCTCCGGCCCCGCACACCTTCGCCGCCGTGGCGCCCGCCGTCGTTGCCCGCGCGATCAGCTGCTCGATCGCCGGGGTCGTCACGCCAGGCGCAAGCCGCTTGCGGTTTTGCCATTCCGCGGCGATGGCCGAGCCGACGCCGTCCCAGTCGCCACGGACCAGCGCGTCGCGCATCACCGCGGCCGTGTCGCGAATCCGCTCGAAACAATCGAAGATGTGGCGATCGCCGTCAACGTGTTTCTTGGTGATTTCCCAGTTGTTGGTGCCCGAGTTGCGCGGTTCACCCGTGTAGCAGAGAACGATGCGGCGCTGCAGTTCCTTCAGGTCCACATCGAGCGGTACGCGGCGGACGCCGTCCACGTCGAGCTCGAGCGCCGCGAGGCCCCCGTAGAGCGCCGGGCGGTAATCCTGCAGTCCCGTCGGCACATTGATCGCTTGCGCCTCGATGTTCATGGCGATCTGCAGGAGTGCCTCGGGTTCGTAATGCACCCGGCGCCAGTCGGCCAGCGCCGCGCACACCGCCACATTCAGCGCCGAGGAGCCGGCGATGCCAGCCCCCGCCGGCGACTGGCTGTTCGTCGTCAGCGTGATCCCGTGCCCTTCGAAGAAGTGCACCAGCAGCGACAGCAGGCGCAGGCGCCGCTCGGTCCGGAGGTCCTGCCATCTGGCTGCCTCGACGGTCATCGACGTGTCGTCGGACTGGATGACGATGCGCTCGTCCGAGCGCGTGACGAGTCGAGCGCTGGCGCGCAGGCTGATCGCCGCGTTCAGCGTCTGCGCGCCGGGGTGGAACAGGTAGAGGGGCCAGATGTCGATCGTGCCGCCCGCGAGATCGATGCGTGTCGGGGCAGAAGTCGCGATGTTCATCGAATCGGCATTATAGAACTCAGTTCGCCGCGGACATCCGGGTGCGCGCGAAATCGGCGACGCTCGTCAGCCGTACACCGTAGGTCCGGCTCGTCTCGCCCATCGGAACAGGGGAATCGAACATCTCGAGCGCTGCGGCGAGCGCCCATACCGGCTCAGGCACGCCGGGAATCGGTTCGCCCGGCGCCACGCTGCGGATTGCAACCGGCCGGCCCAGGGCGCGCTCATAGGCGCCGACGACATCACGCAGGGTCACCGCGTCGGGGCCGCCGAGAACGAGCGTCGAATCCCGCGCGGCCGGCGTGAACAACGCCGCCGCGGCAAACGCCGCGACGTCCTGTTCGGCGATGAACGCGTGACGACGGTTGGATTGGCCGACAAGCGTCACCGGCTGGCCTGAGGCCGCGGCCCCTTCAATCAGCATCGGGAACCAGACGTCCATGAACCCATTCGGCTGGAGGATGGTATGGGCCATCCGGCTCGCGCGGAGCGTCCCCTCCACGGCAGCCTTCACTCTGAACAGAGGAACCGGGCTCTGATCGGAAGCGCTGAGCGTGGACGTAAAGACGAAGTGCTCGACTCCGGCGTGCTCGGCCGCGGCAATCAGGTTTTGGTTTCCCAGGAGATCGACGTTTTCGATGGTGTCGGTTCCGGTTTTCGACACGCTTGCGGTCGTGACGACCGCGCGCACCCCGTCGCAGGCCCGCTCGAGGCTGTCGCGATCGAGCAGGTCCCCGCTGGCGAGAGAGACACGGTCAGGCAGAGCCGGGGACTTCCCGGGCCGGACCAGTGCTCGAATGTTTTCGCCGCGTGCCAACAGCTCCGCCGTGATCTTGCGCCCAAGTGACCCGGTGGCGCCGACGACCAGGATCATGTGCTGCCTCCTGCGACGGTAGTCTATGGCACGAGTCACAGCCATCGCTCGTATCATCCTCGCGGGAGGACGTGGTGCGCGTGACGCTGCTAGTGGGTGGTCTCGTCACCTGGCTCGCCGTGAGTATCGGCGCCCAGTCGATTCGGGCATTCGAAGTAGCGACCGTCAAGCCCAGCGGGCCCGATAGCCCACCCATGTCGCTTCAGCGGCAGCCGGGCGGCCTCGTGACGTCCAACACGTCGCTGGCTTTTCTCGTCGGCTGGGCGTTCGGTCTGGACGAAGGCCGGTTATACGCATTGCCAAGGGGTGCGGACACGGCGCGCTTCGACATCGTCGCAAAGACACCGGACAATCTCCGCCCTGGCGAACTGCAGATGATGATGCGTACGCTGCTCGCCCGACGTTTCGGGCTCGTCGCCCATTCCGAACAGCGGAACCTGATGTCGTACGTGCTCGTGACGGACCGCGACGCCCTGAAAGTCGGATTGACGATTCCGGCGGAGGCGCCGGATGCGAATCCATTCTCGACAACCACAGCCGGCGTGCTCACAGGCCGCCGCGTCACGATGGATATGCTTGCCAAGGCGCTCTCCAGTCAGCTGTCGGCACCGGTCGAGAACGCAACGAAGGTTGCCGGCAGCTTCGATTTCACGCTGCAGTGGCAACCCGATGGGGCGCCGATCGGAGACGTCTCCCGGCCGTCGCTGTTTACCGCGATTCGCGAACAGCTTGGACTTCGACTCGACGTGCGTCGCGCCCCTGCGGACGTCATCGTCATCGATCGCCTGTCGCTGACACCAACGCCCGATTAGCCACTACACGACAAGGAACGCGCGAACACGAACCGCAAGCCGTGTTCTTTATAATGGTTCCGTGCCAACGGCCATCCGACGCGAGATCGGTCAGCTGCTGATCGGAAGTCTCGCCGGTTCCACCATTCCCCCTGAGATTCGGTCGATTGCGCGCGAGTTCTCGCTTGGTGGCGTAACCCTGTTCTCGCGGAACATCGAAGCGCCCGAGCAGGTGGCGGAGCTCTCTATCGACCTGCAGACGCTGGCTTCGGACCTGCCGCTCTGGGTCGCCGTCGATCAGGAGGGCGGGCGAGTGGCGCGGCTCCGGAAGCCGTTCACCGAGTGGCCGCCGATGGCGGTGCTCGGGCGGAGCGGCAGCGTCGATCTCGCATCCCGCTTTGCTGCCGCGCTGGCCGCGGAGCTGAAGGCGGTTGGCGTCACGCTCGATTACGCACCGGTCCTCGACATCCACACCAATCCGAAGAACCCGGTCATCGGCGATCGCGCGCTGGCGGAGGATGCGGAGCTGGTTGGCCGCCTCGGAGCGGCCATCATCCGCGGCCTGCAGGACAATGGCGTGGCGGCGTGCGGCAAGCATTTTCCCGGCCACGGCGATACGTCGGTCGATTCGCATCTCGAGCTACCACTGGTGGAGCATCCGCCCGACCGCATCCGCCGGGTTGAATGCGTTCCGTTCCGCGAGGCTGTTCGTTCTGGCGTTGCGTTCATCATGACCGCGCACGTGCTGGTGCCCTCGCTGGACGAAGACCGGCCCGCGACGCTGTCGCCAAAAGTCGTACAGGCGATCATGCGCGACGAGCTCGGCTTCCAGGGCGTGATCCTGAGCGATGACCTGGAAATGAAGGCGATAGCCAAGTCTTACGCGGTGCCGGAAGCAGCGGTACAGGCGATCGCCG
The DNA here is from genome assembly GCA_035711805.1 of Vicinamibacterales bacterium. Lineage (GTDB taxonomy): Bacteria > Acidobacteriota > Vicinamibacteria > Vicinamibacterales > UBA2999 > Gp6-AA40. The sequence continues at coordinate 88,077 of DASTBV010000147.1, forward strand.
CCGGCTGCGACGGCCTGCTGATCTGCAGCGGCGCCGTCGATGTGCAGGCGGCCACGCTGGAGGCCCTGGTGCATGCGGTCGAGGACGGACGGATCTCGTACCAGCGCGTTGAAGACGCCTTGAAGCACCTGCGTCAGGCCAAAGAACGGTTTCTGGCCGCGCCGGTCGGATCCCTGCGCGCGCCGCGCCTGCAGCATGTCCTTGGCTGTGACGCTCACCAGCGGATCTCCGAGGAGATGTCGCGCTTCCTGTGAGCCGCCGACTTCCAGCCGCCCTCACACCTGGCGACCGCATCGCCGTCGTGTCGCCGGGAAGCGCGTTCGCACGTGAAGAGTTCGACGCCGGGGTGGCGGAGCTCAAGCGGCTCGGCTTCGTTCCGGTGTATGACGAAACCGTTTTCGCGCGCGAGGCCGGTTATCTGGCCGGCACGCCTGAACTGCGGGCAGGCGCCTTCTTGCGCTTCTGGCGCGATCCCGGCATCCGCGCCTTGATTGCGACGCGCGGCGGCTACGGCAGCGTCCAGCTGCTGCCGCTGCTCGACCGCACAACGATGACGGCCACGCCCAAGCTGTTCATCGGCTACAGCGACAACACCTCGATCTTGTCGTGGCTGACGTGCCAGTGCGGACTGACGGCGCTGCACGGCCCGATGCTGGATCGGCGGCTGTCACGGGGTGCGGCGGGCTACGACGAGAGCTCGTTCATGGCGCTGACGCAAGGTGGCGCCGGCCTGACGCTGGCGCCCGACGGGCTGCTGGTGTTTCAGGACGGCGAAGCGGCGGGCCCTCTCCTCGGCGGCACGCTCACGCAGCTCGCCGCGTCGCTTGGCACACCGTACGCGTTCGATCCTCCTCAAGGTTCGATTCTGTTCATCGAGGATGTCAACGAGCGCCCCTACCGGATCGATCGGATGCTGACGCAGCTGCAGTTGGGCGGGGTGCTGGCGCGGGCCTCCGGGATCGTCTTTGGCGAGATGCGATCCTGCGATGAAGAAAGCGGCAAGGTGACGGCCCGAGGCGTCATCCAGCGGCTCATGCAGCGCTTCCCGGGACCGGTGGTGTACGGGTTTCCGTCGGGCCATACGGCCGGTCCGTGCTGGACCCTGCCGCTGGGCGTCCAGGTTCGTCTGACGACGCGGCCGCACCCGTCGCTGCTGGTGGAGGAAGCGCCCGTTGGCTGAACGCAGGCGGATACACCTGATAGGAATCTGCGGAACGGCCATGGCGACGCTGGCGGCGTTGCTCAAGAGCCGGGGCCACGACGTGCGCGGATCCGACCAGAACGTGTATCCGCCGATGAGCGACTTTCTCGCCGCGGAGCAGATTCCGACCCTCAGCGGGTACGATGCGGCGAACATCACGACCGGCGTGGACCTGGTCGTGGTCGGCAACGCCATCTCGCGCGGCAACCCCGAGCTCGAGGCCGTACTCGAGCGCAAGATTCGCTATTGCTCGCTTCCCGAAGTCATTCGCGATCAATTTCTGTGGGGCGCCGAATCGGTTGTCGTTGCCGGGACGCACGGCAAAACGACGACCACGTCGCTGACGGCATGGCTGCTGACACACGGGAAGCTGGATCCCACGGTGCTGGTTGGCGGGATCGCCTTGAACTTCGGCACGGACGGATCCAGCTACCGGATCGGGGCCGGGCGCCATTTCGTCATCGAGGGCGATGAGTACGACAGCGCCTTTTTCGACAAGACGGCGAAGTTTCTCAAGTACCTGCCGGATATCGCGATCATCAACAACATCGAGTTCGATCACGCCGACATCTACGCGGACATCGACGAGGTAAGGCTGGCATTCCGCAGGCTGGCCAACCTGGTACCGCGCAACGGGTTGCTGCTCCTCGGGACGGACAGTCCCGACGCCGCGGCGCTCGAAGCCGTCGCGGTCAGCCCCGTCGAAACGTTCGGCCTGAACGACGGCGCCGTGTGGCAGGCGCACGACCTGCGCACGCGCGACGGCGTCACCCATTTCAACGTGCGTCGGCACGGCGAGCCGTACGCGGCATTCGACTCGCCGCTGCTTGGCGTCCACAACGTTCGCAATGCGCTCGCCGCGATTGCCGTCGGCGCCAGGGCCGGACTCGGGCCCGACCAGCTGGCGTCGGGACTGCGTGCATTCAAAGGAATCAAGCGGCGGCTCGAGGTGGTTGGCGTCGCGCGCGGCGTGACCGTCCTGGATGACTTCGCGCACCATCCGACGGCTGTCTTCGAGACGCTGTCGGCGTTGCGGAGCGGCTATCCCGATCGGCGGATCTGGGCGGTCTTCGAGCCGCGTTCCGCCTCATCGTGCCGGCGTGTCTTTCAGGAGGCGTTCGCGGCCGCGTTCGGCGCCGCCGACGAGGTGGTCGTCGCGGCCGTGTTCCGTTCGTCGCTGCCTGAGGCGGAGCGGCTGGATGCCGATCGACTGGTTGCCGATCTGCGCGCCCGCGGCACACGGGCTCAGCACGTTCCCGACAACGACGACATCATCGCCACCATTGTCCGCGAGCACCGTGATGGCGATGTGGTCGTGCTGATGTCCAACGGCGGTTTTGGCGGCATCCATCGGAAACTGCTTCGGGCGCTCCACGACCGTGGCGGCAATTAAGGAAGCAGGCGACTCGGCGCTGCTGCTCGAGCTCGAACCGGTGATCGACACCAGCGTGAATGCCCGCGCCATCGCGATTGCCGCCGCGGTGCGCGACGATGTCATTCCCGGTGTCCGCGACGTCGTCTCGACGTATCGCTCCGTCGCTGTCTATTTCGACCCTCTCATCACCGACGCGCGGGATGTGCAGGCGAGTCTCGAGCGGGCCGCTGAGAGTCCCGTATCACCGGTGCACGGCCGGCTGCTGGAGATCCCCGCCGAGTACGGCGGGCAATGGGGCCCCGACCTGGGCGAGGTTGCGTCGTTTTCGGGCCAGAGCACCGAGGCGGTCGTGCGGCGCCACAGCGAGCGCGAGTATCGCGTGTTCATGATGGGGTTCCTGCCTGGATTTGCGTACCTGGGTCCAGTCGATCCGGCGATCGCCGCCCCGCGGCGCTCGGCGCCGCGCGAACGGGTGCGCGCTGGTTCGGTGGGGATCGCCGGGCAGCAGACCGGTGTGTATCCCCTCGACTCTCCAGGCGGATGGCAAATCGTCGGCCATACCTTTACGCGGATGTTCGACGCCGAGCAGTGGCCGGCCGCCCTGCTTGCGCCTGGCGACTCCGTGCGCTTCGTGCCGCGGCCGCACGAACCGCCGCGCATGACGGCGCGCGTGAGCGCCGGCGCGCAGTCCACCACGGCGCGACGGTCCGTGACGGTCGTCGAGCCGGGCCTGTTTACCACGATCCAGGACGCAGGACGCTGGGGGCATCAGGCGAGCGGCGTTCCCGTCAGCGGCGCCATGGACTGGATCGCGTACCGGACGGCGAACGCCATCGTCGGAAACGAGCCAGGGAGCGCTGCCGTCGAGGCCACCCTGTCCGGCCCGAAACTGCGTTTCGATCAGAAAACGACGTTCGCGATCGCCGGCGCGGATTTCGGCGCCACCCTCGACGGTGTCCGAGTACCGCATTGCGCGGCCGTCGCCGCTCCCGCAGGCAGTATCCTGCGCTTCAACACGCGTGCGTTTGGCGCGCGGGCATATGTGGCGGTGGACGGCGGCGTCGATGTTCCACGCGTGCTCGGCAGCCGGTCCACACACCTGCTGAGCCGAATGGGCGGCGCCCAGGGCCGCACGCTGCTGCAGGGAGATCGACTGGGACTCGGCGCCGAGGGCACGACGAACCGCCGCCGCAAGCCGATCCCCGAGGCGACCGCGTACGGGCGCGGGGGCGGCGCACGGCTGCGCGTACTCGCAGGTCCGCAGACCGAGTATTTTCCGGCTGATGCGATGGATCTGTTGCAGCGCACGCGATTCATCGTCTCGTCGCAATCGAATCGGATGGGATATCGCCTGCAAGGCGATCAGATCCCGCGTCTGCTGGAGCAGGAGATGATTTCGGACGCCGCCTTCACGGGCGGTATTCAGGTGCCGCCATCGGGCGAGCCGATTCTTCTTCTCACCGACCACCAGACCACCGGCGGATACCCTCAGCTCGCCGTTGTCATTACCGCCGACATTCCGCTCGCCGCCCAGCTCGCGCCGGGGGACTGGGTTGAATTCCGCGTGTGCTCGCGGTCGGAAGCACTCTCGGCGCTCGTGGCACAGGAAGCACGGCTCCTTGCCTTCGATTGAGGCGCTCGGCGGCGCAGTGGACGGGGAACCACTGGCACCGCTGACCACGCTCGGCGTCGGCGGTCCTGCGCGATGGCTGCTGCGCGCGCGGACTGTCGAGGACGTCGATCGCGCGCATCGCTGGAGCAGGTCGAATGGCGCGCCGCTGTTCGTTCTCGGCGGAGGCAGCAATCTGGTGATCGCCGATGCCGGCTTCGACGGCCTGGTCGTGCACGTCGACGTTCGAGGGCGGGAACATGCGCGCGAGGGGACCGATACGCTCCTCACCGCCGGCGCGGGGGAGTCCTGGGACGAAACCGTTGCGGATTGCGTGGCGCGTGGTCTCGCTGGTCTGGAGTGCCTGTCGGGGATTCCCGGGACGGTGGGAGGAACGCCAATCCAGAACGTCGGCGCGTACGGCCAGGAGGTGGCGAACTGCATCGATCATCTCACCGCGTTCGACCGGGAGAACGGCGCACTGTGCACGCTGACCGGGCGTGACTGCGGCTTTTCCTATCGCACCAGCCGCTTCAAGCAGACCGACGGTGGTCGATTTGTGATCTGCACCGTGACATTCCGCCTGCGCGTGGCCCGGCCGACCACCACGTACCCCGACATCACGGAGCAGCTGTCGCGCGAGGGTGTATCAGCCCCGGACGTCGAGCATGTACGAAATGCCGTCCTTGCGGTGCGCCGGCGGAAAGGCATGGTGATCGACCCGGGCGATCCGGACACGCGCAGCGTCGGCTCGTTCTTCATGAACCCGGTGGTCACGGCGATCGGCAGAGATCGCGTCGCCGCAGTCGCCGGCGCGCAACCGCCTGCGTTTCCAGCAGATGGCGGCCGTGTCAAGCTTCCGGCCGCGTGGCTGATCGAGCGGGCAGGTTTCCGGCGCGGCGACACGGACGGCAATGTGGGGATTTCGACCAAACACACGCTCGCGTTGGTCAATCGCGGTGGCGCGACGGCACGTGATGTGCTGAGATTTGCGGCACGTATCAAGCGCGGGGTGGTGGATCGATTCGGCATCAGCCTCCGGCCGGAGCCCGTGTTCGTCGGCTTCGGCCACAATCACGATCTCGAGTTCCTGACACATGTCCAGTCTCCTGATTGAGGGCGGCCACCGGCTGGAAGGCCGCGTCTCCGTCGAAGGCAACAAGAATGCGGCGCTGCCGCTGCTGGCCGCCTGCCTCCTGACCGACCAGGAGTGCGTGCTGACGAACGTGCCGCGCATCGGCGACGTCGAGGTCATGGCGCGCCTGCTGCTCGACGTCGGCGCCGAAGTGGAGGGCATCGGCACGACCACGCTGCGGATCCGGACGCCGTCGGTCCGCACCCATTCTCCGGATCGAGCGCTCGTCGGCCGCCTGCGCGGCTCGGTGCTCCTCCTCGGGCCGCTGCTGGCGCGCGCCGGGCGTGCGCACATCGCGCCGCCCGGCGGTGATTTTCCTGCGCGCCGCTCCATTTCGACGCATCTCGAGGCGCTGCTCGCGATGGGCGCTCATGACGAGGGAGGTCCGGACCACGCGCTGCACGCGCCCGACGGGCTGAAACCGGCGTCGATGTATCTCGAAGAGGCGTCCGTCACAGGCACGGAGACTGCGCTGCTGGCTGCCGCGTCGGCGCCCGGACGCACCGAGATTCGAAACGCCGCGACCGAACCACACGTCGTCGAACTGTGCGAGTTCCTCGTCAAGATGGGCGCCGACATCTCCGGCATCGGCAGTTCGAAACTGCGCGTCGAAGGCGTCGGCAAGCTCTCGGGAGCGACGCACCAGCTTGGCGGCGACTATATCGAAGCAGGGAGCTGGGCGGTGGTCGCCGCGATCACAGGAGGAGAGATCGCCATCGGGGGCGCGCGCGATGAAGATATCGAGGTTGTCGCATCGGTGCTGAAGCGGATGAATGTCGACTGCGGCATGAAAGACGGTGTCTTCGAGGTCCGGCCGTCACGCCCGAAAGCGGTCCGCCGAATCACGACCGGACTCTGGCCGGCGTTTCCGAGCGACCTCGTCAGCCTGGTAACCGTTCTGGCGACTCAATCGCAGGGGCGCACACTCGTGCACGACTGGATGTATGAGCTGCGTCTGTTCGCGCTCGAGCAGATGAGCGGCATGGGGGCCGATCTGTTTCTGGCCGATGCGCATCGCATTATCGTGACGGGGCCGACGCGGCTCCGGGGCGGACGCATCCTCGACAGCCGCGATCTGCGGTCCGGCATGTCGCTCATTGCCGCGGGACTGGCGGCGGACGGTCAGACGCGCGTCGCGCCGCTCGAGACGGTCGAGCGCGGATACAGCAACGTCGTGCAGCGCCTGATCTCGCTTGGCGCACAGGTCGCCAAGATCGAATAAGCGCGGTAGAGGGCGACCTTCAGGTCGGCCTGTCAGGCCTTTCAGCGTCCGTCGTCTGTAACGACCTTGACGCCTGATGGGACTCGGAAAACGAAGTCCCGGTCGGGCAGGCCGCGATTCTCTCTCATGTTGCTGAACGTCAGCGTCGATTCGCCGCCCTGGTGGTCCCGCGTCATGAGCGCGCGAATCTGGAGCGTGCCCGGATCGAGCGCGACGACGAGGTACTGGTACTCCGGCTCGTTCTTGCGCGGGACGAGTTTCAACGCCACACTGCCCTGAACCGGCGTCTCTGCGTAACTGGCGGTGAAGTCCCGGGCGATGTCGCCGCGGCCGCTCAGGAACAGATCGGGCGTGCTGGCCTGACTCGCGACGTCTCTCTCCACCACCTGCTTGTCTTCCGGCACGTACCAGTACAGCTTCACGCCGTCCGACACCAGTTCTTTGCGCTCCGGCTTCGTGTAGGTCCAGCGCATCTTGCCGGGCTTTTTGATCGCCACCGTCCCGCGTTCCTGCGACTGCGTCTTCAGCACGCCGGCGCGGTAACTCTGGACGAAATCGGCAGAGAAGTCGCGAATCGACTGATAACGTGCCTGCAGTTCCCTGGCAAGCGCGTCCGGCGACTTGCCAGCCTGTGCAGCGTTTGTCGCGCCCTGGCCGGCGATGACCGGCGCAAAGGTCGTGGTCACCGTAAGAGCGAGAAGGACGATCAGTTTTCGAGCCACGTCTTTTTGAGCATAGCACCTGAGCCGCGGGCGACCTGCTGAGGTACAGACGCCGGCATCCGCAGCCTGGCCTTCGGAGCGTATAAGCCGGCGGCGTAGCTGACGGCCGGCGATCCGTCCGGCTCGAACCACACGAGGCTGACGCCGCGCTCGATCGTCAGCACCGGCTCGCGCCCGCGCAGGACGTGACCAAACCCGGCCCGGCGGAACGTGTCGAACGGCAGCCACGACTCGATGCGCACCGCGAATGGGTCGCCGAGAATCGTGAACGCCGATCGGAATGGACGGTTCGATTCGCGATGCTCGGCGCCGGGTTCACCGCTGATCCCGGCCCAGACCTGGTAGCGTGCCGCGCTTCGGGGTGGAGCCGATCCACCGGCGAGGATCGCGAGCGCCCGATCGAAATCGTCGATGTCGACCGCTTCGCCTCCTGCAGGCTCGAGCAGTGTCAGAACGTAGGGCGTGCCGCGCGGGAGTGCCTCAACGCGATCGGCAATTCCTCGCGGCGGGACGGTGTCTGCCGCGAGAGGAAAGAACGTTCCGTATGCGCTCACAACGCGGGCAGCGGCGTTGCCGGCGAGCACGACGTCGCGGCCGATCGCATGGTTGTCGGCCACCAGGAACGGAAGATGCGGCAGCACCTCTGCGGCTCGGCGCCATGCCAGCTGGCGCCGTTCGTATCGCGACGAATACAGGAGCGCGTTTTCCAGCTGCCAGTCCATGTCGGAGAGAAGCACGGCATTCGTGTCGCTGATGCCGGCGGTGACACCGGCGACGAAGGCATCGGCGCGCCGATCGCGGCTGCGGTCGGCACTTGGCCATGTATCCCACCCACGCCATCCTGCATACGCGAGCAGAGCTGCGATTGCGACACTCGACAGGAGGGGCACCCCTGAAAGGGACGCCCGACGAGTCGACGGCGTGTTGTCCGGAGGGCGTCCCTTGACGGAGCGCCATCCGGCAAACAGCGCGGCAATCGCCAGCGCGGTGAGCGCGTGACCGGGCAGAAAGAACACGTGAGGATCGCCGACGTTATAGGTGACGGCGAATATCGTGTTGACGAGGTAGGCGCTGACAAAGAGCAGCGCCCATGGACGGGAGAAGAGCCATAGCCGGATGACGCCGGCGATGGCGAGCGCCAGACCGGCCAGTCCAAATTGCAGCCGCGCATCCCAGATCCACATCGCCATGCGTTCGGCGAGCTCACTCCGATCGACGCCGGCCATCATCGTGCCGCGCCAGTCCGACTTGGTTGCATCGAACCAGAACGTGGCGAGGCGATCGCTCCAACGCGGCGGCGCATCGATGTTCGTCCACACGAACAGGACGTTGGGCGCGTAGAGAAGAGCGCCGGCACCGGCGATGCCAATCGCCAGACCGATCGTGCCCGGCCGCAGGAGATCGCGCGGCCGCGGGTGCGCGAGCACGAGGAACAGCGCAAACGGCAGCAGCAGCAGAAGCATCGACAGGTGGTTGCCGAATGAAAGCGCATACACCGCGAAAAAGGCGGCGAGCCGGCGCCGTGTCGGCTGCTGGCTATACGCGTACAGCGCGAGCAGGCAGCAGGCGATCAGCGCGATGTGCAGGGTGTAGACCTCCGCGATGACCGACTGCGTCCAGAATGTGTGCGAGAAGGCGAGGAGCAGTCCGGCGGCGGCGCCGGCAGCGGCGCTCGTCGTCAGCAGGGCCGCGAAACACGTCAGCAGGCCTGCGGCGAGACCGCCCGCGAGCGCCGAGAACAGATTGAGTCCGCGCGCCGGGTTGTCCGGGCTGACGGCGAGGACGAACGGCCGTGCGAGTGAGTAATACAAGGGGTAGGCCTGCCGCGCGCTCGTCTCCGGCCACAGGACGGCTGCCTGAAAGCCGCCGGTGTCGCCCAGATCCACGCCGGGAAGCAGCGTGCGGGCGTACACGGAGAACGCAATCGTTCCCACCACGCACGCAACGAGAACGGCGCCCCTGAACGGGGGCCCTGCGTTATCCGCGCGCACGTTTTCGGGCGACGAACGCGCGCACCTCGTCGAGGCCGCGTGTGTTGAGCACGTGCTCCGGCCCGATCCATCCGCGGCGAGCGGTGCCCACGCCGAAGCGCATCTGCCGGCCAAGTCCGTCCGACCGGTGACAATCGCTGTCGATGACGAGCGTTACGCCTGCGGCGACCGCGCGGCGCGCGAGCGCGCCGTCGAGATCGAGATGACCCGGGGCGCCGTCCACTTCCATGGCCGTTCCGGTTTCCGCGGCAGCCGCGAACAGCGCATCGAAGTCGAGCGGGTAACCGCTCGAGCGCCCGGGCGTCCGGTTGGCGGGGTGGGTAATGACATTGACGAGCGGATGCCGGATCGCACGCAGGTACCGCTCGGTCAGCTTCGACGCATCATGGCCGGCGTGGTCGTGCAGCGAGGCGAGGACGATGTCGAAACCGGCAAGTTGCTCGTCGTCGAAGTCGAGCGAACCGTCGTGCATGATATCGACTTCGACGCCGTGCAGGATCTGCACGCGCTTGACGCGCGCGCCGGCCCTCTGGATGTCTGCGCCCTGCCGGCGGATGTCGGATGCGGCCAGCTGGCGCGAGGCCGGCGCTCGTTCCGAGTGGTCGGTGATGGCGATGTATTCATATCCGAGCTGCTGGCTCGCGAATGCCATCTGCTCGATCGAGTCGCGTCCATCGCTCCAGGTACTGTGCATATGGAGATCGCCGCGGATATCGCCTGTGCTGACGAGCGGCGGCAGTTCGCCGCGCTCGGCGACGATGATTTCGTCGCCGTCCTCGCGAAGCTCGGGCGGAATCTCCGGCAGCTCCAGGTGGCGGTAGAAATCGGCTTCGGTGTCGCTGGACAGCGGCTGACCCTGGCGGTCGAGCAGGCGTGCCCGATCGAAGGTCAAGCCCAACCGCTGCGCACGCGTCTGGAGCGCGCTCGTGTGCGTTCGCGAACCGGTGTGCCAGACCAGCGCAGCGCCGGCCTCTTCCGGAACGGCGACGTGCACCGAGACCGTCCCGCGGTCGTTGCCGATGATGAGATGGGTTGCCGAGCGGGCGAGGATGACGGCGGCCGTCAGGCGCGCAAAGCCCGTCAGCACGTCATGGTGCGCAGCGGCGGGCGCCACTGCCAGCAGAGACACGTCGCCGACGGCCGGAGCGAAGCGGCGGAGGCTGCCGAGCGGCGTGATCGATCGCACCGGGAGGCCGGCCCGCTGTGCATCGCGCATGACCGTTGACGCGAGCATATGCGCACGGCCGAGAGGAATTCTGGTCGTTATCGACGGCACGGAAGGGCTGGCGGCCGTGTGGCCCGCCGGCCATCGTGCATTGTGACACTAACGCGCCGGGGTTTGTTCGTCAGCAGACAACTCGGACGCGCGTTAGTGTCACGAAAAGACACAGGACATTACAGCGCGGCTTTGGTTGCCGCGTCGCCGCGCTGTGACACTGACGCGGTCCGCCTGAAGGCGGACACTACGTACTCCAGCGACGAGGTTTGTTTTTGAGCGCCTGCTACGGCGTCAGCGTGCGCCGCCGGGTCATCATGCGATACAGCGCGAGCAGTACGACCGCGCCGACGAACGACATGAGGTAACCCGCCGGCTCGCCTTCGCCGTACCAGCCGAGCGCCCGGCCGGCGAAGCCGGCCAGCACGGCGCCGGCAATGCCGAGCAGCATGGTCACGATGATGCCGCCGGGATCGCGGCCAGGCATGATCAGCTTGGCCAGCGCTCCGACGACGAGACCGAACAACATCCATCCAAGAACGGCCATCTTTTCCTCCACCCGATCTGTGGTCCGCGCAGTGGCCCAGCGGGCAGGCGCGGACCCCGCCAGCGCTGGTTGCAAGCGTGTTGCCTGCCGTTCGAGTACCCGGGCTGTTGCAGCCGAGCTTTTTTCATGCGCGGGATTCGGTAGGATGTGTCCGGTGTTCTTCGAGCTTCGCGACGCGCTCACGCTTCCGCCGCTCGTCGGCCGGCGGCCGGGCGTCGACCTCGTCAAGACCTCGCGCCGGTCGAACTTCGTTGCCAGCATCACCGTCAGCCGTGAGGCCGACGAGGACGTCGGATTCCGGGAGGTCTTCATCCAGGTGGACGGGAAGGACGTCGGCATGCTGCGGTTCGGCGACACCATCTCGCAGGAGCTTCCCGCCGGCCCGCATCGCATTCGAGCCCACAACACCCTGTTTTCGAAAACGCACGACGTGGTACTGCAGCCGGGCGAGCACGCACGGTTCGTGGCGATCAACCGCGCAGGGTGGGGCACCTTCGGCTTGCTGATGATCCTCGGAGCCGCGCCTGTCTACCTGACGTTCGAGCGCGCGCGCGAGTAGACGGCGCTTCGGCCCGGCGCCGGCGCCTTTGGCGGGAAGCGCCGTGGTAAACTCGATTTTGCGCGTGCAGCCGAGACGCTTGCCCGGCGGGCGCGCCTTCATTTCACTCCATCAGGGCCGCTAGCTCAGCTGGGAGAGCGCCGCGTTCGCAATGCGGAGGTCAGGAGTTCGATCCTCCTGCGGTCCACCACTCGACTCGGGCGCTTTGCGCCCTCGCTCGTGGCAGGCCAATACGTGAGCGTCCGAGTCGAGTGCCCTGAGCGAGCGGAGAAGTCCGCGCGAGTCGAAGGGCCGCTCGGATTGTGACCAGACCGCGCCAAAGCTCCGATGCCCACGATTAAGAAAATTGGCGTTCTGACCGGTGGAGGCGATGCGCCCGGTCTCAACGCCGTGATCCGCGCCGTCGTGAAGGCGGCGTCCAACTCGCAGATCCAGGTCGTGGGCCTGGAGGACAGCTTCGATGGGCTGATCTACCCGGAGAAGTCCCGCCTGCTGACGCCGCGCGACGTCACCGGCATCCTCAGGCTCGGCGGAACGATTCTCGGCACCGTCAACCGCGGCGACCCGTTCGCCCAGCCGATCCAGACCCCCGAAGGCACGTTCGACTATGGCGACCGCGTCGTCGAGATGTTTCAGAAGATGGGCCTCGATGCGCTCGTCTGCATCGGTGGCGACGGCACGCTGGCGATTTCGTACGAGTTCTACAAGAAGGGCATCCCGCTGGTGTGCGTGCCGAAAACCATCGACAACGACATCGTCGGGACGACGAGCTGCTTCGGATTCGACACGGCGGTCGATTTCGCGACGGAGTCGATCGACCGTCTGCACTCGACCGCAGAGGCCCACCGCCGCATCATGGTCGTCGAGGTCATGGGACGCTATGCCGGATGGATTGCGCTGCACAGCGGCGTCGCCGGCGGCGCCGACGTGATTCTCATTCCCGAGATTGCGTACGATCTCGAACGCGTCGCGCAGTGCATCCGCAATCGTGACGACTGGGGCGCGCGCTTCAGCATCGTCGTCGTCGCCGAGGGGGCGCATGCAAAGAACCAGCGGGCGGCCGTCATCGCGGAAGCGCACACGGGCCACGCCGAGCGGCTCGGCGGAGAAGGCGCGCGCGTGGCGAAGCAGCTGGAGGAATTGACCGGCAAGGAGACCCGCTACGTGATCCTCGGCCACCTGCAGCGCGGCGGCAGCCCGACGGCGTTCGATCGCACGCTGGCGACGCGGTTCGGCGGCAAGGCCGTCGAACTGATCCTGAAAGGGCAGTTCGGCAAGATGGTGGCGAATCATCCGCCGGACCTCGTTCCCGTCCCGCTGGGTGAAGTCGTCGGCAAGACGAAGACCGTGCCGCTCGACTACGACCTCCTGACCACCGCCCGTGCGATGGGGGTGTCGTTTGGAGACTGACGCGCGGTGGCTGCGAGCGGGCACCGGTCGGTCGAGGCATCTGACGCCGATCGGTGCAACGCGGCTGACGCTGATTGGTGCAAGACGTCTGACGCTGGTCGGTCCAAGGGTGTCAATTCGCGGCGGGTGGTACGCGGAGAGACTGAGATGTTGCGCTATCTGAAAGGTCTGCTGGCGGCGTTTCTACTATTTGGCCTTGCGTTCTTTGCGACATCTGTCGTGGCTAGCCAGTTGGGCAGGAGCAGACTCGTCAGCTGGCATTCGCTGATCGACATCTGGATTGGGTTCGGGGTGCCATCGCTGATCTTGTTGGCAGCTGGCATCGGCCCGATCGTTTTAGGAGTCAGTCACGCGGTTGGTGGCACATTATCCGTCCGCTCGGCAGGATTGCTCGGCACGGTGCTCAGTCCAATGCTCGCACTCGCGGTCATGCGACTCTATCCAGAAGGCGAGACCCTCGAGAACCTATTTCAGTACTGGCTCCGATTTCCCGGCCAATTCGTCCTGGGCGTCATTCCGTGCGCGGCAGCCACTGCGTTCTTTGCTGGTTGGGTCGCTTCTCATCAGCGGCGATCGCGACCGCAGACTGCCTAACAGACGACGACCGAAGCGGCTTCACCGACCGGCGAAGTCTGATTGCACCGACCGGCGGAAGCGCGAATCGCACCTGCCTGCCTGCGTCAGTGACCGAGTAACTCCTGGTCCTTTTTCTTCTGCAGCTCGTCGATCGTCTTGACGTGATCGTCGGTCATCTTCTGAATCTGGTCGAGACCCTTCCGCTCGTCGTCTTCCGAGATCTTGTGCTCCTTCAGGAGCTTTTTGAGGCGCTCGTTGGCATCGCGGCGCACCTGGCGGACGGCGTTGCGGCCTTCCTCCGCCTGCTTGTGCACGTGCCGTGACAGCTCCTTGCGGCGTTCGTCGGTGAGGGAGGGGATCGGAATGCGGATGACCTTGCCGTCGTTCGCCGGGTTCAAGCCGAGGTCGGACGATCGGATCGCCTTTTCAATCGCTCCCATCAACGACGGGTCGAACGGCTGCGCGATCATCATCGACGGCTCGGGAATCGACAGGGTGGCGACCTGGTTGATCGGCATCTTCGAGCCGTAGGCCTCCACGTGAACGCTGTCGAGCAGACCGACGGTGGCCCGTCCCGTTCGGACGTTCGCCATATCGCGGCGGACGCGGTCGATGCCGCCGTCCATCCGCGTTTTGACTTCCGCAAACATGCCTTTCAGATCGCTGAATTCCATGCTCTCACCTGGTTTGTGGTTGGTGGTTAGTCGCTGGCCGCGCTAACCACGAACTGGCTCATGAGACACCGTCGTGCCGATGGGGTCACCAAGCACGACTCGGCGGATGCTGCCGGTTTCTCGGAGATTGAATACGACGATTGGCAGCTTGTTGTCCATGCAGAGGGAAATGGCCGTGGCGTCCATGACCTTCAACTGCCGCTCGAGGACCTGCAGATAAGAAATGCTTGGGTATTTGGTGGCCGCCGGGTCGAGCATCGGATCGGCGGTGTAGACGCCGTCGACCTTGGTGCCCTTCAAGATGACCTCGGCCTTGATCTCCATGGCGCGCAGCGCGGCGGCGGTATCGGTCGTGAAATACGGGTTGCCGGTGCCGGCGGCGAAGATGACGACGCGGCCTTTTTCCAGGTGGCGGATGGCGCGCCGCCGGATGAACGGCTCGGCGACGGCACGCATCTCGATCGCCGTCACGACGCGCGTCAGCACGTTCTGCTGCTCCAGGGCGTCCTGCAGGGCGAGGGCATTGATGACCGTCGCCAGCATGCCCATGTAGTCGGCCGTCGCGCGGTCCATCCCGCGCGCACTCGCCGCGAGCCCGCGAAAGATGTTTCCACCGCCGATGACAATGGCCGTCTCGACGCCGAGGGCCTGAATCTCGCCAACATCGCGGGCGATGCGCGTGGCGACAGCCGGATCGACGCCGAACTGCTGTTCGCCCATCAGGGCTTCACCGGAGAGTTTGAGAAGGACGCGCTTGTAGATCGGGGTCGAGGAGGAGTCCGCGGACATCGAAAGACGATTATTGCAGGCCCAAGGGCTAAGGCCCAAGGCCCAAGGGCTGGTCCAGGTATAAGGCGGCTCATGCCTCGACCAGTCCTTAGGCCTTAGGCCATGGGCCTTGGGCCCGTTGGTTATTCAGCCGCTTCGCCAACCCGGAAGCGAACAAACCGGCTTATCTGGATGTTTTCTCCCGTCTTCGCGCTCGCCTGCGCGACCAGCTGGCTGACGGTCATCTTGTCGTCGCGGATGTATGGCTGGTCGAGCAGCACGAACTGCGAGTAGAAGCTCCCGAGCTTGCCCTCGATGATCTTCTCGAGCACGTTCGCCGGCTTGCCTTCCTTCTCCATCTGCGCGCGATAGATGTTCTTCTCCTTCTCGACCTCGGCGGCGGGCACCTCCGCGCGGCGTACCCAGCGCGGGGAGGCGGCGGCGATGTGCATCGCCACGTCCTTGACGAGGTTGTTGAAGTCGTCGGTGCGGGCGACGAAGTCCGATTCGCAGTTCACCTCCACGAGGACGCCGATCTTGCCACCCATGTGGATGTAGCTGCCGATGGCGCCCTGCGCAGTGGCACGGCCGGCGCGCTTGGCCGCCTGTGCCAGCCCGCGCTTGCGCAGCAGCGTCATCGCCTCTTCCATGTCGCCGTTCGCTTCGGTGAGCGCCGCCTTGCACTCCATCATGCCGGCGCCCGTCTTGTCGCGAAGCTGTTTCACCATTTCCGCCGAAATCGTCATAGTCGCCATTCCTGTTTCTCTGCTTTCTCAACCGCGAAGGCCGCGAAGAACGCGAAGCTCGCGAAATCAATCTGTACAAACAAAGCGCCGGCTCGCAGGCCGGCGCATGGTCCTGCGGATTCCCTTGTGCTATGCGCCGGCGGGCGTTGCCTCACGCCGCTGCGGCCGGACGGCCGAGCGGAGCCGGGCCGCCTGATCGGCCTTGGCGGCCTCTTCGGCCTGCTGCGCATCTTCTTCCGCGATGCGCGACTCGCGCATCTGGCGTCCGCCGATGATCGCGTCGGCGATCTTCGATGCGAACAGCCTGATCGAGCGCAGCGCGTCGTCGTTGCCCGGAATAACGTAGTCCACTTCATCCGGGTCGCAGTTGGTGTCGACAATGCCGATCACCGGAATCTTCAGCTTGCGGGCCTCGTCAACGGCGATCTTTTCCTTACGCGTGTCGACCACGAAGATCGCGTCCGGCAGCTTGCTCATCGGCCGAATGCCTTCGAGGTTCTTGAGCAGCTTCCGCTTCTCTTTTTCCGCGCGGGCGATTTCCTTCTTGGACAGCGTTTCGTAGCGTCCATCGGTGCCCGGCGTGACCATCGCTTCCAGGTCGCGAAGCCGGCCCAGGCTGCGCTGAATCGTGGCGAAGTTGGTGAGAAGACCGCCCAGCCAGCGCTGATTGATGAAGAACATGCCGCAGCGCTGCGATTCCTCGGCGATGACGTCCTGCGCCTGCCGCTTCGTGCCGACGAAGAGCATGGTCTTGCCGTCTGCCGCCAGGTTGGTCACGAACTCCTCCGCGTCCCGGAACTTCTTGACCGTCTTGTTCAGGTCGAGGATGTAGATTCCGTTTCGCTCGCCGAAGATGAATTCCTTCATCTTCGGATTCCACCGCTTCGTCTGGTGGCCGAAATGCACGCCGGCCTCCAGCAGATCCTTCATCGCGATCCCGGGCAAAGTCCCTCCGTTCCTCTTAACGTTTACTGAACTGGAAGCGCTTGCGTGCGCCCGCCAGCCCGTACTTCTTGCGTTCCTTGATGCGCGAGTCGGACGTCAGCAAGCCATCCTTCTTGAGCTGCTTGCGCAGCTCGGCGTTGAACTCCACCAGTGCGCGGGCGATGCCCAGGCGCACCGCGCCGGCCTGTCCGTTCACTCCGCCCCCGGCGACCGTCGCCAGGACGTCGAACTTTTCCCCTGTTTCGGTCACCAACAGCGGCCGCCGCACCTGAACGCGCAGCGCGTCGGTAGGGAAGAAGCGGTCGAACTCTCGGTGGTTGACGGTGATGGTCCCGTTTCCGGGGCGGAGAAAGACGCGGGCGGTGGACGTTTTCCGGCGGCCTGTTCCGTAATACTCGATGTTCGGCAAAGTTACGCGACCTCGATTTTTCTTGGTTGCTGAGCAGTGTGGGGGTGCTCGGCGCCCGGGTAGACCTTCAGCTTCCGGTACATCGCATCACCCATCTTGGTCTTCGGCAGCATGCCGCGAACCGCTTCCTCCACGAGACGAACCGGCCGGCGCTTCCGGACGTCAACCGCGCGCTCCTCGCGCAGGCCGCCCTCGAAGCCGCTGTGACGCCGATACACCTTGTCCGTTTCCTTCTGTCCCGTCAGCTTCACCGCCTCCGCGTTCACGACGACGACGTGGTCGCCCGTGTCAATGAACGGGGTGTAAGTGGGCTTGTGCTTGCCCTGAAGCAGCCGGGCCGCCAGGGTGGCCACACGGCCGAGGACCTGGTCCTTCGCATCGATGACATGCCACCGGCTGTCCGCGCTTTTCGCGCTGGCTACGAACGTACGCATGTAAAGGGTCCCTCAGGGGCCTCTGGACAGACTTGTCCAGGAACCGCAAACCCCAATGATACGGAGGGTTGTCGGAATAGTCAACCAGACGGATACCGCAAGTCCGTCGTTTGCCGGGAGTTATCGCCCCATCACCCCAATCTTTGGCGGCTCCGTGATGTCGCGGATTGGTACAGCCGATAACGGGGACGGCCTCAGAGTGAGAGCCGGGCCCGCGTTGACCGCAGACCGGTCGCCACCCGGGCGCACGAAAACGCTGCTAACCCCCCTCCCGGGGACCGAGGTAACTAGGGTGTTTCGCAAGCAGAAGAGCGTGGTCGGGCTGGACATCGGTTCCAGCGCCGTGAAGGCCGTCGAGCTCAAGCCGACAGCCAAGGACTTCCGCGTTGCCGCATTCGGAATCGAGCCGGTGCCCGCCGATGCCATCGTCGACGGCGCAATCATCGACGCTACGGCGGTCGCGAATTCGATCAAGCGAATCTTCGAGCGCAACTCGTTCAAGACCAAGGAAGTCTGCGCGTCGCTGTCGGGCAGCGCCGTGATCGTCAAGAAGATCACGCTCCCGGTGATGACCGAAACAGAGCTGCACGAATCGATCTACTGGGAAGCGGAGCAGTACATCCCGTTCGACATCCAGGACGTCAACCTGGATTACCAGATTCTCGACCCTGGCACCGGGCCCGACTCGCGCGGCAGCATGGAAGTGCTGCTCGTCGCCGCCAAGAAGGAAAAGATCGGCGACTACACCGGCGTGATCGCCCAGGCCGGCCGGACGCCGGTGATCGTCGACGTGGACGCGTTCGCGCTGCAGAACGCTTACGAAGTGAACTACGGCTTCGACGCGAAGCAGGTCGTCGTGCTGCTCAACGCCGGCGCCAGCGCCATCAACATCAATATTCTGCAGGGCGAGCAGTCGGTCTTCGCGCGTGACGTCTCCATGGGCGGCAACACCTACACCGAGGCGGTGCAGAAGGAGCTCGACCTGCCGTTCGAGGCGGCCGAGCAGTTGAAGAAGGGCATTCCGGTCGACGGCGCGACGTTCGAAGACGCGCAGCCGGTGCTGCGGGCGGTCACTGAAAACGTCCTGCTCGAGATTCAGAAGACGTTCGACTTCTTCAAGGCCTCGGCGGCGAACGACCACATCGACCGGATCATCATCAGCGGCGGCGCATCGCGCGTGGACGGCTTCCGCGAGATGCTCGAGGAGCGCTTCGGCACTCCTGTCGAGGAGTTCGACCCGTTCAAGGCCGTCACGTGGGATCGGGGCAAGCTCGGCTCGGAATCGGCGGATCACGCGGCGACGGCGGCCGTGGCCGTCGGCCTCGCACTCCGAAAGGTGGGCGACCGATGATTCGCATCAACCTCCTCGGCGTCGAGCGCGCCAAGACGCGCAAGCTCCCGACCTTCACCATCCAGGCGCAGCAGCTGACGATCGCCTGCAGCCTCATTCTGGTCGCGTCGTGCGCCGGCATCGGCTGGTGGTACTGGACGCTGAGGCAGACCGCGGCGCAGGTGGAAACGGACATCGCCACCGCACAGCAGGAGCAGCAGCGGCTGCAGTCGGTGCTGGCAGAAGTCCGCCGGTTCGAGGGACGCCGGTCGCAGCTGCAGCAGCGCGTGCAGCTGATCGAGCAGCTCCGCGCCGGCCAGACGCTGCCCGTGCAGCTCCTCGATCACGTCAGCCGCAGCGTGCCGGAGATGCTCTGGCTGACGGACATGGATCAGAAGGGCGACGCCCTGACGATTCAGGGACGCTGCAACACCCTGATCGCGGCGGCGGACTTCGTGACGAACCTGGGGAACTCCAATGTGCTGGCGAAGCCGATCGAGCTCGACACCCAGGTGGAAGTCCTCCAGACGGCACAGGGCCAGGCCGGCGTCGAGCTGTACAAGTTCACGGTCCGGGCGAAGGTGGACCCGGCGGCAGCGGCGAAAAGCGGCACCAAGCCGGCCAGTGCGCCGGTTGTCGGGGGCGGCGGTGGGGGAGCGGCGGCCCGCTAAAGAAGAGGTGGAGCGGCCCCGATACCGGGAAACGAGATGGCAATCAATCTGAGTCTCAACAAGCTTCCGTGGTACGGACAGATCGGCGTGTTCGTGGCCATCGGCATTGGCGGGGCGGCGGCGTTCTGGAACTACTACTCCAAACCCGCCACCGCTGAGATCGAGTCGCGGCGCGCCGTGCTGAATCAGGTTCGCGGCGACATCAACCGCGGGCTGATGACCGCCCGCCGCCTGCCGGAATTCCGCCGGGAAGTGGCGACGCTGGAGCTGCAGCTCGATCGGCTGCGTGCCGTGCTGCCGGAGCAGCAGGACGTGGCCGACCTGCTCAATCGCGTCAACTCCATGGCGACACAGTCGAATCTGAAGGTGCTCGGCTTCATTCCGCAGGCGACGACGAAGAAGAACCTCCACACGGAGTGGCCGATCGGACTCCAGCTCGAAGGCTCCTACCACGACCTCGGCATGTTCCTCGAGCGCATCAGCAAGTTCCCTCGCATCATCAACGTCGGCAACATGCGGGTGAAGGCGCGCGAGAACCAGAGCGCGCGGGCGACGGTCACCATCGACGTGACGGCGACGACCTTCGTCCTCGCCGAACAGCCCAAGCCGGCGACGCCGGCCGGCGCGCCGGCAGGCGGTGGCGCATGATGCGCATCACCGCCCTCAGCATTGCCGCGGCGCTGCTCGCCGCGACGCCGGTTGGTGGACAGACGCCGGCCCCGAGCGCGGCGGCGCCGGCCGCGGCCACGACGCCGGCACCAAAGGTGCCGCCGCTCGAGCCGCAGGGCTACGACTACAACCCGGCGGGCCGCCGGGATCCGTTCATCAGCCTGGTGCGCCGGACCACGCAGGCGAGCGGAACGTCTGCGAACCCGCGGCCGACCGGTCTGGGCGGCCTGAGCATCGAGCAGATCCGGATGACCGGCGTCGTCAAGGGACGCCAGGGATTCTCCGCGATCGTGAAAGGCGTCGATAACCGCACCTACTACGTGAAGGCCGGCGACGAGCTCTACGACGGCAAGGTCCGCGCGGTGACCGCCGATGCGATGTTCCTGACCCAGAACGTGAACGACCCACTGTCGGTCGCCAAGACGCGCGAAATCAAGCGGCTGCTCCGACCGGAGCTAGAGGCTCAATAGCCATGTATCGACACTCCCTCCTCCTGGGCCTTTCTATCGCGGCGTTCGTGTTGTCGCCGCTCGGTGTCGCGGGAACGCGCACCGAAGGCGAACGCGGCGCGGCCGCGACGCTCAGAAAAGTGACGTCGCAGCTGGATGCGCAAAAGGGAATTCTCAGCATCGAAGCGTCCGCTCCGGTCGCGTACGTGGCGTCGCAGCCGGATGCGCGGACGACGATTGTGGAGATGCGGAACGTCGCAGCCGGCAGCATCGGCGACGTGACTGTTGACCAGCGGCACCCGATTGATGCGGTGAAGGTCGAGAGCGTCGTCAGCCCGGCAGGGGAGTCTCTGGCCCGTGTGCTGATCACATTCCGTCAGCCGGCGCGGCCGCGTATCCGCAGCTCGCGCAATGTGATCTTCGTCGAAGCCGACCGCATCGACCCCTCGACGTCGCTCGGGGCGGGCCCCTCGACGGGGCTCGGGGCGGGCGGCTCGACGGCACCGTCCCGCACCGCGATGGGCCCGAAGCTCGATTTGCAAACCTTCTCGCCGGCGATTCGCGACCTGCGCGTTACGCAGCGGGGCACGGCGACGGCAATCACGCTCCTTGGCACGGCGCCGCTCGTGGCGTCGGGCATCCAGGAGCCGAAGGATGCGCCGCGCCGGATCGTTCTCAATCTTCCACAGGCGACGTCCGCCATACCGACCACCATGCGCGTGGTCCGCGAGGGGCCGGTCGAGCGTGTGCGTGTTTCCATGAGTCCCGCCGCGCCGTTCGGTACGCAGGTCACGATGGAACTATCGCGCGCCGCGACCTACCGGCTCGAATCATCGGCGGACGGCAACGACCTCTCGGTGGTGTTCGACGAGCCGGCGGCGGATCCGATCGCGGCGCTTCGTTCGCCAGTACCGTTGGCCGCAGCCCCACTACAGGCGCCGGCACCGGCACCGCCGGTGGTTGCCGCCCCGCAGCAGCCAGCCGCTCCGCTCCAGGTCGAAGCGGGGCAGCGCCAGTTCACCGGCACTCCGGTCAGTCTCGATTTCGACGGCACCGATCTGCGGGCCGTCCTGACGGCGCTTGCCAAAGAGGGCGGAATCAACATCTGGATCGACCCGCGGGTGCAGGGAACGGTGACGACGACGCTGACCGACGTTCCGTGGGATGAGGCGTTCGACATCATCGCCAGCGGGAACGGATTGGGTTACGTCCAGCGCGGTTCCGTCGTCCGCGTCGTGCCGCTGGCGGTGCTCGCGGAAGAGGAAGCGGCGCGGCGAAAGGTCGAGGAGGAGCGCGCGCTTGCGGGCGAGCTGCGGACCTATACCAAGTCGCTCAGTTACGCGACGGCGAAGGAACTGGCGACGCTGGTGAAGGACACGGTTCTGTCGCCCCGCGGGCAGGTGCAGGTCGACGACCGAACCAACACGCTCATCGTCACCGATCTTGTCGATCGGCTGGGGCGAACCGAAGACCTGATTTCGAAGCTCGACGTGCCGCAGCCGCAGGTGGAGATCGAGGCGCGTATCGTTCAGACGAGCCGCGACTTCGCCCGGCAGATCGGTGTGAACTGGGGCGTGAACGCCCGGGCCTCAACTGATCTTGCCAACACGACGGGGCTGACGTTCCCGAACCAGGGCAGCATCAGCGGCCGCACGGGCAGCGCCCAGGGACCCGATGGTGTGCCCACCGTCGTGGATCAGGCCGTGACGAATCCATCGAGCGCGATCGGCCTGGCGCTGGGATCGATCAATGGCGCGATCAACCTCGATATCGCGCTCTCGGCGCTCGAGCGTTCGGGCAAGGGAAAAATCCTGTCGACGCCGCGGGTCTCGACGCAGAACAACGTCCAGGCCGAGATCATGCAGGGCGTCCAGATTCCGATCCAGACCGTGGCCAACAACACCGTGACCGTCACGTGGAAGGACGCGGCGCTGATTCTCCGCGTGCTGCCGCAGATTACGGCCGCGAATACCGTGATCATGAAAGTCGAGCTCGAAAACGGATCGCCCGACTTCGCACGCGCCATTGAAAACAACCCGCCGATCAACACCCAGCGGGCGCTGACGAGTGTTCGCGTCGCCAACGGCGACACCACGGTCATCGGCGGCATCTTCCTGAGTACCGAGCAGGCCACCCAGTCCCGTACGCCGGGGCTCAGCAAGGTCCCGCTCCTCGGCTTGCTGTTCAGGCGCGACGAGGTGACGGATGAGAGCCGAGAGCTGCTCATCTTCATCACGCCGCGGATTATTCAGTAGGAGAGCGACTGTGAGTGCGATGTTCAGGTCTTGGAAAGCGCTGGCGGCGATCGGCATCGCCGTGACCTTCGCCGGCTGCGGCGATCTGGCGACGCAGGGACGCTCGCCCTCGCAGCTGGTGATCCTGTCGCTGGCGGCGGCGCCGGGGGCGAACCCCAGCGAATTCGGCGCGAACCTGTTGTCGGATGTCGTCACCAACGTGCAGCGGACCGAGAACGGCGTGCAGGTCTCGTCGCCCACGATCTTCAATGACGTCGGTTCGGTCGAGTTCGGGCTGGTCTTGAAGGACCCGGGCAGTGATCCGGCCGCTCCGACGGCTCCCGGACCGCTCAACGCGGTCACGATCACACGCTATCGCGTCGTCTATCGGCGGGCCGACGGCCGCAATACCCCGGGCGTCGACGTGCCATTCCCGTTCGACTCCGGCGTGACCGTGACGGTGACGAGCGACGGCGGCTCGACCGGATTCGAAATCGTGCGCGGCTCCGCCAAGCTCGACGCGCCGCTGCGCGCGCTGAAAGACAACCCGGACATGATTTCCACAATCGCTGAAGTGACGTTCTACGGCCACGATCAGGCCGGCAACGATCTCAGCGCTACGGGGATGATTGGCATCAACTTCGCCAACTTCGCCGATCCCCAGTAAGAGGACGTGATGCAGATCAGGACCGCTGGAATCCTGCGCGCGGGCGCCGCGCTGCTGATCGCCGGCAGCGTGGCAGCGTGCACCGAGTCTCAGGAGCCGCCATCGTTGACGGGGCCGTCAGGCTTGTCGCAGACGCTGACGCTCAGCGCCTCGCCGGATCGGATTGCGCACAACGGAAGCGCGCAATCTGTCGTCACGCTCACCATGCACGACGGTGCGGGGCAACCGCTGTCGGGTCAGCGCGTCAGCCTCGGCACATCGTCCGGCACGCTGTCTCATGCGGACGTGGTCACGGGAACGGACGGGCGCGCGGCATTTATCGTGACCGCGCCGGCCCTGTCTGTTCCTGCAGAAGACATCAGCGTGTTTGCAACGCCATTCGGTACCGATGCCGGTGCGGCGTTGACGCGCGTTCTGCGCATTGCCTTCACCGGTCCGAGCAACACGACGGCGCCACAGCCGGAGTTTGTTTTCTCGCCGGAAACACCCGTGGCCGGCGTTTCGACCGCGTTCGACGCCTCGGCGACGACGGACGAGGGCGTCCAGTGCGTGACCTGCACGTTTACGTGGACGTTCCCGACAGAGACGGCGAGCGGAATGGGGGCGAATTACACGCTTCCAACGGGTCAGTTCCCGCAGGGTGGAACGTTTGTCGTCACGCTGACCGTCCGGGACTCGACCGGCAGTGAATCCACGCTGCGGCGTGCCGTGACGTGGGACCCGCCGGCGCCCGAAGAAGAGTGATCACTAGGGCACAATAGCCCTAGGTTCCCAAATGGCTGCGGCGACGTCATCCCAGCTTGATGTACGCCATGCGGCGATCCGCCGCGCGTTCGAGACGCTCGGTCTCGACGCGCTGATCGTCACCGCGCCCGCCAATATCCGTTATCTGACGAACCACGCCGGCAGCGCGGGCACGCTTGTCGCCGCCACCGGCGCAATGCACCTCCTGGTGGACTTCCGGTATCACGAGTCGGTGCGCCAGCTTCAGGCATCGGCGTCGGCGTGCCCGACACTCAGGCTGTGGCCCGTCGCGGCCAGCTACGACGAAGCCCTGCTGGAGTGCCTGGCGGAGACGGGCGTCACGACGGTCGGCTTCGAGGCCGCTCACCTGACGGTGGCCCGCCACGAGTGGCTCGTGCGAACGGCCGCGGCTCGAGGTGTGGCGGTGACACTCCGGCCCACGGAACGGGTTGTCGAGCAGGCGCGGGTTATCAAGGACGACGGTGAAGTGGCGATCTTGCGTGAAGCGGCGCGGCGCCTCACACCTGTCGCCCGCGCGGCATTCGAAATGGTGCGTCCGGGCACGACCGAACGCGCCGTAGCGGCGCGGATCGAGTCGGCGATTCGGGAGGCCGGGTTCGAGCGGCCCGCGTTCGATACGATTGTCGCGTCGGGGCCGAACGCGGCCCTGCCGCACTATCGCGCCGGCGACCGCGTGCTCGAGCGGGGCGACGTGGTGGTGCTGGACTTTGGCGGTGTCTTGGACGGATACTGCAGCGACTTGACGCGGACGGTCGCAGTCGCGCCCCCGTCCGCGGAAGCGCACCGCGTGCACCAGGCGGTGCGCGAAGCGCAGCAGGCGGCGATCGACGCCGTCAGGCCGGGCATCGCGACCACGGATGTGGATCGGGCGGCCCGCAGCGTTCTCGAGGCACATGGACTGGGCGAGGCATTTGGCCACGGAACGGGCCATGGTCTCGGCCTCGACGTCCATGAGGAGCCGAGGGTCACGCGGCCGCGCGCCGATGTGGCGCCGGTGCCACTTGAACCGGGGATGGTCTTTACGATCGAGCCGGGCGCGTACCTTCCCGGATGGGGGGGCGTGCGGATTGAAGACGATGTGCTGGTCACGGCCCGCGGATGCGAGGTCCTCACATCGGTGCCATACGCTCTGATCCCAGACTGATGACCGTAGACGAGATCAAAGAGATTCTCGAACTGATGCGCGAGCACGAGCTCGCCGAGTTCGAACTGCAGCGAAACGGCGAAACACTTCGCCTGCGCAAGCACGCGCCCGCGCAGTGGACGGCGGCGATGCCCCCGCTCCCGGCCGTCGCCATGCAGGCGCCGGCCGCGGCGCCGCCCGCGGCGGCGCCGCCGCCGATCGCCGGCGAACCACCCGTGCTCGAACCGGCGAGCGAAGACGTCGACCTGGCGATCGTCAAGTCGCCCATCGTCGGCACCTTCTACCGGTCGTCGGAACCTGGAGCTCCGCCGTTTGTCGAAACCGGCCAGACGGTGCGCAAAGGGCAGGTTCTGTGCATCATCGAAGCGATGAAGCTGATGAACGAGATCAACGCCGAATGCGACGGCGAGATCGTCAAGGTGTATGTCGAAAACGGTCAGGCCGTTCAGTACGGCGAGCGGCTGTTTGCGATAAGACCGAGTTAGCTGTGATGCATCGTTCACTTCAGAGCAGCCACGGAGACACGAAGGCACGGAGATCGATCGGCTTCTCCGTGTCTTTGTGCCTTCGTGGCCTGTGAGGCCGATGTTTAAGAAAATACTCATCGCCAATCGCGGGGAAATCGCGCTGCGCGTCATTCACGCGTGCCGTGAGCTCGGTATCAAGACGGTGGCGGTCTACTCGGAGGCGGACGAGAACTCGCTCCACGTCCGGTTTGCCGACGAAGACGTCTGCATCGGGCCGCCGCGCAGCGCCGACAGCTACCTGAACGTGCCGGCGATCATCAGCGCCGCCGAGATTACCGGCGCCGACGCGATTCACCCCGGCTACGGCTTTCTGTCGGAGAGCGCCTACCTCGCCGAGGTCTGCCAGGCCTGCCACATCCGGTTCATCGGCCCCGATCCGAGCGTGATCAAGCTGCTCGGAGACAAGGCGCGCGCGCGCAAGGCGATGAAGAAGGCGGGCGTGCCGATGCTCCCGGGCAGCGAGGGGCCGGTGGAGAACGAAGAGCGGGCGCTGAAGGTGGCGCGTGATATCGGCTACCCGGTGATCATCAAGGCCGTCGCCGGCGGCGGCGGCCGGGGGATGCGTGTCGTGCGCGACCCCGAGGAACTCCCGCAGCTGCTGCGGATGGCGACGCGCGAAGCCGAGGCGGCGTTCGGCAACGGCGATGTCTATATCGAGAAATACCTGGACAACCCGCGCCACATCGAGTTCCAGATCATCGGCGACCATCACGGCAACCTCGTCCACCTCGGGGAACGGGAATGCTCGATTCAGCGGCGGCATCAGAAGCTGATCGAGGAATCGCCGTCGCCGGTGCTGAGCGAGAAGGTCCGCCGCAAGATGGGCAGCCTCGTCGTGGACGCCGCAAAAGCGGTGCAATACACGAACGCGGGCACGTTCGAGTTCCTGATGGACGCCGAAGGGAAGTTCTATTACATGGAGACGAATACGCGTCTCCAGGTCGAGCATCCGGTGACCGAAATGGTGACCGGTATCGACATCGTCAAGGAACAGATCCGGATTGCCGCCGGCGAGCGCCTGTCGTTCCGGCAGAGCGACATCACCTTTACCGGCCACTCCATCGAGTGCCGCATCAACGCCGAAGACCCGGTGACCTTCGCGCCATCACCCGGATTGATCCACGCCTGGAGCGTGCCGGGCGGCCCGGGCGTCCGCATCGACACCTTCGCGCACGCGGAGTGCACGGTGTCGCCGTACTACGACTCGATGATTGCGAAGATCATCGTGCACGGCCGCGATCGTCAGGAAGCCATCGCGCGGATGCGCCGCACGCTGGAAATGACCGTCATCGAAGGCATCAGCACATCCGTGCCGCTGCACATGAAGATCCTCAACGACGCCGATTTTCAGGCCGGCCGGCTCGGCACCGGGTTCATGGACCGGTTCATGCCGGCGCCGAAGCAGAACAAACTGGCCGAGACGGCGTAACCACCAGAACGCTTCTCACAACTCCGTAGCCACGGAGACACGAGGTCACGGAGAAGTTTGATCCACGAACCTCCGTGTTTTCGTGCCTCCGTGGCGGCGTGGATTGAAATGGTCTAGCGGACGCGGAACGGGACGCTGCGGGAAACCGGGTCGCCGCCGGCGCTCGATGATGCCTCGATCGACACCACGTAACGGCCGGCGGGAAGCTTCGTGAGCGGCAGCGGCGCTTCGAAGCGCAGGACGTCGCCGTTCTTCTTCAGCTCGTCGGACGAACGGGACACCGACGAAATCGTCGTCACCTCGCCCGCTTCGTTGCGGAGTGCGGCCCGCGCCTCCACCGTGTGCGGCCGGCCGCCCGTCGAGTCGTAGATTTCCGCGAACACGCTCACCCGGTCGCCGTCGCGGAACAACCGGACCGTCGTCGGTGCGCGGATGGCGAGCGCCTGCAGCGGATCGCCGGCTGGCAGGAACACGCCTTCCGGGTCGTTCGGCCCGCGGAGCGCCACGCCGCTCATGGCGAGTTCCTTTTTGCTGAAATCAGGCACGTCGAGGTCGTAGATGACGCTGCCGCCCCGCTGCGCGGTGCCGACGGCGATGCGAAGCTGGTAGCGTCCGGGCTGAAGATCGGTTTTCGTCAGGACGCGAAGCCCGGCTCGCTCTACGCCGGCTCGAGCGTCGGCCGGCACGGTGATGTTGCCCAGCTGCCGGATCTGCGGCAGCACTTTGGAGCGGACGTCGATTGGGACCAGGCGCACGTCGATTGAGCCCCGTAACCCGCCGTCCTGCTGTTCGACGAGGCCAAGGCGCTGCGGATCCATCTCGAGTGCGATCGCGACAGCCGCTGTTTTGCCGCGTCCCCTGAATGGCGCCGCAAAGGCGCGGAGAGTGACGCCCCCGACAGGCACCGGGCTCGCCAGCGCGGCGCCGACGCCCGGCGTGCGTTCCGGAGACGCGATGTTATCGCGGCCTTTGAAAGGTGCGATATAGCCATCCTTGGCCAGCACCTTGAGGCCGGGACGGTTGACTCGCACCTGCATCGGAACAAACCGACCGTCGTCTTTGTCTTGCGTCGAATTGAAGCCGAGCATGTAGTAGACGCTGTTCTCCTGCACGAGGCGCGTGAACGCGTTGCCGAAGGTGTTGGAGTTGAGGTGAGCGAAGCCACCCGTGGCGGCTGCGATCGAACGCATCTCCATCCTGGGCGCGAGTGCTTGACCCGCGGCCGCCTGCTGCACTTCGACCGAAGGGAGCGATTCGGCGGTTGCGTCGGGGCCTTCAACCTCGAGGCCGCCGGGATGGATCGGATAGATCGCGATATTCCCGCGCGTGGCCGCGGTCATCGCTGCATGGGCGTCCTGTGCGGCGGGGCTCAGCGTCGTGCCCGAGTAGTCCTTGAAGTCGATGGCATCGAAGCCGATCGCTTCGGTGACGAGGACCATAGCCTTCCGGCGGCCGGGGGTCTTGATCAGGAATTCAGTGAGGTCCTTGAGGCGGCTCATGCGATTACGGGCCAGGAACGCAGCCGGCCCCGTTGGCGGGGCAAACGGCGAGGCCGACCCCGCAAAGACACGTTCATCCGGCGACCCCGCAAAACTATCGATGCCCTTGATCAACAGGCGCCGGTTCGATGTGAAATCCTGGCCGGCGTTCGGGTGGGCCTTGTCCAGGAACATGATTGCCGCGCTGTCGCTCGGACCGAAGTGCTCGTCGAAAAACCTCCTCAGCTCGCGTTTGGCAAGCATGGCCAAAGCGGGACTGATGGAGTCGAACACGATCAAGTAGATGCGGCCGTCGCCTTCATTCGCGACGACATCGGGATCCGCCAGATCCGGCAACTGCCGTTCGATTGGAATGTCGACCGCTTCAAACGTAGTGATGGGCTGCGGAACGCCCCGTTCAGTGAGTTCGAAGTCCTCGATCGTCAGGCCGCGCACCGGATTGCCTTCTTCGTCGGTAACGACAGCATCGACCTGAATCGCGCGGACCCCTGCCCGGAAGGTGGCAACCGGCTCCTGCGGCGGCTGCCGGACGGGCGCCTGGGCCAGGCCGGCGATCGGAGCCAGTGCCGCGATGAGGGACAGACACAGCCTGCGCATGATGGTTGCGGCTATTGTACCGACGAACGATGACCACGGACCTTTCCGTTCTCCATGCGATCGTGGACGTCCACGTGGCGACCGGTGCCGGCTGGAAACCGACAGAGTTGGCGCGGGCGTTTCTCGACGGCGGCGCACGTCTCCTTCAGCTACGCGCCAAGGATCTGCCGTCCGGCGCTTTTCTCGACCTGAGCGACGCGGTGGTCGCGCTGGCCGGCGAATACGAGGCGCGGATCATCGTGAACGATCGCGTCGATGTGGCGCGTTTATCGGGTGCGGCCGGAGTACACATCGGACAGGAGGATCTTTCACCGGCGGCTGCGCGCGCACAGCTCGGCCCGGCGGCGATTATCGGCTTCTCGACGCACACCGTGGCCCAGGTCGAAGGGGCGCTGACCGAGCCAATCTCCTACATCGCCGTTGGGCCTGTGTTTGGAACGGCGACGAAGGACACGGGCTACAGCGCGGTAGGACTCGACCTCGTTTCCGCGGCCGCGCATCTGGCCGGATCGGTCCCGATCGTCGCGATTGGAGGTGTGAAGCTCGAGAATGCGCGAGCGGCGATCGACGCCGGCGCCTCGTCGGTCGCGGTGATCTCGGACCTACTGGTTGGCGATCCTGTTGAAAGAGTGAAGGCGTTTTTGCGAATCCTTCGTTGACTATTCACCCAGGTACGCCTCGCGGATCCTCGGATCCCCGGCAATGGAGGCGGCGCTGCCTTCGAGCGTGACGGCGCCGGTCTCGAGGACGTAGCCGCGATCCGAATGCTTGAGGGCCGCGTTCGCGTTCTGCTCGACGAGCAGCACGGTCGTCCCGGTGGCCTTGATCTGGTCGATCGTCGCGAAGATCGTATGGCAGACGATAGGGGCGAGGCCGAGGGACGGTTCGTCGAGCAGCAGCAGCTTCGGCCGCGACATCAGCGCCCGTGCGATTGCCAGCATCTGCTGCTCCCCGCCGGACAAGGTGCCCGACCGCTGCTTCACGCGCTCGCGCAGCCGCGGGAACAGGGTGAAACTTCGTTCGATGTCGTCCCGGATCTGTGCCTGATTGCGGACCCGATACGCGCCCATTTCGAGATTCTCGAGCACCGTCAGGTTGGCGAAGATCCCGCGGCCTTCCGGCGCCATTGAGATGCCGCGCCCGACGAGCTGGTGAGCGGGAAGGCCGGCGATGTCCGCGCCCTCGAAGCGGATTCGGCCGCTGCGCGGCGCGAGCAGGCCCGTGATTGCGCGCAGGGTGGTCGACTTGCCCGCGCCGTTGGCGCCAATCAGAGTGACGACCTCGCCCGCCTCGACGCGCAGCGACACGTCGCGGAGCGCGTGAATTCCGCCGTAGTAGACGTTGACGTTCTCGAGCGTCAGCATCGCTCGTCCGCCCTCAGGCGCCCCCCAGGTACGCTTCGATCACCTTGGGGTTCTTCTGAATCTCAGCCGGCGGCCCGATAGCGATCGTCTCGCCGTAGTCGATGACGTGGACCGTCTCGCAGACCCCCATGACCACCTTCATGTTGTGCTCGACGAGCAGGATCGTCAGCGCGAACTCGTCCCGCAACCGCCGGATCACGCGCATGAGATCGAGCGCCTCTTGCGGATTCATGCCGGCCGCCGGTTCGTCGAGCAAGAGCAGTTGCGGGTCGGTCGCCAGCGCGCGGGCGATCTCGAGCCGGCGCTGACTGCCGTAGGGGAGGCTGATGGCTGTCTCGTCGGCCAGGCGCTGAAGATCGAAGAGCTCGAGCAGCGCCATCGATCGGGCCCGGATTTCGCGTTCTTCCTCGTGATGACGCGATGTACCCAGGACCGCGTCGGCGAATGTCTGCCGGCTGCGGAGGTGCCGCGCGGCCATCACGTTTTCGAGCACGCTCAGATCGGGAAACAGACGGATGTTCTGGAACGTGCGCGCGATGCCGAGGCGCGTGATCTCGTGCGGCTTGCGGCCCTCGATGCGAGCCCCCTCGAAGAGCATGTCGCCGTCGGTCGGGTCGTAGACACCGGTGAGCAGGTTGAAGACGGTCGTCTTTCCGGCGCCGTTGGGGCCGATCAGTCCGTACAAGGCCCCGCGCTCCACCTTCATGGTGAGCGTCTTGACGGCCGTCAGCCCGCCGAATCGTTTGGTGACTGCACGTGTCTCCAGCAGGGCAGTGGTCATCACTTGATCGCCGCGGCCGGCGCAGCCGGGCCGCGCCGCCGCAGCCAGGTCCAGCCGAGCTCGCGCCGCCCGAATAATCCCTGCGGCCGGAAGATCATCATCAGAATGAGCAGCAGGGCGTAGGTCACCATCCGGAGCCCGGGAAACTGCTGGTCGAGCCTGCGAAGGGCCTCCGGCAGGATGGTGAGTGTCGTGGCGCCGAAAACCGCCCCGGTGATCGAGCCGATGCCGCCGATGACGATCATCACGATGATTTCGATCGAGCGGACGAAATTCAGGTTCTGTGGATTCAGCGGATTCGCGAACAGTTGTCCCGAAAGGCCGCCCGCGACCCCGGCCAGCGCCGCGCTGATGACGAACGCCAGCACCTTGTAACGCGTCGTGCTGATGCCCATGGCCTCGGCAGCAATTTCGTCGCCGCGGATCGTGGCGAGCACGCGACCGAACGTCGACGTCGCGATATTGCGGACGATCACGATCGTCAGGATCGCCACCGCAAAGATCCAGAAGAAGTTCGTGATCGGGATGGCGGCGGTAAACCCGGTTGCGCCGCCGACAGCGGGAATATTCAGAATGATCACCCGGATGATCTCGGAAAACCCGAGCGTGACGATGGCGAGGTAGTCGCCACGCAGCCGCAGCGACGGGATGCCGACCGCCAGACCGGCCACGGCTGCTGCCGCGGCACCGGTCAGCAGACTGATCAGCATCACGACGGCCGCCCCGACGGCATCGTCCAGCGAGGAGCCGAACAGGCCCGCGATCGCACGGCCGTAATACACGGTGACGAACGTCGCGCTGTAGCCGCCAACCGCCATGAAGCCGGCATGCCCGATGGAGAACTGACCGGCGAGCCCGTTGATCAGGTTGAGGCTGACGGCAAGGGTGATGTTGATGCCGATCAGGTTGAGGATGCGCGCGTAATAGGCGTTGATGCGGAAGTCGCCGAATCCGTGCTCGAAGAGGTAGTTCAGGCCGACCAGGAGGCCGATCGTGACGGTCGTCGCGAGGAGCTTCGTCGGCACCCGCATGCGAAAGTTCGGCGCCCTAGACCTTCTCGACCGTTGCCGTTCCCATGATGCCGGCCGGCCTGAAGAGCAGGATGAGAATGAGCACCGCGAATGCCGCGGCGTCGCGGAACGTGGAATAGGCGGTGGCGCCGAGCCACGTCTCCAGGAGACCAATGAGCACGCCGCCGATCATCGCGCCTGGAATGTTGCCGATGCCGCCGAGCACCGCTGCGACGAACGCCTTGAGGCCGGTCATCAGCCCCATCAGCGGATCGATTCGTGGAATGGCGAGGGCCACCATGACGCCCCCCACCGCGGCCAGCGCCGAGCCGAGCGCGAATGTGAAGGCGATCACGTAGTCGGTGTTGATGCCCATGAGTTTGGCCACCGACAGGTTGAACGAGGTCGCACGCATCGCCTTGCCGATGCGCGTCCGATGGACGATGAACTGGAGCCCGAACATCACGACGATGGCGACGACGATGATGAGGAGGTTCTGGTTGGTAATCTGCACGCCGCCGACCGAGTAGACCTCCGCGCGAATCATCTGCGGAAAGAACCGGGGATTGGCGCCGAACACCACCTGGCCGCCGTACTCCAGCAACAGCGAAACGCCGATGGCGGTGATGAGGGCCGTCAGCCGCGAATGATGCCGCACGGGCCGGTAGGCCAGACGCTCGATCAGCACGCCGATGAGGCTGCAGATGGCCATCGCCCCGAGCGTGACGACGATGGCACCGGCGATGGAAGGGGAGGCGTCGAGGTCCAGCGCGTTGGCGAGGAAATAGCCGGCGAACGCGCCGAGCATGTAGACGTCGCCGTGCGCGAAGTTGATGAGGCGCAGGACCCCGTAGACCATCGTGTAGCCGAGCGCGATGAGCGCGTAGATCGCGCCGAGCGACAACCCGTTGATCAGCTGCTGGAGAACGGTGTCCACGCTAGCCGGGATTGATGGTCGTCTTGTAGATGAACGTCACCTTGCCGCCGGCATAGGTCACTTCCTGCACCACCGCAGGCTTGTCGACATTGCGCTTGGCGTTCATTTTCAGCTGCCCGGTCACGCCGGGCACGTCCGCCGACGCGATCGCATCGCGCAGCTTGGGGCCCTCGGTGGACTGGGCGCGGGTGAGCGAGTCGGCCAGCACCTTGATCGCGTCGTAGCCCAGCGCGGCGATGGCGTCGGGCTCGCGGTTGAAGCGTTTCCTG
Source organism: Vicinamibacterales bacterium (assembly GCA_035711805.1). GTDB lineage: Bacteria > Acidobacteriota > Vicinamibacteria > Vicinamibacterales > UBA2999 > Gp6-AA40. Next base: position 121,958 of record DASTBV010000147.1, read on the forward strand.
TACGCGGTGACGAAGTTCTGGACGATGGGATCGGGGTTATCGCCGGAATAGTGGTTCGAGATGTACGTGTTATTGAGCGCTTCGCGGCCGTTCTGCAACGCGTCGCCGACCCAGCCGTCGCCGCCGAGGATGGGCATCTTCATGCCGAGCTCGCGCGCCTGTCTGGTGATGATTGCGGCCTCGGAGTAGTAGCCGGTGGCAAACAGGACGTCGGGCTTTTCGCTGCGGATGCGTGTGAGCGCGGCCTTGAAGTCGGCGTCGCCGCTCGAGTAGCTCACCGGCGGCAGCACCTGGCCGCCAAGCCGGGTAAAGTGCTGCGCCACCGAATCCGTGAGGCCGACCGAGTAGTCCTGCGCCTGATCGCGGAGAATCGCGACCTTGCGCGCCTTCAGGTCGTTGTAGGCGAACTTCGCCAGCACCTCGCCCTGGAACGGGTCGATGAAGCAGACGCGGAAGACGTAGTCGCCGACCTCCGTCACCTTCTCGTTGGTCGAGGCGGGCGTGATCATCGGTATCTGATATCGCTGCGCGATCGGTGCGGCAGCCAGGGTACGGCGGCTCGCCACTTCGCCGATCACCGCCACCACCTTGTCCTGCGTGATCAGTTTCGTCACCGCATTCGACGCTTCTTCCGGCTTGCTCTGGTCGTCTTCGACGAGGAGCCGAAGCTGGCGGCCGAGGACACCGCCGGCGGCGTTCAGCTCGTCGACCGCGAGCTCGGCGCCTTCACGCGACGATTGCCCGAACGAAGCGCCGTCGCCCGTCAGTGAACCATAGAAGCCGACGAGAATGGCGCCGGTGGTGTCGGTGGCGCCGCCCGATTTGCGCTCGCACGCGACCATTGACATCAGGCCGGTGGTGAGAAGCAGCCACGTGGTCGTTGCGCACAAGATCCGGGGCGCTGAACGATGTCTCATGTCCTTGGAGAATCCGGTAACTGGCCTGAAAAGTCAACGCCATGGATCGTGGCGCGAACCCTGTCGGGTTCGCGAAGCGAGCCTGACAAGGCTCGCCCCACGAGTCCAACGCTGCGGTTTAGAATGACGCTTCGGTCGATCGCTCCGGTTCCGGGGCGAACAGCAGGGGAGACGCGATGACGGAGCGGTCAGGCGTGCGCCGGATGCGCGCGCGCCGGGGTACGGACGCGGCATGAGCGCACGGGTGCTCGATGGACAGGCGCTCGCCGATCGCATGCAGCGGGACATCAAGCCGGAGGTGGCGGCATTCGCGGAGCGCCACGGACGACCGCCAGGGCTGGCGATCGTACTCGTCGGGGATGATCCGGCCTCCCACGTTTACGTCAACCACAAGGTCAAAGCCGGGACCGAGGCAGGATTTCGCGTCGATCTGGAGCGAATGCCGGCGACCGCGTCGCTCGACGACGTGCTCGGCCTCGTGCGGAAATTGAACGCCAGCGCCGCCCACGATGGCATCCTGGTGCAGTCGCCGCTGCCGAAGGCCATGGGCGCCGGCGCCGAACAGAAGGTGTTCGACACGATCGCCGTCGAGAAGGACGTCGACGGGTTCAGCGCGGAAAGCGTCGGACTCCTGGTCCAGAAGCGTCCCAAGCTGGTCGCGTGCACGCCAAGCGGCGTCATGGAGCTGCTCGATCGCGAAAAGATTCCAATCGCCGGCACACACGCAGTGGTCGTCGGGCGAAGCGACATCGTCGGCAAACCGATGGCCATGCTGCTGCTGCATCGCGACGCGACGGTCACCATCGCCCATTCGCGGACACCCGATCTCGCCGGTGTCTGCCGCACGGCGGACATATTGGTTGCCGCGGTCGGTAAAGCCGGGCTGATTCGCCGCGACTTCGTGAAGCCTGGTGCCGCCGTCATCGACGTCGGCGTGAATCGAGTGGTCGACCCGGCGCTGGTCGACAGTCTGTATCCGCAATCGCATCCACGCCAGCGGGTCTTCAAGTCGAAAGGGGCGCTGCTCGTCGGAGATGTTCATCCGGAGGTGGCCGACGTGGCAGGTGCGCTGACTCCCGTCCCCGGCGGCGTGGGTCCGCTCACCATCACCATGTTGATGATGAACACGCTGACCGCGGCAAGAGGCAGGGTTGGGGGTTAGTGGTTGGGGGTTAGCGGTCTGAGGCTTGTCGTCGCAGTTCTTGCGGTCGCTGGCGCGTTGCAGACGCCTGCGCGTCCGAGCGCACAAGCCATATCCGTCGATGCCATAAAGCTGGCCGAGGCAGGGTCCAAAGCGTTGGAGGAACGGCGTTTTGCCGACGCGCTCGCCTCGTTCACCGCTGCCGCAAAGCTGGCTCCCCGCAACGCGAATATTGCGTTCGGGGTGGGGATCAGCGCCTTCATGCTCGGGCAGAACACCGAGGCCGAGCGCCAGTTTCAGCGCGCTCTCCAGCTCGATCCATCGGTCACGGACGCATCGATCCTGCTGGGCGAGCTTCAGTACCGCAGCGGCCGTATCGCCGACGCTGTTGCCACTTACGAGGCGGCGTTGAAGAGGGCTCCGTCGGACGCGCGCCTGAAAGAAAAGATCGCGGAGTGGTCGGCGGAGGCTAGATCGGAGAGCCGGTTCGCCGAGACGCGCGGCGTCCATTTCCGCGTCCTGTTCGAAGGACCGGTCGATCAGGCACTGGCGCGTCGCGCCGTGGAGATGCTCGAGGCTGCGTACCTGCGGATTGGCGATGCGCTGGGTTTCTACCCGTCGCAATCGGTCGAAGTAGTGCTCTATACCTCGCAGCAGTTCCGCGACATCACTCGCGGGCCGGCGTGGGCGAACGGTGTCTATGACGGCCGCATCCGTGTTCCGGTCAAGGGCGCACTCGAGCAGGGCGGCGACCTCGAACGTGTGCTGGCTCACGAGTACGTCCACGCGATCGTCGCGAACCTGGCCGGCCGCGGGGTGCCGGCCTGGGTGAACGAAGGGCTTGCCGTCGTGTTCGAGCCGGGCGGCCTTGCCGCCGCCGACCGGGTGATGGCGGCAGCGCGCAGCCGGCCGGCGCTGTCGCAGTTGCACGACGGTTTTGGCAATCTTCCTGACGCGCAGGCGCAGCTCGCCTATGCCCAGAGCGCATTGGCGGCGCGGGCGATGCTCGACATCCGCGGACCGTCCGCCGTGCTGATGCTGCTGCGGGATCTCGGTGCGGGCGCGGCCTTCAGCACCGCCTTCCACCAGCGGATCGGCGTCCGTTACGAAGAATTTCAGGACACCGTCGCGCGCCGTTAACGCTGTTTCCGTGCGAACCGATTGTTCTCGCACACGAACTCGATGAGGTTCGTGTCCGCCGCCAGTCGCTGATTCCAGCGCACCGTGAACGGCCCTTCGTACGCCTTCTTGTCGTCGATCGTGATGTCGACTTCCATTCGCCCGTACGAAGGGCGGCGGAAGCGCTCGACGATCTTTCCCGCATCGGTCAGCGGATTACCGGCCATGTCCAGCCAGCCGCCGTCCCGGAAGTGTGTCGTTTCTACGACAAGCGCGTCCCCGTCCCAGCGGCCGACTGAGTACCCGTTCCACCACGGCTGCGGATCGTTGGCCGGAAGCGACCGGCCGTCCGTGAAGATCTCGCGCCGCTCCCCGTTCACCTCGTAGAGGATCAGCAGTTCGCCCGGCGTCTGGACGTACCGTGCAACGCCGGCCGACGTGTGAAGCTGGACGATCCCCATCGGCAGGCAGAGCCCGCGCGGATTGTCCTGGCTGTTGGTGGCCCGACGCGCGTTGTACAGCTCTTCGCCGTAGGCGGTCCGTCGAAACACGAACAGCGGCGCGATATAGATGCCGGCGGTATACGCGACGTCACGTCCGGGATAGCTGAATCCTGTCGGGCGGCCGCCGCCACTCCATGTTCCCGACAGGTCAGGCTTGCCGTCGCTGCTGCGCGGCGTTGGCCCGTCGAGGTCGATTTCGCCAGCGGCCGTGAGTGGAGCGTTTGCCGGCGCCCTCGCCGGCCACTGTGCGTGAGGCGAGGTGACGGATACGACGAGCGCTGCCACGACGGCGACGGCCCGGTTCATGGGGGCAAGGGTAGCGGCGGCTTGTTACGGGAGTGTTACCCGCGTTCGCGCTTCGCGCTTCGGCGAGGCGGGCCCTCAGGCAGACAGGCGCTTGTAAACCTCATGAACTTGGGCGTTCGTGCTGGCAAGCAGTCCATCGGTCCTGATCACGTGATCGGCGCGGCGGACCTTTTCCTCGATCGGCAGTTGCGCGGCGATGCGCTGTTTAGCCTCGCCTTCGCTGATGCCGTCACGCGCCATGACGCGGCGGATCTGCGTCGGGAGTTCGCAGGCGGTCACGATGACGACGTCGTAATCTCGCTCGCGGCCGGCTTCGTAGAGCAGCGGAACGTCGGCGATGGCGAATGGATGCACCCGGGCATCGAGCGACGAGAACCAGCGGTCGATCGCCTCGACCACTTCCGGATGGATGATCCCCTCGAGGTCTTTACGCGCCTGTGGGTCCGCGAAAACCACGCTGCCGAGCTTCCGGCGATCGAGTCCGCCGGCTGAGTCGAGAACAGAGGGCCCGAACCGGGCCTTCACCGCTTCGAAAGCGGCCGATCCGGGCGCCACCGCCTTGTGGGCGAGAACGTCCGCGTCGATCGTCGGCACCCCGAGCGCTTCGAACACCGCACGAACGTGGCTCTTGCCGGTCGCGATTCCGCCCGTCAGACCTACGCGTTTCACGTCAGCTCTCCGCTACGGTTGTTTCCTTGGCTGGTGCGATCCGTTCCTCCACGAATGTATTCCATTCGTGGCACTGGGGGCACTGCCAGAGCAGCTCGGTGCTGCGATAGCGGCAGTGCGTGCACACATGAGGGTCGAGGTAGAACACCGCATCGCGTGTCAGCGCGACATAGCGCCGCACCAGATCCTGGTTCAAACCCAGCGCAAGCAGCGCCTGCCAGATCTCCTGGTGCACGACCAGCCCATGCGGATTGTGGGGCAGCGACGCGAGGAGCAGGTCGAAGGCTTCGCGCGCGTTGCCGGCGGCGGCGTAATAGCGCGACAGCGCCAGCCGAGCGCGCCAGTCCTGCGGATTCCGAGCGATCAGCTGCTGACACAAGGCGACGAACCGCTGCGGCGAACCAGAGCCCTTGTACGCCCGTTCGAGCCGTTCATACGCCAGATATGCGCGTTCCGGGATCGTTTCGACAAGGCTCTCCCACGCCGCGATGGCAGCGGCCGTGTCGCCGCGCTGAAAGTGCATGTCGCCCAGGTTGAGATAGGCCGGGGCCGTCTTCGGATCGATATCGATCGCCTCGCGAAACATGGCCGAGGCGGCTTCCGCGTCGCCCCCCCGGACGGTCTCGGTGCCGAGCTGGTTGCGGAGAAAACCGAGGATCTGCTGATTCTCGGGCCGGCGATGACCGTCGATCCTGGCAATCTGGGCGCGCACGCGCTCGGCGTCCGCCCATTGCTGCTGATCCTCGTGCAGCTTCTGCAGGTTGACGAGCGCGTAGCGGTTTTCGGGATCGAGCTGCACGACTTCCTGAAACGCTTCGAGCGCGCGATCGACGAATCCGCCATGCCGGAAATCCAGGCCGAGGCAGAGCAGCACGTAGGCGTGCTCGAGACGCGTGAGGTTGGTGCGCTGCAGCAGCGCCTGGTGCACGGTGATGGCGCGGGCGACCTGCCCCTTCTGCCGGTAGAGGTTGCCGAGGATCATCTGAATTTCGAGGGCGTCGGTGTCGCTGCTCGTGGCGGCCGTCAGTTCCTCGATGGCCTGATCGACCTGATGCTCGGTGAGGAAGTTCAGGCCGAGCATGTAGTGCGGTGTCTCGCGCAGGCGGCGGCGATCGATCCACCGCCCGTCGCGCAGCTTGTATCGCTCCCACGCCTTGCCCGCGATGAGGCCAACGAGCAGGGCCAGCAGGGCGGCGAGAAGGGGAAGGTATTGACTCACGGCGAAGTCAAAAGGCAAAAGTCAAAAGGCAAGAGTCAAAAGGCAAAAGTCCAAAAGCCAAGATCACAAGTCTTTTGCCTTTTGCCTTTTGACCTTTGACTTACACACTTAAATCATCTCCGTGCGCCACAGGTCGTGCAGGTGGACCACACCCAGCACCTTGTGGTCATCGTCGACGACAACGACTGACGTGATCTTGTGGCGTTCGAGCGTGTTCAGGACTTCCACCGCCAATGTCTCCGATGCGATGGTGATCGGATTGCGCGTCATCACGTCCTCGGCGCGCCGCGCGAGCAGGTCCGACGTGTCGGCCATGTGCCTCCGCAGGTCGCCGTCGGTGATGATGCCGACGAGGCGGCTGTTTTCGTCGAGCACGCACGACATGCCGAGCTTCTTGCGGGAAATCTCGTAGATGACCTCGCGCATTTCGTCGCCGGTGCGCACCACCGGGGTCTGCTCGCCAGCGGTCATAAGTTGATCGGCACGCATCAGCCGCTTGCCGAGCTTCCCTCCAGGGTGGAGGTTGGCGAAGTCCTCCTGTCGGAATCCCTTGGTGACGAGCAGTGTCATGGCCAGCGCGTCGCCGAGGGCGAGCGCCGCCGTCGTGCTGGCGGTGGGGACGAGGTTGAGCGGACACGCCTCTTTCGAGACGTGGCAGTCGAGCGCCACATCGGCGGCCTGGCCCAGCGTCGAGTGAGGCTCGCCGGTCATCACGATCAGGCGCGCGCCGAGGCGCTTGATCGTTTCCAGCAGCCTGAGCAGCTCGTCTGTTTCCCCACTGTGCGACAGGGCGACGATGGTGTCCTCGGGCTGCAGGACACCAAGGTCGCCATGGATCGCTTCGGCGGGGTGAAGGAAGAAAGCCGGCGTTCCGGTGCTGGACAAGGTCGCGGCAATCTTCCGGCAGATGATCCCCGACTTGCCCATGCCGGTGACGATCACGCGGCCGCGGCACTCGAGCAGCAGTCGAACGGCACGTTCGAAGCTCTCGTCGAGGCGGTCGACCAGTGCCAGAATGGCTGCGGCTTCCGTCTGAAGCACCTTGCGCGCCAGCGCGAAGTCCGGCGCTACGGTCTTGCTCACGCGCGGACCCCCGAGGACACCGCGGCGGCATCCGGAATCGCCCGCTCCCGGGCTGCGGCGTCGATCCGCTGCAGCTTTCGGATGAGCGGCTCGAGGTGATCGAGCCGGAGGGCATTGGCGGCATCGCTTTTCGCGCGCGCCGGATCTTCATGGACCTCCATGAAAATTGCATCCACGCCGGCTGCAACGCCGGCCGATGCCAGCGGTTCGATGTACTCGGCGAGGCCAGCGGTTACCCCGTCGCCAGCCCCTGGCAGCTGCAGGCTGTGCGTGACGTCGAAGACGACCGGATAGCCGAGCTCCCGCAGCATCGGAAAAGCGCGGACGTCCACGACCAGGTTGTTGTAACCGAAGCTCACGCCGCGCTCGGTGACCAGGACGCGATGGTTACCCGTGGCAGTCACTTTGTCGATCACATGGCGGACGTCGCGCGGAGCCAGGAACTGTCCCTTCTTGATATTGACGACCGCGCCGGTTCGCGCGGCGGCGTCGATCAGATCGGTCTGGCGCGAGAGAAATGCCGGAATCTGGATGACGTCGGCGACCGCGGCCGCGGCGGCGGCCTGCGCGGGTTCGTGGATGTCTGTGAGCACCGGAAGCCCCGTCCGCGCCTTGATATCGCCGAGAACGCGCAATCCCGCTTCGAGACCCGGACCGCGAAACGACGCGCCGGATGTGCGGTTTGCCTTGTCGAACGATGCTTTGTAGACAACCGGGGCAGAGCAGCGGTTGGCCACGTCTCTGATGGCAAGCGCCAGATCGAGGGCATGCGCCGCGCTTTCGATGACGCAGGGGCCGAGGATGAAGGCGAGCGGCTGCCCGCCTCCCACCGTGAAGCCTCCGATCTGGACCGGGTGCACGGCTCTATTCTAGCGGCTGGCTACTGTCACTCCTGCATCCGCCAGCGCGCCGGTCTTGTGGCGGTGCGCCGCTTCGACAAAGCTCGCAAACAGCGGATGCGGCCGCAGCGGCCTCGATTGGAACTCCGGATGGAACTGAACGGCCAGGAACCACGGGTGCGCGGTCAGTTCCGCGATCTCGACGAATTTTCCGTCCGGCGAACGGCCCGACACGCGCATGCCCTGCTCGGCGAGCAGCCCCTCGTAGAGGCAGTTGAACTCGAAGCGGTGCCGATGGCGCTCGTGAATCAGCGAGGCGCCGTAAATGCGCTCGGCCAGCGAGCCTGGCGCCAGCTCGCACGCATACCGGCCCAGCCGCATCGTTCCCCCGAGCTCGTCGACCCCGAGAAGATCCCGCAGCTTGTAAATGACCTTGTGCGGGGCGTTCTCGTCCACCTCGGTTGAGTCCGCGCCCTCGAGCCCGCACACGTTTCGCGCGTACTCAACCGTTGCCCACTGGAACCCGTAGCAGATGCCGAAGAAGGGGACGCCGCGCTGGCGCGAATATTCAGCGGCCTTCATCATTCCGCGGGTACCACGCGACCCGAATCCGCCGGGAACGAGAATGCCGTGCGCTCCCTCGAGCAGCGCCGCCCCGCCCTCCTTTTCGAGCGCTTCAGCCTCGACCCAGTTCAGGCGCACCTTGAGCCGGTGGGCGAAGCCGCCGTGGTAGACGGCTTCGTTCAGGCTCTTGTAGGAGTCTTCGTAGCCCGTGTACTTGCCCACGACGTGGATCGTGAGGTCGTCCGCCGGGTGCTTGATGCGATCCACGAGCGCTTCCCACGCGTCGGTCCGCGCCTGGGTCAGGGGCAGACCCAGCTGCTTGAGCACAATCTGATCGAGCCCTTCGGCCTTCAGGACGAGCGGCACCTCATAGATCGTGTCGACGTCCTTGGCGGTGATGACCGCCTCCTCGTTGACGTCGCAGAAGAGGGCGATCTTGCGCTTGATGTCGGCGTCGAGGAATCGATCCGTGCGGCAGAGCAGGATATCGGGCTGAATACCGATCGACCGGAGGTCGCGGACGCTGTGCTGCGTCGGTTTCGTCTTCAATTCGCCAGCCGTACCGATGAACGGTACGAGCGTAAGGTGAATGTAGATCGTGTTCTCGCGGCCGACGTCGAGGCGGAACTGGCGAATCGCCTCGAGGAACGGCATGCTCTCGATGTCGCCGACGGTGCCGCCGATCTCGACCAGGACGACGTCCACGTCGCGGCCGGCCAGGCGGATCGCGTCCTTGATCTCGTTCGTAATGTGGGGAATGACCTGCACCGTGCGTCCCAGGTAGTCGCCGCGCCGCTCCTTCTGAATGACCGACAGATAGATCTTCCCGGTCGTCCAGTTGCTGTTGCGCGAGGCCACCATGCTGGTGAAACGCTCGTAGTGCCCCAGATCGAGGTCCGTCTCCGCCCCGTCGTCGGTGACGTACACCTCGCCGTGCTGGTAGGGACTCATGGTGCCGGGATCGACGTTGATGTAGGGGTCGAATTTCTGCAGGGCCACGGTGTAGCCGTGATCCTCGAGCAGCCGGCCGATTGAGGCGGCCGCCAGTCCCTTCCCGAGGGACGACACCACGCCGCCGGTTACGAAGATGTATTTCACAGGGCGCTTGCCCGCCGAAGCCTCGGCGAAGGCGGGTCCATCAGGTCGTTGGGTCATGCCACCTCACAATGGTGTACTTGAGGCTGTTTCTCGCACACGTTCCAAGTCCGCCGGGGTGTCGACGCCGATCGAATCGTGCTCGGTTTCCACCGCGCGAATACGGTGGCCGTGCTCCAGCGCGCGCAGCTGCTCGAGCGATTCCGCCTGCTCGAGCGCCGTTTGCGGCAGCGCCGCGAGACGAATGAGAAAGTCGCGGCGGTACGCGTAGAGCCCTAGATGTTTATAGGCGTAGTGTCCGCCTTTCGGCGGACCCTCTCGATGAAACGGAATCGGCGCGCGCGAGAAATACAGCGCATCGTCGTTGCCGTCGACCACGACCTTCACGACGTGGGGACTTGCGTAATCCTCTTCGAGTCGAATCGGGGTCCGCAGCGTTGCCATCTCCAGGTCCGCATCACCGCGCAAGGCGTCGATCATCAGCGAGATGGCCGACGGCTCGACAAGCGGTTCGTCGCCCTGCACGTTCACCACGATGGAGCAGTGCAGATCGCGGGCGACCTCGGCGATGCGATCCATGCCGGTCCGGTGATGCCGGCCCGTCATGCGGGCGATGCCGCCGAAGCGTTCCACCGCGGTCACCACGCGTTCGTCGTCGGTGGCAACGACCACTGCGTCGATGCCACGTGCGTCCGCCGCGCGTCGGTAGACGTGCTCGATCATCGGGCGGCCGGCGATTTCTGCGAGAGGTTTTCCGGGGAATCGTGTCGAGGCGTAGCGGGCAGGAATGACAGCGACCGAGGTCACTTGTGCCGTCCGTTCGAATGGATCACGGAACGAAACGGGGTGCACGGCGAATCATAACACGCCCGCCTTCGCGCGTCGCGCGAAGGGTCAGACCCTGACGATTCGCGCCTCACGGATCGCGGGCACTTCCCGCAATTCGTCGACGACGATTTCCGGGATCGGCTTGTCGTCGGGCTCGTCGACGATGGCGACGGCAACGGCGCGGTCGCCGTCGCGCCCTAACGCGAACGTCGCGATATTGACGTCGTAGCGTCCGAGAATCGTGCCGACGCGTCCGATGACGCCGGGCTGGTCGGTGTTGCAGGTCACGATCATCGTGCCCTCGAGCGGCGCTTCGACGACGACACCGTCCAGCAAAACCAGACGGGGCACTCCGCGTTCGGAAATCGCCCCTTCGATGTGCCTGGCGCCTTCGGCGGTCTTGAGCTGCACCGAGATCAGGCTGGTGTAGTCGCGGCGGCGAGTGCTGCTCGATTCGACAACCTCGATGCCACGTTCGGCGGCGACCGCGCGCGCGTTGACGAGCGTCACTCCCGACGAGAGAATCGGCTTGAACATCCCGGCCAGGACGGCGTTCCCGAGCATATCGGTTCGGCTTTTGGTGACCTCCCCGTAGTAGCGCACGCCCAGGGACGCGGCGCGGCCATCGCTCATCTGGGCGATGAATGTTCCGAGCCGTTCTGCAAGCGTGACAAAGGGTTGCAGCTTCTTGTATTCGTCGGCGGATACCGACGGGAAGTTGACCGCGTTGCGAATCAGGCCGTCTTTAAGGAAGTCGCGCAGCGCCGCGGCAGTTTCTACGCCGACAAGCTCCTGGCCCTCCCGGGTCGAGGCCGCGATGTGCGGCGTCGCGATCACCTGTGGCAATGACTGCAGCCGGTGGTCCACCGTGGGTTCCTTGGTAAAGACGTCAAGGGCCGCCCCGCCGACGAGGCCTGCTTCGATGGCATCGGCAAGTGCCGCTTCATCAATCAGATCGCCGCGTGCAGTGTTGACGATCCGCACGCCTTTCTTCATCTTGTGCAGCCTGGCGGCGTTCACCAGCTGCTTGGTCTGTGGCGTCGACGGCATGTGCAGGGAGATATAGTCGGCGCGGGTAAACAGGTCGTCCATCGACACGAGCTCGACGCCGAGGTCGGCGGCGACCCGTTCCGAGATGAATGGATCGTGCGCGATGACGCGCATGCTGAATCCGGAGGCCCTCTTCGCCACCTCCTGACCAATCCGGCCCAGCCCCACCAGTCCGAGCGTCTTGTCGCGAACCTCCTCGCCGAGAAACTTCTTCTTCTCCCACTTGCCCTGCTTCATGGCGGCGTCTGCGGCAGGGAGATGGCGGGCGAGCGCCAGGATCAAGCCCATCGCCAGCTCGGCGACGCTGATGCTGTTCGCACCGGGCGCGTTCATGACGACAATGCCGCGGGCGCTGGCTGCTGGCACGTCCACGTTGTCCACGCCTGTTCCCGCGCGAGCGATCACGCGCAGCTTCTTGGCGGCGGCGATGAGCTCCGCGGTGACCTTGGTTGCACTTCGCACGACCAGCGCGTCAGCCTCAGCGACGTCGGCGGCGAGCTGCTCCGCCGTACGCCCGGTGCGGGCGTCGACGGTCCAGCCTTCTGCTTTCAGGAGTTGAAGTGCGGATTCAGGGAGGTCGTCGGCGACAACAATTTTCACGATGGGACCAGACTTAGTGACTGTGTATTCGCGTTCGAATAACGCGGATGCTTGAAAGTATAATCTTTGGTTCGGGAAGGTAACGTCCGCACAACGATGGTGCAAACCGCTAAATGCCGTGGAATCGGTTGCGGTTCGCTGCGTACGCGGCCTCTTTTCAACAGGCTTTTCCACAGAAATTGTGAGTACTTCGATCCGCGGCTGCGGGATCGTGCCCTAATGAGGAGTTCATGAATCGCAAAGTCACAGTGGTGGGCGGGGCCGGCAACGTCGGCATGACTGTCGCCCGCGCGATTGCAGAGAAGGCGCTCGCCGATGTCGTCATCATCGACATCGCGGAGCAGAAAGCCGCCGGCGTTGCGCTCGACATTTACGAGACGTGTCCGATCATCGGCTCGGATTCGCGCGTCATCGGCGGAGCAGACTGGAATGCCGCCGCAGGCTCCGACATCGTCGTCATCACGTCGGGCAAGCCGCGCAAGCCGGGCATGAGCCGTGACGATCTCGTCCGCGACAACTTCGAGATCATGAAGAGCATCGCGCCGAACCTGGTGCAGTACTGCCCGAACGCGATCGTCGTGCCGGTCGCCAATCCGCTCGATGCGATGTCCCAGGCGCTTTTCCGGCTGACCAAATTTCCGCGCGAGCGGATCATCGGTATGGCCGGGGTCCTCGACTCGGCGCGCATGAGCACGTTCGTCGCCATGGAGCTGAACGTCTCGGTCCAGAACGTTCATTCGTTCGTGCTCGGCGGACACGGCGACACGATGGTGCCGCTGCCGCGGTACTCGACGGTAGCAGGCATTCCGCTGACGGAACTGCTGTCGAAGGATCGGATCGACGCGATCGCGAAGCGGACGGCCGACGGCGGCGCCGAGATCACGAAACTGGTCGGCACGAGCGCGTGGTACGCGCCCGGTCAGGCGGCCGCGGAGATGTGCGACGCCATTCTGAAGGACAAGAAGAAGATCCTTCCGTGCTCCGTCTTCCTCCAGGGAGAGTACGGGATTCGCGATCTCTTCGTCGGCGTGCCTGTGAAGCTCGGCGCGCGAGGCGTGGAGCAGATCATCGAGATTAAGCTGACGGCGGACGAAGACGCAGCGCTCAAGAAGTCGGCGGCGTCCGTGAAGGAATTGGTTGACGTAATCGGCATGTAGCGGCCGACCTCAAGGTCGGCCCTTACGCGTCACTGCATCTCGTATACGATCACCTCTTTGTGAAAATCCACGAGTACCAGGCAAAGTCAGTTCTCGCGCGGTTCGGCGTGCCGGTTCCGCGCGGCGAGGTCGCGTTCTCTCCAGCAGAGGCGGGGGACATCGCTCGCCGTCTCGGCGGCGACGTCGTTGTGGTCAAGTCGCAGATCCATGCCGGCGGACGGGGCAAAGGCGGAGGCGTCAAGATTGCCCGGTCCGCGGCCGAAGGCGAGCAGATCGCCAAGCAGATGATCGGGATGACCCTCGTCACCCATCAAACAGGCCCGGAAGGGAAGAAGGTCGGCCGCGTGCTCATCGAGGAAGGCCTTCAGATCGATCGCGAGCTGTACCTGAGCATCGTGATCGACCGGGCATCCGCGTCCCCGGTGGTGATCGCCAGCGCGGCCGGGGGAATGGACATCGAGGAGGTGGCGGCCTCCGATCCCGGCAAGATTCTGAAAGAGCGGATCGATGCGGGCACCGGTGTCGTGGCGTTCCAGGCCCGCAAGCTGGCGTTCGGCATGGGCTTGCCGGCGGCGTCGGTGTCGAAGTTCGTGAAGCTGCTCGAGTCGGTCTACAGGGCGTTCATCGAAACGGACGCGTCGATGATCGAGATCAACCCCCTGATCCTGACGAAGGGGGGCGATCTCCTGGCGCTCGACGCCAAGGTGAGCTTCGACGACAACGCGCTCTACCGTCATCCCGACCTGAAGGAACTGCGCGACGTCAGCGAAGAGGACCCGCTCGAAGTCGAGGCCTCGAAGTTTTCGCTGAACTACATCCGGCTGGACGGCAACATCGGCTGCATGGTGAACGGCGCCGGGCTGGCGATGGCGACGATGGACATCATCAAACTCGCCGGTGGAGAGCCCGCCAACTTCCTTGACGTGGGCGGTGGCGCAAACGCCGAACAAATCAAGAACGCCTTCCGCATCCTGATGGCGGACAAGAACGTCAAGGCCGTGCTGATCAACATCTTCGGCGGCATCCTTCGATGTGACGTGCTGGCGCAGGGGGTAATTGCCGCTGTCACCGAGCTGGGCGTTCGCGTGCCGATCGTGATCCGGATGGAAGGCACGAATGTCGAGGAAGGGAAGCGGCTGCTCCGCGAAAGCGGCCTGAATTTCACGACCGCCGACGCGATGGGCGAAGCCGCAGAGAAAGTGGTCGCGCTGGCGGAACAACCCCAATCACGACTCACCAATCCCAAATCATAAATAGCCTTGTCCGTCCTACTCGACAAGAACACCCGTCTGATCGTCCAGGGACTCACCGGCCGCGAGGGCACGTTCCACGCGAAGGCGGCCGCCGCGTACGGCACGAGTGTCGTCGGCGGCGTCACGCCGGGCAAGGGCGGCACCGTCCACGAAGGGTGGCCGGTGTTCAACAGCGTTCACGACGCGGTACGTGAGACGGGGGCGAATGCCAGCGTCATCTTCGTTCCGCCGGCCTTCGCGGCGGACGCCATCATGGAAGCGGCCGACGCGGAGATCCCGCTTGCCGTCTGCATCACCGAAGGCATTCCGACGCTCGACATGCTCAAGGTGATGACATTCATGAAAGGGCGCCGGACGAGGCTCATTGGCCCCAACTGCCCCGGAGTCATCACGGCCGGGCAGGCGAAAGCCGGGATCATCCCGGGCCATATCTGCCGCGAAGGAACGATTGGCATCGTCTCGAAGAGCGGAACACTGACCTACGAGGCGATCCATCAGCTCTCGAAGCAGGGGATGGGGCAGACGACCTGCATCGGCATCGGCGGCGATCCTCTGATCGGCACGAGCTTCATCGACGCGCTGACGCTGTTCGCGGCGGACCCTGACACCGAGGCGGTCGTGATGATCGGCGAGATCGGCGGCACGGCTGAAGAAGACGCGGCGGCGTTCATCAAACGTGCGTTCAACAAGCCGGTGGTCGGGTTCATCGCCGGGCAGACGGCGCCGCCGGGGCGGCGAATGGGTCATGCCGGCGCCATCATTGCCGGCGGCCAGGGAACGGCGGCGGAAAAGATGAACGCGCTCACCCGCGCGGGTGTTCACGTGGTGAAGAGCCCGGCGGACATGGGAGCCAAGATGCGAGAGGCACTCGGACGATGAGCACTGCGGGAGTAGGCACTGAGCGGACGTTCGCGATCATCAAGCCGGACGCGGTGAGCCGGCGGCTGGCCGGCAAGATCCTCGCCCGCATCGAGGAGGCCGGCTTCACCGTCCGGGCAATGCGTCTGCAGCACCTGTCGAAACAGGAAGCGGAAGGGTTCTACGCCGTCCATCGCGAGCGGCCGTTTTTCGGCGAACTGACCGAGTTCATGTCCTCCGGACCATGCGTGCTGCTCGCCCTCGAGGCGCCGGATGCGATCAGGAAATGGCGGGACACGATGGGACCGACCGACCCGGCCAAGGCGGCGCCGGGCACGCTGCGCCGCGACTTCGGCGAGTCGATCGGGCGGAACGCCACCCACGGATCCGACGCGCCGGAGACGGCCGCCTTTGAACTGGGGTATTTTTTCCGCGGGATGGAGCTGATCTGAGACGAAGATGGGCCGATTTCTCATCCTCGCCGGTTTGGTGATCGCGGGGGCCGGGCTGCTGATGACGCTCGGGTTCCCGCTGGGACGGCTGCCCGGGGATTTCGCCGTCAAGCGAGGTAACTTCAGCTTCTACTTTCCCCTGGCGACATCGATCCTCGTGAGTTTGATTCTGACGCTCGTGATGATGTTTTTCGGGAAGCGCTGACGCTATGCCGTCGATTAAGGCCGATCGCTGGATAAAGAAGATGGCCCTCGAGCACGGGATGATCGAGCCGTTCGAGGACCGTCAGGTGAGAAAGGGCGTCATCTCCTACGGCCTCTCGTCCTACGGCTATGACATCCGCGTCGCCGACGAGTTCAAGGTCTTCACCAACATCAACAGCACCGTCGTCGATCCGAAAAACTTCGACGCGCGGTCGTTCGTGGACGTAAAGGCGGACGTTTGCATCATCCCGCCGAATTCCTTCGCCCTGGCCAAGACCGTCGAATACTTCCGGATCCCCCGGAACGTCCTTACTGTTTGCGTCGGCAAATCCACCTACGCGCGCTGCGGGCTGATTGTGAACGTCACGCCGTTCGAGCCGGAGTGGGAGGGATACGTCACGCTCGAGATCTCGAACACGACGCCGCTGCCGGCGAAGGTCTACGCGAATGAGGGCATTTCCCAGGTGCTCTTCTTTGAGAGCGACGAAGACTGCGAAGTCTCCTACGCGGACAAGGCGGGCAAGTACCAGAAGCAGCAGGGCCTGACGCTGCCGAGGCTCTAATGCAGAATGCAAAATGCAGAATGCAGCCGCGGACTGCTGATGCTACCCGTTGCATGCATTCAGAATTCTGCATTCTGAATTTCCGTCGATGACACGCACCGAGCCGGCGCGCGGCATGCGCGACTTCCTGCCGGAGGACGTGCGGCGCCGCGAGTACGTCATCGGCATCGTCAAGCAGGTGTACGAGCGCTACGGCTACGAGCCGCTCGAGACCCCCGCCGCCGAAAACCTCGAAACCCTGATGGGCAAGTACGGGGACGAGGGCAATCAGCTCATTTTCAAGATCCTGAAGCGCGGCGAGCACGAGGCGAGCGGCCAGGCGGACCTGGCGCTCCGCTACGACCTGACCGTGCCGCTGGCGCGAGTCATCGCTCATCACCAGAGCAAGCTGCCGCGGCTGTGGAAGCGCTACCAGATTCAGCCGGTATGGCGGGCGGACCGTCCGGCCCGCGGACGGTTCCGCGAGTTTTATCAGTGCGATGTGGACTTCCTCGGCTCCACATCACCGGCAGTGGAAGCCGAACTGTGTGCTGCAGTAGCGGACGTCCTGAAGGAGCTCGGTTTCTCGGACTTCAGGATCCGCCTGAATCACCGGCAGCTGCTGACTTCGATCCTGACGGCGGCGGGTATTCAGGAGCCGCTGCATACAACCGCGCTCGTGGCGATTGACAAGCTCGACAAGATCGGACGCGATGCGGTGCATGCCGAACTGACGGCACGCGGCATCACGCCACAGTCCGCCGAATCGCTCCTTCAGCTAATGGAACACGGACGGGGCGAGCCCGGCACCAGCATCGGTTTCGGGTCAGACTTCGATGCCGTTGGCCTCGCCGCGTTGCAGAACACGTCCGAAATCGTGGCCCTCGCCAATGAAACATCGGCTGCGGGTCGTATTCAGCTTGACCTGACGCTCGCGCGCGGGTTGTCGTACTACACTGGCGCGATCATGGAGGTCAACGTTCCGGATCTCGCCGGAAGTCTCGGCGGCGGCGGACGTTACGACAACCTGGTGGGGATGTTCCTCGACCAGAGCATCCCTGCCTGCGGGTTCTCGCTCGGGCTGGAGCGGATCCTGGTCGTGATGGGGGAGCGCGGGATGTTCCCGGCGTCCGTGGCGACGACCCCCGCCGACGTCATGGTGGCCGTATTCGACGCCGCGGACATGCCCCACGCCATGCGGGTTGCCGGCAGCTTGCGGCAAGCGGGGCTGCGCGTCCTCATCTATCCGGATCCCGACAAGATCGGCAAGCAGATCAAGTACGCTGATTCACGAGGGATTCCGTTTGTCGCCATCCTCGGTGGCGACGAAATCGCGAACGGCACCCTGACGGTCAAACACCTCGCGGCGAAGACCCAGCACACATACGAACAGGACGGAGCCGGCGCGGCGATTCTGAAGGAACTGAAGCAACGTGGCTGAACAACTGGGGGAACTGACACGGACGCACACCTGCGGCGCGCTCCGCCCGGACGACGTGGGGGCCGACGTGGTGCTGCTCGGGTGGGTGCATCGCGTCCGCGATCTGGGCGGCCTCCTGTTCATCGACGTGCGGGATCGCGAGGGCGTCACGCAGGTCGTGTTCGACAAGGACGACGAGGCGCTGATGGCGAAGGCCAAGCGGCTCCGCTCGGAGTTCGTGGTCGCGGCTACCGGCCGTGTGCGCCGGCGATCGGCCGACACGGTGAACCCGAAGCTCTCGACGGGCGAGGTGGAAGTGGTCGTACGTCAGCTCGTGCTCCTCAACGAGGCGAAGACGCCGCCGTTTCCGATTGCCGACGAGACGCCGGTGGCCGAAGACGTACGCCTCAAGTACCGCTATCTCGACCTGCGCCGGCCCCGCCTGCAGGGGAACATGATCCTCCGCCACCGGGTGACTTCGATCACACGGCGCTATTTCGACGAGAACGGCTTTCTTGAAATTGAAACGCCGATTCTGACGAAATCCACTCCCGAAGGTGCACGCGATTACCTGGTACCGAGCCGTGTTCACCCTGGCGAGTTTTTTGCCCTGCCCCAATCGCCGCAGCTGTTCAAGCAGATCCTGATGGTCGCCGGAATGGACCGTTATGTACAGATCTGCAAATGCTTCCGCGACGAGGACCTGCGCGCGGATCGGCAGCCGGAATTCACGCAGGTCGACGTCGAGATGTCGTTCGCGCGGCCGGAGACGATTTTCGGTGTCATCGAACCGTTGATGAAGCAGATCTTCGCCGTGATAGGCCGCGAGATCACCACGCCGTTTCCACGCATGCCGTACGCCGAGGCGATCGCCAGGTATGGATCCGACAAGCCTGATCTGCGCTGCGGCATGGCGATCGAGGATCTGCGCGAGTTCTTCCGCGAGTCCAGCTTCCGGGTGTTCCGCGAGATCGTGGCGAACGGTGGAACCGTCCGCGGTTTCGTCGTCAGGAACGCCAGCGGCTATTCACGGAGCGAGGTGGACGGCCTGGTTGATCAGGCGAAGGCGCTCGGTGCGACGGGGCTCGTCTGGGCTCGCCGCCTCGACGACGGCTCGGTGACCAGCTCGATCATGAAAGCGATGGGCGAGGACGCCGTCCGCAAACTGCTTGACGAGGCCCGAGTCAGCAACGGCGAACTGCTGCTGATAGCCGCCGGCGCACCCGACTCGACCTCGAAGCTGCTGGGCCAGCTCAGGCTGAACATCGCCCGTCGGGACAATCTGCTGCCCGCAGATGGGTACGCCTTTACCTGGATCGTGGACTTCCCCTTGCTGGAATGGGACGCTGGGGAAGGCAAGTGGATTTACGTGCATCACCCGTTCACGTCGCCGCACGATGACGACATCGGCCGTCTCGAAACGGATCCGGGCGCTGCCCGGGCGAAGGCCTACGATCTGGTGCTGAACGGCAGCGAGATCGGCGGCGGCAGCATCCGTATCCACGACTCCACGCTGCAGCGCCGGATGTTCTCGCTCCTCAACATCAGCGAGGAGGAGGCGCGGACGCGGTTTGGATTCTTCCTCGAGGCCCTCGAATACGGCACGCCTCCGCACGGCGGGATTGCTCTTGGCCTCGATCGCGTCATCGCCATCCTGGCGGCAGAGTCCTCGATTCGCGAGGTGATCGCCTTCCCGAAGACGGCTGCGGCGGTGGATCTGATGTCGGACGCACCCTCCCAGGTTGACCCACGTCAGCTCCGCGAGCTGCACATCCGGATCGCGAACACATGAAGAAGATCGCCGTTCCACAGGAAGGCATCGAGATCCTCTACGGTCCGCACGACGCCAACCTCAAGCACATCGAGTCGCTGATGGATGTCGAGATCCGGACGCACGGCGACGAGTTGATCGTGGAAGGCACCAGGAGCTCGGAGCAGCGCGTCGAACGGCTGTTCGAGCAGCTGGCGCAGCTGCGCGACTCGGGGTACGAATTGGCCAGCTCCGACGTCAAGACGGCGGCAGAGCTGGTGGTCGACGACCCGCACGTCGATCTGCGCGACTACTTTTCCAAGGAGGGTCCGAGTGCGGCCAGGCAGGCGCAGGGTACGCGCCGGCGGGTCAACCCGAAGAGCGCGAACCAGAAGAAGTACCTGGAGCTCATCGAGCAGAACGACATCGTCCTGGGTGTGGGACCGGCGGGAACCGGCAAGACGTACCTGGCGATGGCCCAGGCCGTCAGCTATCTGATGGCGAAGAAGGTCAGCCGGATCATCCTGGCCCGTCCCGCCGTCGAGGCGGGGGAGAAGCTCGGGTTCCTGCCGGGCGATCTGCAGGAAAAGGTCAATCCCTATCTGCGGCCGCTGTACGACGCGCTCTACGACATGATGGACACGGACAAGGCGTCGCGGCTCGTCGAACGCGGCACGATCGAAGTGGCGCCGCTGGCGTTCATGCGCGGCCGTACGCTGAACGACGCCTTCGTCATCCTCGACGAGGCCCAGAACACGACGTCGGAGCAGATGAAGATGTTCCTGACGCGACTCGGGTTCGGATCCAAGGCGGTCGTGACCGGCGACATCACGCAGATCGACCTGCCGAACCCGAAGTTGTCGGGCCTGGTCGAGGCGCTCAAGATCGTCCGCGAGATCGACGGCATCGGCATCATCTACTTCGACGACAAGGACGTCGTCCGGCACAAGCTGGTGCAGCAGATCGTCAAGGCCTATGACGCCTACTCGACGCCGCGCGCCGCCAAAGACCAAGCCTCGTAAGTTCCACCGCCGGCTGACCGTAGAGATCGTGCTGCCGCCCGGCGTCCGCGCGCCGGGGCTCGCGGCCTGGCTCGAGCTGGTCGCGCCCGCCCGCGGGCGGGGTACTGTCATCGTTGCGGTGGTTCCCGACGGTCGCGTGCGGGAGCTGAATCGCCGCTATCGCGATAAAAACCTTCCCACGGACGTCCTGTCGTTTCCCGCCGATGAGCCCGGCCAGCTCGGCGATATCGTGATCGCGCTGGATGTTGCACGGCGACAGGCCAGGGCGGCAGGGCACAGCCTGGCCACGGAATTTCGGGTGCTTGCCCTGCACGGGCTGCTGCACCTTCTTGGCTATGATCACGAGCGCGACAACGGCGAAATGAGACGACTTGAACAGCGCCTGCGCCGTGCGGGCGGATTGCGGGAAGGTCTCATCGAGCGTGAGGCGCCGCGCCCCGCTCGATGACGCCTCTCGCCATCTTCCTGCTCGGCTGCGCCACCGTCTTCCTCGGCGCGATCCAGGCGGCTTTCAGCGCGCTGATGCGGCTGTCGCTGCGGCTGATGGCCGAACGCGGCGGCCGCAGCGACCGGCTCGGCCACTACCTCGACGATCCGATGCAGCTCTTCGTCCCGCTGCGGTTGCTGCTCGGGATCTGCATCGTGGCGGCCGGCGTGCTCATCGCGCGCGTCAGCGACGTGCGTGACGCGACGTCGATCGCCGTCTTCGTCGTCTCGCTGATTTCCTTCGTGGTCGTATGCGAGCACGTGCTGCCGATGCTGATCGTACGAGCCAACCCGGAGCAGGCGCTCGATCTGATGCTGCCGGTGTTCCACGTGATGGCGCGTGCGCTTCTGCCGGTGACGCTCACGATCATCCGTATCTTCGGGCCGCGCCGCGACCGGGAATCCGCCAACGGCGGCAACGGCAGCGAATCCGAGGCCGAGACACCGCCCAACGCGACGGAATCGGCGGCCGACGACGCCATTTCGGACGAGGAAGGGCGGGAGCTCCTCCAGTCGATCGTCGATTTCACCGAAACCGTGGCCCGTGAGGTCATGACACCGCGGCCCGACATCGTCGCCGTGCACGTGGATACGTCGCTGGCCGATCTGCGGGCTCTGTTTCGCGAGGAGCAGTACTCGCGCATGCCGGTGTATCGCGACAGCCTCGACAACATCCTCGGCATCGTGTTCGTCAAGGATCTAGTCGCGCTGCCGCCGGACGCGGCGCCGCCGATGACGACGCTGATGCGGACGGCGCACTTCGTGCCCGAGAGCAAGCGGGTGTCGGAGCTGCTCAAGGAGATGCAGCGTCGGCAGCTGCAGATGGCCATCGTCGTGGATGAATACGGCGGCACGGCGGGGCTCGTCACGCTCGAGGATTTACTCGAGGAAATCGTCGGCGAGATCCGCGACGAGTACGACGTCGAGAGCGAGACGGTGACCGACGAAGGCAATGGCGTCTTTACGTTCAGCGGCAAGGTGAACGTCGATGAAGTCCGCGAACGTTTGGGCGTGGATATCGAGCGCGAGGGCTTCGAGACGGTCGGCGGATTCCTGCTGTCGCAGCTTGGGCGGATGCCGTATGTTGGCGAGATCGTCGAAATCGACGAGCTCGTCTTCGAGGTGCTCGAGGTCGAGCGGCGGCGCATCACCAAGGTACGCGTGCGGCGGCGGCCGGAACCGGCCAGGGAGCCGTAATGCCCACACGGCCGGATCTCGTCGTCCTTCACGAACACCCGGAGTGGCAGAAGCCGCTCTTCGACGCCCTCGAGCGCCGGGGAGTCGCCTACGCGCCATTCGATCTCAAACACGCGGCCTTCAGCAATGACGAAACGGCGCTGGCGAGGCTGTATTTCAATCAGGCGAGCCCGAGTGCCTACGTCCGGGGCAATACCCGCGCCGTCCCGCTCGCGCTCGCCTATATGCGGACACTGGAGCGGCGCGGGGCGCGTGTGCTGAACGGCGCCGAGGTCTTCGCGCTGGAGTTGAGCAAGAGCGCGCAGGCGACGCTGCTGCGTACGCTCGGCATCGACACGCCATGGTCGATCACGTTCAACGACGCGGCGGCACTCCGCGCGTACCAGGACACGATTCGCTGGCCGGCGATCCTCAAGCCTGATCAGGGCGGCAGCGGTGCGCGTATTCATGTCGTCGAATCGCTGGAGCACGTCTGCTCGATCCTCTCAGCCAATCCAGAGGTGTGGCTCCCGGATAACCTGTTCCTCCTGCAGGAATACCTGCCGCACGACCCTGACCACGGCATCGTCCGGCTCGAGTTCCTCGGCGGCGAGCTCCTGTACGCGATGCGGGTCAAAACCCACGGCCGCTTCAATTTGTGCCCATCGCCGGTCTGCAACCCGGACGACGGCGACGGCGTGTGCGAAGTACCGGAGGTGCATGCACCTCCGGTCGAGTTCTATCCTTACATCGAGGTGCCAAGAGACGCGGTGGAGGTGGCCGGACGGATCGTGCGTGCGGCCAGGCTGGACGTGGGCGGCATCGAGTATCTCGAGACACCAGACGGCCGGCGGGTCTTCTACGACATCAACGCCAACTCGAACCTCCGCCCGTCCGTTGCAGCCGCCTTCGGATTCGATCCCTTCGAGCGCGTTGTCGACTTCCTCCAACGGGAGTTAGAACGAACGGCGTGAAATCGGGTTTCGTGTCGCTGCTCGGCCGGCCGAACGCCGGGAAATCGACGCTGCTCAACCGCATCATCGGCCAGAAGCTCGCCATCGTCTCCGACAAGCCGCAGACCACGCGCACAAGGGTCGTCGGTGTGAAGAACTACCCGGAAGGGCAGGTAGTGTTCGTCGACACGCCAGGCGTCCACAAGCCGATGCACCGGCTCAACGTGCGGATGGTGGACATCGCGCGCGAGTCGATGCGCGAGGTTGACGTGCTGGCCTTGATCGTGGACGCGTCGGTGAAGCCGGGCAAGGGCGATCGGTACATGCTCGATCTGATGAAGGAAGCGACCCAGCCGGCAATTCTGGTCCTCAACAAGGTCGATCTCGTGGCAAAGCAAAAGCTCCTGCCGCTCATCGATCACTACCGGCAGGAGCACCCATTCGCCGAGATCGTGCCGGCATCGGCGTCGGACGGCACGAACGTGGACGTCCTCGAGAAGCTGTTTCTGCAGTACCTGCCGGAAGGCGAGCCGTTGTATCCGCCCGACTACCTGACGGCTCAGAGCGAGCGCTTCTTCGTTGCCGAAGTGGTGCGCGAGCAGGTGCTGCAGCTGACCCACGACGAGCTGCCGTTCTCGACCGCGGTGGTCGTCGATCGGTTCGACGAATCAGCCGATGACGAGCGAGTGGACCTGTATTGCACGATCCTCGTGGACCGTGAATCGCAGAAGCCGATCGTGATCGGGAAGGGCGGCGCCATGATCAAGCAGATCGGCACCGCCGCACGCGCTGAGCTGGAGCGATACCTCGAGAAGCACGTCTATCTCGATCTGCACGTGAAGGTGAAATCGGAGTGGCGCGACGACGAGCGGATGCTGGACGAGATCAAGGCCCAGAACAGAGAACCCTAGACCTGAAGATGAAAGGCCGACCTGAAGGTAGACCTGATTCCGTGGCGCGAACCCTGCGGGTTCGCGCGGCGAGCCTTGCAGGCTCGCCCCACGAAAATACGGCCAGATTGGTTAAGGCGTCAGCATCCGCTCCTTGCCGTCTTCGTTTTTCAGCTTCAAGGTCGTGGACGTGTCCTTGGCACCGATGCTTACATATGTTTGATGGGTCCCGGTCGGACCGGCTAAGGACATTCCCGAGCCGCCGCCCTCTGACGTGCTGATCTTGACCGCCGGACGCCCCCGGTCGGTGATCAGACGCAACAGCACGGTCTCGGGGAAGGTGGACCCGTTTGCGGATTTCTCCTCGGGCATCACGCTGATGCTGGCCCGCACCCGTCCTTTTGCATCGACGATCTCCAGACCCCGCCCACGCAGCATTGCCTCCGACGCAATCGCTGGCTTGTTGACCTGTGAAATCAGCAGGGCGAGCAGGAACAGGTTGACGACGGTGAGCACGATTCCGAATCGTTGTGGATTCATAGGAACCTCAGGATTGTGAACGCGCGAGCGCGGCAACCGCATCGTCGACCTGCTTCTTCGTAGCGGGTTCGCGCAGCACTTCGCTCTTCTCGCGGATGAATGTTCCCTTGCTGACGGCGACGAGCGTGCTGGCCTCAGCCTTGGGGGATGCGCACGTCCCCTTCAGGTGCAATACCCACGCACCTTCCTGCGGCCACTGCTGATGGATGGCGTAGACCGCCTCCGCCGGCTCGACCGCGGTTAATGTGACCGGCAGCGATTGTCGCTTGCCGGCAACCACCCCTTCGGCAGTGCCGGTGATTCGCACGTTCGCGAGGTCCTGGCACACCACCGCGCGCACCGCGACGATCAGCTTCTTGTCGGTCTTCTTGAAATACTTGTTGACTCCCAACGCCACGGGGGAGCCGATCTCAACGCGGAACATCGTTCCAGCCGTCGCCGAGGCTGCGACAACGGCGATGGTAGCGGTTCCCGCGGCGAGCAATCGGATCAGAGACATATGAGGGCTCCTTTCAAGGTCCGCCTGAAGGCGGACACTACGCCGGTTCGTCCGCCTGAAGGCGGAAGCGACGGTCACCATTTCCAGGCGAGCTCTTCTCGCCACTCCCGAAGCGCGTCCGCGTCGAGTGCCAGTATCTGACTGCGCGAGACCCCTGCCGGCGGCGGCGCGAACGCCGCAATCCCGTCGTAAACGCGAACCCTGTCCGGCTCGCCGACTCGCGACAACAAGTGCCACAGCGTGAGGGTGTCGCGCGTACGTGCTTCCCGGATGATGACGGCGAGCGCCTCTGTGCGCCGCCTCCCTTCATCGAAATCATCCACAGCCTCCTTCAGCGCGGCAGGCGCATCTTCGAAGTACGGCGTCCCGGGACCCGCGCCGGGCCTGGTCCTGCAGATGGCTCCAGCCGGCACCAGCGATTCGCGACCCTTGAACTCCAGCGCGGCCCAGCCCGACGTCATTCTGAGCTGCCCGGCGCCGTCCTCGCCGACCGTGACGGTGTAGGCGCAGCCGAGATCGACAACCGTGCTCGCCGGGGTATCCACGATGAAGAGGCGGGGCGGCGCGACGATTTCCGCGCTGATGGTCCCACGCGCCAGCGCCAGCCGGTACTCGGATTCGCTGACCTCGCCGAGACGGACACGGGTCCCGGGCGCAACGTCAACGGTGCCCAGTGCCCCGACGGTGATGCGAGCCTCTGAGCCATCGTCCGTTTCGACCCACTCGCCACTGGTCATGCGGCGCGAGATGCCATCCTTCGTCTGCGCCACCTCCCATGGACCAGCGACGGAGTCGCGGGTCCACCAGTAGGCGCTACCGGCAATGACCAGCAGCACGGCGCAGGCAGCCGCCCACCGCAGCGGGAGACGGGCGGCAACGGTGCGGTGCGGCCCGGCCAGTGCTGCATCGATTCCGTGCCAGACAGATGGGGGAGCGCTGACGGTGGTCAACTGACGAACCAGCGTCGCCGAAAACTGAATCTCATCGAGCGCAGCCCGGCACCGCTCGCACGATGCGAGGTGCGCCTCGACGCGCTGTCTCTCGACGGCCGGGAGTTCGCCGTCGTAGTACCGCGTCAACGATTGATCAACGTGCCTGGTGAACATTTCGTATTGGCGCCAGCTTCTTCGCCAGCAAACGATGTCCTCGGCTCAGACGGGACGCCACCGTGCCGATCGAGCAGTTGAGCGCCCTTGCCATGTCTGAATAGGACAGATCGTCGAAATATCGCAGGAGGATGGCCGCGCGCAGCTTCGCCGGCAGCGTCGCAATCGCCTGCTGCACCGATGCCGCCAGCTGCTTCTGCGCGAACGACTCCTCGTGCGAGCCGGGCGCCGGCATGCGGTCGAGCACCACCGGGTCGCCGGCGTCCGCGTCCCTGCGGCGGCTGCGCGACCGATCGACACACGCGTTGACGACCATCCGGTAGAGCCACGTCGAGAACGCGGCGTCTCCGCGAAATCGGGCGATCTCACGCATCAACTTCAGGAACACCTGCTGGGTTACCTCGCTTGCCGCATCGGCATCCGCATGAAAGAAGTAGAACGCGATCGAGTAGACGCGGTCCTTGTACGCCTCGTACAGCGCCCGGAACGCTTCCCGGTCCCCGCGGCGACAGGCCTCGAGGATTTCGGGGCTCACGTCGCCACCCCCACCCACCTGACCATTAGACGCGCCGATCTTCGTGTTTCTTCCGTGCTACATTTAGCCGTTTATCAGTGTCGGAAGATTCACAATGGCGGCGCAGCGCAGAATCGATCTCGTCCTCGACTCGGTCAAACGACTGCTGCGCATTGGTGCAACCGCTAACCTGTTGAACCTGCTGCAGAAGCAGCATCCTGCCGACCTCGCCCAGATTCTCGGCGAACTGCCCGACAAGGACCGCGAGGCCGCCTTCAGCCTCCTGGCGGATCGGAACGGCCGTCTCGCCATGGAGACGATTTCCGAACTCGGCCCCGAGAAAGGCGCCGCACTCCTCGCCACTCGCTCGGCGGAAGAGATCGCCAAACTGGCTCAGGAGATCGAGTCGGACGATGCCGCCGCGCTGATCGATCACCTGCCCGAAGAGCTGTCGGCGGCTGTTCTCGATTTGATGCGACCCAAGGAGTCGGGGGTCGTCGAGAACCTCCTCGAATACGACGAGCAGACGGCCGGCCGCATCATGAACCCGAGTGTCTTCGCGTTGAACGAGGACATGACGGTTGGCGAGGCGATCACCGAGATCCAGAACAACCGCGACGTCGAGATGGTGTTCTACCTCTACGTCGTCGACGACCGCATGCACCTGGTGGGTGTCGTGTCTCTGCGCCGGCTGCTCCTGGTGTCGCCGGAGACACCGCTGAAGCGGATCATGACCGCCGATCTGATCAGCGCCCGCGTCGACATGGACCAGGAGGAAGTGGCGAGGCAGGTGGCCGCCTACAACCTGCTGGCGATTCCCGTTGTCGACGAAGAGAACAAGCTCGTCGGGATCATCACGGTTGACGACGTCATCGACGTCATCAAGGACGAAGCGACGGAGGACATCTACCGTCTGGCCGGTGTCGCCGGCGACGACCGGGCGTTTACCCCGGCGATCGAGTCGTTCCGGAAACGGCTGCCGTGGCTCGGCATCAACCTGATGACCGCGTTTCTGGCCACGGTCGTCGTGGCGATTTTCGAGCCGACGATCGACCAGCTGGCCGCCGTCGCGATCTTCATGCCCGTGGTTGCCGGGATGGGTGGAAACGCGGGCACGCAGACGCTGACCGTAATCGTTCGCGGTATCGCGCTTGGCGAGCTGACGTGGAGCAACTCGAGGAAGGCCTTGCTGAAGGAGGCGACGGTCGGACTGGGCAACGGTATGGTGCTCGGGGTGATCGCTGCGCTGGTGGCGTGGGTCTGGCGCGGCAACGCGACGCTCGGTCTGGTACTCGGCGCGGCGATGATCATCAACATGTTCGTCGCCGCCACAGCCGGGACGCTGGTGCCGCTCGGGCTGCGGGCGGCGAACGTCGATCCCGCGCTCGCCTCGTCCGTGTTCATCACGACGCTGACCGATATCGCCGGGTTCTTCGCGTACCTGGGTCTGGCGACCATCTTTATTCAGCACCTGGCGGGCTTGTAAGCAGGGTTTTGCCACTAAAATAGACGGATTCGTGCCGCTGCACACAGCCGAAGCGCTGGTTCTCCGCACCTATAAACTGGGTGAAGCCGACCGGATCGTCGTGTTCCTGACGAAGGACCGCGGTAAGAAGCGCGGCGTTGCCAAGGGGGCACGGCGGCAGCGGTCCCGATTTGCCGGCGCGCTCGAGCCGCTGACCGAAGTCAGGGTGGCGTATTTCGAGAGCGAACGGCGGGAACTGGTCGGCCTGAACTACGCCGAGACGGTCCGTTCGCCCCTCTCGCTGACGGCATCGTCGAGCGCGGCGACACCCGCCCTGGCGGGCCGCTATCTGCTCGTCGAATACATCGCGGAACTGCTCGACGAGTGGGCGCAGGACAGCGACGCCGACGATCGGCTGTACCGATTGGGTGCGTCCATGCTGGATGCGCTGACGGCGGGAGCGCCGCCGGAGCCGCTGGCGCGTTATTTCGAGTACTGGCTGCTGCGCCTGCAGGGGGTGTACCCAGAGGTGCGCGGCACGCTGTCGCCACAGGCACTGGGATTCCTGGCCTCGGCGCGAGCCGTTCCGCCGCACGAGGTTGGCGCCGTGCCGGCGGACGTGCGCGTCCTGCGCGAACTGGAAGGCGTGCATCGTGCGCTGATCGCGACGCATCTGGAGAAGTCGTTGAAGTCGGATCGGGTGCTTCGAGAGATGCGCCGCGCGGCGGAGAATTAGTCCTTTCGTGACGTTTCAAGATCTCATCCTCAAGCTGTCGGCGTTCTGGTCGTCCCACGGATGCCTGCTGCAGCAGCCGCTCGATCTGGAAGTCGGCGCGGGCACGTCGCACCCGGAGACGCTCTTCCGTGTGCTTGGGCCCAAGCCGTGGAGCGTTGCCTACGTCCAGCCGTCGCGCCGGCCGGACGATGGCCGGTTTGGACAGAATCCGAATCGCCTGTTCAAACACCACCAGTACCAAGTCATCCTGAAGCCGTCGCCGGACGAAGTGCAGCAGCTGTATCTGGACAGCCTCGAAGCGTGCGGCATCAACCCGCGGCAGCACGACATCCGCTTCGAGGAAGACAACTGGGAGTCGCCGACGCTTGGCGCCTGGGGGATCGGCTGGCAAGTCCTGCTGGACGGTCTCGAGATCACGCAGTTCACCTACTTCCAGCAGGTCGGCGGCATGGATCTCTCGCCGATCTCCTGCGAGATCACCTACGGTCTCGAGCGTATTGCGATGTTCCTGCAGCGTGTCGAGAACGTGTTCGATCTGGAGTGGGGCGGCGGCGTGAAATATGGGGAAGTGCGATTGCAGGAGGAGATCGAACAGTCGAAGTATGCGTTCGGCCAGGTGAACATTCCACCGGCGGAGTTCGCAGCGCTCCACCGCGATCTGTTCGACAGGAACTTCACGTTTGCCGGCCAGCTGCTCGATTCAGGACTGATCTGGCCGGCGCTCGAGCACGCGCTGAAGTGCTCTCATCTCTTCAACATCCTCGACTCGAGCGGCAGCATCGGCGTCACCGAACGCACCGCCTACATCCTCCGGGTGCGGCAGCTCGCGGTAAAGATCGCGCGGGCGTACGTCGGCGACGCGCCGGCCGAGGCCGCCGAGGCGCCGCCGCAATCAGCAGGAGGCGCGTAGCGTGGACCGCGAGCTGTTGATCGAGATCGGCTGCGAAGAGATACCGGCCAGCTGGCTGCCCGGTTTGACGAGGCAGGTCGGCGGGCAGCTGGACGCCCGCCTGAAAGACTTCCGGCTGGAGGCAGATGCTCCGACCGAAACCTACAGCACGCCTCGCCGCCTGACCGCGCGCGTGGTCAAGCTTGCCGAGCGGCAGACCGACTTCGAAGAACTGGTCACGGGACCTCCGGTATCGGCGGCATTCAAATCGGATGGAGAGCCGACGCCTGCCGCTGTGGGATTTGCGAAGAAGTACAGCGTGGAAGTGGGGGCGCTCGAACGGAAGGACACGCCGAAGGGCCCCTATCTGGCGTATACAGTGCGCCAACGCGGCAAGGCGACTGTTGATGTGCTGCCGGACGTCATGGCCGGCCTGCTTCGAAGCCTGACGTTTCCAAAGCAGATGCGCTGGGACGCCTATCTCGAGGACGGCAAGGGCGACCTCGTCTTTGCGCGGCCGATTAGATGGCTCGTCCTCCTGTATGGCGGACGCGTGGTGCCATTCGTCATTCGCCGTACCGAGCTGGCGCAGGGCCCCACGGTCCAGGACATCCGGACGGGAGCCAATACATACGGACACCGCTTTCTGACCACGAGCGGACGTGCCGGCCGGGCGATCAAGATCAAGACGTTCGACGACTACGAAGCGCGGCTGCTCGAAAACTTCGTCATCCTGCAGCGGAGCGAGCGCGAGTCGAAGATCAGGCGCGAGCTCGAAACGCACGCACGCAAGCTGGGCGGCCGCGTCAGCGGCCTCGTCGCGGCGCACTCGTCACTGCTGCAGGAGGTTCCCGATCTCGTCGAATATCCGTCGGTTGTCGCGGGGCATTATCCGGTCGAGTTCCTGCAGCTTCCGGAAGAAGTGCTGACCACCACGATGATTCACCACCAGCACTACTTTCCGGTGGTGGATGACGAGGGCAGGCTGAAGCCGGCGTTCCTCGCCGTGACGAACACGCAGGCTGAAAAGCCGGAGGTGATCGCCCGCAACTCCGAGCGCGTGCTCACGGCGCGGCTTCGCGACGCCCGGTTTTTCTGGGACGAAGATCGCCAGCAGCCGCTCGAGGCGCGGATCGACCGCCTGTCGACGATCCTGTTCCACAAGAGCCTTGGCGACTACAAGCAGAAGGCCCTGCGCGTCTCTCGCCTCGCCGGGCAGCTCGCAAGAACATTGGGGCAGCCGAACACGGAGGCGCAGGCGACAGAGGCCGGACTGCTCTGCAAGGCGGACCTTGCCACGGATATGGTGCGGGAGTTCACCGAACTGCAGGGCACGATGGGCGGCATTTACGCCCGCGAAGAAGGAAAGCCCGAGGCCGTCTGGAAGGCGATCTACTACCACTATCTGCCGGTCGGCGTCGAAGCGGACGCGCCTCCTTCACGCCAGCAGTTGGGCACCGCGGCGGTGACGTGGGTCGCGGTCTCGCTTGCCGACAAGCTCGATTCGCTGGCCGGCATGTTCGCCGCGGGAGAGCGTCCGACCGGTTCCCGCGATCCGCTGGGCCTTCGCCGCCAGGCGCAGGGCGTGGTGAAGATTCTCACCGACCTGCCGGAGTTGATCGGGCCGGTGGGACGAATACCGATCGCGGCACTCCTGGAGTACGCGGCGCACCACGGTCAGTTTTCGCTGGAAGGCCAGGCGCATTCGGCCCTGTTTACGTTCGTTCGCGAACGGGTTACGTACCTGTTTCAGGAACGGGGATTCGACATCCGTAACATTCGAGCGGTGCTCCATGCCTGGCCCGACGTCGACGCCGTTGAAGCCCGTCTGAAGCTGGAAGCGCTGGCGCAATTGAGCGGCTCACCGGAGTTGCAAGGCGTAGCGACGCTCTTCAAGCGCGTCAAGAACATCACCAAAGACGTGCCTCCCGTTACGGACGTGCGGCAGACGCGGTTGACCGAGCCGGCGGAACTGGCACTCGTCAACGCACTGCCAGGACTGGAGTCCGCGTTGAGCGAAGCGGCGGGCAGGCGCGAGTATCGTCGTGCGTTCACGGAGATCGGCGCGCTGCAGCCGCTCGTCGCGAAGTTTTTCGACGATGTCCTGGTGATGGCCGACGAGGCGGAACTGCGCGAGGCGCGGCTCTCGCTGGTTGGACGGCTCCGCGACCGCATCCTGGAGATCGCGGACATTTCGGAAATCGTGACTGACTAGATCGATCGTAGGGCACTCCCTCAGGGGTGCCATTGCAAGGGAGACCAATGGCGAAGGCGGCGAAAAAGACGAAAACAGCAAAAACCAAGAGCGGGAAATTCGTTTATCTGTTCGGCAGGAAGACCGACGGCAACGGCACCATGAAGCCGCTCCTCGGCGGAAAAGGCGCCAACCTGGCCGAGATGTGCCGCATCGGGCTGCCGGTACCGCCTGGATTCACGATCACGACCGAGGTGTGTACCCACTACTACGCCAACGGGCGCAAGTACCCGTCCGCGCTGAAGGCGCAGATGGAAGGCGGGGTGGCGTCGATCGAGCAGCAGACGAAGAAGAAGTTCGGCGACCTGACGAATCCGCTCCTCGTCTCGGTGCGCTCGGGCGCGCGCGACTCGATGCCCGGCATGATGGACACGATTCTCAACCTCGGGCTGAACGATCAGACGGTGGAAGCGCTCGCCAGGAAGACGCAGAACCCGCGCTTTGCCTGGGACTGCTACCGCCGCTTCATCCAGATGTACGGCGACGTGGTCCTCGGCGTGCAGAAGAGGCCCGGCGAGGATCACGAGCCGTTCGAGACGGTGATCGAGGGGCTGAAGCACGAGCGCTACCACGGCGGCATCGAGGATACGAAGCTCAGCGTCGAGGACCTGCAGGAACTCGTCCGCCGCTTCAAGGCGCTGGTCAAGGAACGCGTGGGAAAGAACTTTCCCTCGTCACCGTGGGATCAGCTGATGGGTGCCGTCGGGGCCGTATTCGGCTCCTGGATGAACGACCGCGCAATCGTCTACCGCCGCAAATACAACATTCCGACCGAGTGGGGCACGGCGGTCAACGTGCAGGCGATGGTCTACGGCAATACCGGCGACGAATCGGGATCGGGCGTCGCCTTCACGCGCAATCCGGCCAACGGAGAGAAAGAGTTCTACGGCGAATTCCTCATCAACGCGCAGGGCGAGGACGTGGTCGCCGGCGTGCGCACGCCGGAGCCGGTCGCCGAATTGAAAAAGCAGATGCCGGCCGCGTACAAGGAACTCGAACGGATCCGCCAGACGCTGGAGCGGCACTTCCGCGACGTCCAGGACTTCGAGTTCACGATCGAAGACGGCGTCGTCTACATGCTGCAGACGCGGAACGGCAAGCGGACGGCGATGGCCGCGCTGAAGTTCTCGATCGACATGCAGAAGGAAAAGCTGATCGACTGGAAGACGGCGGTGATGCGCAATCCGGCGGATCAGCTCGAGCAGCTGCTCGCTCCGGTCTTCGACGCCGCCGAGGCGAAGAAAGCCGAGGTCATCGCGACGGGGCTGCCGGCCGGACCGGGCGCCGCATCAGGGCAGATCTATCTCAACGCCGACCGTGCCGTGACCGCATCGGACAAGGGTGAGAAGGTGCTGCTGGTACGCGTCGAAACGTCGCCCGAGGATCTGCGCGGCATGATTGCCGCCGAGGGAATCCTCACCGCCCGCGGCGGGGTTTCGTCGCACGCCGCGCTCGTTGCCCGGCAGATGGGGAAGGTCTGCGTCTGCGGCGCATCGGCTGTCGAAGTCGACTACGGCAAGCGCACG
Source organism: Vicinamibacterales bacterium (assembly GCA_035711805.1). GTDB lineage: Bacteria > Acidobacteriota > Vicinamibacteria > Vicinamibacterales > UBA2999 > Gp6-AA40. Next base: position 155,583 of record DASTBV010000147.1, read on the forward strand.
GTGACCGTCGCTGGCCGTGTCTTCAAGGAAGGTGACTGGCTGTCGATCGACGGGACGGCGGGGAAGGTGTTTGCCGGGAAGGTGAAGACGGCGCCGTCGGAAATCGTCGCCGGCCTGATCGAGGGCGACGCGGCCGCGCGGCGGACCGAGAAGTTCAGGAGCTTCCAGCAGCTCATGAAGTGGTGTTCGCAGGCCAGCCGCATGTCCGTGCGCACCAATGCCGATACGCCGGAACAGACGGACAACGCGATCGCATTCGGTGCCGTCGGCATCGGACTGTGCCGCACCGAGCACATGTTCTTCGAGGGCGACCGCATCGATGCCATGCGTGAGATGATCCTCGCCGAATCGCTCGAAGAGCGGCAGGCCGCGCTGGACAAGCTGCTGCCGTATCAGCGCGACGACTTCGCCGGCATCTTCCGCGCCCTCAAAGGCTATCCAGCGACGATTCGCTTCCTGGATCCGCCGCTGCACGAGTTCCTGCCGCATACGCCAGAACAGCAGGCCGACCTGGCGAAGAAGATTAATGTCCCGGTCGACCGGATTCGCGCACGTGTCGAGCAACTGCACGAGTTCAACCCGATGCTCGGCTTCCGCGGCTGCCGTCTGGGCATCGAATATCCGGAGATCTCCGCCATGCAGGCTCGCGCGGTGTTCGAGGCCGCGGCCATCGTCCAGAAAGAGGGGATCAAGGTACGCCCGGAAATCATGATTCCGCTGGTGGGGTTCAAGCGTGAGCTCGATCTGCAGCTCGAGGTGGTGCATCGCGCCGCGCGCGAGGTGCAGGCCGAGCGCAAGGTGAAGCTGAACTACATGGTCGGCACGATGATCGAGGTGCCTCGCGGGGCGCTCACCGCCGACGAGATCGCCCAGTCGGCGGAGTTCTTCAGCTTCGGCACCAACGACCTGACGCAGACCGGGCTCGGGATGTCCCGCGACGACTCGGGATCGTTCCTGCCCGGGTACGCCGAGCGCGAAATCGTGACCAAGAACCCGTTTGCGACCATCGACAACACCGGCGTCGGCCAGCTCGTCGACATCGCGGTCACGAAAGGCCGCGCCGCGCGGCCGGGAATCAAGCTGGGGATCTGCGGCGAACACGGCGGCGACCCGGCATCGATTCACTTCTTCGAGAAAGTGAAGCTGGACTACGTGAGCTGTTCGCCGTTTCGTGTACCCGTCGCGCGCCTGGCCGCGGCGCAGGCGGCACTGTCGATGAAGGCCCCTGACTGATCACCATCTACGCGCACCGGGACGGCGTGACGACACTGGTCGAGCGGGTCGAGCGCGAATGGCTCGACCCGGCTTCGCCGGTGACGCTGTGGGTCGACCTGACGGCGCCGACAGACGACGAGCTCAAGCTCCTCAGCGAGGTCTTCGGGTTCCATCCGCTCTCGGTTGAAGACGCGCGCAGCGCGCTGCAGTTTCCCAAGGTCGAGCCGTATCCGGGATACCTGTATCTCGTCCTGCACGGCATCGACCTGACGAAGGGACGCGGCCAATTCGCGACCCGCGACGTCGACTTCTTTCTCGGTCGCAACTACCTCGTGACCGTCCACGACGGAGAGTCGCGCACCATCGGCCGGCTGCGTGAGCTGTGCGATCGCCACGAGCGGATCCTCAGCGAAGGCGCGGTGGGACTCCTCCACAGGATCGTGGACACGATGGTCGACCATTACCGCCCGGCCATTGAGGGGATCGAAGAGCGGCTGAACAAGCTCGAAGACACGGCCTTCAGCGGGCAGGATCAGATCGTCCGGCAAATCATCAGGCTGAAACGGGAGCTGGGCGTGCTTCGCCGCATCATCGTTCCACAGCGCGACGTCGTGGCACGGCTGGCGAGGCGGGAATTCGCGGCCATTTCCGACGAGATGGCGTACCGCTTTCGCGACGTGCACGATCAGATGTTGCGCTACGCCGACGAAGCGATGCTGTTTCAGGAGCGAGTCACCGGGATCTATGAAATCAATCTGTCCACGGTGTCGAACCGCCTGAACAGCGTGATGAAAGTGCTCACGGTCATGTCTACGATATTCCTGCCGCTGACCGTGCTGACCGGAATGTGGGGGATGAACATCGATCTTCCGCTCTTTCCAGGCGGCCGCGTCGCCCAGTTCTGGTGGATCACGGCGATTATGGTCGCGATCATTGCGGCGATGCTTGGCCTTTTTCGCCGCAACAGGTGGATCTGAGCGATGGGAAAGATTCACCGGCTGCCGTCTGACCTCGCGAATCAGATCGCGGCCGGCGAAGTCGTCGAACGCCCGGCCTCCGTCATCAAGGAGCTGGTCGAGAACGCCATCGACGCCGGCGCCCGCCGGCTGACCATCACGGTCGAATTCGGCGGCAAGAAACTGATCCGTGTCGAAGACGACGGGGCGGGGATGGAGCCCGACGACGCTCGGCTGGCGATCGAGCGTCACGCCACCAGCAAGATTCGCCGCGCGGCCGACCTCGAGCGCATCTCGACGCTCGGGTTCCGCGGCGAAGCGCTTCCAAGCATCGCCTCGGTGTCGCATTTTCTGCTGCGGACGCGCGCGCGGGGGGCGCAGTCGGGCACCGAAATCCGTGTCAACGGCGGGGCAGTGGCCTCGGTGGCCGAAGCAGGGCTGCCGGAAGGCACCCTGATCGAGGTGTCGGATCTCTTCTACAACCTTCCAGCGCGGCGCAAATTCCTGAAGTCCGACGCCGCCGAAGCTGCGCAGGTGTCCCGCCTGGTTACGCAGCTGGCCCTCTGTTATCCGGAAATCGGATTTACGCTGACGAGCTCCGGCCGGAAGGTCGTGCAATGCCCGCCCGTGGCCGCGCTGAAGGATCGTCTGTACCAGCTGTACGGCGAGCGCAGCGACCTGATCGAAGTGCGGCGCGATCGCGGCGACGTGAAGGTGCTCGGGTATGTGGCGGCCCTGGCCGAGCAGGGGCCGACGCGCGGCCCGCAAAACGTCTTCGTCAACCGGCGTATCGTCAAGGACCGGACCATCGCCCACGCCATCATCGATTCTTACAGCGTCGCGTCGATCAAGGAGCGCAGCCCGGAGGTGCACCTGTTCATCGAGATGCCATTCGATGCGCTCGACGTGAACGTGCACCCGACCAAGGCGGAGGTGCGCTTCCGCGACCAGTCGTTCGTGCACGAAGTGATTCGGCGCACGCTCGGCGACGCATTGGGACGCGGCCCCGCTCCCGAACTGGTCCTGCAGGCGCCCTTCGCCGGCGCGCCACAGCCAACGACGCTCCCGCTGCCGGCGAGCTACGGCACGACGTTCCCGAGCCGCTGGCCGACAAGCGCACCCCTCGCACCGACCGGCGCCGCTCCCATTGCACCGACCGGCGCAGCCGGCATCGCACCGACCGGCGAAGGAAGCATCACCCCTTCCATGCGCCCGATGATGCCGCTCGGCCAGTTCAGAGACACGTTCATCATCGCCGTCGACGAAGAGGGGATCGCCATCATCGACCAGCATGTGGCCCATGAACGCGTGTTGTTCGAACGGATCACGGAACGGCTGACGAGCGGGCGCCTGGAGAGCCAGCGCCTTCTGGAGCCGCGGCTGATCAGTCTGTCCGCGGGCGCCCGCCAGGCGCTCGTCGCGCGCGCCGCGGACCTCGAGCGTCTTGGCTTCGAACTGGAGGAGTTCGGCGGCGACACGCTCCGCATGTCGGCGTATCCGGCGGTTCTCCGCGCCGAGGATTGCGAGACGACCCTGCGGACGCTTGCCGACGATCTGGAAGGACTCGATCGCGGCTCACCGGTCGAGGACGCGATCAAGCGGATTGCCGCGACGATGGCGTGTCATGCTGCGGTGAAGGCGAACTATCCGCTCACGACGGAGAAGATGACGCATATCCTCGACGAGCTGCGCCGCACGGCGTACTCCACAATCTGCCCCCACGGACGGCCGGTGATGCTAAGGCTGACGCGGCGAGAGGTCGAAAAGAACTTTCAGCGGATCTAGTGGGGAGTCCAAGGCGGATTGATAACCGGAATGATTTCCGCCCATAAGTTGAAGTTGTTTGACAGCGCCAGACTATCGCGTTAGTTTTATGGCGCTCGTAACTTTCGACAATCGAATAAGTTAGCTCGTCCGTTCCCAAACGAAAGGGCTCGTCTGCGCGCGGAACGCCGGGAGGCGTGCCAATACGCAGGCGCTGCAAAGCTGTAAGTCCCGCCGCAGCGGGGCGATTTAGCTGCCGAACCTGGGAGTCCTGCGGTGCCCGTGCCCGCCGCCTCGTCTGGTCCTGGTAGCGGTTTCGGAGCATCGCCGTGTCCGTCCGCCGCTCGATTATCTACATCGGTCTCACCTTTTCGCTGGCGTCGCTCGCCTTCAGCTTTGGCAGCTGGATCACCCAGCGGCAGATGCGCGATCAGCTTGCCGCCAACGACGCGCGACTGACGGCGCTGCGCGACGAGATGGCGCGCAGCATCCTCGAGATGCGCGGCGGGGTCCCGCTGGTGTCGGGCACCAAGGGCGACGGCGCGGGCGACGTGGTCGCGGCGGCCGGCAACGCACAGAGCGCGATCGTCGACGAGATCAAGCGGCAGCTGCAGAGCGAGATGGGACTCTTCCCGGTGCGTCTGCTCCGCGATCGCAAGGAAAGCTTCGTCGAGCTGAACGCCTACGACAATTTCGGGAAGACCAACTACGGCACCGCGGGGTACCTCGGCGGCGGCTACTTCATCACGGTGAAGCACGGGGTCATTGCGCTCGACGAACCGTCGGACGGCCAGGAAGCGCGCCGCATCACAGGCATCAAGGTTCGCTACAAGGGGAAGGATCTCACCGCGCGTGTGGTCGATTCGGGAAATGCCAACGTCGAAGTGCACCCCGGCGACTGGGCCATCATCAAGGTGAATCAGGATCTCGATCTGCCGGCGCTGCGGATTGATACGAGCTACGGCTACGACTTCGCCGAGCCGATCTTCCGCCTTGGCAACGACTACTCGAAGGGCATCATCCTGAGCACCGGGTATATCGGCCAGCGGACGTCCAACGGCCTCGTCACCTGCCTGACCGACGGGCACCCCGGCGTGTCCGGCGGCGGCGTGCTGAACCAGGACGGCAGCCTCGTCGGCATTCCAATCGGCCGGATGCAGGGCGACTACCGCTTCTCGTTCATCCTGCCGCTCCGCCCCGAGATGTTTCGCAAGGTGCCGAGCCTGACGCAGGCTGAGGAACCGGCCCCGACGACAGTCGGCTAGTTCTTCTGCGCGTGACGCGGACCTGACAGGGTCTGCCTGGTAGCGTCCGCGCCACGGAGTTCTTTCGCTAGCGTCTCGGCGCCCGCGGCACGTGCTTGCCGACCCAGTCGATCATCAGATCGGCGATCTGATTGCTGTTCGTGTCGAGCATCATCATGTGCGTGACGCCGAGGATGCCCATCTCGTCCAGCTTCAGATAATCGGCGCGCGCCGAGCCCTGCTTTCCGGCGCGGCGCGTGTTGATGGCGTCCACGGTCTCCTGACACTGCGCGCTCGTCGCCGTGTAGTCACCCTTCAGAGCGAGATACGGGATCGCGTCGAAGTCGGCGGCCGTCAGGCCGCTTGCCGGCAGCGAGCAGCCGCCTTCGATGGTGATCAGCCCCTTGACCAGGTGCAGGTTGCCGCGCTCCTTCAGGATGCGGACCATGTGATGCCCCATGATGCCTGACTGCGAGTGCGTCGCCACGATGGCGCCGCCAAGGCGCTCGACGAGGAGCGCCAGGTTCTGCGGCGTCCAGGTGTTCGCCGGGGAGAGATTCTGGGGAGTACAGCCGGCGCAGGTCGAGCCCGGCAGCGTCACTTCCGCGTTCGGGACGAGTTGCTTGTAATACTCGGCGACGGCGTCCATCGGGAACTTCGGCGCGACGTGGGGCCGTCCGTCCGTCGGCTTCTCCGGGTCGCTCGCATCCCCATGTGGAATCAATTTGCCGTTGGTGATGTTCGATCCGGCCGGCAGCAGGTGTCCGAACCACGCGGTCCAGGCGCCGTTGTCGGTAATGCGGCCGAAATTCGGGATCAGGTCGGCCGCACTCTTCGTGTCGCCGGCGGCAATCTTCGACTCCGCCTCGTGGAGCACCGACTGATCGAATCCGGATCGGCCGCGTCCCGCCTGATCGACAACGTAGGTCGATACGCCCTTGCGTACGAAGTACGGAAACCATCCCTCGCGGCCGTCAGGCGTCGACTCCAGCGCCGCACCGGTATGCGTGGACCCGTGCACCATGATGACGGGCCACCCGGGACCGGATTTCCGCTGTGGGATCTGGAACTGGACGTACATCTGGCCGATGGTGATCTGCTGCGGCGCCGGCGCGGGCGCGGGCTGACCGGGAGGCGCGAACGGAATCGCTGCGTGCGGGGTCACTTTGGTGACGCCGCCGATGAAAAAGCTGCCCTGGTCTTCGATCGTCACCGGCGCGGCCATGAACTTCTTCCGCGGCGCCTGTGCGGCCGCGGGGACGGTCAGCGCCAGCAGCACCACTGACGCGAGCACACGAACGCGAATCATCAGCCCTCCTCCTTCTTGTGTCTGCGGTCCTGCTTGATCTTTTCCCACCCTTCGAGCCGCCGCTTGATCTCCTTCTCGAAGCCGCGCTCCGTCGGCCGGTAGTATCTCCGGTCAGCCAGCGATTCGGGCAGGCATTCCATGTCCGCGACGGCGTCGCGCTCGTTGTGCGCGTACTGGTACCCCTTGCCGTAGTCGAGCTGTTTCATCAGCTTCGTCGGCGCGTTGCGCAGGTGGAGCGGCACCGGCTCCGCAGCCTGCGTGTGGGCATCCGCGGCGGCGGCACCATACGCCGTGTAGACGGCGTTGCTCTTGGGCGCGGTCGCCAGATAGATGGCCGCCTGTGCCAGCGCGGTGTTCCCCTCCGGCATGCCGATGAAGTGGGCCGCGTCCTTGGCGGCGACGGCAACGACCAGCGCCTGCGGGTCGGCGTTGCCGATGTCCTCGGACGCGAACCGAACGAGGCGCCGCGCGATATAGAGCGGATCTTCGCCCGCTTCGAGCATCCGCGCGACCCAGTACACCGCGGCGTCGGGATCGCTGTTGCGCATCGACTTGTGCAGCGCGGAGATGAGATTGTAGTGCTCCTCGCCGCCCTTGTCGTAGAGGAGCGCCCGTCGCTGGATCGACTGTTCGAGCTGGGCCAGATCCAGCTGCCGCACGAACGTCACCGGATCCATGGGGGCGGCGGCGACGGAGAATTCGAGCAGGTTGAGCGCCGCTCGAGCGTCGCCGTTCGCGAATCGCGCCATCGCGGCAATCGCCTCGTCCGAAACCCGGAGATCTGCTCCGCCGAGGCCGCGGTCGGGGTCGGCGAGCGCCCGGCGGAGGATCGTCTCCACCGCCTCCACACCGAGAGGCTGAAGGACGAACACTTTCGAACGGGAGAGCAGCGCGGCGTTGACCTCGAACGAGGGGTTTTCGGTGGTGGCGCCGATGAGCACGATGTCGCCGGCTTCGACGCGGGGAAGGAACGCGTCCTGCTGCGCCTTGTTGAACCGGTGAATCTCGTCGACGAACACGATGGTGCGCCGGCCGGTCCGCCGCCGGCGGTCCTGCGCGGCGGCCATGACCTCCTTGATCTCCTTGATGCCCGCGAGCACGGCGCTGAAGGGCACGAAGTGCGCCTTCGTGATCTCCGCAATGACACGCGCCAGCGTGGTTTTGCCCGTACCCGGAGGGCCCCACAGGATGATCGACTGGAGCAGGTCGCGCGCGATCGCTTCCCGCAACGGCTTGCCCGGCGCAAGGATCGCATCCTGGCCGACGACCTCGTCGAGCGTCCGCGGACGCATCCGTTCGGCGAGCGGCGTCCCCGGCGCGTTCAGCGAGCCTGTCTCGCCGAAGCCGTCTTGCGGCGGAGGCGGATCGAACAACGGTCCTGTCGTCACGGGTGAATCCGCTGCCGCCGGGCAGCGTAGATCAGAACGCCGGTGGCGACGGCAACATTCAGCGATTCGACGGTGACGGCCATCGGGATGGTCACGCGCACGCTGCAGCGGGCGATGACCTCATCGGTCAATCCCGGTCCCTCGCCGCCAATGAAGAGTCCGACGGAGCCGCGCCAGTCGACGTTGTCGGGATCCTCGCCGCCGCGCGGCACCGCGGCGATCGTGCGCAGGCCGGCCTCCGCCATGCAGTCCATGACGGCGCCGGTCGTCATCCCCGCCACCACCGGCAGCCGCAGCGCGCTTCCCATGCTGCCACGGAGCGCCTTCCATGAGAACGGACTGGCAGAGACGCCGCAGACGAATGCGCCGGTTGCGCCGCCGGCTTCCGCGGCGCGAATGACGGCGCCGATGTTTCCCGGATCCTGGACGTCCACGGCGGCGACGACAAAGGCATGCGGACGGCCGCAGATCAGAGGCGGTGCCGTCACCTTGCGGCGGACGATGGCGGCGAGGCCGGCCGGTGATCGCACCGGGCTGAGGGCCGCGAAAACCGCGTCCTCGGCGGCGACGACCTCGATGGCGGAGGCTTCGATCTCGCGGACGAGCCGTTCCTCCTCCATCCCTGGTTCGAGTCTGGAGGCGGCGACGACCAGAAGCTCGAAGACAGCGCCGGCGGCATGCGCGTCGCGCACCAGGTGCGCGCCGTCGAGCAGCACGCGCTCACCGGTGGGATCGGGATCGTCGGCGAGTGCACGGAACGTGCGCACGATGGGATTCTGCCGGCTCGAAATGGATTTCACGCTCGTTGGCTATGTTACAGTCGGTTCCAGATGAAGGAACGGATCCTGAAGCGGTTCAACGACGAGATCGCCGCCCTCGAACGCGAGCTGAAAGTCGAGCTGCCGAAGGAGATCCAACGCGCGCGCGAGCTCGGGGACCTGCGCGAGAACGCCGAGTACAAGGCGGCGAAGGAGCGTCAGGAGATCGTCAACGCGCGCATCGCGATGCTGAAGAAGCGCGTCGGCGAGATCTCGCTGCTCAATCTGGACCGCATTCCTCACGACCGCGCCGGCTTCGGGTCGACCGTTCACCTTCGCGACGGCAACGGCGACACGATCGTCTACCAGCTGGTGATGCCGGAGGAGTCGGACTTCGAGAAAGGCATGATCTCGACCTCCTCGCCGATCGGCCGCGCCATCCTCAACAAGGAGGAAGGCGACGAGGTCAAGGTCACGACTCCCAACGGCGTCCGCACGTTCGAGCTGATCAAGATTCTCACCATCCACGACGACGAGTGAGCCCATACTCGCCTGAACGGCGCACCGCTCTCGTGCTCTGCGGGACGGGTGCGCACGGCGCCTACCACGCGGGTGTGCTGCGCGCGCTGGAGGAGGCGGGCGTCAAGATCGATCTCGTCGCCGGGCATGGGGTCGGTGCGGCGGGTGCAGCGCTGGCGGCCATCGGCGGCAGCTCGCGCGTGTGGGAAGACAGCGGCGTCTGGCGATCGCCGCGGGTGCGCGTGCTGTACGCGTGGAAGCGGTCGGCTGTGGCGCCACCGGTGGTATGTGCCGGCCTCGCATTGGTGCTGCTGTCCACGATCGTTGCTGCTGCGGCCGGCTGGACGATCCCGCGCTGGTGGACGGTGACAGTGCTTGCGCTGGTCATCGCGGCAGCGGGCGGTGCCGCGCTGCTGGTGTGGCGGCATGCCTCACAGGGAAGGCGAGCCGCCGGCCGCTGGTGGTGGCGCCTGTTCGGCGCGCCTGTCGATGCGGAGGCTGCCCGCGCCCTCTTTACGAACGCCATCTGGGATCTGATTCGCGGGGCCGCGCCGGCGCCACAGCCCGGGCGCGCGGCGCTCGGCCGGAAGTACACGGAAGTGCTGCTCGAAAGCCTCGGGCAGCCGGGGTTTGCCGAGCTCATGCTGGTGGCGACAGATCTCGACGCCCGGCACGACGTCGTCGCGGCGTTGCTGCGGGAGCCTTTTCGCGCGGACTTTCTGGCGCCGCGGTCCGGCCGCAACCGTCACGCCGAGGTGATCGATCTCGCCGGCGTTGGCCGCGATTACGCCGTGGACGTCCTCGCCGGCGCGCTGACCCCGCCGTTGATCGCCGACCCAGCCCTGGTGACCTATGCGCCGGACAGCTTCTGGCGCGGCGAGTCGCACCGGCTGTGCGATCGGCCGGCGGCCGTGAACCGGCTGCTCGAGGAGGTCGCCGCCGCCGGCGCCACGCAGGCGATTGTCGTCAGCGCCGTGGCCGCGATGCCGGCGCCGCACATGCTGCGGCTGCCGCGCATGGATCCACGCAGCCGTCTCGGCGAGTTCCAAGTCACCGCTGAAGCCGCCGCGCTGCGCGACGCGCTCGAGATGGCGCGCCTCCGTTTCGATTCGGTATACGTCATCAACCCTGCGCACAACCCCGTCGGGCCGTTCGATGTGGGCGGGGCGTACGACGAAGCGTCGGATCGCCGTCAGGACCTCGGTGAGTTGATGTCGCAGGCCTACGAGGATGCCTATCGCCAGTTCATCGAACCGGTCGTCGGCGCGAGCGGGGAGCAGCTGGCGCAGCCGGAGCCGGGCACCGACGACATGCGGCCGCGCGAGCACGCCGACCGCCTCTTCGGGGCGTAGGCTACTGGTAACACACCTCGTAGGGTGCCACTGCACGCCACGTTAACCGCGAAGACCGCGAAGAACGCAAAGGGCACGAAGAACTGACAGATCCGGCTGCGACGGAAGGTAAACGGCGCGCAGCGGTGCAAAGACCAACGCCTTGGTGAACGCCCCAAGGAGAGCATCTTTGCAGTGCAAAGTATTTTGCAGTAGTCTGCTCGCATGCCTGCTGCCCTCGTTGCTCTGGCCATCGCCGTACTGCTGGCGCAGCAGCCGGCCAGGTTCGAGGTGGCGTCCATCCGCCCGCGGCTGGATCGGGCCGAGCGCGAACTCGTCACCGGTACCCGGATCGAACCGGGTCGCATACGCCTCGAGTCTGCCTCCCTCGCTGATTGCATTGCCCTCGCTTACGAGATCAGCGCCGACCGTATCGTCGGGCCAGACTGGCTGGCATCGGCGAGATTCGATATCGCGGCGACCCTGCCTTCCGGCGCCCTGCGATCGCAGGTGCCCGCGATGGTGCAAACGCTGCTCGCGGAGCGCTTCGGGCTGCGGGTCCACCGAGAGACAAGAGAGTTGCCCGGATACCAACTGACCGCGAACGCGACGCAGCTCAAAGTGGACGCGACTGCGCCAGATGCGGCTCCTGCCGATCAGTCGATCACGCAGACCTTGAACGGCAGCGGTGCCGGCATTTTTGTGTCGCTGCCGCGCGGAGCGAGCTACACACTGGACCCGAAGCGGTTTGAATTCAGGAAGATGACGATGGCAATGGTCGCCGATGCCCTGAGCCTCTTCGTGGGCCGGCCCGTAATCGACGCCACGGGTTTGGCGGGCCACTTCGACATCGCGCTCGAGCCCTCACCGAATATGCGGATACTGACGGTCCGCTATGGTGCATCAATGGGCGTACCGATCCCTCCAGAGCCGCTTCAGGTCGCCAACGATATCTCCGGTGGCGCGGTCGCCACGTCGCTGCGCCGTGCCGGGCTCGTGCTGACGTCGCGGCGCGTGCCTCTCGAGGTCCTCGTCGTCGACGCCATCGAGAAATCTCCGACCGAAAATTGAAGACATTACTCCTGTTCCTGCTCGTCTCGGTCGTTACCGGGCCGGCGATTGTCGCCGGGTCGATCATCGGCGCGGCCATCTCGAGACACGGCTCTTCATCGGGCGCCGTCACTGGCGGCCTGGGTGGGGTTGTTTCTTTGTGGTTCTTTGCGGTTCTTTGTGGTCTTTGTGGCTGATCCCTTCGTGCCCATCGTGGCGTCCTATTTCTCTTCCTTGACTGGGTCTCCAGGTTCGAGCAGGTGGGGCAGCGCATCCCCGTCGCCCGTCGCCAGCAGGCCCGCTCGCGCGTACGTGAACAGCTTCTCGCGCGTATCGGCGATGTCGAGGTTCCTCATCGTCAGCTGTCCGATCCGATCCTGCGGCGTGAAGGCCGACTCGCCCTTTTCCATGGTCAACCGCTCGGGCTGATACGTGAGGTTCGGACTTCGCGTATCGAGGATGGAGTAGTCGTTCCCGCGGCGGAGCTCGAGAGCCACCTCTCCCGTGACCGCGCGCGCCACCCAGCGCTGCGCGGTCTCACGCAGCATGAGCGATTGCGGATCGAACCACCGGCCCTGATACAGCAAACGGCCAAGGCGCCGGCCGTTCTCGCGGTACTGCTCGATCGTGTCCTCGTTATGAATGCCGGTGACGAGACGCTCGTAGGCGATGAACAGCAGAGCCATCCCCGGTGACTCGTAGATCCCACGGCTCTTGGCTTCGATGATCCGGTTTTCGATCTGATCGCTCATCCCGAGACCATGGCGTCCGCCAATCCGGTTCGCTTCGAGCATCAACTCCACGGCGTCGCTGAACCGCCGCCCGTTGAGGGCAACCGGCGACCCGTCCTCGAACGTCAGCGTGATCTCTTCCGCTTTGACCGGCACGGTCTCGCGCCACGACGCCACGCCCATAATCGGCTCCACGATCCGGATGCCGGAATTGAGGTGCTCGAGGTCCTTCGCCTCGTGGGTGGCGCCGAGAATGTTCGAATCGGTGGAGTAGGCCTTCTCGACGCTCATCTTGTAGTCGAGACCGGCGCGCTGCATGTATTCGGACATCTCGCGGCGGCCGCCCAACTCGTCGATGAACGCCTGATCGAGCCACGGCTTGTAGATGCGGAGGTTCGGGTTGGCGAGCAGGCCGTAGCGGTAGAACCGCTCGATGTCGTTGCCTTTGAACGTGCTGCCGTCGCCCCAGATATGGACATCGTCGTCCTTCATCGCGAGCACGAGCATGGTGCCGGTGACGGCGCGGCCGATCGGCGTGGTGTTGAAGTAGGGCACGCCGGCGGTCGAGATATGGAACGCGCCGCACTGCAGGGCGGCAATGCCCTCGGAAACGAGGGTTGCGCGACAGTCGATCAGCCGGGCCCGTTCGGCGCCGTATTGTCGCGCGCGGCGCGGGATGTCCTCGTAGTCGGGTTCGTCGGGTTGTCCA
>DASTBV010000148.1:0-7813 GCA_035711805.1 Vicinamibacterales bacterium
CCTGGTTGCGGGTTGAACGCGGGTTCGGCCGCATACGAGAAGCTGTTGTTCGTGGATGTCGGGATGTAGACGAGACCGGCCGGTGGATTGAACGACATCGGCGACCAGTTGTGGGCGCCGCCGCCGCCCGGTGAGATGAGGATGGCGTCGGTGCCGTAGAACGCCTCGTCGTTGACGATCGGCCGTCCGGTCTTCTGATCGATGCCTTTCGCCCAGGTCACATAGGAAAACGGCTGCGCGGAGAGGAACTGGCCCGTCAACCGATCGATCACGTAGAAGAACGCGTTCTTGTTCGCCTGCATGATCACCTTGCGTGTGCGTCCCTCGATGACGAGATCCGCGAGCACGAGGTGCTGCACGCTGTCGAAGTCCCAGTTGTCGCCCGGCACCACCTGGTAGTGCCATTTCAACTCGCCGGTGTCGACGTGCACCGCGAGGATCGAGGCGACGTAGAGGTTGTCCTTGTCCTTCGATGACCGCAGGTGGAACGTCCACGGCTCGGCGTTGCCGGTGCCGACGTAGACCAGTTCGGCCTCCGGGTCGTACGCCATGCCGTCCCAGACGGCGCCGCCGCCGCCGCGTGTCCACCAGTCCTTGTCCCATGTGGCAGCGGCCTTCTTCAGCGCTGCATTCTCGAACGGCTTCGATGGATCGCCGGGAACGGTGTAGAAGCGCCAGGCGCGGCGGCCGGTCATCGCGTCGTAGGCGTCGAAGAATCCGCGCGTCGGACGATCACCGCCGCTCACACCGATGATGACTTTCCCTTTGGCGATGCGCGGCGCCATCGTGATCGTGAAGTGATCCTGCGGATAGGCGACGCGTGATTCCCACACCGGGCGGCCCGTCGCGGCGTCGAGCGCGTGCAGCCGTCCGTCGATCACCGGCGCGATCACGAGGCCCTGATAAATCGCAATGCCCCGATTCACGACACCGCAGCAGATCTCCGGCCGTACCGCCTGCTGATTGACCTGCGGGTCCCAGCGCCAGCGTTCCTTGCCCGTTCGTGCGTCGACGGCGAAGACGACACTCCAGTTCGTGATGCCGAAGATGGTGCCGTTCCAGACCAGCGGCGTGGCTTCCTGTCCGCCGCCGCCAGGTCCGAGGTCGTACGACCAGGCGAAGCCGAGACGGCCGACGTTCGCCGTGTTGATGTCCGCCAGCGGGCTGTAGCGGGTTTCCGACTGCGTCAGCCCGTAGGTCAGCCACTCGTCGCCGGCCTGCGGCGCGCGCCTCAGTGCCTCGTCGTCGACGCGACGCACGGACTGCTGCGCCGCGACCGAGACGGCGATCGCGAATGCTCCGACGATGGCGCTGACGGATTTGGGAACCACGAAGAGCACGAAGATAGCGAAGATCACGAAGAAAAACACCAGGAATTCATGGTGGCTTCCTTCGTGGTCGTCCCCTTCTTCGTGGCCTTCTTCGTGGTTTACACTTGCCGCGATGCCCGCGAGTGCCGCGGATAGGCGTCATTTTCTGCGGCTGCTGGCCGGCGCGGCGGCGCTGCCGTTTGCCGCGCGCGTGGCCGCGCAGCGTGCTGCGCTCCAGGTGACGCCGGTGGGGCCGCTCCGCGTCGTGTCGGGCGTTGGCGGCAACGTTGTCGTCGCAAAAGGCGCCTCAGGCCTGCTGATGGTGAACGGAGGATTGCAGGCGCATTCGTCGCACCTGCTCGGCGAGATCGGTTCCGCGTCTGGTGGCGCGCCGGTCGAGTTCCTCTTCAACACCGATTGGCATCCCGAGAACACCGGTTCGAATCTATCCCTCGCTGAACGCGGCACGCAGATCCTCGCGCACGAATTCACGAAGCAGTACCTGTCGATCGAGCGGCACGTCGAGTGGCAGAACAAGACGCACAAACCGCTGCCGGCGAAGGCGCTGCCGGCGAAGACGTTCATGCAAGCGGGATCGATGACCTTCGGTGGCCAGACGATCGAGTACGCGCCGCTCGGCCAGGCGCACACCGACGGCGACATCTATCTCTTCTTCCGTGAAGCAAACGTGCTCGTCGTGGGAAACGTCATGACGGCCGGCAGGTATCCGATCGCTGATTACACCAGCGGCGGCTGGCTCGGCGGCCTGCAGTCGGCGACGAAGACGCTCCTCAGCGTCGCCAATCCGGACACGCGCATCGTGCCGGGTGAAGGGCCGGTGCAGACGCGTGCCGGCCTCCAGGCGCAGTACGACATGCTGTCGGCGACGCGCGACGCGTTCGTGAAGATGATGCGGCAGGGCATGAGCGCCGAGGAGATGCTTGCCGCCGGCCTCACGAAAGCCTTCGACGCGCGCTGGGGCAATCCGGAGTTGTTCGTGAAAACGAGTTATCGCGGAATGTGGCTGCACGTGAGGGAGCTGGGCGGAATCGTGTAAGTGGAAAAGTGGAAAAGTGGAAAAGTGGAAGAAGTGGAAGAAGTGGAAGAAGTGGAAGAAGTGGAAAAGTAAGTTGAAAGTGCGACGGTTTGTTCTTGCGGCGTCTGGTTGTATCGCGGCGTTGATGGCGGCGCTGAGCACAGCCATGCTCGGCGCGCAGCAATCTGTTGCTCTTGCACCGGCCTCGAGCTCTCCGACTCCGTCTCGTGCCTTGATCGACACGTACTGCGTCAGTTGTCATAACCAGCGCACCAAGACGGCAAACCTTGCACTCGACACGCTGAACGTAGCCGATGTCTCGGCGCACGCGGAAATCTGGGAAGAAGTCGTCCGCAAGCTTCGCGGTGGCCTGATGCCGCCGGCCGGCGTGCGCCGGCCGCCCCAGGCCGACGTGGACGCATTCGTGCGTTCGCTCGAGCACGCTCTTGACCAGGCGGCGTTGGCGAATCCGAACCCGGGGCGCGTCGCCCTGCATCGCCTCAACCGTGCTGAATACGCCAATGCGATCGAGGACCTGCTCGGCGTGCGCGTGGACGCCGCTGCGCTGCTGCCGAAAGACGATGAGGCGGACGGCTTCGACAACGTCGCGAGCGTGCTGACGGTGTCGCCGTCGTTCCTCGAGCAGTACATCTCCGCGGCACGTGTCGTCACGAACATCGCGCTTGGCAACCGGGCGCAGCGCGCCGTCAGCATCACCTATCGCCCGGCGCGCGGCACCGATCAGACACAGCGCGTCGAAGGGCTGCCGCTCGGCACGCGCGGCGGGTTGATCGTCGAACACCTCTTTCCGGCCGATGGTGAATACAAGCTGAACATCAACGGTCTGGCCGGTGCCGGCTATGTGCGCGGCATGGAGTACGCGCACACGCTCGTCGTGTTGATCGACGGCGTCAAGGTGTTCCAGGGACGCATCGGTGGTGAAGAGGATCTGAAGGCGATCGATCAGCAGCAGGCAGCCGCGGTGGCTGCCATCAACGGCCGGTTCCAGAACGTTCCGCTGACCATCGCCGCCGGACCGCACAAGGTCGGCGTGACGTTCCTGTCGCGGACGCTGGCGGAGTCCGACGACGTGCTTGGCTCTTTCAGACCCGGAACGCTCGAGGATCGGATCGTGCGCGTCGGAAGCGTCGAGATCCTTGGACCGTTCAATCCGTCAGGCCTCAGTGATACGCCGGCGCGCCAGCGCGTATTCGTCTGCACGCCTGCAGCGCCACGTGACGAAGTAGCCTGTGCGTCGAAAATTCTCTCCAATCTTGCGCACCGCGCCTTCCGTCGTCCCGTGACGGCGCAGGATCTCGACGCGCCGCTCGTGTTCTACAAGGCCGCGCGGCAGAACGGCGACTTCGAGTCGGCGATTCGCGAGGCGCTGCCCGCGATCCTGGCCAGTCCGAAGTTCCTCTATCGCAGCGAGCGGACGCCCGCCGCCACACGCGCCGGGGCGACGCACCGCATTTCCGACCTCGAGCTCGCGTCCCGTCTGTCGTATTTCCTGACGGGACGGGCGCCGGACGAGCCGCTGCTCGCCGCGGCGGAGAAAGCCGCCCTGTCCCAGCCGAAAGTGCTCGAGACCCACGTCCGTCGTCTGCTGGCGACTCCGCGGGCGAATGCACTGGTCACCAGCTTCGCGTTCCAGTGGCTGAAGCTCCGCGCGCTCGACGACGCCGACCCGGACGCGATCCTGTTTCCGAACTTCGACGACAGCCTGCGCGAGGCGTTCAAGCGGGAGATCGAGCTCTTTGTCGAGAGCATCTTCCGCGAGGATCGCAGCGTGCTCGATCTGCTGACGGCGGACTACACGTTCGTCAACGAGCGGCTCGCGCTGCATTACGGCATTCCCGACGTGCGCGGAACGCGGTTCCGCCGCGTCACGCTTGGCGATCAGAACCGGTTCGGCCTGCTCGGGAAGGGCAGCGTGTTGACCGTGACGTCATACGCCAACCGGACGGCGCCCGTGCTGCGCGGGGCCTGGATTCTCGAGAACCTGATGGGCACACCGCCGGCGGCGCCACCACCGGACGTCGAAGGCTTCCCCGAGAACAAGGATGGCGAGAAGGCGAAGTCGGTCCGCGAGATCATGGAACTGCATCGCGCGAAGCCGTCGTGCGCGTCGTGCCACGGCATCATGGACCCGCTCGGTTTTGCGCTCGAGAACTTCGACGCGATTGGCGAGTGGCGGAATGCCGACCGCTGGGCGGCGGCGCCGATCGACGCCGCCGGGAAGCTCGTCGACGGGACGGCCGTCGGCGGTCCTGTGGATCTCCGCAACGCGCTGATGCGGCGGCCCGATCAGTTCGTGCAGACGATGACCGAAAAGCTGATGACGTATGGACTCGGACGCAGCGTCGAGTATTACGACATGCCGGCGGTGCGCCAGATCGTGCGCGACGCGTCGCGCGACAACTATCGCTTCTCGTCGATCGTGATGGGGATTGTGAAGAGCGCGCCGTTTCAGATGCGCAAGTCGGCCGAATAGATCGTAGAGGCCGACCTTGAGGTCGGCCTGAGGATGTCACTATGTACATCACCAAGAAGCACCTCTCGCGTCGAACCTTCCTTCGCGGCGCCGGTGTGGCCGTCGGCCTGCCGCTGCTCGACGCGATGATTCCGTCGCTGACGGCGCTGGCGCAGACGGCAGCCGCTCCGAAGCCGCGCATGGGCTTCTTGTACCTGCCGCACGGCGCGATCATGGAGCAGTGGACGCCGGCCGCTGAAGGCACAGGCTGGGAGATGCCGGCGATCCTGAAGCCGCTCGCGCCGTTCCAGAAGCAGATCACGATCGTCAGCGGTCTCGAGAACAAGCCGACGATCGCCCCGCCGGTGCACGCCCTCAACCCCGGTACGTGGCTCAGCTGCGTGACGCCGCGCGCCACGCAGGAGCCGTACGCCGGCATCACCATCGACCAGATGGCGGCGGCGCAGATCGGCCAGGACACGCCGCTGCCGTCGCTCGAAGTGGCGACCGAAGGACGCGGCGGGGGAGGCGCGTGCGACCGGAATTACGGCTGCAGCTACGGCGGCACAATCTCCTTCCGCACGCCGACGACGCCGCTGCCGATGGAGGCCGATCCGAGGAAGCTCTTCGAACGGTTGTTCGGGCAGGGGGACACGCCGCAGGAGCGCAAGGCCATCACGCGGCAGTACTCCAGCATCCTGGACCTCGTGTCGCGTGAAGCCGCCGACCTCCAGCGCACGCTCGATGGACCCGACCGCGCCAAGCTGGGCGACTACCTGGAGAGCGTCCGCGAGATCGAGCGGCGCGTGGAGAAGATGGAGGCGCAGGACCTGAGCGCCCTCACGCTGCCCGATGTCCCGGTGAGCACGACCTTCGATCAGCGCCTGAACCTGATGTTCGACATGCTCGCGCTGGCGTGGCAGGCGAACCTGACGCGCGTCTTCACGTTCATGATGGCGGCTGAAGGCAGCAACATGACCTACAACCACATCGGCGTGTCGGACGCATTCCACCCGCTGTCGCATCACCAGAACGACCGCGCGCGCAAGGAGCGGCTGGTCAGGATCCAGACGTATCACTCCGATGTCTTCGCCAAGTTCCTGGCGAAGCTGGCGAAAATGCCGGACGGCGACGGCTCGATGCTCGACCACAGCATCCTGCTCTACGGCAGCAACATGAGCAACAGCAACGCCCACGACGAGTTCCCGCTGCCGACGATGGTGGTGGGCGGAGGGATCGGGAAGATCAAGGGCGGCCAGCACTTGAAGTATCCCGACCGGACACCGCTGGCGAACCTGCATCTGACGCTGCTGCAGCGCGCGGGCCTGCAGATCAGCGAGGTCGGCAACAGCACGGGCGCGTTCAGCGAACTCTGATTGATTCTGTCGATCGTGGGGCGAGCCTTGTCAGGCTCGCCTCGCGGACCTGACAGGTCCGCGCCACGAACGCGAGGAACAAATGCTCACTCTGATTCTGGCAACCGCGCTCGGCACCGCGGCCGCGCCACCCCTTGTCGATGCGGCAAAGGCCGGCGACAGGGCCGCCGCCGTCGCGCTCATCGAGAAACGCGCGGACGTCAATGCGCCGGAAGCGGACGGCACGACGGCGCTGCACTGGGCGGCCCACCACGGCGACGTCGATCTCGTGCAGCGGCTGATTCGCGCCGGCGCGAAGGTGAATGTGGTCAACGACTTCGGCGCGACGCCGATGTCCGAAGCCGCCGTTCTCGCTGATCCCGCGCTGCTCGGGGCGCTCCTCGAGGCCGGCGGCAGCGTCGAGTCGGCGAACGCGGACGGTCAGACGGCGTTGATGATCGTGGCGCGCACGAGCCGCGTGGACGCGGCGCGCCTGCTGCTCAAGCACGGCGCCAACGTCAACGCGGTGGAGAAGTGGCGCGGCCAGACGGCGTTGATGTGGGCCGCTGCTCAGAACCAGCCGGCGATGGTGCGCGCGCTGATAGCCGCCGGCGCCGACGTCAACGCGCGGGCGACGGTGAACAACTGGGGACGGCAGGTCACCGCCGAGCCGCGCGCGATCTATCGACCTGCCGGCGGGTTGACGCCGCTGCTCTACGCGGCGCGCGAAGGGTGCGTCGACTGCGTCACGGCCCTGGTCGAGGGCGGCGCGGACGTCAACCGGCCCGATCCGGAAAACATCAGCCCGCTGCTGATGGCGGTCATCAACATGCGGTTCGACGCTGCCGCGGAGCTCATTCAGCGCGGCGCCAACCCGAATCACATCGACTTCTGGGGACGCGCTCCGCTGTATGCCGCGGTTGATCTCAATACCATTCCGCGCGGAGGGCGTCCCGACCGCCCCGTGCTCGACAGGACGACGGCGCTCCAGGTCGTCGAGCGGCTGCTCGACGCCGGTGCGAACCCGAACGCCCAGCTGAAGCTGCCGCCGCCGTTCCGCAATGTCGGCAACGATCGCGGGCTGGACGGTTTGCTGACGACCGGGACGACGCCGCTGCTGCGTGCCGCGAAGGCGCTCGATGCGCCCGTCGTACGCCTGCTGCTCGCCAAAGGCGCCGATCTGTCGCTCGCCAATGCGCGCGGCATCACGCCGCTGATGGCGGCTGCCGGTCTTGGCTCCGTCGACGCCGACACGCGCGGCTTTTATCTGTCCGAGGACACCCAGCAGCGATCGATCGAATCGCTGACGCTGCTGCTGAAGGCCGGCGGCGACATCAACGGCAGGGACTCGCGCGGTCTGACGCCGCTCCATGAAGCCGCCCGCTGGGGCTGGAACGACGTCGTCCGTTTCCTGGTCGACAACGGGGCCGACCTCAACGCGAAGGACAACCGCGGCAACACCCCTGTCGATTCCGCGCTTGGCAAGGCCGGCGGCAACAGCCGCGGCGGCCAGCGCATCGACGTCCATCAGGACACCGCGGAGCTGCTCAAAAAGCTGATGGCGCGTTAGTCGTTCGGATCGTTCGAGGCGTTCGGATCGTTCGGATCGTTCGGATCGTTCGGATCGTTCGGATCGTTC
>DASTBV010000149.1:0-55480 GCA_035711805.1 Vicinamibacterales bacterium
AACGATTAGCGTTCCCGGGTCGTACATCGCACCCAGCCTGTGGTTCGCCACCGCCTTGATCGCTTCGGCACGAAGCGCAGGTGTGAAGTCGATCAGATCGTTCTCCGTGACACCCTGCTGGTCGAATGCTGGCGGCTTCGTCGGGAACGGCTGCGTGGGAGCGGTCCACTCGCCTTTGACGTTGGTCTGCCGCACCGGACGCTCTTCAATCGGCCAGACCGGATTTCCGTTGCGGCGATCGAACACGTACGCGAACGCCTGCTTCGAGAGCTGCACGACAGCGGGAATCTGTTCGACCTTCCCGCCTCCCCTGTCGACGTTGAGGTCGATGAGGATCGGCTGCGGCGGCAGGTCGTAGTCCCAGATGTCGTGATGCACGAGCTGCTGGTGCCAGACCCTCTTTCCGGTTTTCGCATCGACCGCAACGATCGAGCTCGAAAAGAGGTTGTTACCGGGGCGGTGCCCGCCATAGGTATCGTTCGTCGCCGCCTCGATGTTCAAGTAGATGAGACCAAGCTTCGGATCGGCAGACGACGGTCCCCAGACACCGGCGTTCCCGGTGTACTCCGCCGAGCCGTTGAGCCAGGTGTCGTAGCCGAACTCACCCTTGCGCGGAATGGTGTGGAACGTCCACAGCTTCTTGCCAGTGACGACGTCGTACGCCATCACATCGAGCTTGACGTTCGCCTTGTTGACGCGGCCGCCGGGAATCGAGGCGGGGCCGATGATGACGACGTTGTTGACGACGACGGGCGGCGAGCTGTTGCCGATCTTGCCGATCGGATCGAGGCTCTTGTCGTCCATCTGCCGCATCATGTCGACGATGCCGTTCTCGCCGAAGCTGTCGACGAGCTCGCCGGTCTTGGCATCGAGCGCGATCAGGTTGTAACCCGGCGTTGCGGTGAAGATCCGCTCGCGGCCTTTGCCGTCAGTCCAGTACGCGACGCCGCGGTGCACCTTGCGTGGAGCCTGATCGAAGCGCACTCCTTCGTTGGGCCGATAGGTCCACAGCGTTTCGCCGGTGGCCGCGTTGGCGGCGATGACGTTCCGCCGCGGACCGGCGGTGAAATACAGCACGCCGTTGACCATCAGCGGCGTCGTTTCGGTCGTGAGCGTTTCCGTGGCCGTCCCGTAGTTGTCGAACCGCCACGTCCAGGCGATCTGCAGGTTCTTCACGTTCTCGCGGTTAATCTGATCCAGCGGCGAATAGCGATCGGTGCGTTCGTCGCCGCCGTAGGAGCGCCATTGAACCGTAGGGCCCGCCGGAGCCGGCGCCTGAGCTGCGGGGTTGTTTTGGGTGCGGCCCACAAGTGGCAATGCCGCGAGAAGGGCGAGAACGCCGAGGATGAGATGCGCACGACGCGGTGCCGCCATTCCAAAACTCCTTTTGTGCGAAACGTTTGAGGTGCGCATTCTAGATCCCAAAGGCCCAAGGCCAAAGGCCTAAGGCCTAAGGGCTGGTCCAGGCCAAAGGTAACAGGGCTCAGGGCCCAGGCGTTTTAGCGGGCTTCGTTCTTCCCTTGGGCTTCGTTCTTCCCTTGGGCTTCGTTCTTCGCTTGGGCCTTGGGCCTTAGGCCTTAGGCCTGTTAGGATCCGCGCCTACATGGAGGCTCGATGACCCCTCTACTACGCGGCCGGATTGCCGCGCTCCTTTTCTCCGTCCTCCTCGCCACCGCCGGCATCAGCGGCCAGACCGGCGACAAATATACGGCGCGCCTGGGGATGGTTCCGGCCGCCAACGCGGCGCAACAGGCCAACGTGACGGGCAAGGGCGCCGCGACGGCGACGCTGGCCGGCACCAGGCTTACCGTCAGCGGCTCGTTTGAAGGGCTGCCGGCGCCCGCGACGGCGGCGCGGCTGCATCAGGGCATCAGCAAGGGTGCCCGTGGAAAGGCGATCGCCGATCTGACGATCACGAAGGCGGCGTCGGGTACGATCTCCGGCATCGTGAATCTGACTCCGGAACAGGTCGAGGCATTGAAGGTCGGAAAGATTTACCTGCAGGTGCACAGCGAACGGGGCATCCCGGTGGAACAAGGCAAAGTGCAACCTGAAGTCGACAACAGCAACCTGTGGGGCTGGTTCCTGCGATGAAAAAACATCTTCTTCTCTTCACGCTCGCGTTTGGCGTCACCGTCGCGTTCATGTCGGCGCAGCAGCCGCCGGCGGCGCCGGGGCCGTTTACGGCCGCGCAGGCCACCAGCGGACGGACCGCGTATGACCAGAATTGCGCCGGGTGCCACGGCCCTGACCTGCGCGGCGTTCCGGCGCTTGCAGGTCCGGCGTTCATTGGCGGATGGAGCACGCGATCGACGCGCGACCTCTTGAACACGATCAGATCGTCGATGCCGCCCGATCGCGCGGGTCAACTCCGCGAGGAGGTGTACCTCGACATCGTCGCCTACATCCTTCAGGTCAATGGACGCACGCCGGGCAACCAGATGCTCACCACGGCCACCGATGTGCCGATTGGCGGAGGGGCGCCTGCGCAGGCAGCGGCGCAGGCAGGCGCCGGCGGCGGACGCCAGGGCGCAGCAGCTCCCGCGCGCGGCGGCGGTCAGGGTGGAGCACCGGGTGGACGTGGAGCGGCGCCGCCCGCGATCGGTCTGACGGTTCAGGGGGAGGTCAGGAATTTCACGCGCGTGACGGACGAGATGCTGAAGAATCCGCCGCCTGGCGACTGGCTCGTCCTGCGCCGCGATCACTACGCGTCGAACTTCAGCCCGCTGACGCAGATCACGCGCGACAACGCGCAGGACCTGCAGCTGGCGTGGGTGTGGCCAATGAACGAAGGCGGCACCAACCAGCCGTCGCCGCTCGCACACAACGGCACGATTTATCTGAACAACACGACAGGCATCATCCAGGCGCTCGATGGCAAGACCGGCAACCTGATTTGGGAACATCGCCTCGGCGGCAACATCGCGATGCGCGGCATCGCGCTCTACGACGACAAGCTGTTCGTCACGATGAGCGACGCCAATCTGGTGGCGCTCGACGCGCGCACCGGCAAGCAGGTGTGGAAGGCGGCCATGCCGGACGGGCGGGGCAGCTCCAGCGGTCCCCTCGCGGCGCGCGGCAAGCTCATTCAGGGCATGGGCGGCTGCCAGCAGTACGTCGAGCAGAAATGCTTCATCAGCGCGTACGACGCGGCGACGGGCAAACAGCTCTGGCGCTTCCACACCATCGCGACTGAGGGCGAAGCGGGCAAAACGTGGGGCGCCCTCAGCAACCTCTATCGCGCCGGCGGCGAAACGTGGATCACCGGCAGCTACGATCCGGATCTGAACCTCACCTACTGGGGCACCGCGCAGGCGAAGCCGTGGATGCCGGTGAGCCGCGGACTCGACGCGCTCGAGAAGGCGCTCTACACGAGCTCCACGGTTGCGCTCGATGCCGATACGGGCAAGCTCGCCTGGTACTACGCGCACGCGCCGAGCGAAGCGCTCGACCTCGACGTCGTCTTCGAACGGCTCCTGGCGGACTCCGCCGGACAGAACCTCGTGTTCACCGTCGGCAAGGACGGCATCCTGTGGAAGCTCGATCGCAAGACCGGCAAGTACCTGGGACACAAGGAGACCGTCTTCCAGAACGTGTGGGACCGCTTCGACCCCGTCACCGGCGAGCCGCGCTACCGTCAGGACATCCTCGACTCCGAGGTCGGCGAGTGGGTCGACGGCTGCCCGAGCACCGAGGGCGGGCACAACTGGCAGGCGATGAGCCATCACCGCACGACGAATCAGTTGATCATTCCTCTCAGCCAGAGCTGCATCGCGATTCGCGCGCAGCGGATCGAGCAGCGCCCGGGCGGCGGGAGCGGCGGCGGCGCCGACCGCCGGTTCTACGAGATGCCGGGGACCGACGGCAACATCGGCAAACTTGGCGCCTACGACGTGAACACGCTGAAGGAAACGTGGTCGCTGCAGCAGCGGGCCCCGTTCCTCACCTCCGTCATCTCGACGGCGGGAGGCGTGGCGTTCGTCGGCGATCTCGATCGGATGTTCAAGGCGGTTGACGTGCGAACGGGCCGGGTGCTGTGGCAGACGAAGCTGGCGACCTCGGTGCAGGGCTTCCCCATCACGTTTGCCATCGACGGCAAGCAGTACGTGGCGGTGACGACCGGGCTCGGCGGCGGCAGCCCGCGGCTCGTGCCGTCAACGCTCGCGCCGGAGATCAGAGTGCCGACAACGGGCCAGGCGCTGTACGTTTTTGCTTTGCCGGATAAGAGGTAAAGGAGGTTACGGAGGGAACGGTTTCACAGGAGAAACGAAAGAGCGGAGACGAACGAAGTTTGACGGCGTCGCCACAAAGATCACGAAGGTCACAAACGGTTACGGCCGTTCGGTTGGACGGCGCGCAAAGTGCGCCGTCGGCCGTCTTCGGCGGCCAATCGAACGGCCGCTCCGTTCGTCTCTGTTTCTCCGTTGCTCCTGTGAGACCGTTTCCTCCGTCCAACTCCGCTGCCTCAAGGATGCAGGAGAGGTCATGAAACACATCCGTCTCTTACTTGGAATCATCGGCGTCATCACGGCGACGATGGCCGCCGTCGCGCAGCAGGCTCCAGCGCAGCAGGCGCCGGCAGCGCCCGCCGCCGCGCCACAGACGCAGAAGCCGGCCCCGCCGCCGGCACCTGGTGCGCCGCCGCAGGCCGCGATCGACTCGCCGCTGCTCCGCAACTACTCGCCGGTGACGCGGGCGCGGCTGCTCAACCCCGAAGATCGGAACTGGCTGCAGATCCGACGCACCTACAACGGATGGGGATACAGTCCGCTCGACAAGATCAACGTCTCCAACGCTTCGCGGCTGAAGCTGGTGTGGAGCGCGCAGACGATGGAGCCCGGGTCGCACCAGGCGCCGCCGCTCGTGAACAACGGCGTGATGTTCATCAGCACGCCGAACAACCAGGTGGCCGCCTACGACGCGAAGACCGGCACGCTGCTGTGGCGCTACAAGCGCGTCAGGCCGCAGGGCGCATTCGTCGCGCATCCGTCGAACCGCGGCCTCGCCCTCTACGGCGACAAGGTCTACTACGGCGCCGGCGAAGCCGTCGTCGTCGCCCTCGACGCGAAGACCGGCAAAGAGGTGTGGGCGAAAGAGGTCTTCAACAACAAGATCAACTACTACATCACGCTCGCGCCGCTGGCCGCCGACGGCAAGATTCTCGTCGGCGCCTCGGGCGGCGAATTCGGCGTGCGCGGCTACGTCGCGGCGCTCGATCCCGAAAACGGCAACGAGCTGTGGCGCGCCTACACGATTCCGGCGCCAGGCGAGCCCGGCAGCGAGACATGGCCGAAGGGCGGCGAGCAGTGGAAGACCGGCGGCGCGTCGGTGTGGGTGACAGGCAACTACGATCCGGAAACGAACATCGCCTACTGGGGCACCGGCAACGGCGGCCCGTGGATGGGCGACCAGCGTCCCGGCGACAACCTCTACATCGCGTCAACGGTCGCGATCAACGTCGCCACCGGGAAGATCGTCGGCCACTTCCAGTACAACCCGAACGAATCGTTCGACTGGGATGAGGTCTCGCCGCCGCTCCTCATCGATTTCCGCCGCGGCGGGCAGACGATACGCGGCCTGATCAATGCGTCGCGCTCCGGCTACCTGTGGTTCCTCGAGCGGACCAAGAACGGTCCGATCCGCTTCGTCGAAGGCAAGCCGTACGTGAACCAGACCGTGTTCAAGTCGCTCGATCCGAAGACCGGCAAGCCCGAGTACAACCCGGAAACGGTGCCGGGAACCGGCAAGGAAGCCACTTACTGCCCGTCGCTCCACGGCGGCAAGAACTGGCCGCCGGCGGCGTACAGCCCGCGCACCCGGATGATGTACATCCCGGCGAACAACAACATGTGCCAGACGCTGGTGGGCGCGCCGGTCACCTACACCCCCGGTCGCGGTTTCACGGGAACGGGCCGCACCAGCGGGCCCGGCACGACGCTGAAGGAAGGCGCGAAGCACGTCGGTGAAGTGCAGGCCTGGAACGTGGACACGGGACAGAAGGTATGGACGCATACCTATCGTCAGGCGAACTGGGGACCGATCCTGACGACGGGCGGCAACCTCCTCTTCGCCGGTGGTACACCTGATCAGATGTTCCACGCCTTCGACGCCACCAACGGCAAGCTGCTGTGGGAATTCAAAACGAGCTCCGGCGTCGAGGGGCCACCCTCATCGTTTGAAATCGATGGCAAGCAATACATTGCCGTGCTGACCGGCTGGGGCGCGGATGCGAACGGCGCCGGCGGTACCGTCGCACGGCTCCTCGGCGAACCGGTTCCAACCGTGCAGTTGATCGGCGCGGTGTACGTCTTCGCGGTGGATTAAGAGCAGGCCGAAGGGCCCAGGCCTAAGGCCCAAGGGCTGGTCAAGGAACAAGGACTGAGGAATCAGGAGTGAGGATATGAAAACGCTGATTGCAGCAACCGCTGGACTGTTCCTCGCTGTGAGCACCGCTGACGCGGCGACGTGTGAAAGTCTGTCCTC
The DNA here is from genome assembly GCA_035711805.1 of Vicinamibacterales bacterium. Classification (GTDB taxonomy): domain Bacteria; phylum Acidobacteriota; class Vicinamibacteria; order Vicinamibacterales; family UBA2999; genus Gp6-AA40. The sequence continues at coordinate 6,484 of DASTBV010000149.1, forward strand.
GGCAAAGCTGACTAACGGCACGATCACATCAGCAGTGTCCGTTGCCGCCGGCGAGCTGAAGCAGACAGGCGGCCGTGGCGGCGCCGCGCTCGCCGATCTGCCCGCGTTCTGCCGTGTGGCGGCGACGCTGACGCCGACGAAGGAGTCGGACATCAAGATCGAGGTCTGGCTGCCGATGGCCGGCTGGAACGGCAAGCTGCAGGCCGTCGGCAACGGCGGATGGAACGGCAACATCGACACCAACGCGCTCGCAGGAGCGGTCCGCCGCGGCTACGCAGGCACCAGCACCGATACCGGCCACACCGGCGGCGCCGGACCGTGGATGCAGAACCCGGAGAAGCTTGCCGACTGGGCCTACCGCAGCGTGCATGAAACCGCCGTTGCCGCCAAGGCGCTGATCAACGCCTTCTACGGCGAAGCGCCGAAGTTCTCGTACTTCACCGGCTGCTCCGCCGGCGGCCGGCAGGCGATGGTCGCCGCTCAGCGCTACCCTGCAGATTTCGACGGCATCGTAGCCGGCTCGCCCGGGCTGGACTGGACCAGCCGCGCGATCTCGGCCGTCCGCGTCCAGCAGGCGTTCGAGCGCGATCCGGCGGGCAAAGTGCCGGCGGCAAAATTTGCGGCCATCAACGCGGCGGTGATGAACGCGTGCGACGCGAACGACGGGGTCAAGGACGGGGTTCTCGAGAACCCGAAGGCCTGCAAGTTCGATCCGGCGGTCCTCGCGTGCCCCTCGACTTCGCTCGGGGCAGGCAAGGGCACGCCCGACAACAGCTGCCTCACGCCGGCGGAAATTCAGACCGTCCGCGCGATCTATGCCTCGCCGGCAAATCCGAAGAGCAAGCGCGAGATCGCGGGCCTGGCCGTCGGCAGCGAAGCCAACTGGACCGACCTCGGATGGAGCGGTCCGGCACGCAGTACCGGCCTCGAGCTGATGCGCTTCGTCGCCAACGATCCGCAGTGGACGGTCGCGCAGTTCAACTTCGACGCCGACGTCGTGCGCGCCGAGGACAAGGCCGGAATCATGAACGCGCTCGACACGAACCTGAAGCCGTTCTTCGATCGCGGCGGCAGGTTGATCTCGTACCACGGATGGAACGATCCGCAGATCTCGCCGCTGAACGCCACGCAGTACTACGATCGCGTCGTCAAAGCGATGGGCGGCGCGAATCGCGTGTCGAGCAACTACCGGCTGTTCATGGTGCCGGGAATGGCGCATTGCGGCGGCGGCACCGGGACGTCGACGTTCGACATGCTCACCGCGCTGGAACAGTGGGTCGAAGGCAAGAAAGCGCCGGACTCGATTCCTGCGTCACGCGTCGAAAAGGGCGCAACGATCAGGACCCGTCCGCTCTGCGCGTACCCGCAGGTTGCGAGCTACAAAGGCTCGGGCAGCACGGACGACGCCGCGAATTTTGTGTGTAAGTGAGCTCGTGGACGATCGTGGGGCGAGCCCTGTCAGGCTCGCCTCGCCGACCTCGCAAGGTCCGCGCCACGATCCGAGTCAGCGCGCCTTGAAGTGCGGGTTCTCGATTAAGCCGATCACGTTTCCAAACGGATCGGTGACCGCCGCGACCTTGATCCCCTCGCCAACATCCTGAATCGCTTCGTGCGGCGACGCGCCGTGCGCCAGCATGTGCGCGTGCGCGGCCTCGATGTTGTCCACGCCCCAGTAGGTGCGGACATTGGTGCCAACCATCAGATCTGCACCGGCCGGCTGCAGGCCAAGCTCGTAACCGCCGATCTCGAACCCGACGTGGAACGGCTCGTCGAAGTAGGGCTGAGTCGCGAATGCACTCGCGTACCACGCCTTCGCGGCGGCAAGATCGCGGACTCGATAGATGACGGTTCTCAGCCCGAGGAACACGGTCCGCTCCCTATCTCGAGGCCATCGGCCTCGGTGTTCGAATACATTCCGAACACCGAACATCGAACGTCACCACGAACACGGAACCGAACACTGAACACGAACCCGGAACAGAGCACCAGGAAGAGTGAACAGGTGTTTCTTATTCCGCCTCGTCAATCCACTGCGCGCCGAGCTCGGTGAGCTTCGCGCGGAGGCCGTAGAAGTCGAGGCCCAGCTCGCCGTTGCGCAGCCGCTGCCGGGACTTCTCTTCCTTGACGAGCCGCTCCTCACCAAGCCGCACCACTTCGGACGCCCGTTCGCGCGGGACGATCACCACGCCGTCGACATCGGCGACGATCACGTCACCGGGGTTGACCTGCGCTCCGGCGGCGACGATCGGCACGTTCACCGACCCGGCGGTGGCCTTGACGGTTCCCTGCGCCGACACGGCCTTCGACCACACGGGGAATTCCATCTTCGTCAGATCCGCGACGTCGCGCACGCCGGCGTCGATGATCAAGCCAACCACTCCGTGGGCACGTGCCGACACGGCGAGGAGCTCGCCGAACATCCCGTCCGTCGATTCGGACGTCGTCGTCACGACCAGAATGTCGCCCGGCTTGCAGACCTCGATCGCCGCGTGAATCATCAGGTTGTCGCCCGGCGCGCAGAGCACGGTCACCGCACTGCCGGCGGCGCGTGCCGATGGATAGATAGGCCGCATATACGGCCGCATCAGGCCGCTGCGCGCCTGCGCCTCGTGCACGGTGGCGACGCCGTGCTGACCGAGCGTGCCAATGACCTGGGCATCTGCACGCCGGAAGTTGCGAACGATCGTCGGCTTCATAGGGAATTCATGATGCAGAACTGAGCCTCATTTTGCATTTTGCATTTTGAATTTTGCATTGATCCTCGGATACACGCGCCGCGCGTTGCCCTCGAGGATGTTCGCGCGCGCCCGGTCGTCGATGGCCGCGGCGTCGACGTAGCGCTTCGTGTCGTCGTAATAATGGCCCGTCTGCGGATCGATACCGCGGACCGCGCCGACCATCTCCGACCCAAAGAGGATGTTCTCCGCGGGAACGACGTTCATCAGCAGGTCGATGCCGGGCTGGTGATACACGCACGTGTCGAAGAACACGTTGTCGCGAATCAGCTCGGTGAGCAGCGGCCGCTTCAGGTCCTGGGCCAGCCCGCGGTAGCGTCCCCAGTGGTAGGGCACCGCTCCGCCGCCGTGCGGAATGATCATGCGCAGTCCGGGAAAGTCCTTGAACAGATCGGCCTGCAGGAACTGCATGAAGGCGGTGGTGTCGGCGTTCAGGTAATGCGCGCCGGTGGCGTGAAAGTTCGAATTACAGGACGCGCTGACGTGCACCATCGCCGGCACGTCGAGCTCGACGAGCTTCTCGTAGAACGGGTACCAGAAACGATCGGTCAGCGGCGGCGCCGTCCAGTGCCCGCCCGACGGGTCGGGGTTGAGGTTGCAGCCGATGAACCCGAGCTCGTTGACGGTGCGCTCCAGCTCCTCGATGCAGTTGGCCAGCGGCGCGCCAGGCGTCTGCGGGAGCTGGCAGACGCCGACAAAGTTCTGGGGGAAGAGCGTGCAGACCCGGTGGATCAGGTCGTTGCAGTGCCGCGTCCAGTCGAGGCTCGTCGTCGCGTCGCCGATGTGATGCGCCATTGCCGACGCGCGCGGCGAGAAGATCGTGACGTCGGTACCGCGATCGGTCTGGAACTTCAGCTGCGGCTGAACGCTTTCGCGCAGCTGATCGTCGCTGATCGACGCCAGCGTCTTCGGCGGCGCCGCCGTCGGGTCCTTCAGCGCCGCAATCTGTTCGTCGCGAAACGCCTGGAGTTGCTTGGGCGCGGTGGTGTAGTGGCCGTGACAGTCGATGACCAAGTGGAAAAGTGAAAGAAGTGGAAAAGTGGAAAAGTGGAAAAGTGGAAAAGTAAAAAAGTAGAGGCCGACCTTCAGGCCGGCCTTTCAGCATTTCAATTCCGCGTAACGGTGAACTCGCCCTTGCGTCCGCCCTGAGTCCAGGTTCCGTGCAGCACCCGGTAGTACGCGCCGATGTTTTCGAGTGTCCCGTCCACGCGGACAGGCACCACCTTGCCGCCGTCCTTCACTTCGCCCTCGATCTGGACCTTCCAGGACGTGACCGGCGAATAGTCGATGGTCACCTTCTTGAACGCGCCTTCGGTTGGAGTGCCCGGATTAATCCGGCCGCTCAGCTCCTTACCGTCCCAGTGAATGTCGAGCAGCAGCCGTGACGCGTTGTCCTTGGGCCCCCACTCTCCGCTCCACTGGCCCTTCAGCGGATGGCCGAACTGGGCAAACGTGAGCGCCGGCAGCGCGAGGACCATCACCGCGGTCAGCATCTTCCGCCTGAAGGCGGAAGCTACGGCGCCCATCACCGCGTTCCTCGTCCCGGCTTGACGCCCGGCTGCGGACGCGGCCCGAAAATCGGCTGGCCCAAATCGTCGGTCAGACGGTTCAGATACTGATTGTTCTCCTGACAGATGTATTCGGGCAGCTCGCCGGTGGCGTTGAACGGAATGTCCCACGCGATTGTGAACGGCCGTGTATAGGCGCCGCGATCATTGACGGTGGCTTCATAGTGCAGCGTCTGCTTGCTCGGACGCGTCCACCGCTCGGTCACCTCCATCAGGTCGGTGTGCGGATGACCGAAGTAATCGAGCCAGCTGTTTTCGTTGAACCCCTTGTTCTCGACGACCAACGTGTCCTTGTCCTGCCACCGGCCGATCGAATAACCGAGATAGGTCGGGTTCAGCTGATCGCCCTTCGGGAACTCGCGGCCGTCCATGTAGATCTCGCGCCAGATGTGCGTCGCGCCTTCGAAGATCATCAGGATCCGCTTGTGCTCCGGCAGTTGAATGATCTCCATCTGGTACGGCGTCGCCATCATGCGCGGTCCGCCGGGCGGCAGACAGTACCCCTCCGGGTCGAACTTCGATTCGTTCCGGGAGTTGTAGTCGTAGACCGCCGCCGACCACGGCATGAACGGCATCCACGGTTCCGATTTCGAGCCGCCGCGTCCACCACCTCCGCCGCCGCCTCTCGCTCCGCCGCCGCCCGCACGGCCGCGCGCGGCGGCGCGTGCATCGACTGCCGCCTGCAGCTCAGGGACGAGCGAAGTGCTGCCCGGGCCGGTAACGACCCGATCAGCCATATTGGTGATGTAGGGAACGCTGTAGGTGCCCTTCTCGCCGGGAACGCGGCCGAAGTTGACGGTCCCGTCGGCGAGACGCGGCGTCGGGTCCTGCGGACCACGGCCGCGCCCCTGACCTCCGCGGCCCTGTGCAGGGGCCGCCTGCGCCGCAGTGGTCGCTTGCGGCTGTTGCGGCGAGGCCTGCACCCATACCGTGGGGGCAAACACTGCGGCGGCAGCCGCGCACACCAGCGCGGCACGGAGGCTGTTGATCACGGGACGGGCTCCTCGTCAATCCGGCTGAAGCCGGACGCTACGTGGTTACGGCGTCTGGCCCTGGCTCGAGGCAGCGAACAGGCGCTGGCCGGTCGATTCGAGAACGACCGTCCGTGCGTTGCCGGTCGGGCTGCCGTCCTTGGCGAGGCTCCCCTCGACGGTCACCTTGTCACCGATCTTCATCGAGTTGCGCGTCCAGCCCTGGCGCATCAACCCGTTCGGGCTGCCCATCTCCATCGCCCAGTTCGTGACCTTCTTGGTCTTCTCGTCGGTAACGTCGATGTAAAAGAAGGTGTGCGGATTCATCCACTCGACCTTCGTCACCGTGCCCGACATCTTGAACGGCTTGTTCGCGTCGAACTCCGCCGAGAACGAGTGGTGCGCGACAACACGACCCGCAGACGCGAGCAGCACGGCCGCAGCCAGGACGACAACAAACTTCGTTCGCATCGAACAATCCTCCAAGTAGCGGGTCCGTGGCGCAGAGCCCGCCTCACTCTCCATAACCCGCGAGTACAATACTTGCGCTCGGCCGGGAGCGTTTATTCTCGCGCCCGCGTCACGACCCTGTCAACGCGTCAGCTCACGGACCTCGAGGGGGAGACGACTGTCTATCCGGGCCGCAATTGTCCTCACCACGGCGTGCATTGGCATCCTCTCCGGCTGTGCCCGGTCGTCACCTCAAACCGGCCTGGCGCGGCTCCACCCGTGCGCGACCTCCGAGGGTCCCACCGACGCCCTGTGCGGCACCCTCCAGGTCTATGAGAACCGCAAGGCGGGCACAGGCCGCCGCCTCTCCCTGAACATCGTCGCGCTCCCGTCGCTGGCGCCCGAGGCGGCCCCCGACCCGCTCTTCTTCCTGGCCGGCGGCCCGGGACAGGCCGCGGCGCAGATGGCGACGGAAATCCGCGAAATATTCCGCCCTGTGCTTCGCCAGCGCGACATCATCCTGGTCGACCAGCGCGGGACGGGGAAATCGCACCCGCTGGAATGCCGGAACGAGTCGAACTCTCTCGAGGAGCTGACCGAGTCGAACGAGGGCGCGCTCGGGCGGCTGCGCAAGTGCCTGGAAGGCTACGACGCCGACGTCCGGCTCTATACGACGACCATCGCGATGGACGATCTCGACGACGTCCGCGCGCACCTGGGATACGAACGAATCAACTTATACGGTGGCTCGTACGGCACCCGCGCCGCGCTGGTCTACGTGCGCCAGCACGGCGCACGCGTCCGGTCGATGGTCCTCGACGGCGTGGCACCGACCGACATGCGCATCCCGCTCTTCGCCGCGCGAGACGCGCAGCGGGCGCTCGACAAGCTGCTGACCGACTGCGAAGCCGACGCCGCCTGCCGGGACGCACAACCCGGGCTCGCGGCGCGCGTGCGCGCGCTGCTGACGCGGCTCGATCGTCCGGTCCGTGTGGACGTCATGCATCCACGGACGGGCATCCGCGAATCGGTTTCGATTGACGCCCGCATCGTCGCCGGAGTGCTGTTCGGCGCGCTGTATTCGCCGCTGACGGCGTCGCTCGTGCCGGCGCTGATCGCCCGCGCCGAGCAAAACGATTTCCAGAATCTGCTGGCACTGGCGTACGCCAGCGAAGGCAACGAGAACATGAGCATCGGCATGCAGCTGTCGGTGCTGTGCAGCGAGGATGCGCCGCATGTGACGCCCGAGGACGTCAAAGGCCAGAGCGAAGGCACGGTGTTCGGGGTGCATCTGCTGCGCGGCCAGCTGCAGGCGTGCGAGATGTGGCCGCGCGGCGAGGTTGACGCGTCGTATTTCGAACCCGTGACGTCGCACGTGCCCGCACTGGTGCTGTCGGGCGATCTTGATCCGGTGACGCCGCCCGGCTGGGGCGACTCCGTGGCGAAGCATCTGCAGAATGCCCGCCACGTCACCGTGCCGGCAACCGGCCATGGCGTGATCGGCACGCCGTGCGGACAGGAGCTCATCCGCCGCTTCATCGAGAGCGGCACCGCTGACGGTCTCGACGTCAGCTGCGTCACCCGCGTGCGGCGTCCGCCGTTCTTTCTCACGCCGAGCGGCGCTCAATGAGTGCTCTGTCGCTGCGCTCCACGATCGTGTGGGGACGGACATGATTCGCGTCGAGGGGCTCAGGAAACGATTCGGATCCGTGCAGGCGGTCGACAACGTCGGCTTCGAGGCAGCCGACGGGGCGATTACCGGCATTCTCGGGCCGAACGGCGCCGGCAAGACAACGACGCTGCGAATGCTGTACGGCGTGATGAAGCCCGACGCCGGCCAGATTCACGTGGACGAGGTCGACGGGGTGGCGACGCCACAGCAAGCGCAGGAACGGCTCGGCGTGCTGCCCGACGGCTTCGGACTCTATCCGCGGCTGACCGCGCGCGAGCACATCCGTTACTTCGGCGAGCTGCAGGGCATCAGCGGCGAGCGGCTTCGCGATCGCACCGAGGAACTGCTCCAGATGCTGGACATGCGCGCCATCGCCGATCGGCGCACCGGCGGGTTCTCGCACGGCGAGCGCACGAAAGTCGCCATCGCGCGCGCGCTCGTCCACGGCCCGCGCAACGTGCTGCTCGACGAGCCGACGAACGGCCTCGATGTGATGAGCACCCGCGCCGTGCGGAAGATCGTCCGCCGCCTGCGCGAATCGGGCCACTGCGTCGTCTTCTCCAGCCACGTGATGCAGGAGGTGTCGGCGCTGTGCGATGCCATCGTGGTGATTGCGCGCGGTCGCGTGGTCGCGCGCGGCACGCCGGAGGAATTGCGCAGGCAGACCGGACACGACAACCTTGAAGACGCCTTCGTGGCCCTGGCGGGCGTCGAGCTGATGACGGAAGACCAATGGTCCGAGTGAAGCCGCTCCATCAGATGCTCGTCGTGATGCGCAAGGAGCTGAAGGATTCGCTGCGCGATCGGCGTGCGCTGTTCTCCATCGCCTTCAGCATCATCGTCGGGCCGGTGCTGATTGGATTCATGATGAACCGCATTGCCGATCGACAGCGCGAATCGGAGATCGTCGAGATTCCCGTCGCCGGTCAACAGCATGCGCCGGCGTTCGTCGACTGGCTGCGGCAGCAGGCCGGCGTGAGCGTGATCGCCGGGCCGCCGCGTCCGGAACAGGCGGTCCGCGATCGCCTGCACGACGTCGTCGTCGTGATTACCGACGATTACGCGGAGAAATTCAGCTCGTCGCGTCCCGCCACGGTGCGAATCGTCGCCGACACCTCGCGCAATGCGGCGCGCCCGACCCTCGAGCGCGTTCGCCGGCTGATGCAGCGCTACAGCGCCGAAATCGGAGCCCTGCGCCTTATTTCCCGCGGCGTCAGTCCGGCCGGTGTCACGCCGCTGAAGCTCGAAGAAATCGAGATCTCCACCGCGCAGCAACGGGCGGCACAGGTGCTCAGCTTCATCCCGATGTTCATCATCCTCGCCGCCTTCGTCGGCGGAATGTCGATCGCGACCGATTCGACGGCCGGCGAACGGGAGCGGGGGTCGCTTGAATCGCTGCTGGTCAACCCGGCGCCGCGGATGGCGATTGTCGCCGGCAAGTGCATCGCTGCGGCGCTCATCGCCATGACGGCCGTGGTGCTGACGACAACGCTCAGCGCGAACATTCCGCGATTCCTTCCGCTGCAGGACATGGGAATCCGCTTCCGCATCGGCCGCGACGAGTTCCTGGGCGTGCTCGCAGCGATGCTGCCGATGTGCCTCTTCTCCGCGTCGCTGCAGGCGGCGGTCTCGACGCTGGCCCGGTCGTTCAAGGAGGCGCAGAGCTACATGGGCGTGCTCGTCCTGCTGCCGATGCTGCCGGGCATGATCAGCGCGGTCTCGACCATCGGCCAGGAGCCCTGGATGTACCTCGTGCCGGTGCTCGGACAGCACGTGCTGGTGATGGGCGTGCTCGGTGGCCGCCCCGAGGAATGGTGGGCCTTCGTCACAGCAGGGCTCATCGCGATGTTGTCGGCGGCCCTGCTGGTCAGGACGATGACGACGCTCTTCAAGATCGAGCGCATCGTCTTCGGGCGCTAATCAGCCGCGGCGCCCCGGACCTTCGTCGGCGATATCGCCCGAATCTTCGTTGTCGAGTTCCTGGGATCGGCCGAGATCCGGGCGAGCCGCGTCGCGCTTCGCGCCGCGCTCTCGCGAGCGGTCCGTCTGCGGGGGCGTCGGTTCCATGTCGTCGTTGTCGACGTTGTCGAGCAGAAATCGCATCCCGTCCCTCCGGTTACGCGGATTTCGATACGGCCACACGAACGCCGCCTGGCAACGGCTCAGCCTGAGCCCGCAGCGGCAGCGTCACGGTAAATGTAGATCCTTTCCCCTCGCCCTGGCTGGACGCCGTCACCGTGCCGCCGTGGCGCTCGACGATGTCGCGGACGATCCACAGGCCGAGACCAAGCCCGCGGTTACCCGTGTTCGCACCGCCCTGACGGAGCCGATCGAACACGTACGGCAGGAATTCGCCCCTGATGCCGATGCCGTGATCGCTGACGACAATCCGCGCAAATCCATCGTCGCGGCGGAGCTCAACCTCGACCACTCCGTCGTCCGGGGAGAATTTCACAGCGTTGGAGAGCACGTTGATCACGACCTGCTGCAAACGTTCGGGATCGGCAAGGAGCAGCGGGATATTGCGTTCGATTTCAGTGACGATCCGGACGTTCTTGTCGTCTGCTGCCGGACGCACGGCGTCCAGCGCGGCGCCGACAATCGCTTCCACCTGCACCGGCGCGAGCCGGAGCTCGAGCTTGCCCGATACGATGCGCGAGACGTCGAGCAACTGCTCGAGCAGCTGCGCCTGCGCGCGTGCGCTCCGCTCGATGGCCTCGCAGGCGTAATTGGCGCGCGAGGGTTCGATCTGATCGTTGCGCAGCATGGCCGCCCAGCCGAGGACGGCATTGATCGGCGTCCGCAGCTCGTGAGATACGGTCGCCAGGAACTCGTCCTTCGCGCGGCTGGCGGCCTGTGCTTCGCGGTAGAGGCGGCCGTTTTCCAGCGCCACGGCTGCCCGGGCGGCAAGTTCCTGCGCCAGAGAGAGATCGGCCGCACCATATCGATCCGCCGTGCGCGAACCGAGCGTCAACAGTCCGAGCGTCTGGCCGCGCGCGACGAGCGGAATCAGCAGCAGCGATTCGCAGGCGACCGCACGCACCAATCGCTGATACTCCGAATCGGGACGGCCTGGCGAGGTGCGCACGGTCTCCGTAATGTTCGAGAGCAGCGCCGGCTGACCGGTTCGTATCGCGCGCGCAAACGGCCCGTCGCCACGACTCTCCGGCGGGATGCGCCGGATGGTATGCGTCGCTTCCCTGCGCGTGGGATCGATATCCACAACGTCGACGCGCTGCAGGTTGCCTTCGTCGGTGACCAGGTCGACGACCGCGCAGTCGGCCAGCGACGGAACCGCCAGCCGCGCCAGGCTGATGAGCGTTGCTTCGGGCTCCAGCGCGGAATCGAGCACGGTAACCGTCTGCGCCAGAAACGCCGCGCGGCGGGCGGCGACCTCGGCGGCCGCGCGCTGCGCGACATCGCGATTTGCCAGCTCCGCGCGTTCGGCCTCGAGCCGTTTTCGCTCGTAGAGCCCCGCCAGCGCCGCGGCGACCGAGCCCAGCAGCTGGCAATCCTCTTCGGCAAATCGACGCGGCGACGTGGAATAGACGGCGATGACGCCGAACGGCCGTACGGCGGTGCCGATTCTGGCTGCAAGCCCGCTTCGTATCCCGTGACCGCGCAGCACTGCGGGAATCGTGAATCGCACATCGGAATCGCCATCACCGACAGCCACCGGTTCGCGCGCGTACACCGCGTAGCCCGCCTGCGTGTCGATACCGGTGTAGATCGTCAGCTGCTCGACGGCGTCCGCAGTCCACCCCGCGGCCGCAACGACGGTAAATGGCGCGCCCTCGTTACCGAGCTCGAGAACCAGCGCGTGATCGCATTCAAGCGCCGACGCCGCGAGGCTGGCGGTGTCACGGCACACCGACTCCGTCGTGCCGGCCGCGAGTGCCCGCGACGTCACCTCGCCGAGCGTGCGCCGTCGGCGCGCCTCGGCAGCGGCGGCCTTGCTGAGCTCAATCGCGCGCGCCCTGGCGAGAGCGGCGCGGTGCCGCGCACGCGAGACCAGCGCGATGAGCGCAGCTGCGACGCCAAAGACAACGAGCGCGGCAAAGTCCAGCCGGTTTGGAGTCTTGAATTTCCAGGCGGGCGGAAGCACGACGATCACGGCGGCAAGCGCCGACATGAGCGCCGCGAACAACGCGGTCTGCGGTCCGCCGATGACGGCGCTCGCCAGTACCGGCAGCAGCAGTACGAGCAGTGGCCACGCGAGTGGCGATGTTGGAGGCCACTGCTGAAACGCCAGCACGACGAGGCCGACCAGCGCCAGCGCCGCTGCGTAAACAAATGGCCAACGTACTTCGCGAGCGAACCACTTGGCGATTGACACGGCTGAGCTAAGCACAGAGACGGGAGAACGCGCCCGGTTGTGGCAAGGACCCTGCCGAACAGCCGGGCTGTTTTTTATTGAGGTTACGAACGGTTTTGGGAACTGACCGTGAAGAAACTGATCGGCCGGCCAACACAGCCGGGCAAAAACTTTACGGGGCACAGGGTCCGCCTAAAGGCGGACACTACGACCGCACAGAGTCCACCTAAAGGCGGACACTACGTGCGCCAGCGGACACTACGAACGCCAGGAGAGAGCGAGGCGGGCTCGCTTGAGCCCGCCCCACCGATTGAATCGCCGAGCGTCAAACAATCGTCCGTCGGCCCGAGAGCAGACCCACGATGAACAGCACGATCGCGATCACGAGCAACACGTGCACGAACGCGCCAATCGTATAGGTGCCGACGACGCCCAACAGCCACGCGATTAAGAGAATTACCGCGAGAACGTAGAGCATCTTTCCCTCCTGCCCATTGAGGCTGCAAGCGGGCGGACGTGAACCGTTTGCACCTCAGGCCGCATAGCGGTTTCGTCGCCGCACTGACGGATCTGACAGCTCACCCGTACCGAGACCTCGACGGCAGCCAGCGAGCCGTGCGGCGCAACTCAACGCCCGTCAACGACTTCGCCTCCACCTGTGGTCAACGCTGCGCGGTGGCACGTGTCTGGACAGATGGGCTGGTCGCATGAACGCCATCACCAGCACGGGCCGCCACGAACAGCAGCAGTCGATCACCGCCGCAGGCGAGTGGTTCGAAGCGCTGGATCGGCGCGCGTTCGGACAGGGTCACGCGAAGTGGGTGGCCTCGGTACTGCGCGTGCATGGAGATGATCGCGACTGGTGGATCGACGTCGCGACCACGGCGAACCCCGCGGCAAACGTCGTCCTCCGCGTCTCGCGCCGCGCGACGGTGTTCCACGCCGTCGCGGCGCTGCGCCGACACCGGCCGCGCACGGAATCGTGCGCACCGGTCATCGACGTCATGCGCGCCCGTTAGGAAATCCCAACCAGCCTAGAAGGACACTTGAAGTTCTTCGTGCCCTTCGATTTCTTCGTACCTTCGTCGCTCAGCCTGAGGTAGCGGCGACCTGACGAGCGCCCGCAGGCTGCGCGCCGCCAGCCTGCGGTCGACGCAGAGATTCGCGACGGGGTAGTACGCCAACGCCGTGAGGCCAATGGCCGGCAGGGCATCGACTGGCAGAACCCACGTGCCGGCCATGCCGAGCACGGTGACGGCTGCGAGTTCTCCGGCGACAACCGCTACACGCTTCAGCGCCACGGCGGCGGACGTGTCTCTGACCGCCAGTTCCAGCCGGAGTTCAGCGGGCTTTTCGGCGACCGGCGTAGCCGCAGGTTCGTCTGGAAACAGGCGGACGAAGTCGTTCAGAACCGGTTCTGGCGAGAGTCCGATTGCGACTACGTACTCGCGGAAGAATGACCGTCGGTAGATTCCCTTCGGCCACCTCGAGACGTCGCCGCGCTCGAGGCTGGATAGCAGTGCGACGCTGATTTTTGTCGATTCAGCGATGTCTGGAAGCGTGATGCCGATTTGCTCTCGGCGGGTTCGAAGCGTAAGACCAAACGCCTGGCGGGCGTCCGTCAACGCTCGTCCCCCCGATGCCCGAGCAGCCACTGCTGGCTGACCGTGCCGAGCTCGAATCGGTTATGTGCCCTTATTCGCTTTGTCGTCAACATGACGACGGCGATGAGCAGCAGGACCGCTGCACTGACGGTGATTGCGATGGAACTGATCACGGTGCGATCAAAATACGCTCCTCGGTCGAGATGATCAAGAGGCGAACGACATCGCGACCGAATCTTTCTTTTATGTGATTGTATCGACGACCATCCGCCAGCTCGCCGCGACCGCATCCGCCACCATGCCGCCGCACAACCACGTCGTCGCATCACGGCGGCGGCTCCAGACGACTTCGACGGGTACCGGCATGTCCGCGTGTGGAAGAAACATTCGGAATGCGCCGGGAGGACCAGCGCCTGCGCTCCGGCGCATCTCGACACAGACGCCTCCGTAGCTGACGTCGAGCATCCGCGCCGCGGCGTCATCGACGTCGACCCGCACTTCCTTCATCACCGCCTTGCGCGGCCAGCGGCGGATTGCCGAACCGACGCGTCCTTCCGACAACACGCGCCTGACGAGCGATGTCAGCACGGACGGCGAGATCGGCTTGAGGAGGAATTCCGCACCGAGACGCCGCGCGTCAGCCTCGATCGCGGGATCGGCGAATCCGGTGAGCACGATTGCCGGAATCGGTTCCGGTCGCACGGCAACGAGATGAAGCCCGTTGTATTCGTCGAGTCTGATGTCAACGAGCAACAGATCGGGATGGGCTTCCGAGAGGAGCTTGATTGCCGTTGGCACGGTGCTGGCGGTGATCGTCTCGTAGCCCGCGTCCTCCAGCAGCATTGCGAGCCCCACACGCGTGGGCTCGTCGTCATCGACGATCAATATCCTGTGGGGCATCGACTGCGCGACGTCCCGCCATTCAGGGCGGACGCTCGGATTCATTTCCGGGGGATACGGGAGTTTACTCCTCATCCGGCGCGCGCGCATGCGTAAGCCGTGCCGCCGGGCTTAGAGCCGCTCAGGAGGGGAAAATCCGGAAGATTTCAGCGAACCCTAGTTAATGGATGAGCCCGGCGACATGACGCCACCGGGCTGATCCGTATTCTTTTTTGACGGAAGGAAGAGTTTCGTCAAGCGAGGCGCGGAACGACGACGCGCACCTCGGTGCCTGCTGTTCCTCCGCTGGCCGCGACGCGTCCCCTGAACGCCGAAACGACTCGGGCTGCGCCCGTCAGCGGAGCGGCCGTTGTCCAATTCGCCGGAGCCGGAGCCTGCGCCTGTGAGATGCCGAAGACGACGTCGCTGCCCTTCGCCTCCGCAAGCACCATGACCGTGAACGCCGATGGCTCCTCCGTCAAGCTGATCGTCGTCATCAATAATCCGGAGAGCGCGGCGACGAAGAGATCTTCGTCCACCGAGAGCGAGCGGTCGCCCACGCTGATCCGCGATTCGATGCTGAGGCCGCGCAAACGCCGCTCCGGCTCAATCGACTTCAGCAGCTGATCGACGATCGCCTGCGCACGAATCGGCTTCGGCGCCGGCGCCAGCTCACCGCGCAGGAAGCGCGCGACGCGCAGCAGGCAGGTGGCTTTCCATGCTTCTGCGCGAATCAGATTTGCGGCTACTGTCGACGCCAGCGCGGGACCGCGATCGGAGAGAAGGTTCGTGGACGCGAGCAGCGCTGCCAGCGACTGCGCGAGATCGCGCCCGGCCTGAACAGCGGCCAATGCGCCCGCATCAACGGCGTCCTCCTCCCGGACGGCGGGAGGCGCCGCCGCCGTTGCCGAAGGCTCCTTGCCTCCGGAACGCGGTGGAGTGTCGAGCATTTCGACGTAATGCTTGTCTGCTCGCATCCGGAACGTTCGTGGAAGACCCTCCCGGACAGGAGCCGGATTTGACGGCTCGCTGGTCTCCTCTTCGCCAGCGAGGATGTCCTCGATGCGAATGGCGGAAGGATTGGAAAGGGGATCATCCGGGTACTGCACGTCAGGGGGGACCATTTGAAATTTGAGATTTGGGATATGAGACTGATGATTTGGATTTGGCGATTGGTGATTGGTGATTGGTGATTTGGAAACCAATGATGAATGATTCGTTGATCCAATTCAAATCAAGATCGCGCGTTCACCGATGAGCAACCGTTCATCGATCATCGTTCCCGACTTTCTCAGAAAACAGTCTGCGGCATGCACCTGGTCTGCGGTACTTGTTGAGATTTACAGGCATTCTGCGCTATCGGCTCCGGGCCTGACGTTTGCTCAGCTGTCACTCGATGACCAGTCACGGAGCCGGGAAAAGCGCGCTCGACGAGTTCCTTCCGGAATCGGCACTTGCATCCGAGATCTCCCGTTTCCGCGGCGAGCCACGTGGGGCGATTGACCTGTTCGTGTCAGCGGAGGATGTTCAACTGGAGCCGATCGAAGTTCTCGCGCGGCGGCCGCCCCGAGCGAACTCGTCGTCCGTGCAGCTGTGGCCGATGCTCGCCGCCGCGCTCGTGGCGATCGGGGTCTCCATGCTCGCGCTGGCCGCGTTCGCGCGGTTCGGCTTCTCCGCCCTCTAACCAGCATCTCCAGACCGGCGCTCGACTTACGGCAGGACGGGTGCGACAATCGGGGGCGGTTAGCTAAAGCTCCAGCGCGCCACGGCCGAACTCCAAGTACGCCGTTTTTACGGCCCAGGTCGCGAAGAACTGTTAACCCCTCCAGAAATGGACCACCGCGATTACCCGCAGGACGAGCAGCAGGCCGGGACGGCCGGCCCCGAACCGGTAAACCCGGGGTCGGCGAGCAAATTCCCGTCGCTGATTCACGACTACCGGGCCCAGCGCGAGGCCTGGCGGGAACAGGCGCGAAACCTGGCGCGGATGCGGGAGGAGGTCCTCGCCGCCGCCGACCACGAGGCGCGCGGGATTGTTTCCACCGCCAGAGCCGACGTCCGGCGGATCCTGCTCAAAGCCCGTCGCGATCTTCTGGTGCTCGCCGCGCAGGTGCGCGCCGCCGGACGGCTGGGCGAGGGCGAGGACACGATCGACACGCCGAATTTCCTTCCGGCCGACGACTTCGGCCAGGCGCACAACGCTCTGACCACCGCGCGCCACGACATCCGTCGCGTGCTCGACGAGTCGCGTCCGGAGCTCGAAGGGCTGGCATCCGAGGGAGAGGCGCTGCGCGCTGCGCTGCATCATCACCAGCCGGCTGACGTTCGCAGGCACGTCTCGAGACTGCCCGTCCAGGACGTCCCGCAGGATCGCTTCGAGGAAGCGCCGGCGGACTTTGACTTCATTTCGATCGACGCGGATGACTCACCGGAATTAACGATCCGGCAACCGCAGTTCCCGATTCGGGCGCTTGTTGCCGCGGCTGCGTCGTTCGGTGCGCTTGCGTTGATGGGAACCGGCGTGTGGATGTTCTGGCCATCGGGCAGGGATAACTCGCACACCGAAACCTCGGCGGCAGCGGCAGCGGCGCCCAAACCGGCCGCGCGGGATTCTGCCTCGCCTGCGGTTCGAACCCCGATCCCTGAGCCGCGCTCGCCACTCTCCATCCGGCTGTCAGCGAAAGAAACGTCCTGGGTTCGCGTCACCGCAGATGGTCGCGTGACCGCGGAACGGATATTCAGGCCAGGCGAGACCGAGAACATCCGTGCGTCCCGGGAGGTGAGCATTCGCGCAGGCGACGCAGGGGCGGTGACCGTTGCCGTCGACGGCCGTCAGCCTGTTGCCCTTGGTCGCGAAGGCGAGGTCGTAACCCGGCGGTTCACGGTGCAGGCATCGCGTGTGGAGCGCACGGCGCCTGCGCCGGTGGCCGCGACTCCGCGGAATCCGCCCGCGCCAGTGGCGCAGGCTCCGACGCAGCGTCAGGCCCGGGCCAGCGCGACGCCGGCGGCGGCCACCGCGGTCGCGCCATTGCCACCGCCGCGTGTGATTGAACAGCCGCGTGTGACTGAACAGCCGGTGACTGCCGCGCCGCCGCCGGCGCTTCCTTCACCGGCGAATCCGTCAGCCAGCGCTCCTCTTTCGGCCAGACCGGCAACGGCGTCGGTCGAACGCCCGCCGTTGACGCCGCCCGCCGTGTCGCCGCCGTCGCTTCAGGATGTGCTGACGAGAGACGCGAACCGCTGGCTCGACGCCTACTATCGGCAGGATCGCGCGACGATGGCCTCGATCTCGCCGCAGGCGAACGTATCCGACAATCGGGCCGAGAAAGAGCGCATGCCGCGCGGACTATCCGGTGTGCGCCGCACGCTGGACGAGGTGAGATTCCAGTCCGCTGGCACCGAAGTGATACTGACGGCGCGCATGACCGAGCGCATGGACAACGCCGCCGCCGGACAGATGGCGCAGGCGGTCTCGTTCGTGTCGCAGATGTGGACGCAGCGAAATGGCAGCTGGCAGCTGATGGACGTCCGCATCATGAGCGCGTCCGCGATCGCGCGATCTCTCCGCTGACACGCGGCCTCCCCGGGACTAACTGCAGGCTGACTGCGCAGGCTGGAAGCTCTGGAACGCGATGCGCGCCGCCGCGCGATCGAAGCTCGTCATCTCTGACCCGATCTTCGGATTCATAATCGACGCCTGCGACTGCACGTGGTTGTAGCCGAGCGCATGACCGAGCTCGTGCATCCGGAGCAGATGGCGCGTGTCGCTCGTGCGATCGAAATCACTGTCGAGGATGATCGACCCGGCACGGATTGTCGATCCGCGCGTTGACCTCCCGCCGAATCCGATCGTGGCCAGCTGATCGCGTACGCCGTTGTACCTCGCCACCACGATCTGTCCCGGCCGCATCACGTTCACGACCTCGCCAGGAGCAACCGTCTCCTGGCGCACCGCGGCAAACCCCTGGAAGGCGTTGTCGGTCAGCAACGCAAGGGCTGCCGTCAGATCGGCGGCGAGCTGCCCGGCCTCCGCCTCGGTCAGCCGCTCGGACGTCGCGCGGTACTGCGTGCCCTGCGACTTCTCATACTGCATCACCGGCATGAGCACGACGAGCTCCGGCACGCGATCCCAGCGCAGGGCTGCGTCGTGGCCGCCGCGCAGCATTTCGTCCAGCGCATATCGATCGTACCGATGATCGTCGTCGAGGCCGACCTTCAGGTCGGCCTTTCCATCCGCGCTCAGCAGCGCCTGCGCCTCGGAGTCAGCGGATGGCGCGATCACTTCGCATCGCGCAGGCGCAGCGGCATTCGCGGCGGCACCACAGAATGTCAGAAATGCGATGGCGAGGAGGGTCGGTCGACACGCGTACACAACGCGCGCGACTGCAAGGTTCGGTACGGCACAGAGTGCGTGCGGACGCGCGGAGCTTCATGTGAAATTTTGATTGGCCGTTACAGCTTCGCCATTGCGATCACAAACACGAAGGCCACGAAGAGATCGAAGGACACGAAGGGTTGTTTGGTAAATTTCTGAATAAATCGCGAAAACCGGCGCTCTTCGTGCCCTTCGACCCCTTCGTACCTTCGTGTTACTCGAAGAGCGCGGCGTCGTGAATCGACGCGGCTTCGAGCGTTTCGGGCCGCTGCAGCACGCCGCTGCGGCACAGCGTCGTGAACTCGCGAACGAGATCCAGACGGCGCCACCCGCGATCGGCTTCGCGCGCGAGCGTCGCGCAGGCGTCGGCAGGAGTCATCGCCGGCCGGTACGGACGATCCGTCGTCAGGGCGTCGTACACATCGACGACGCCCATGATCTGCGCCAGCAGCGGGATCTCGTCGCCGCCGAGTCCATCGGGGTAACCGCTTCCGTCCGCGCGTTCATGATGGCAGCGCACGATCGGACGGACCATGCGCAGCAGCCGCAGATTCCCGCAGAGCCGATCGCCGATGGTCGTATGCCGCTTCACGATCTCGAACTCGTCCTCGGTCAGCGGCCCGGCCTTCTGCAGGACGGAGTCGGGAATCGCCACCTTGCCGATGTCGTGCAGGTACCCTCCGCGCCTCAACGCGCCGACTTCGTCGGCCGTCAGGCCCAGGTGCATGCCGAGCGTGGCCGCGTACGCGGCCATCCGCTCGCAGTGGCCGCCGGTGTACTTGTCGCGCGCTTCAACCGTCAGGGCCAGGCTCAGAATGATCGACTCCGCGGAGTCCAATTCGTCGGTGAACCGCTTCAACCGCATCAGCGACCGGACGCGCGCCCGCAGTTCGGAGGTGTTGACCGGCTTGGTGAGGAAGTCGTCCGCCCCGGCGTCGATCCCGGCCAGCCGCTCGGCGCGGCCGTCGAGGCCCGTGAGCAGCATGACCGGGATGAGCCGCGTCGCCGGATTCTCTTTCAGCCGGCGGCACAGCTCGATGCCGTTCAGCGACGGCATGTTGATATCGGTCAGCACGAGGTCGGGCGACTCGCTCTCGACGAGCGCCATCGCCACTTCACCGTCGGATGCCGGCAGCACCTCGTACCCGTCGCAGCCGAGCGTCTCGCACAGCGTCTCGAGGAGCGGCGCCATGTCGTCGGCGACGACAATCTTCCCGCCGCCCTTCGCGCCGCTCGGCTTTCCGGACGGATCCTGAGGCATCTTCGGCAGGCGCGATTATAGACGAGACGCCCTGAGCCACTGGCCGGCGAGACATCCTCCTCGCGCTCGGCGTCGCTGGCGCCGTTTCCGGGGGGGACGGAGGAAGGGCGGCTATGACGCTGTCGCGTACTTCGTGTCTGTCCGGCGCGACTTGCCGGTCGCGTCGCCGCTCCGATACGGCCCCACCGGCAGGTTGCAATTCTGCTGATAGAGAAACGCGTGAAAGCGCTTGTAGTCCGTGGACGGCAGATTGAACAACCGTACCAGCGCACGATAGCTGCCGCGCGTTTCCTGCAGGCCGCGATCGATCAGCGCCGCCAGTTCCGCACGCGTCACCTCGTGCGCCCGGAACGGCTTCTGTACGACTTCCCAGAAATCACCGCCGGCCATGAGCTTGTCCCACAGATGCTGGGCGATGCCCTGTGCGTGCGGTTCGGGGGCGGCAACGACGTGACCGGGCCCCGGCACGGCGATCGTCACCCGCTCGCCGGAGCGAATCTCCGCCGGCAGATCGGCGGGCGTGATCGGACGGTTGGAGTCGCGAAGCGCAATTCGTTCGGTGACGTTCCGCAACTCGCGCACGTTGCCCGGCCACTGATACGAGAGGATCAGGTGCTCGGCGTCAGTGGTGAGGTCGGGTGGCGGCAGCCGGTGCGCTTCACTTGCCTTGCGGAGGAAGTGCCGGAACAGCAGCACCACGTCGCGCCCCCGTTCGCGCAGCGGCGGGATGCGGATGTGAATCACGTTCAACCGGTAGTAAAGATCCTCGCGGAACTCGCCGGCGGCAATCTGCTCGCGCAGGTCGCGATTGGTCGCGGTGATGAGCCGTACGTCCGCGCGGCCCCCGGTACCGTCCGCACCGACGGTCTGAATCTCCCCCGTTTCGGCAAAACGCAACAGCGTCGCCTGCATGCTCAGGCTCATCTCGCCGAGCTCGTCCAGAAACAGCGTGCCGCGGTCAGCCTGGCGAATCAGGCCCACCTTGTCGCGATAGGCGCCCGTAAAGCTGCCGCGCGCGTGTCCGAAGAGCTCCGAGGCGAGCAGCGTCTCGGGAATGCCGCTGCAGTTGACCGCCATGAACGGCTGCCGGCTGCGCGCGCTCTGGTTGTGAATCAGTCGCGCGACGACTTCCTTGCCGACGCCCGTTTCACCGGTAATCAACACCTTCGCGTGGGTGCGCGCCGCGCTCTGAATGTCAGCGTGCAGCGTGTCGATGACCGGACTCTCTCCGAGCAGTACTGGCTGTTCCGTGAACGACATGCCTCAGACCCCTCAGTTGTTCTCTCTGGGAAGCCGTTCAGAGCAAGAACACCACCAGACATGCGGTGGAGCGGCGGGGCCGGGGTAAGCCGTTGTCAGCAAAGGGCTGCGCGGTTCGCAGCACGGCATGCGGCAGCCGCGCGGGCCTCAGATTTTCTGGGGCTACCGTGGCTTTCGCGGGTTCCCCGAGCGATCGTCCTCGGAGGGTGGCTTCCACTCGACGAGGCGGTTCTTGCCGGATTGCTTCGCCTCGTACAGGGCCTGGTCGGCATGAGCGATCAACTCGCGCGCCGACGCGCCGCCCGACACGGCCATGCCGATGCTGGCCGTGACGCGCAAATCCGCGAGCTCGCTTTCGGTCGGCCGGAAGGTCTCGATCCGCTGACGAATACGCTCGGCGACCGGAATGGAATTCTCGGGACCGCTGCCCGGCATGACGATCGCGAACTCCTCGCCGCCAAAACGCGTGCACAGGTCGAACTTGCGCACCGAGCGCTTGAGGATGTCGCCGACGCCACGGATCACCAGATCTCCGGCGAGATGACCGTAGCGATCGTTGATGCCCTTGAAATTGTCGATGTCGATCATCAGCAGCGCGACCGTCGTGTTGTGCCGGCGTGCGCGATCCAGTTCTTCCTCCAGCCGCTCGTGGAAGTAGCGCCGGTTGAACAGGCCGCTGACCGGGTCCATGATGGCCGCCTGGGCAAAATCCTCGGCGTCGCGCCGTGCCCGTTCGCGTGAGAGCGCCAGCGCGACAGGCGCCGTGAGCGCGCGCAGCGCCGCGAGGTCCTCACGCGTGAACGGCTGATCGTCCAGGCGGTCGGCAACGCAGACCACAGCCAGCACTTCCCCACCTGCACTAATCGGCACAGCGATGAAGGAATTCGTGCGATACCGCGGACGACGACGCAATCCCGGCATGGCGGTGACGTCCTGCACCAGCATCGGGGTCCCGCTCGCGTGCACCGATCCGATCACGCCGGTTCCGGAGCTGATGCGAAGCATCTTCACCATGTCCAGCGGATAGCCGTGGGTTGCCACGATGGAGAGTTCATTCTCGCCAACCGGAACGGCGCATACCACGAACCGGCTGCGCACGCAGCGGGCGACATGGCGCACGGTCAGCGCGGACACGTTGCGCAGTCCTGCAACCCGCCCGAGCACTTGCGTCAGGCGGCGTGTGGCAATGGCCAGACGGCGGGCGGACTCGTCCCCCGAGGACGGATTCGGGCGGGATAAGTCCTCTCCCCCGCCGACATTCCTCCGGGGAACCCAGTCGTTCGGGCGTGAATCGCCCGAGTCGTGAGAATTCACGCTGAGATCGCTCGATTGCCGGACATCGGATCTGTAACTGCAGATGAGGCGGCAACAAATGTGCCTCGGAACTCCGAGGAAACGCGCTGGTCGTCAATGACGTGGGAGCCGCCTCGCTCGCACCGGACTCGTCGGAACCCGCCCTACTTGTCAGCGAGGCGGCCAAAGCGGAAGATGGCTTGCTTCATCACATGTTGATGTTCCTGGGCGCAGTCGTCCTCGCCGGCATCGCCATCCTGTACCGCGAAGTCGTGCAGGAACTGGTTCGCGTCTGGAGCACCGATACCAATTATTCACATGGCTTCCTGATTCCGCCTATCGCGGCGTTTCTTGCGTGGGAGCGCCGCGATCGATTCCTGGCCGCGGCGCCGCGGCCGGCGCTCGCCGGCCTTGTGATCGTCGGCGGAAGCGCGCTCGTGGTCGCACTCGGCGGAAGCGAGTTCCTGACGCGCGTTTCGCTGGTTGCCGCCGTCGGTGGCGCGGTGCTGGCCGTGTTCGGGTGGGAGCGGTTCCTGGCCGTTGCCTTTCCGCTGGCAATCCTGCTGCTGATGATCCCGCTGCCCGCACCGGTTTTCGATCTCCTCGAGTCGCCGCTGCGAATCGCCACGTCCGTCTTCAGCGAAGCGCTGATCCGCACGGCAGGTATTCCAGTGTTACGCGACGGCAATCTGCTCGCGCTGGGGAACGTCACGCTTGAAGTCGCGAAAGAATGCAGCGGCATTCGAACGACGATTTCCCTCGTCGTGCTCGGGCTTGCCTTTGGGTATTCGGCCGACCCCCGACGCTGGCCGCGACTGTTCGTCCTCGCTCTGACCGTCCCGGTCGTGATCCTGACCAACGGCATGCGCGTCGCCGCAACCGCTGTTTCGGCGCACTTTTACGGCCGGGAAGCCGCCACTGGATTCCTGCACGATCTGTATGGGTGGCTCGCGTTCGCCGCCGCGTTCGCTACACTGGTGCTGATACATCGTCTGCTGGTCCGGGCAGCCGAGACCCGTCGTCCGACACCCGGCACTTCTGCGAATGCATACATCCACTCCTGAGGCCCTCTCAGCATGACCGTTTCGGAGGATTCCACCGAGGAGTCCTTGCCGTGGTTCGCGGTGTGGACCAGGTCGCGCCACGAACAGGTCGTCCGCGAGCAACTACAGCAAAAGCACATCGAGGTCTTCCTGCCGACCATCACCAAGTGGAGCCGGTGGAAGGACCGCAAGAAGAAGATCGACTGGCCGCTGTTCCCCGGGTACTGTTTCGCCCGATTCGAGCCACAGAACCGGCTGGCCGTTCTCAAGTGCACCGGCGTCGTCAGCATCGTCTCGGTTGAAGGCGAGCCGGCGCCGATCCCCGAGCACCAAATCGACGGAATCAGGCGTCTGATCGAGAGCGAGCTCGCCTTCGATCCCGTTCCCATGCTGCAGGAGGGAATGATGGTCGAGGTAGTCCACGGACCCCTCAAGCGCGTCATCGGCCGGCTGGTGCGCAAGAACGAGAAGGCGCGGCTTGTGCTGTCGGTGGATCTGATCGGACAGGGAGTCAGCGTCGAAGTCGACGCAGCCGACGTCAAGCCGTACTGATTCCCCCGCGCCAGCGTCCACCCTCGTCGCATCCGTGAACGGATTTGCAACCGCCCCAAGGCTGCGCGTTCCGATGCCAGCGGCGCGAATACAGGTCTGTGACTGCGATCGGCAGGAACGTGATCAGACCGGAGGAAACGACGTTCTAAAAAGACACTCAACTTACTGACAAGACTAGAGTTAACCCGTTGGCTCCGGCGTGGCTGTCCCGTTGCACTGCTGCTGAGGCGCCGGTCGAATCGATCGGCGTTTCCCCAGATCGGGAGTCAGGACGCGATGAGGCCACGGGTGAACGCACGCAGGCGACGGGTTACGTATGCGCTCGCTTTTTTGCTCACAATGACAGCTCGGTCAGCGGCCGCCGACACGTTGACGTTGATGTGGGATCGCAGCCCAGACTCGAACGTCGCAGGGTATCTCGTGTATGTCGGGACCCAATCGGGGAACTACGCAAGCGCGTATGACGTCGGCAACTCGACGTCCTTCGCCTATTCGAGCGCGGCACCCGGCCAGGCCTACTACTTTGCCGTCGCCGCCTACTTTCCCGGACCCGTCATCGGCACGAAATCAACTGAAGTTTCGGGCACCAGCAACGGAGCGCCGGTCCTCCTGAACCCCGGCAACCAGTCGGCTGTCGTCGGGAATCCAGTGTCGCTGCAGCTTTCTGGCAGCGATCCGGCCGGTCAGCCGGTGTCCTACGGCGTCACTGCACTTCCGCCAGGGCTCGCGCTCACACCCGCTACAGGCCGGATCAGCGGAACGCCGACCACGCCCGGGTCGTACCTCGTCACGGCAGTGGTCAGTGACGGCGTCCTCAGCGATTCAGAGACATTCACCTGGACGGTTGCCGCTCCGATGGTCGCCGGTGACACCTCCGCGCCGGTCATCACGATCACGGTGCCAACAACGGGCAGCCAGTACAACACTGATCAGACTTTCGTAACGGTCGGTGGCACGGCAATCGACAACACGTCGGTGACTGAGGTGACGTGGACTACGGACCGCGGCGCCAGTGGCCGTGCGACCGGAAGTGACTCCTGGATCGCCGGGGTCCCGATCTCGCGCGGTCCGAACACGATCACTATCCGGGCGCGCGATGAGGCAGGTAACGTGTCGAGCAAGGCGATCGTTGTGAAATCGACGGGCAAGTCGAAGTGATCCGAAGGGCACGGTCGCGTGGACTCCCCTCCACGCCGATCGCACCTGCCCTGCTGACCATCCTTCTGGTTGGAGTCACGCCGGCACACGGGGGAACGCTCACGGTCGCCTGGGATCCGAGCCCGGATTCCACGGTGATGGGATACCGTGTTTACGTCGGCACGACATCCGGCGCCTATACCGAGATCTACGACGTCGGCAACGTGACGACGTTCTCTTACAACGCAGCCGAGGGAACCACCTACTACTTCACGGTGGCGGCGTATGCGCCCGGGCCGGTCGTAGGCCCGCGTTCGAGCGAGGTCTCAGCGACCGGTGGCGCGCCGGGCGACACAAACGGCTTCTGGTCGTCGGTGTGGGCGGCAAGGGCAACGAGTTCCGGCCAACCCGCGCCCGATTCACGGGTGCGGCATTCGGCCGAACCGTCGTCGTCGTGCTCACAGCCTGGGCCCGAGGGGTGCCTTCCGGTCCAGCCGATCGGACGGGTGAGCACCCCGGCGACGCCATTTGCGGCGAGCCCGGAGGGCCGGCTGTTCGTGATCGACGCGGGCCGGCGCCTCAGGACGATGACGGGCAGAGGCTTTGCACGCGAATCGCTCATCATCGCCGACCGCTGGACGACGCTGAACCAGGTCGCGATAGACCCTGCATTCGCCCGGACGGGCTTCATGTGGGTCAGCGAGACGCGGACGTCGGCGTTTGGCCGGCGCACGTTTACCGTCTCGCGGTATCGCGTCGTGAAGAACCGTGCCGGCGAGCGCACCGAGATCGTGTCCGGGATTGCGTTGCCACCGTCCGGGAACGCCTTGTTTGCTATCGGGGGGACAGGTCATATCTATGTCGCGGTCCCCGGATCTCCCGATATTTCTCAGCCGTACTGGGGGACGGTGCTCCGGTTCAACGCTGACGGTTCGGTGCCGCCGGATCAAAAGGATCCGAAGAAGTCACCGGTAATCGCAGCCGGTTATACGTTTCCGCACGCAATTGCACTGGGGGGGTTCAGCGACACAATCTGGCTCAATGGGACCGATCAATAAGATCCCAGCCCATCCTCAGAAAGTCGTGATCAACGCAGACTTCAGTCTGCGAGGCTGACAGAATAACGGGCGCCCGCCGGTCGAAGACTCACACTTTACGCCTATATTTTCAGCCATACGTGGAATACAGCTTGCCTAGGTATCAGGCTGGTTTCCCAACCTCGGCCCGGACGCACCCTTGATGGTGCCTAGCGCCGCCAGGACGGGTGCGTAGACGCAACCCACCTGTAAGTGAGAGGGCGAAAGCCTGCCCTTTTGACGATGTAGTGTCCGCCTTCAGGCGGACCCAACGCAGATCCAAAGGCCCAAACGATGATGTTCAGTACCCCCACCGCAAGAGCGTGCCGTTTCGTCGCGGCCGCCTTGCTCCTGACGGCCTGCAGCAGCCCGGAAGAGCAGAAACGACGGCATTTCGAACAGGGCAATGCCTACGTCGCCGAAAAACGCGACGACTTCGCGGTCATCGAGTACGCCAATGCCGTGCGGATCGACCCGAAGTTCGGTGAAGCGCGGCTCAAGCTCGCCGAGACGTACGAGCGAATGAACAACATTCGGGCCGCCTTTCCCGAATATATCCGCGCCGCCGACGCGCTGCCGGACGATCGCGCCGTACAGCTCAAGGCCATCGAACTGCTCGTGTTAGCTGGCCAGTTCGAGGACGCGAAGGCCCGGGCAACCACCGTCCTGATGAAGAATCCGCGGGATGTCGAGGTCCTGCTCCTGCGCGCGAACGCGATGGCGCGTCTCAGGGACCCGGAGGGGGCCTTGGGCGAGATCCAGGAGGCGCTGAAGGTCGAGCCGGACGGCAGCCGCGTGTATCTGACGCTCGGAGATCTCCGCAACCAGCTCGGCGACACCAAGGAGGCGGAGGCCGCGTTCAGGCATGCAGTCGAACTCGATCAATCGTCAGTAGCGGCACGGCTGGGCCTGGCAAATTTCCTGTGGTCGACGCGACGTGCCGCTGAAGCAGAGCAGGAAATCAAACACGCAATTTCGCTCGATTCGGACCACGTTCTCGCAAACCGGATGCTGGCGACGCTGTACCGGGCGACCAACAGGATGACCGACGCGGAAGCGCCGCTCAAAGTCGTCGCGGCGGCGGCACAGAATCCCGCGGCCCGTTTCGAGCTCGCGGAGTACTACCTGGGTACCGGCCGCGAGGCTGAAGCAACGAAACTCCTGACCGAGCTCGCCGGCGAACAGACGTCGTTCGCCCGCGCAGAGACGATGCTGGCGGCACTCGATTACGGAAAGGGACGCACGCAGCAGGCGCACGCGCGGCTCGACAAGCTGCTGGTGCGTGCCCCGAACGATACGCCCGCCCTGGTCACGAAGGCACAGTGGCTGACGCGGGAGAAGAAGTTCGACGAAGCGCTCGATCGAGCGAAGGCGGCCGTGGCGGCCGACCCGCAGTCCGCGCCTGCCCAGTACGCCCTTGGCACCGTATACAGCAATCGTCGAAACGTGCCGGATGCGATCAAGGCGTATACCGAGGCGCTGCGATTGAATCCGAGGTTCGCCGCGGCGCAGGTCGAGCTGGCGCGTCTGAATCAGCAGGCCGGCAACAGCGACGCCGCGCTGCGTTACGCCGAAGAGGCCACGCAGGCGGCGCCACAGAGTCTTGATGCGCGCCTGACGTTGGTCAGAGCGTTGCTGATCCGAGGTGAGCGTGATCGTGCTGGTGTCGAGATCGCGCGACTGCTCCAGGCGCTCCCCAACTCGGCGCCGGTCCATGCAGTGAACGGCGCACTGCAGACGTTGCGCAACAACGACGCAGCGGCGCGAACGGCGTACGCGAGGGCGCTCGAACTGGCCCCAGGCAACATCGAAGCCGTCGGTGGGCTGGTGGCTCTCGATCTCAAGAACAAGCAGGTCGAGGCGGCGCGGCAGCGCATCGATTCGGCGTTGGCAAAGGAGCCAAACCGGGTCGAACTGCTGACGATCGCCGCCACGGTATACGAGCGGGCAGGTCAGGCGGAGAAAGCCGAGCAGGCGCTGCGGCGCATCGTTTCCAGTGATCCAAACGGCGTAGCCGGGTACTCGCTGCTCGCTCAGCTTTACATGAGGCAGCGGCGCCTCGACGACGCGCGAACGGAGTTCGAGACGATCGTCAAGCGCGACCCGCGCGCGGTCGGGCCTCGAACCATGGTCGGAATCATCCTGGAGTCGCAAGGGAAACGGGCGGAGGCAAAGCGGTGGTACGAAGCGACCGTCACCGATCTGCCGGCGGCAGCACTCGCCGCGAACAATCTCGCCTTCATCTATGCCGAGGAAGGTACCAACCTGGACAAGGCGCTCACGCTGGCGAGCAATGCGAAGAAGGAGCTTCCCCAGAGTGCTGAGGTGAGCGACACGCTGGGGTGGGTGTATTACAAGAAGGATCTGCCTGCGTTGGCGGTCGAACACCTCGAGGAAAGCGCGCAAAAGCTGCCGAACAACCCGGACGTCCTGTACCACCTTGGGATGACATACGCCAAGCTGGGCGACAAGACGAAGTCGCGGACTGCGCTCGAGCGCGCGCTGCAGATCAATCCGAAATTTACCGGCGCCGCAGCCGCCCGTCAGACGCTCACGTCCGTTACTCAATAACTTTCAAAGGACAGAACACCGTGTCCAATCGCAACTACACGCCAGACGAAATCTGGAACCTGCTCCTCCGGTATCGCTGGGTCATTCTGCTACCCATCGCGGTGGGAATCGCGGCCGCGCCGTTTCTCTCGCGGTTCGCGCCTCTCCGCTACCGTTCCGAAGCGATGATCCTCGTCGTCCCGCAGCAGGTCCCGGACAAGTTCGTTCAGCCAACGGTCGTCGAGTCCGTGGAGGACCGCCTGCCGGCAATCACGGCGCAGATTCACAGCCGTGCCCGGCTGGAGCGCATCATCCTCGACATGGATCTGTATAAAGCGGAGCGATCGCGGCAGGTCATGGAAGATGTCGTCCAGACGATGCGGACACGCGATATCGAAACGAGTGCGACCGCAGAGGACATCAGCGCGTTCCGCATCGCGTTTCTCGCCGATGACCCCGAAACGGCACGGCGCGTGACCGAGCGGCTGCAGTCGTTGTATATCGACCAGAACACCCAGGACCGCGCCAAACAGGCCCAGAGCACAAATCTCTTTCTCGGCGCACAGCTCGAGGACGCCAAACAGCGGCTGAGCGCGCAGGAGAAGAAGCTGGAAGAATACCGGCGGCTCCATGCGGGCCAGTTGCCTTCACAGTTGCAGGGCAACATGCAGTCACAACAGCATGCGCAGCTCCAGCTGCAAGCCCTGAACGAGGCGACGAATCGCGCGGAGGAACGCCGCCTCCGGGCGGAACGGGACCTGTCCGCTGCGAAGGCGATTCCGCTCGTGCAACCGACGCCCACGGCAGCCGAGGTCACGGAGTCCGCAACCACGGCGCAGCAGCTCGACCTCGAGCGTGTCAAGCTGGCAGGGCTGTCGAAGCGCTATCGCGCACCCCACCCGGAAATCACGGCGTCCGAGCGACGTATCGCCGAGCTCACCGCTCGTCTCGAAAACGAGACTCCGTTGAGCGCGGGCGCGGCGCCCGAACGGCGCCTGTCCACCACGGAAGCCGCACAGCAGCGGCGGATTCTCGACCTGCAGGCAGAAATCGAAGTCATCGATAAAACGCTGGCGACCAACCGCGATGAGGCCCAGCGGCTGAGGCGGATTATTGCGGACTATCAGGCGAAGCTCGACATCGTGCCGACGAGAGAGTCGGAACTCGTCGAACTCACCCGCGACTACACGGCGCTGAATACGGCGTACACCGAACTCCTGCTGAAGAAGGAAAACGCGTCGATCGCCGCGAACCTCGAACGGCAGCAGATTGGCGAGCAGTTCAAGATTCTCGATGAAGCGTCGCTTCCCGAACGTCCCTACAACACGCTGCAGCGCTGGGCCGTCCTCTCATCCGGCGCCGTCGGTGGTCTGGTCCTCGGCTTGCTCATCGTTGGCCTGCGCGAGTACCGCGACTCCAGTTTCCGCACGAAGGACGAGGTGACGACCGCCCTGTCCCTGCCCGTCCTGGCGTCGATTCCTGTCATGACCTCGGCCGGTGAACGTCAGGCCGCCGCGCGGCGGGCCTGGGCGATGGATATCGGAGGCTCGGCAGTACTACTGACGTCGATCGCAGTGGTCGTTGTCTGGCAGCTGTAACAGGCAGTCTTTTACGCGGACACTTCATGTACGAACGCTTTTACGGCCTCACGGAACTCCCGTTCGAGCTGACGGCTAATCCCAAGTACCTGTTTCTGAGCACCAGGCAACGCGAGGCGCTCAGTACGTTGCAGTACGGACTCTTCGCCGCGAAGTCGATCACGTTGCTCGTCGGAGAGGCCGGCACCGGCAAGACGACGCTGATCCGCGCGGCGCTCGAGTCGGAGCGCTGTCAGCACGTGCGATGTGTCTACCTCAACAATCCGGCCCTGCGGCCGGACGATTTCCTCAGACTCCTGGCACTCAGGTTCGATCTCGGCCCCGAAGCCGCCGACTCCAAAGCGATCCTGCTGGAGCGGCTGGAAGCGCTGCTGCGCCAGCGCCGGGATGCGGGTGAAACGACGGCGCTCGTGGTGGACGAAGCGCAGAGCCTCAGTGTCGAACTGCTCGAAGAAATTCGCCTGCTGGCGAACATCGAAACGCCCTCTGCCAAGCTGCTGCCGCTCGTCCTCGCTGGACAGCCCGAACTGGCAGACCGGCTCGAAAACCATGATCTTCGCCAGCTGCGACAGCGAGTGACACTGCGGTGCCATCTCGACCCGTTCGACGTCAAGGAGACCGCGGCATTCATCGCCAGTCGCCTTTCCGCGGCCGGCGGCGTGCCGTCCCGGATCTTTACGAAAGACGCGGTCATGCTGATCCACGAGCACTCGCGCGGCATCCCAAGAACGATCAGCGTGCTGTGTGACAACGCGCTCGTCAGCGGGATGGCGCTCGACACTCAACCCGTGACGCGCACGATCGTGGCGGAAGTCTGCAGAGACTTCCGTCTGAACCCGGGCAAACAGCCCTCTTCCGCTCCGCAGCATGCGCCGGAGGGGCCTTTCACTGAACCACCTCAGGATGCTGCCGGCGACGGCAGCGCCGAGAGCGCCGCGGATACCCGCCATCCTATGGATGTTTTCCGCCGCAGCCGTACGCGTTTCGGTGCTCTCGTCTCACGCTAGGACGCGGCAGGATAAGCACAATGAGCCGAATTGATCAGGCACTGAGAAACTGGGAAAGGACCAAAGGCGCGGTCCCCACGAAGGCCCCCGCAGCCGATCCGGTTATGGCGGCGTCGTTGGCCGACTATCCGGCCGAGCGCGCGGCACAGCCTTTCGAGCGTGCGGACGAGGTCGCGTTGCAGGAACCCGATGCCGAACCTGTTGTCCAACCTCGTCCGTCTCGAAAGCCCGAAACGCGGCCGCGCGACAACGCATACTTGTCGGCCCGGCTGGTAACCGGAGGAGTGGGTTCGGTACCGCTCGAGCAATACCGCCGACTTGCAGCGGTACTGCATGAGGCCCAGGTGCAGGGAAATCTCAAGACTGTCATGGTGACAAGCGCACTGCCTGGCGAAGGAAAGTCGCTGACGGTCGCCAACCTGGCATACACACTCAGCGCCTCGTACGGCCGTCGCGTCCTCGTCATCGATGCGGATCTGCGTGCGCCGAATGTTCATCGGATTTTCGGCGTTCGCAATTCCGGTGGGCTTGGCGACGCGCTCCGCAACGGACGGCATGAACTGCCCTTCGTACAGATTTCTGACGGGCTGACCCTACTGACCGCCGGACGCCCCGGCCCTGCTCCGCTCGCGGACCTCATCTCCGACCGCATGGGAGAGGTCATCCGCGAGGCGGCATCGAGCTTCGATTGGGTCCTGATCGACACGCCCCCGGTCGGCCTCCTGCCAGACGCGCAGGTCCTCGCACGACTTGCCGGAGCCGTTGTGTTCGTGATCGCCGCCGGCAGCACTCCGCGGTCGGCGGTCGAACGTGCGGTTTCCGAACTGGGTCCGGACTCGATCATCGGGAGCGTATTGAATCGCGTCGAGGACCGCAGAATCCCCGAAGCCAACTACTACGACGGTTACTACGGTGATGACAGGAATTTCGGGGACTGAAGGACTGTAGAAAATCCGCCCCAGCGGGCGACTTTCCGCTCCGTCGTTGACAACTTTCCGCATTGCACGACCTCAAGCGCCATCGCACGACGTCCACCGCGCTCAGACGTATAACTCATTACAAAGTAATGACTTGCATGGCTCCAAGCAGGCCGCCGGCTGGCGGCGGTCAGTGGCTGAAGTCTTGCTCTGGGGCGGGCGTGGCTGTTGCTGGCGTCACGGATTAGCGAGAACGGCCACCGGATACCCATGATGCCCGAATCCCTTCCCAGCTACTCCGAGTTCCAGAGCGGATCGGCTGGTCAGGCCTACAACCAAACGGCTTTCCGGCATTTCCTCGCTATTGAGCGCCGGCGGGCCGAGCGTTCCGGACGGCCGCTGCTCCTCGTCCTCGTGGCACTTCGCGGGAGCCGGGTTCGCAACAGGTTTACCAACGCGACCGCTGCCGGCATCTTCCGTGGTCTCGGTGAGACTGTCCGGGAAGTTGATTTTGCCGGCTGGTTCCGCGAGGGCCAGATAGCAGGGGCGGTCCTCACTCAGGGCGGCGGTGCGGCCTCCGCGCCGGCGCGCGACCAGGTCGCGCAGAGAGTCATGACATCGTTGCGGGCGCACGTGCCGGCTGGACAGTTTCGTAACCTTCGAGTGCGCGTCGTACGATTCGAGCCGCGGACCGCCACCGACAGGCAGCACGCTCCAACGGCTCTCGCGTCGGGCCATTGAGATTGCCCATGGCCAGTGCTGTCACCAGCGTCTTTGCCGCCGCGCGCACGCCGCGTCTGCAGCTGCTCAGCGAGGAGTTGTTCGACGATGCGCTCGTCCGCGAGCGCAAACGAGCGGATCGCTTCGAGGAGCCGTTCGTCCTGTTCCTCCTCACGATCCAGGGCCCCCGCGGGCCGGAAAGCTGGAAACAGCTGATTGCGGCGCTCTCGCAGTCTGCGCAGGACACCGACGTCATCGGCTGGTTCCGTCAGGACTCGGTCGTCGGTCTCGTGCGGCCGATCACGACCGGCGATGCGACCGAGGAAGCGTCCGGGCTTGCGGTCAAAATGAAACGCGCGCTGGGACGAGGCGGCCGGCCCGACGGCTTGCACAGATGCTCGCTGTGCTGGGAGGTCTACTCGCCGTCCGGCACCCGGACGCCGTCTGCGGTCATCGAGGCTGAGCGCCGCCGGTCACCGCAGCAGACGGTCCGGAACGCGACGAAGCGCGCGCTCGACGTTGTTGGCAGCGCGATTCTGCTCATCACGCTGGCGCCGATCTTCGCGCTCGTCTCGGCGCTCGTGAAGCTGACGTCCAAAGGACCCGTGTTCTTTCCGCAGGAACGAGTCGGCGCTGATGGCCGGCCGTTCAAGATGGTGAAGTTCCGGACGATGCATGCGAATGCCGACCCGGGCATTCACCAGCGTTACGTCGAGGAATTCATCCGCTCCAGCAGCGCCTCTCGCACGGCCGAGCAGGTCTTCAAGATCGTCAACGATCCGCGCGTCACGCCGGTTGGCCATTTTCTGCGCCGCTCGAGCCTCGACGAACTTCCTCAGTTCTGGAACGTGCTGAAGGGCGAAATGTCGCTGGTTGGCCCCCGTCCGCCGCTTCCGTACGAAGTCGCCAAGTACAAGAGCTGGCACAAGCGGCGGCTGCTCGAGGCCAAACCGGGGATTACCGGCGCCTGGCAGGTCAACGGCCGCAGTCGTACGACCTTCGAGGAGATGGTCCGCTTGGACCTCCGCTACGCGCGAAGCCACTCGGTGTGGACGGATCTGAAGATTATCGCCGCCACTCCCAAGGCGATGATCTCCGGCAAAGGCGCGCACTGACGGCGCCCGACAACCTCACGGCCGCGTCGCGGCCATCACCAACCTCTCAGACCCACAAGGAGTTCGCATGAGCAGCGTCGTGTCCGCGCCGGTTCTGTCTTCTGCGGTCGTACCCGAAGAGGCGCGGCGCGTCAGCGCACCCGCCGAGGCGGTCCGTATCGGCGTAATCGGATTCGGGTATTGGGGCCCCAATATCGTCCGCAACCTGAACGCGCTCGATCGGTGCAATCTCGTGTCGGTCTGCGACACGAACGCCAACGCGCTGAAGCGCGCCCACAAAATCTATCCGGGGCTGCACCTGACGACGAACGTCACCGAGGTGCTGCGCTCTCCGGATATCGATGCGGTTGCCATCGTGACGCCGGTCTGGACGCATTACGACCTCGCCAAGGCCGCCCTCGAAAACGGAAAGCATGTTTTCGTCGAGAAGCCGTTCACGTCGAACTCCGCGCAGGCAGCCGAGCTCATCGAGCTTGCCGCACGAAAAAACCTGCGCATCATGGTCGACCACACGTTTCTGTTCAGCGGCGCCGTTCGCAAGATCAAGCAGCTCGTCGACGACGGCACGGTAGGGCCGCTTTATTACTTCGACTCCACCCGGGTGAATCTGGGGTTGTTTCAGCACGACGTGAGCGTCGTATGGGATCTGGCTCCGCACGACCTGTCCATCATGGACCACATCATCGGGCAGGCGCCTGAAGCAGTCGTCGCGACCGGCGGGAAGCACCTGAACCACCTGGCGGACATGGCCTTCATCACGGTGTACTTCCCGGGGAACGTTACTGCGCACATCAACGTGAACTGGCTCTCGCCCGTGAAGGTGAGAACGACGCTCATTGGCGGGCGCGACAAGATGCTGGTCTGGAACGACCTGGAGCCGGACGAGAAGGTCAGGGTCTACGACAAGGGCGTGCAGATCACCAACGGTCAGGGCGTCTACGATCTGCTGGTCAGCTACCGGTCGGGCGACGTGTGGGCTCCGAAGGTGGAGGCGACCGAAGCATTGTCGTTGGAGCTTGGGTACTTCTTGAACTGCGTTCTCGAGGGGAAGACGCCCTCCAACGACGGAGAGGCAGGCCTGCGCATCGTCCGGCTGCTCGAATCGGCCGAACAGTCGTTGAATAATCGCGGCCAGCTCGTCGTTCTGTAGCGCCAACTCGCCATTTTCGGCCGGATCCGACCCCTCCCCCCGTCGGATCCGGCATCCGCTCCCACGCGGATGCCT
The DNA here is from genome assembly GCA_035711805.1 of Vicinamibacterales bacterium. Taxonomy (GTDB): domain Bacteria; phylum Acidobacteriota; class Vicinamibacteria; order Vicinamibacterales; family UBA2999; genus Gp6-AA40. Next base: position 41,807 of record DASTBV010000149.1, read on the forward strand.
GACAGTTCTCAACACACCCCGATGCGGACTCCCCGAGAGTCGGAACGCGACAGCGCGTTTCTTGACTACTACCGCTGTCCCAGCGACGTGGGCGCGATTGGCACTCTACCGGGAGTGTCGGCGGAGGACGGCTACTTCAGGTTCGGCGGCTCCATCGGGTTCGGCCGATTTGCCGGAGGTCTTCCGGCGGCATACGCCACCGACAACCTGACGGACGTGTCCGCCGCCGCCACGATCATCGACGGCCGCGCCTGGCTCCCATTCGATCTGTCGCAGGTCGCCACCAATCTGAGGCGGGAACGGTATCGGCGGAACGGCAACGATCTGCTCCAGAAGACGACATCCGGCGGAATCGCCCAGCGGCTGTATTACCTGCTGAGACCGCTGATGGGCGTCGGAGTGCGGAAACACCTCCAGAAGATCCGTCTCCGTAACTGGGAAAAAATCCCGTTCCCGCAATGGCCGGTCGATCGAACGGTCGATTCGCTGATGGAGGGCGCGATGGGGATTGCGCTCGCCGCACAAGGTGGACCGATACCGTTCATCTGGTTCTGGCCGGATGGAGCGCCTGCGTGCGCCATGATGACGCACGACGTCGAGGGTCAGGCGGGAATCGATTTCTGCGAAGCCCTGATGGATATCGACGATTCGTTTGCCATCAAATCGGCATTCCAGCTGATCCCGGAAGGACATGAAGAGACGTGGCAGGCAACGGCGGCGCGGCTGCGCCGGCGTGGCTTCGAAGTCAACCTGCACGATCTGAATCACGACGGCCTGCTGTTTGCCGACAAGAACGAGTTCCTCGTCCGGGCCCGGCGCATCAACCGATACGCCCGCGAATTTGGCTGCGACGGCTTCCGGTCCGGCGTCATGTATCGCGAACAGGACTGGTTCAGCGCCTTCGAGTTCTCCTACGACATGTCGGTGCCGAACGCGGCGCATCTGGAGCCTCAGCGCGGTGGATGCTGCACCGTCATGCCGTACTTCGTCGGCGACATTCTCGAGCTCCCGCTCACGACGGTTCAGGACTACACGCTGTTCCACATCCTGAATGACTACTCGACGGCACTCTGGGAACGCCAGATCGATCTGATCAGCCGGCACCATGGCCTGATCAGCATCATCAGTCATCCCGACTACCTGGTTGGGGAGCGCGAGCGGGCTGTCTACCTCGACCTGCTCCGCCACTTGAACGAACGCCGCGCACGCGGCCTCTGGATTGCGCTGCCCGGCGAGGTGAATCGCTGGTGGCGAAATCGCCGGCAGATGACGCTCGTCGCCGACGGCGACACCTGGCGCATCGAGGGGCCTGACGCCGATCGCGCCCGTGTGGCGTATGCGAGCCTGACGGGTGAACGCGTCACCTACTCCCTGTCGCCGCCGGCACGCACAGCCGCGTCAGCATGACCGTCCACACGATCGACCCGCTTCGCGATTCGCGCTGGAACAGTCTGGTCAGCCGTCACCCGGATGCGTCCGTGTTCCATACCAGCGAATGGTTGCGGGCGTTGCAGCGGACCTATGGTTACCAACCGGTCGCCTTCACGACCTCCGCTCCGGAGACGGCGCTCGAGGATGGCGTCGTGTTCTGCGGGGTACGCAGCTGGCTGACCGGGCGCCGCCTCGTGTCGCTGCCCTTTTCCGATCATTGCGAACCGCTGGTGGCCAGCGTTGAACGGTTCGCCGCGATTGCCAGTCACCTCGAAGCCGTCCGCAAGACCGGCGGCTGGGACTATGTCGAGCTGCGGCCGCACACCGACGTCATGGCGGCGGTGCCCGGGATCCAGGCCGGCGAACGGTACTGGTTTCATCGTCTCGACGTGCGGCCGTCCCGGGAAGCGTTGTTCACGGCGCTGCACAAGGATTCGATTCAGCGCAAGATTCAACGCGCGGACAGGGAGCACCTCGACTACGAGGAAGCGCGCGACGAGCAGGCGCTGCGGACGTTCTACGACCTGCTGCAGATGACACGGCGCCGGCATCAGCTTCCGCCGCAGCCGCTCGAGTGGTTCCGGAGTCTGGCGGACGCATTCGGTCCGTCGATGAAGATTCGCGTCGCCCGCCATCGCGGCCGCGCGGTCGCCGCGATTGTGACACTGCGCCACGGCGTGACGATGGTCTACAAATACGGGGCCTCCGACGAAGCATTCCATCCTCTCGGCGGGATGCATCTACTGCTCTGGAAGGCGATCCAGGAGGCCCACGACAGCGGCTGCACCACGCTCGACCTCGGTCGTTGCGACATCGACAACGACGGACTCGCGACCTTCAAGGGTCGGTGGGGCGCAACGCGAACGGAACTGACCTACTGGCAGTACGCGCCGCGCGACAAGGCCGCCGGCGCGTTCAGGAAACACGCGATTCAGGGCGTCAAGCGCGCGCTCGCCCACGCGCCCGCCGCCTGCCGTGTGGCTGCCGGCCGATTCCTCTACCGGCACGCGGGATAGCGTCCTGACCATCCGACCGTGATTGGCGTCGCCGCAAACGAGTCCGACCTGCCATGGGTTACCGAGTTCTTTGAGCTCTTCAAAACTCCATGGGAGCCGGTGCGTCCTGGACAGCGGTACCGCGTGGTGTTGAACACCCGGCCGGACGCTGACGTGACAGAAGCCGATCTCACGCTCGTTTACGGAGCGGACGAACGTCCCGTCGACCACCGCTTCGGCGCAGCCGTTCAACCGCTCGCTGGCACGGCCGCCATCGAGTGGAACGGAGAGACGATTCCGATCTACGGACGTGCGGCGGGCTTCGCCGGACCGATCGAAGGCGGCCTGCCGCACGCCGGCAGCACCGCGCTCGGATACCGGCGAACGTGCGGGACAAAGACGATTCTCCGGTTCGGGTACGACGTGTTTTTCGAAACGGCGGCGTTGCTCACACATGGACAGCCCAAGTCGAATGCGGCTTCGCCCACACTCGAGCTGCACATCGACATGATTCGGCAGTGCCTGCTGCGTTCGCAGGTGCCGTTCATCGAAATCCCGCCGCGGCCGCATGGTTATTCGTTCGTGTGCTGCCTCACGCACGACGTCGACTTCTTCGGTATCCGCAGGCACGCCGGCGACTCGACCTTGGCCGGATTTATCGGCCGCGCCACGGCGGGAAGCGCATTCGAGGTGCTGCGCGGGCGGCGCCGACTCGACGAGGCGATCGGCAACTGGGGCGCCGTATTGTCCCTGCCGCTGGTGTTTCTCGGCCGGGCACGGGATTTCTGGCAGCCATTCGACGACTATCGCCGCGTCGAGCGCGGCCGCAAGTCGACGTTCTTTCTCATTCCGTTCAAGGGGCGCGCCGGCATCGGCCCCGACGGTCAGTCCAAGGCGCTTCGGGCGGCGCCATATGGCGTTCAGGAAATTCGGCAGGACATCGCCGCACACGCCAGCCCGTCGACTGAGTTCGCCGTTCACGGCATCGACGCCTGGCGAGACGCCGATGCGGGGAGCGCCGAGCGCCGGGAACTGGCCGCGGCGACCGGATGCGAGAACCCCGGCGTCAGGATGCACTGGTTGTACTTTTCGCCGGAGTCGCCGCGGAAGCTCGAGCAAGCGGGATTCGCCTACGACTCGACGTGGGGATACAACGACGCGGTCGGCTACCGCGCTGGAACCGCCCAGGCCTTTCACCTCTCCGGCACCAGACAGTTCATGGAATTGCCGCTGACCGTGATGGACACAGCGCTGTTCTATCTCGACCGGATGGGATTGAACCGCCGGCGGGCGATGGAGCGGTGCAGCGAAATCGTCCGTCAGCTGCGGAGGTTCGGCGGCGCGTTCGTTGTCAACTGGCACGATCGCAGCCTGGCGCCGGAGCGCCAGTGGACGCGGCCCTATGAAGCGCTGCTCCGTGAACTGGACGCCAACGAGGTGTGGTTCGCAACGGGCGGAGAAGCCGTCGATTGGTTCCGGTGGCGCCGACGCATCCGCTTCGTCACGACAGGATCCGACATTCGCGTCGATGCCCCCACGCAGAAAGCAGGACTGCCGGGAGCCCGCCTGGTCCTGCATCGCCCGGCAAACGGCGGGATGCAGGTCGAGGAGCTGTCGTTCACGGGCGGCGCGCAGACGGTGCACGCATGAACCACGTCTGCATGGTCGCGTATACGGACTACACGGGTGATGCCCGCGTACGGCGAGAGGCCGAAACGCTGGCCGCGCACGATTTTCGGGTGCGGTGTCTGACGACGAGGAACGGCGGCGCACCGAAAACCTACGCGCTCGACGGCGTCAACGTCCAGGAACTCAACGTGTCGAAGTATCGCGGCAAGAGCACGCGCGCGTATCTCTCGTCGTATTTGAAGTTCCTGGCGGCGGCCTCTCTCGAGTGTGCGCGCATGATGGCGCGTGGCGAGCTCGACGTCGTGCACGCGCACAACATTCCGAATTTCATTGTCTTTGCCGGCCTGCTGCCGCGCCTGGCCGGGCGGAAAGTCGTCCTCGACGTCCACGACTCCGTGCTCGAGACGTTCGCCGCGAAGTTTCCGCCGGGCCCACTGGTGCGCCAGGCGCTGCTGCTCGAAGAGCGCCTGTCCGCGTCGATCGCCCACCGGGTGATCTGCGTCAACCATCCGCAACGCGACGTGCTCGTCGGCAGGGGCATCCCCGACAGGAAGACGTTCATCTCGATGAACGTCCCCGACCCGCGCATTTTTCACGCGGACGCACGTGACCGTGTTCGCGACGCGTCGCCGGGGGCATTGAACCTCGTCTATCACGGCACGATGGTGTCGCGTCTCGGTGTGGACCTCCTGATCCGGGCGGTCGCGTCGCTCCGCCAACGCGTGCCGGCGGTTCAGCTGCATCTGTGGGGTCATGGCGACGACCTGGCGGCGTTTCAGAGTCTCGCCGGTGAACTGAACGTCCAGGACCGCGTCCTGTTCAGTCCCGCGGGCTATCCGCTCGAAGCGCTTCCCGATCGTCTGCGGATGATGGACATCGGGGTGATCGGCAATCGCAGCAACGCCGCCGGCGATTTGATGCTGCCGGTGAAGCTCCTGGAGTACGTCTCGCTCGGCATACCGGTCGTGGCGCCGCGCCTGCGGACGATCCAGCGGTACTTCAGCGAAGACATGGTCACGTATTACGAGCCCGAAGACGTGGAGTCGCTCGCCGCCGCCGTGCTGACGCTCCACGACGACCGTCAACGGTGCGAGCGGCAGGCCGCGCTGGCGAGCGGGTTTCTGTCGAACTACGGATGGGAACGTCAGGGAGAAGAACTGGTCTCCATGTATCACTCACTGGTGGAAGGCTAATTCGATGAGCAAGCTGCGGTTCGCGCTAATCGGCTGCGGGAGCATCGCGCGCAAGCACGCGCACGTCCTGCACAACTACCTCGACGAAGCGGAGATCGCCGCATTCGTCGATCTGGATCCGGTGCGGGCGAAGGAGTTCTCCGAGAAGTTCGGAGCGCCGGGATTCACGTCAGCGGCCGACATGATGCGGCAGGTCGGCGACTCGGTCGACGTCATCAGCGTGCTCACGCCGAGCGGTGCGCATTGCGGGAACGTCCTCGATCTCGTGCAATACGGGCGTCCCCTCGTCGTCGAAAAACCTCTGGCACTGCGCCTGGAGGATGCCGACCGGATGATCGAGGCGTGCGACGTCCACGGCATCAAGCTGTTCGTCGTGCATCAGAATCGCTACAACCTGCCGATCATGAAGGCGAGAGAAGCGCTCGAGCAGGGGCGTTTCGGCCGCCTGGTGATGGGAACCGTTCGCCTGCGCTGGACGCGCGATCAGAAGTACTACGATTCGGAAGCATGGCGCGGCACCTGGGCGCATGACGGCGGCGTCTTCATGAATCAGGCGGTCCATCACATCGACATGCTGACCTGGTTCATGGGAAACGTCGAAACCGTCCGCAGCATGGCCGCGACGCGTCTCGTGACGATTGAAGCGGAAGACACCGGGGTCGCGGTGCTGCGCTTCAACTCCGGCGCGCTCGGCGTACTCGAGGCCACGACCGCGACGCGCCCCAAGGACCTCGAAGGGTCGATCAGCATTCTCGGCGAGCACGGCACGGTCGTCATCGGCGGCTTCTTCATGAACGAGCTGGTGACCTGGAACTTCGCCGACAAGCAGCCGATCGACGACGTCATCTTCGACCAGTACGGGAAGAACCCGCAGGACTTCGGCTATAACCTCGGCGAGTACCTGCGCGGCGTCGTCGCCTCGCTCCAGCACAAGAAGGCGGCCCTCGTTGACGGGCTGGAGGGCCGGAAGTCACTCGAGCTCATCACCGGCATCTACGAGTCCATCGAAACGAACATGGATGTGCAGCTGCGCTTCCGGCCGAAGAAGTGCCGCCTCGGACTCGCCTCGTGAGCACGTCGAGGATTTATCGGAACGTCCATCTCGGCGCGGACACCACGGTCGAAGATTTCTGCATCGTGGGCGCGCCGCCGCGCGGAGCGGCGGACGGGGAACTGCCAACGACGATCGGTGACGGGGCGGTCATCCGCTCGCACACGGTGTTGTATGCGGGCAACATCATTGGCCGCAACTTCCAGACCGGCAACAAGGTCAACATCCGCGAATCGAATGAAATCGGCAACCACGTGAGCATCGGCACGCTGTCGGTCGTCGAACATCACGTCAAGATTGCCGATCACGTCCGCATCCACACGCAGGTATTCGTGCCCGAGTTCTCGGTGCTCGAAGAAGGCTGCTGGCTCGGCCCGAACGTCGTCCTGACCAATGCGAAATATCCGCTGTCTCCGGGTGTCAAGGAACAGCTGGCGGGTCCCGTCATTCAGCGGCGCGCCAAAATCGGAGCCAACGTGACAATCCTCCCGGGCGTCGTCGTCGGCGAGGACGCCCTGGTCGGCGCAGGGTCGGTCGTCGTCCGCGACGTCCCCGCCGGCGCCGTCGTCGTCGGAAACCCGGCTCGTGTCATCGGTCAGATCGCCGACCTGCCCTACGGCGTCAAGGCCTGAATTTCCGTCACACGCTTCCCGTAACCGCTGTTCATCCGCTCTCCGGAATGGGCCGGGGGGCTTTAGAGGAATCGTTTCCATGTCTGCATCGAGCACCGCGGTCGTTATTCCGTTCGTCGATCTGAAAGCGCAATACGAGTCGATCAAGCCCGACATCGACGCCGCCATCGCGTCGGTGATTTCGGAGACCGCCTTCATCGGCGGGCCGCATGTCAAGGCATTCGAGGACGCGTTCGCACGCTACTGCGGCGTCGCCAACTGCGTCGGCGTCGCCAACGGAACCGACGCGCTGTTCATCGCGCTGCGGGCGCTCGGCATCGGGCCCGGTGACGAAGTGATCACCGTGGCGAACAGCTTTGTCGCCACCTCCGAAGCTATCCGCATGGCGGGTGCGCAGGTCGTGTTCGTGGACATGGATCCGGTGACGATGAACATCGACGTGACCAGGATCGAGGCGAAGATCACGCCGCGGACCAAAGCCATCATTCCGGTGCACCTCTACGGTCAGCCCGCGGACATGGCCCCGATCCGCGCCCTGGCGAACGCACACCGTCTTCGCATTGTCGGCGATGCGGCGCAGGCGCACGGCGCGCTCTATCGCGGCCAGCCGATCGCGCAGCTCGCCGACATCACCTGCTTCAGCTTCTATCCGGGGAAGAACCTCGGCGCCTACGGCGACGCCGGCGCGCTCGTGACCGACAACGCCGAGTGGGCGGCGTCGGCGCGCATGTTCGCGAATCACGGCCGCACGAAGAAGTACGACCACGACTTCGAAGGGGTCAACAGCCGCCTCGACGGCCTGCAGGCCGCGATTCTCAACGTCAAGCTCCGCCATCTCGACCAGTGGAGCGAGGACCGGCGCCGCAATGCCCGCCGCTACAACGAAGCGCTCGCCGGAACGGGTCTCCTGACGCCGAAGGAAATCGACGATTGCCGCGCGGTGTATCACCTGTATGTCGTGCGTGTGCCGGGCGGACGCCGAGAGGATCTTCAGCGGCACCTGAACGAGTGCGGAGTCAATACGGGCATTCACTATCCGATCGCGCTTCCCTATCTGAACGCCTACCGGTATCTGGGCCACGGCCCCAACGATTTCCCGGAGGCGCTCCGCGCGTCGGGCGAGATTCTGTCGCTGCCGATGTTCCCGGAGCTGACCGAAGAGCAGGTGTCGCAGGTGGCGGCCGCGGTGAAGTCATGGCGCTGACGGCGGCACCGCGCCTCAACGATCCGGCAGACTGGAGGCTCTCCTGATGGTCACCACCGAAAAGATGAACGAGAACTTCCTTCAGGAGTACAACTCGCGCGACGCGATCCTGAAGTACTCGACGGAGACGGCCGGCCAGGGCGTCAACTACCTGATCCAGCACGAGTACGCGCGGATCTACGACCGCGCCGTGGCAACGTGCCGGCAGACGTCGTCAGCCCCGCTGCGGATTCTCGAGTTCGGGTGCGGCGCCGGGATGAATCTCATCGGCCTCGTCACGCGTCTGGAGGGCCGCGGCGTGTCCGTGGAGCGCGCGTGGGGCGCCGATTTTTCGGAATCGCTCATCGCCTCCGCCGGCAAGGAAGCGGGGGCGTTCCTGCCGCCCGCCGTGCGCGGCAAGGTGAACTTCTATGTGGCCAGGAACGAGGCGCTGATCGCGGACCTGGCGGCGAGGTCTGCCGAGCCGGCGGATCGGCTGCACGGTTCCTTCGATCTCGTTCTCGGCGTCAACACGTTCCGCTACTGCCACCGGCTGAACAACGCCCTGGAGTGCGCGACCGATATCTATCGCCTCCTCCGGCCCGGCGGCGTGGTGGTCAACATCGACATGAACGATCGGTTCCCGCTCTTCCGCAGCCACCTCAAGGGAACGGTCGAAACGCCCGAGGAGGCGTACCTTCCGTCACTCGAGGAATACGCGGCTCCCTTCGAACGCGCGGGGTTCGAGCTGTTGACGAAGGATCACTTCTGCTGGGTGCCGCACTCGGCAGGTCCGGCGTTGACGACGATTTGCCGCGTGCTGACACCGGTGCTGAATGCGACCGTGCGCAGTCGCGCCATGCGCTCGCTGGTCGTCGCGAAGAGGCCCGCCTGAACCAATCCCACGAGAGCCGACGCGGCGCGCGCCTTGCGCTCGTCGTGTATCGGGGCGCACCGGGCGTTCAGGAGGACCGCCTCCTGCGGATCCTGGACTTCTTCGGTGTGCCCGCGGAAACGGTGAACGTGGACGCGCCGGATTTGTCGTCACTCGCGGACTCTGGGACGTTCGCAGTCCTCGGATCCGTGGACGCGGTGGCCGCGGGGCTGACCAACGCGCTGTCAGCCGCGCACCTGCGGCAGGCGGCGGCGATTTTCGGGTTTGCCGGCGACGATCGTGACGCCGCGCTTCGCGGTGTCAGCGAGCTGTGTGGTGGTGACTGGACGTGGACGACGCCGGATCGACCGGTGATCGAGATCAGCACCAGCGACCCTGAGTTCACCGGCGTAATGTCCGGCCTGCGCGTCGATGGCGGCGTTTCCACGTCGCACGCCGTCCTGACCCCTGCTGCCGCGAGCGCTGCGGCGGGGATTGTTCTGGTGGGCGGCCGGCCGGGTTTGTTCCGCGTGAACGTCGGGAATACGCCTGCATACATCTGCAGCAGCGTCGAGATACCCGACCTGGATGCACCCGTAGAAAAGAACTATTACGACGTCAGGACCCACTTCCTGGCAGCCGTGCCTCTCGTGATGTTCATTGCCTCCGTATTTCGCGAGGTGATGTGGCGGCCACGCGAGCTCGGGGCATGTCTGATCATTGACGATCCGCTCCTCAAGCACCGATACGGGTTTTGTGACTTCCCATGGCTGCGCGATCGCATGCGGGAGCGGCGGTTCACCACGAACATCGCGTTCATCCCCTGGAACTGGCGCCGGACGTCGCAGCGCGCCAGCGAGTTCTTTCGCAGTGAGTCCGACCTGTTCTCCGTGTCGATTCACGGCTGCGATCACGTCGCCGCGGAGTTCGGGACGACATCGCTCGACGTCCTCGATCGACGTGCGCGGCTGGCGCAGGCGCGGATGCAGCGGCATCGTGTCCGCACGCGCATCGCGCATGACCCGGTGATGGTGTTCCCGCAGGGCGTCTTCTCCGCCGAGTGCCCGGCCGTGCTCAAGCACAACGAGTTCATCGCCGCCGTCAATACCGAGATATCACCCGTCGGCGCGACGGCCGCGCACACCCGCCTCCGCGACGTCTGGGACGTGGCGATCCTGCGATACGGCTCGTTCGCCATTTACACCCGGCGCTATGAGCGGCACGGTCTCGAGAACTTTGCCTTCGACCTGCTCCTCGGCAAGCCGTGTTTCATCGTGGCGCATCATGATGAATTCCGGGATGGGGCACCGAAGCTGCTGGCGCTGATCGATCGCCTGCAGACGCTGCCCTGCACGCTCACATGGCGCTCCCCGGCGGACATCGTGCGACGGGCATGCCGCGTGCGAAACGGCGAGGACCTTCAGGCGCGCATGTACGGCAGCCAACTGCTGCTCACGAACCCGAGCCCGCGTCCCAGCGTGTATCACGTACACAAACTGGAAAGGCAGCCGGCCAGCGTCTCCGCCGTCACCGTGGACGGTCATGACATCGCCTGGTCGGTGGCTGGGGAGGACATCGCGTTTCCGTGCGTCGTGCCCGCGCGCGGCGAGATCCTCGTCCACGTGCGCTACCGCGACGAGAGCAGCCATCAGACATCGGATTCAGTGAAGTACCAGTTGTCCGTGGCGGCGCGTCGCGTCCTGTCGGAATTCCGCGACGAGTACGTCCGCAAGCTGCAGCCGGCGCCAACATCTGTGGGAGTGCATGAACGACATTAGCCAGGCGTGGATCGTCGATCCCGGCCAGCCGGTCCTCGTGACGGGCGCAAACGGCTTCATCGGCACGCGCGTGGTCAAAACGCTGCTCGACTACGGCTTCCGGCGCGTGCGATGTTTCGTCCGGCCGTCGAGCAACGTCACCCGATTGCACGACGTCATCAGCGGGCACGATTCCGCGATCGAAGTGATCGAGGGGAATTTGTTGTCGCGCGAGGACTGTGAGCGGGCGGCCGCCCAGGCGACGGTGATCTTCCACCTGGCGGCGGGAATGGACAAGTCGTTTGCCGGCTGTTTCATGAATTCCGTGCTGACGACCCGCAACCTGCTCGACGCGGCGGTCGGTGACCGGACCCTGAAGCGGTTCGTGAACGTCAGCTCGTTTGCGGTCTATTCGACGAAAGAGCGCGGTTACGGCGCGTTGTTCGATGAAAACACCCCGCTCGAGACACACCCCCGCGAGCGCTTCGATCCGTACGGCTATGGGAAGCTCAAGCAGGAGCAGCTCGTCAGGGACTATCACACGCGCTTCGGAGTCCCCCACGTGATCGTTCGGCCGGGGGCGGTGTTCGGCCCTGGCACGAAGGCGCTGACAGGACGCATCGGCATCAATACGTTCGGCTTCTTCATCCATCTCGGCGGCTCGAACCGAATCCCGTTCACCTACGTGGACAACTGCGCCGAGCTGATCGTGCGGGCCGGTCTCGTCCCGGGTGTCGAGGGAGAGGCGTTCAACGCGGTGGACGATGATCTGCCGACGAGCCGCAATTTTCTTCGCCTCTACAAGCGGCACGTGCGGCGATTCGTGTCGGTGCCGCTTCCGTATCCGCTGGCGTACGCGCTGTCGGCCTTGTGGGAGCGGTACTCGGCGTGGTCGCAGGGCCAGCTGCCGCCGCGGTTCAACCGCCGGCGGGCGGCTGCGGAGTGGAAGCGCCAGCGCTATTCGAACGACAAGGCCAAGCGCCTGCTCGGCTGGCATCCGCGCGTGGCGTTCGACGACGCGTCGCGGCTCTTTTTCGCGTCGCTGGGGCGACCGGCGTGACACCACTTCGTATCGCTCTCATCGGCTGCGGCAAAATCGCCGATCAGCACATCGACGCGATCCGCCGCATCCCCGACGCAACGGTAGTCGGCACCTGCGACCGGGAGCTGCTGATGGCGCAGCAGTTGGCCGAGCGGAACGGCATTCCCCATTTCTCGAGCGACGTCCGCACGCTGCTCGCGGACGCGCGCCCGGATATCGTCCACATCACGACGCCTCCGGAAGGCCACTATTCCCTGGCGCTCCAGTGCCTGGACGCCGGCGTTCACGTCTACGTCGAGAAGCCGTTCACGCTGACGGCCGCCGAGGCGTCGGTGGTCATCGAGCGAGCCCGTGCGCGCGGCCGACAGGTGACCGCCGGGCACAATCTCCAGCATACGTGGGAGAACGTCGAGGCGCGCGAGCTGATTCGGCAGGGATTTCTCGGCGGTCCGCCGGTACACATCGAGAGCCACTACAACTACTCGTTCGGCGACGCGCCGTACGCGAAAGCGCTGCTCGGCGATCGGCAGCACTGGGTCCGGCGTCTGCCCGGTCAGTTGCTGCACAACATCATCAGCCACGGCATCGCCCGGATCGCGGAGTTCCTCCACACCGACGACCCCCAGGTGGTTGCGTTCGGCCACACCAGTCCGCTGCTCCGCAGCATCGGCGAGACCTCGATCATCGACGAACTGCGCGTCCATCTCTCGGATCGCCACAATACGACCGGCTACTTCGTCTTTTCGAGCCAGGTGTCGCCGCCGGTCAACGGCGTCCGTATCTACGGGCCCGTGAACTCGCTCATCGTCGACAACGTGCACCACACGCTTGTCCGCGTCCGCGCTCGAAACTACAAGAGCTACGTCAACTACTTCCTGCCGCCCGTGCACCAGGCGTTCGAGTACCTGCGCAACAGCCGGCGCAACATCGGACGTTTTCTGCGCGCTGATTTTCATGACGATGCCGGCCTCAAACACTGCATCGAGGCGTTCTGCCGCAGCGTGCGGAATGAAGGCGACCCGCCCGCCAGCCACCGCGAAATCGTGCTGACGGCCGTGATCATGGACCGCATCTTCGAGCAGTTGTCGGCACAACTCGCGTCTGCGGCTGCCCCGCAGGTCCCACCCGTGGAGCACGTCCGTGTCTGACGACACGCTCGGCCTCGACGCGGCCGTCAGACACACCGTCATCGACCGCTTCGTGCCGTGGCTGGCAGGGTTTGGGACGTCCTCCTACGATCACCAGACCCTCTACTCCGGCCGGATCGGTGGCACTGCGAAGTCGCTGTATTACAGCCGGCCGAGACTCGGGGCGATCGCCGTGGCACCGCTGGTGTTCTGCGAGGCATTCGCGCCCGGCGTCCGGCGTGTGCTTGGACCGAAGCTGCGCTTCCCGATCGCTGACGCCCACTATGCGATGGGCTTTGGCTATCTGTACCGGGCCACCGGTCAGCGCGGGCACCTGCAGCACATGGAGGCGTACCTCGACGCACTCGAACGGACACGCTGCCGTGGCTTCGACGAATACTGCTGGGGGTATCCGTTCGACTGGGTGACCCGAAATGGAACGATCAAACGCGACACGCCACTGATCACAACGACCCCGTACGTCTACGAAGCGTTTCTGCTCGGCTATGAAATCACCGGCCGCGAAGACTGGCTGCGCATCATGGCCTCCATCGCGCGCCACGCGGCGAACGACGTCAAGGAGTTTCCCGTCTCGGCCGACGCGGCCAGCTGCTCGTACACCCCGTTCGACGGCGGCGGTGTGATCAACGCCGCCGCCTACCGCGCGTTTCTGCTGACGAGCGCGGCGCGGATGTTCAACCAGCCCGCGTACCGGACCGCGGCGCAGCGGAATCTCGCGTTCGTTCTCGACACGCAGAAC
>DASTBV010000150.1:0-11325 GCA_035711805.1 Vicinamibacterales bacterium
GCGCCTGGAACTTGATGTCCGCGTCCGCACGGGAGCGCGGCACCCAGGCGCTGATCAGACTCTCCTGACCGCCGGGACCCACCGCCGCGACACCGAAAACCCAGTCGTCGATCGACGCGCCCTGCACGACGAACTGCGTCACGTTGCCGACTGCCTCCGATGATTCCCACGCCTGAGCCCAGGGGTCGCGGCGGTAGATGCGGTAGCCCGAGGCACCGGGGGACGCCAGCCACCGCAGGTTGGCGTCGTAGCCCGATGGCTGCCGCCCGATCAGCGGCTGCCCTTTCTCGCTGACGACCCGCGGCGCGGGCGGCGCCATCGCCAGCAGCGCAGCCGCGGCCACATTCACGCGCGCGTTCTGCGCCAGGTATGTGGAGTCGACGCCTTCGGGTGTGTCGTCCGCGCCGTGCTGACGCGAAAAGTTTTCCTTCGATTCACGGAACACGACCGCCGGAAAACCGTGGTGCGTGAACGAGGTGTGATCGCTCGAGCGGCTGAACCGGTCCTCGCGCGCCATCAGCCTCACCCGGTGCGACGGCACATACGCGACCGCCGCTTTCTCGATGTACCGCGCCAGCGACCGGGACATCGAATCCTCGGGCCCCTGCGCGTACAGGCGTACCGTGGCGGTATCGACAACGCCATTGCCTCCGCGCGAGCTGCCGACGATGTCGTTGTTGAACGTTGCCTCGACGATCGCTCCGCTTTCCCGCAGGCGCTGGGCGTGAGCGCGCGATCCAAACAGGCCCTGCTCCTCGCCCGCCCACAAGGCAAACACGAGTGTGGCGTCGAAATCGATGCCGCTGCCGGCGAGCACACGCGCCAGTTCCATCGTCAGCGCCGTTCCGCTGCCGTTGTCGTTGGCTCCGGGCGCGAGCGCGTTGTAGTCCTGCGTCGGATTCAGCTGCGCATCGGGGACGGTAACGCCTGGCGCCTGCGTGTTGGACGCAATCTGCGCGCCCGGCCCGATGTTCACGGTGTCGTAGTGAGCCGTGACGTAGATCCGCCGCGCGCTTCGCCCCGGTAGAACTGCAATGACGTTGCGCAGTTCCACGGGCCGCGTGATACGGCCCTGCTGCGCCAGGTGGTGGACGTCGAAACTGACATGGAGACGCGGACTCGCACGTTGCAGCTCACGCAGAATCCATTCGCGCGCGGCTCCAATACCCCGATCAGGCGCCGTGGCGTCCGACAATGTGTTGCGCGTGCCGAATGCGGCCAGCGTCGTGACCGTCTGTTGGAGCCGCGACGGCGACACCGCGCCGACCAGGGCAGCGACGCGCGGGTCGGTCTGCCGCTCAGACGGCTCCGGACGTCCGCAGGCCGCCACGGAAGCGACAACCATCGTTACCAGCAGGAGGAGTCGAATCATCGAAATTCCCGTAAAAAAGAAGGCACAAATTTCACATAAACACCGCCGTTTACCCAGCCCATCCGCACCGCCTATCAGGACAGTGCGCTCGCGGGCCGATAAGACAGGGTGAAGATCTCGCCTGCTTCCGGATTTCATCGTGGCACAGATCCTGAATTACCGGTGGGCAGAAGGGCGGGTTACGCAGATGACTGACACCCGGATCGCGGTCACACCAGTGCAGAAGGTCGTTGTCGTCAACGGCAACACCGAAGTACTGGGCATGCTCGAGACGGTGCTCGACGCCGGTCGCTACGACATGGTGTTCGTCGAGTCGAGCGAGCACGCGTACTCGCAAATCAAGAAAGTCCTGCCGAACCTCGTCATTCTGTGCACGCGGATCGAACAGCTGCACGGATTCCAGCTGTTGACGATGCTGAAGCTCGATGAGGAGACGCGGGACATCCCCGTGCTCACGTGCACAACCGAGCACGAAGGACAGGATTTCGACACTGCGATCTCGCAGCTGGCGGACGAAGAAGAGGAGACGTTTCCCACGCGTCCTGCGCTGCGCATGAATTGAAATCGCGCACGATGCCCGCGTGCTACTGGCGATTTCAGGGGCGGCCCTCGGGCCGCCCCATCGTTTGTACGGTATAAACCCCACAGAACCCATGACGAAAAAGCGTGAGTACGAGCGCGTTCCGATGCTGGGTCAGCTCGTTGGCGAAGTCATGGTGTTCGAACCGATGGCCGTCACGCAGCTGAGCGTCAAGGGACTGGCCGTCGAAACGCGATTCCCGCTTCACCTCAACTCACTGCACGACATGCGGCTCACGCTGCGGTCGCAGCCGGTCGTCGTCAAGGCGCGGGTCGTTCATTCGCGCATCAGCGACGTCGATCAGGACGTCGTGACCTACTACTCCGGCCTCGAGTTCGTCGAGCTGCCGGACCGGATTCGCGCGGTGATTGCGGAGTTCCTCGAGGCGATCAAGGCGGAGCGCTCGGGCGTCTAGCAACAAGGCCGACCTGAAGGTCGGCCTCTACTTCATCAGCGCACTTTCAGATGCTCGAGATAGTCGCCAGACTCGATGCGTTCGGCGCGGCCGAGCGGCGCATTGTAGAAATAGACCCATGCTTCCACCGTGGTGCCGTCTTCAAGGGCTACAGGTGTCCTGGTGCGGGTGTACAGGCTGGTCTCAGGGTCGCCGGGCCGGTAGCCTTCGAGCTCGTCGAGGGTGCGGAGCGCGGCAAAGGGGTCGGTGAGCTCGTAAACCTCGCCGGTGACGCGGCTGTCGGGCGCCGGCACGGCCGCCGGGTAGATGCCAAGGTCGAAGAGCGCGGCGGGGATGGTGCCGCGACCCACGAAGGCAAGGTGCTGATCCAGACGCATTTGCCCGGTCCGGTTGAACGGGGTCATCAGCGTCCCGTAGAAGAAAACCAATTCGGCCACGCTTTGGACACAGGTCCGCCGGGACGGCGGACTCCACTGGCCGAAACTACGCCGGGCGTGAAAGGCCCGTTTACAGCGTCTTTATAGCGTTGGGGGAAGCGGCCGGCGCGGAGCGGCCGCGGCCGGAGCGCTGGGAGCGGTCGCCTGCTCTTTCATCTTGCCGAGGAGGTCGATTACGGATGGCGGCACGGTGAAGCCGAGCGTGACGGTCGTACCCTGACCGCCCAATTCGAGCGTATTGACCAGCTCGGCGAGCTGCGGGTGCTGGCTGGCCTGCATGCGCGCCAGCGCCACGAATCCGCGGACGACGTCGCGCAGGTTGGTGGCGGCGGCTTCGTCGCGGGCTTCGGCCCGGACCATCGCGCGAATACTGTCGTCGATGCGGCCGTTCACGGCGAACCAGGTCACCGGCGGCAGCTGCTGGCGAATCTCCTGGGGAATGACGCTTCCCGCCGCGATCGATTCGACGTGGGCAATTGCCCAGGCATTGCCGCCATCGAAGTCCTTCACCATGCCCATCAGGGCGGTGTTCTCGGTGACGTTCTTCCCGGAGGCCTTGGTGTCGATCGCTTTCTTGACCGACGCCGGCGAGCCCACCAGCGCGAGGTCCGGCTCGACGAACGACAGACCCAGCTCATTCTGGAAGGTAATCAGACGCTGCTGGTTGTACTGCTCGACCTCGCCGCCCTTGGCGCGAATGGCGGCCTCAATCCGGGCGGTATCGAACCGTCCACGGGCGACGAGCAAAGGCCGGCTGGCGGCGGGATTCGACGGGTCCGGGCTCCCGCTGATCGAGGCCACGAGGCGATCTACGTCTGTCTGAATATTGATGCCGGTTTCCGCCTCGAACTGGTCGGCGCCATCTCCCGGGGAAATCTGCTGGATGAGCTTCTGGCGCACCGCGGAATCCATCACCTCGCGAACGTTGGCATACGCAACCGCCGTGGCATCCACCGGAACGTAGGCCAGTTCGGCCGGTCCGTCACTGGTAATCCCCAGATTCGGGAAACCGACGTATGAGGCGACAAGACCCGTTCCCAGGCCAGCCACCAGAATAGCCACGCCGAGGAGCAGGAACCGCTGGGTGCGTCTGGTCATTTGGGACTCCAACGACAGATTATACGGGGCGGCTGGCGGCTGTGTTCCCGGGATGTTGCTCGGACTTTACAAAACGGCCGAGCCCTGCGCCCGGGAGGTTCCGCCTTTAAGCGGAACACACGGCGTTCAGCGGTTTATTGCTCGAGTACGTACTCCTTTCGCTCGACGATACGCATCGCCCAGGCGAGCGACAGAACCGTGATCGTGATCAAGACGAACAGGCTCAGCGGTGCCGATGGCGACTCGGAAAAGACGGACTGGAGCAGCGACGTCACGCTTTCGTCCGCGGGCATGGCGTGGGGCACCAGCGCCTGAAGGTAGTGCGCCAGCGTGAAACGCCGCAGGTAGCCGGGCATCAGCATCGCGAACTGCTCCCAGCCGAACGTAAAGACCAGGCCCACGACCAGCGGCCGCTTCATCCATGCGCCCACCATCGTGAAGACCGCACCATAGGCGGCGATGCCGATCGACAGCAGCCCGAGGTCGGTCAAAAGCGCCGGAAAGGTTCTCGCAACGTCGCGGAGCGGCACCAGCATGAAGTACACGATCATCACCGACGGCAGCACGACGAGCGTGGTGCACGCGAGATACGCCAGGTACTTGCCGAGCAGGACCGCCCCGCGGCGGAGCGGCCGCGTAAAGAGATAGGTGATCGTCTTGTCGTCGACTTCGTCGGCGATGAGCGAGGTGCCGTAGAAGACGCCAAGTACCGGGACGATGAACCGCAAGAAGAGCACCCAGATGATCATCCCGAAGATGCTCGCCGGATCGACACCCTGGCCGTTGACCCGGAGCGGCGCCACGCCGCTCGCCTGGACGATGCGGGCGATTGTCGCGAGGAGCACCGGTGCGCCGACGATCAGCGCCATGAAAATCGTCCGCCGGGACCAGATCAGCTCGCCGAGCGAAAGGTCGAAGATGCGCGCCGCGCCGGCGAACGATGATCGTGCCGGCGAGCTCCCGGGCCCCGGCGTTCCCTGCCCCTTCTGCACCCCTTGAACCTCCTGAACCCCCTGAACCCCCTGAACCCCCATTACTGCTTCACCAGATACTGGAAGACGGCCTGCAGGTTGTCGTCGGGCGAGGTCACCTCGTCGATCACGCCGACCTCTCCGGACGCCGCCATCTGCGTGACACGTGCGTAAAACGCATCGGGCCGCGCCGTTTCGACGACGAGCGCGCCCGGTTCGAAGCGCATGCTGATCACGCCGTCCTCGACCAGGAGGGTGCGCGCCAGCGCGCGTGGGTCGGCGACGCGGATGAACACCGTATGCGGATGCGTGTCGATGAGATCGCGAATCTGGTGGACGTTACCCTCGGCCAGAATCCTCCCGTTGTTGATGAGGAGGATGTTTGAGGTCATCGCCTCGACCTCGTGCAGGATGTGACTCGACACGATGATGCTCTTGCCGGCCCGAGCCCAGTCCTTGATCTGACGGATGGTCCGCCGCCGCATGATCGGGTCCATGCCGGTCAATGGCTCATCGAGGATCAGCAGATCCGGTTCGTGCACGATCGCCTGCGCCATCTTGACGCGCTGCCGCATGCCTTTGCTGTAGGCGCCAATCTTCTTGTTCGCCGCCTCCATCAGATCTACAGCGGTGAGCGCGCGCTCGGCAGCCGCGCGCGCCGCGTCCTGTGATAATCCGTTCAGCCGCACCAGCGCGGTGACCCAGTCGATGCCGGTCATGCGCTCGTAGAACGCGTCCTGCTCGGGGCAGAAACCGATGCGTTGGTAGAGCGCCGGGTTACCCCAGATTGGCTCGCCGAGCACGTGCACGGCACCCTTGCTCGGCTTGAGCTGGCCCGTGATCAATTTCATGAACGTCGACTTGCCCGCGCCGTTCGGTCCGAGCAGGCCGGTGATGCCCGGCGGTACGGCGACGGTGACGTCGTTGAGGCCGGAGACCTGACCATACCACTTGGACAGGTGCTCGGTGGTCACGATCATGTGACCACCTCCACTCCGCGGACACGCCGTTCGAGCACCAGGACGGACCCGCCGAGCAGCAGCGCCACGACCAGCAGCGCCACCGGGAACGGGATCGGCGGCGTGTTCTGGTTCCGGAAGATCACGTCGGCAAAGACGTTGAGGACGTCCCCGGGCGAGATGACTGCCCAGGCGCGGCTGCTGGTAATGCCGCGCAGCGCCTGGTACATCGCCGCGGTGAAGAAGATCAGCCCTGCGTACATCACCGCCACGAATCGGCGGCTCTTGGAGAGCGACGAGAGCGCCAGCATCGAAAACGCCGCCATCGTCACCGCCACGGCAGCGTACGCGGTGATTGCCGGGAACAGGAACAGATTGGCTTTCAGGAACGTCAGGTTCCCGGCAAACATCATCTGCATCAGGAGCAGCAGGATGCCCGGAACCCACGTCACCGCGATCAGGAAGATCAGCAGCGTCGCCAGTTTGCCGACAACGTAGTCAACGCGCGTGAGCGGCTTCGAGAGATAAATCTGCAGAGCGTTCGCGCGCCGATCGTTCGCGATCAGGCCGGCGCCCACGTACATCGTGATGAAGAAGACGAAAATGCCCTGCTGCTGGAGGAACTCACGAAACAACCCGGGAGTCGGCCCGAGGAACTGCGCCGTCTGCTGATAGTTGGCGGCGATATAGAGCTGTACGGTGCGAACGAGGAACGGCAGCCAGGCAACCAGCAGCAAGCCGAGAAATTTCCGCTCGCGCAGCCGTTCGATGATACCGGCGCGCGTGATCACCCACCACGTCCGGCCGTGCGCCTCGCGCCGCCCGCCGTAACGCCGGTATCCCTGATCGTGAATAGGCACCGCTACTTCTCTCCCACTGCCCGTGCGAAGACATCCTCGAGCGTCGGCACACTCGCCCGCAGATGCCGCACCTGCATGCCGTGCGACGAGGCGAGATGAAACAGCCGCCGCGCGTCGTCGCCGTTTGCCAGCCCGTCGCCCGGCACGAAGACGCGCATCGTGTCCTCCTCGGTCTCATGACACTCGAGGCCTTCGGCGTGCAGTACCTGGACGAATGCCGCCGCATCGCCCTTCACCCGCAGTTCGAAGACGCGTCCTCCCTGCCCCTTGAGCGTCGCAATCGGCCCTTCGGTCGCGACCGTGCCCTTGTCCATCACCACGACGTAGTCGCAGGTGTATTCGACGTCCGGCAGCAGGTGCGACGAGAGAATCAGGCTGAGCCCCTTGTTGTGCGCGATATCCCGGATGAGCTCGAGCATCTCATCGCGGCCCTTGGGGTCCATGCCGTTGGTCGGCTCGTCGAGAAACAGCAGATCCGGGTCGTGCACCAGCGCCTGCGCCAGCTTGATCCGCTGCTTCATGCCGGTTGAATAGGTTTCGACGTTCCGGTAGCGCGCTTCGCCCAGGCCGACGTAATAGAGCACTTCGTGCGCGCGCTGCATCGCGTCGGCGTGCGGGAGCCCCGAGAGCGATCCACAGTAGGCGACAAACGACACCGCATTCATTCCGGGAATGTGCGCGTCGCTTTCCGGCATGTAGCCGATACGGGACCGTATCGCCAGCGCCGAGTGCTTGACGTCGCGATCGAGGACACGCATCTCGCCCTGCTCGGGCACGATGAAACCGAGCAGCGATCGCAGCATCGTGCTCTTGCCCGCCCCGTTCGGGCCGAGGAGCCCAACGGCGCCGGACGGGAAGGATGCCGTGACATCGCGCAGCGCCTGCTGGCGTCCATAGCGAACGGTCACGCGATCGAGCTTGACGACTGGATTCATCGAGGACGGCAACCTGGCAATGCAAAATGCAAAATGCAAAATGCAAAACTGAGGCTTCGACAGATTCGCTTTTGCATTTTGAATTTTGAATTCTGCATTACGGCGTAAGACTCCCTGGAGATACGTGAGGTTGCGGTCATAAAGTTCCACGCAGCCCGAGCGCGTCGGCCTGCTCGCGCAGAAACGCGATGACATTGGCCACATGCGCGTCGAGCGGCAGGTTCAGCTCTTCGGCCCCGAGGCGCAGGTCGTCGCGCGAGACGGCGCGGGCGAACGCCTTGTCCTTCATCCTCTTGATCACCGAAGGGGCCTCCAGATCAAGCACGCTTCTTGTTGGGCGGACCAGGGCGGCGGCGGTGACGAACCCCGCCATTTCATCGCACGCGAACAGCGTGTGTTCGAGCGGCGTCTCGCGCGGAACGCCGGAATAGCTGGCATGCGACAGGATCGCCTTCATCACCCATTCGGGATATCCGCGCCGCCGCAGTTCTTCGCAGCCGCGGAACGGATGGTCGGCAGCCGTCGGATACCGTTCGTAATCGAAGTCATGGAGCAGCGCGACGATACCCCATTCCTCTTCGTTTGCGCCGGCCTGCCGCGCATATCCCCGTACCGCCGCTTCAACCGCCAGCGCGTGCTTGCGCAGGCTCTCTCCGCCCGTCCATTCGGTCAGCAGCTGCCACGCGTCGGCCCGGGTTGGCATTACCGCACCGGCCTGGGCGCCTGCTGATCGAGCGCGAGCGCGCGTTCAATCACCTGATTCGCCTTCAGCGTGAGGTTGTATTGCGGAAGGTCGGCCGGCTCGACGAACCGCGCGTCCTCGACGTCGGAACTGGCCTGCAACTCCCCGCCGACCGGCCAGCACAAGTAGTCAACGAGCACGAAGTGGTACTTCACTTCACCGTTGCTGTCGCGGGTGATTCGATCGAAGACCTCGATCACCGGCCCAACTTCGATGTCCAGCCCCGTCTCCTCGAGCATCTCGCGCACGACCGAATCCTCGAGCGTCTCGCCGAGCTCGACGCCGCCGCCGGGCAGGCTCCACTGGCCGGCCAGCGGATCGTACTTGCGTTTGACAATCAGCACTTTGCCGTCCTGGAGGATGACCGCGCCAACGCCGACGTACGGCCGATCGGGGTACTTACGCGTGTCCGTCACGCCGCGTCATTCTCCCATCACCTTCACGACCACCCGCTTCTTCCGCTGGCCGTCGAACTCCGCGTAGAACACCTGCTCCCACGGTCCGAGATCCAGCTTCCCGTCGGTAATGGGCAAGATGACCTGATGCCCCATCAGCGTCCGTTTCAGGTGGGCGTCGGCGTTATCCTCGCCCGTCTGGTGATGGCGGTAGTCCAGACCCGCCGGAGCGAGCTTCTCGAGCCATTCCTGAAAGTCGTGAATGAGCCCGCTCTCCCAGTCGTTGACGTAGACCGCAGCGGTGATGTGCATGGCCGACACGAGCACCATGCCCTCCCTGATGCCGCTCTTCTTCACCGCCCCCGCGACCTCGTCGGTAATCCGAACGAATTCCTGACGCTTCTTCGTATTGAACCAGAGATATTCGGTGAGTGTTTTCATGACCGCAGAAATGCAGAATTCAGGATGCAGAATTCAGGCACGACGGTGCCTCTGCGCGCGCTTTGCCTGCATTCTCCATTCTGAATTCTGCATTAGGTCAATACGAGCGAAGCGTCCGCGCTCAAATCCCATCGCGCCGTTATGCCGGCCCGGAAATTTCTCAGCCCCGCGGCGGCAATCATCGCGGCGTTGTCCGTTGACAGCTCGATCCCTGGAATGAACACCGGCAGCTCGCGCGTCTCGCCGCGCCTGCGGCTCTCGACACGAAGGCGGCTGTTCGCCGAGACGCCGCCGGCAACGCCGACGCTGCGGGCGCCGTACCATCTGGCCGCGTCGAACAGCGCATCCACGAGCGTCTCGACCACGACACGCTGAAAGCTGGCGCAGATGTCGTCGATCTCGCGGTCCGGCAAGGACGCCTCGTCCCCGAGCCCCAGCGCCGCACGCCGCTGTGTGACGTGCCGCAGGACTGATGTCTTCAACCCGCTGAAGCTGAAATCACGCCTGCCCGGCACGCCCGGCACGTTGCGGTCGGCGTGCGTGATACGCGTCTTGGGAAACGCGATCGCCCGATCGTCGCCGCGGGCGGCTCGGCGATCGATCACCGGCCCGCCGGGATACCCGAGCCCGAGCAGCTTGGCGACCTTGTCGTATGCCTCTCCCGCGGCGTCGTCACGTGTGCGGCCGAGGAGCTCGTAGCGGCCGGCCGTTTCGACCTGGTAGAGGCTCGTATGGCCCCCGGAGACGACCAGCACGACGGCCGGCAGCGGCATCTCGCCATTCTCGAGCACCAGCGACTCGATATGCCCCGCGAGATGGTGAACGGGCACGAGCGGCACACCGTTCGCCCATGCCAGCGACTTGGCGAACGAGAGGCCGACGAGCAGCGATCCGACAAGGCCCGGTCCCTGGGTGACCGCGATGGCATCGACGGCCGACACGCCGGCTGCACCGATCGCCTCACGAACGACTCTGCAGATGTCACGAATGTGCTGACGGGCGGAGAGCTCCGGAACGATGCCGCCCCACTCGCGGTGGAGCGCCATCTGCGAGGCGACGACGCTCGACTTCAGCCGCCAGGGCCGCTGCGGATCGCCGCTCTCGTCGACGACAGCCGCCGCGGTTTCGTCGCACGAGGTCTCCAGACCAAGAACGATCATGGCCCGCTAGGCGCGCGTGGCCTGCTGGCCCGCCAGCTGCGCCAGCGACTCTTCGTAGGGTGGCCGCGCGATGCCCCGCTCGGTGATGATCGCGGTGACGTACTTTGCCGGCGTGACGTCGAACGCGGGGTTGCGGATCTTTGCGCCTTCCGGCGTCAACCTCGCCGCACCGACGTGCGTCACCTCGCGGTCGTTGCGCTCCTCGATCGGAATGCCGCTCCCATCCGGCGTCTCGAGGTCAATCGTCGACAAGGGCGCGGCCACGTAGAACGGAATGCCGTGCTCGCGCGCGAGCACGGCCACGCCGTAGGTGCCGATCTTGTTGGCGACGTCGCCGTTCGCCGCGATTCGGTCGGCGCCGACGACGACGAGATCGACGTGCCCGAGACGCATCATCGACGCGGACATGTTGTCGGTAATGACCGTCGTGTCGATGCCGTCCCGGACCAGCTCCCACGCGGTCAGCCGCGCGCCCTGCAGAAACGGCCTCGTCTCGTCGGCGAGCACGGCGACGCGCTTCCCACGCTCCGCAGCGGCGCGGATCACGCCGAGGGCGGTTCCATACCCGGCGGTCGCCAGCGCTCCGGCGTTGCAATGCGTCAGGATGCGCGCGTCCGCGGGAACGAGCTCGGCGCCGAATGCGCCCATGTCGCGGCAGCTCTGCACGTCTTCGTCGTGGATCTTGCGTGCTTCGGCGTCGAGGCGATCCTTGAGCTCGGCGACAGAGGAGCCGTTGTGGGCCGCGTCGGCAAACGTCCGCTTCATCCGCTCGATGGCCCAGAACAGATTGACCGCCGTCGGCCGTGTCGCCGCCATCAGATCGCAGAGCTTCTGAAATTCGGTCGTGAACTGCCTGGTCCCGGTGGCCTTGCTGCGGCGCATCCCGAGCGCCAGGCCCATGGCCGCCGCCACGCCAATGGCCGGCGCGCCGCGAATCACCATGGTCTTGATCGCCTTGGC
>DASTBV010000151.1:0-15669 GCA_035711805.1 Vicinamibacterales bacterium
CTTGTAGACGTCCTTGAGTCCTTCCGGCGTGACGGACTCGACGCCGACGAGTGCACCTTTGATGCGCGCGCGCCGCATGGCATCCAGGAACTCGGGATCCTCGGCCGCTTCCATCGTGATCTGCGTGAAGAACACGGTGTCGTCCGGCAACTGCTCGAGCGCCTCCATCAGCTCGAATCGCTCGTTCCGCAGCGCGGTGAGACGCTCGAGGTTCGCGGGATCCTGCCGGCGACCGGCCATTCGCAGGTCCTCGAGCGTTACCGGATAGAAGTTGTCGTCCGCAAGGGCGATGAACCGGAAGCCGCGCCGGCGCAGCACCACGATCTCCTCGAGAACCTGATCGACATGCCGTTGCCGCGGCGTCTGACCGTCCGTACGCCAGACCGAACAAAACGAGCAGTGCTTCGGACAGCCGCGGACCGTCTGCACCGACGCCCACATGTACCGCCCTTCCGGCAGCAGGTCCCAGCGCCCCTGGAGGAACGCTTCGCCGCCGATGCGGCCGCCGTCGTACAGCGGAAGCGGTGCCCCGGCGGCACAGTCGCGCAGCGCACGGGGCCACGCCCCTTCGCCGTCTCCGGTGACCACGGCGTGCGCGCCTCCCAGCGCCGGAGGCTCGTCGGGATAGAGCGTCGCGTGAATGCCGCCGAAGACAACCGTCGCTCCCGCGGCACGCGCCGCCGTACCGATCTCATACCCGCGTAGAGCATTGCCGGTGTGGATGCCGATGCCAACGATGTCGCCGGGGCGAAGCGCGCTGACGTCGAACTGCTCGAGCGTCTCGTCCACGATCACCGGCGCGCCGTACTCCGCAGGTGTGGCGGACGCCAGCACGTACAGCCAGCGCGGAGTAATGACGCCGATGCCGAACGAAACGTGGCTCGGATTAATCAGGTAGACGGACATCAAGCCTGCGAACGGGCGACGCGCTTGGCGCGCGGCCGGCGAACGGGCTTCGGCGGCGCCGGCGTGGAGGACGCGCTCAGAACGACGCGTGGCGACGAAAAGGTGCGCAGACCGTGCGCATCGAAGTCGATGACCGTGTGGTACTCGTTGGTGCTCACCAGGGTGCCGTCACCGTACTGCGTGTGCATGACTCGGTCGCCGGGCGCGTATGTCATTCAATCCTCGGATTCGGTGCACGTGATCGTATCGTGCGGGGCCAGCTCGAGCGGACGGTTGGGTAACCGTGCTGTGAGGAACCCCGGCGATTGTACCTTACCTGCGGCCCGCGCCGGCCCACAGGCGCCGCGTCAGATACACGCCAAATGCAAGCGCTGCAGCTCCCACAGCCCATTTGGCGTCAACGCTGACGGCGAGAATTCCGCTGCCGCTGGCGACCAGGCGGGGCATCAGCACGAGCTGCGCATACATCAGCTGGCCGAGCAGAAAGACCGCGCCGACCACGAACGCGACCAGCAACGCGACCCCGATCTCTCTGATCACGGCAGACACGTGCGGCGAGTTTACAGCGCGGCTACTGCCGAAACCACGTGTTCGCGTAGTACATCAGGCGGCCGGCGAGAATCACGTTCGTCCACAACGCCAGCCCCAGCACGCCGGCGAATTTTGCCGTCAACGGAAGCTGCGGACGGCTGTCCCACTCCGCCATCGTCGCCGCCGTGATGAAGTGAAATGCGAGTGCGTTCAGGCCCGCCAGTGCCATGGCGATCATCTTCGTCCAGAAGATGATGTTCGCGAAGTATGTCATCGGGTTGGCAAAGAGCAGTCCCGCTCCGGTCACGTTCGCCCCGACGATGCCGGCCATCTGCCACGGAAAGAGCTGCCGCTGCACGTACGAAAACGGCAGCCGGGTGCTGCCGATGCCCACCAGCCGCAGATCCATCAGGAAGACGGAACCTGCGAAGAGGGCCACGGAAACGACATGGAGCACCTGGAGCCACGGCGCGACGTACGTCGATTCCCGGAGGGCTATGCTGCTGTCGAGCTCCGACATCCAGAGAAAGAACTGGCGGAGAAGCTCGATGGCATTCGAGACGACGCCAGACACGTCACTGGTCTTCTTCCCAGACGTACTGCAGCTCGATCAATGCATCGACTTCGATCGGCGTCGACCGTACCCGCGCCGGCACCCATCGCTGCGCCGCTAACGCATCGAGTGCCGCCTTCGACAGCGCCGGATGCGCCGACGACACGGCGCGCAGGTTGATCAGCCGTCCATCCAGGCCCACGCGGCCGGCCACGGTCACGTTCCCCGCCACCGAACGACCGAGCTGACGCAGCGACGCCGGCACCTCGATGCGGTACCGCTCCCAGCCATCCGCCGGTTCGGCAGTGCGCGTCAGCGCCGCTGCGTAGCTCTCACGGTCCCGCTGGAGATCCTCAGCGACCGTCTCCGGCACCGGCACGACGCCGGCGCGGCAGTCGATACACACGGTGAACGCGCCCGTCATCGGTTCCAGTTGCATCCGCACGTCGCGCTCGACCCGATCGCCGGGCTTGAGTGTGATCTCCGTAGGAGGGAAGAAATCGATCAACGCGCTGAACAGATACGTGCCGGCCGGGAGCGAGAGGGTGTAACGGCCATCGCTGTCGGTGAACCCGTGGCCAAACAGTGTGCCCTCCTGAAACGCGCCCTGCTCGAACACCAGCGGCACCCCGGCGGCCCTCAGGCCGAGGGGATCGAAGACGGTCAGCGACAGCGTGGCCAGCTCGCCGCGCCGTGCAGTCGATCGCGTCTGGCTGTTCGCCTGCACCCACG
The DNA here is from genome assembly GCA_035711805.1 of Vicinamibacterales bacterium. Lineage (GTDB taxonomy): Bacteria > Acidobacteriota > Vicinamibacteria > Vicinamibacterales > UBA2999 > Gp6-AA40. Next base: position 2,723 of record DASTBV010000151.1, read on the forward strand.
CCGCCGTTCCAACGACGATGGCGAGGACCGCAAGCGTTACCGCCAGAGGGCCGGCACCGGTTCGCGGCGCCTCGGGCGGCGCCGCCAGAAGCCGCCGCACCCGCTGCGGCAGCGACGGGCCCGCCGCGCCAATCGCCGCCGCGCCGACCGCGTGCCGTGCAACCGCGGCCAGCGCCTGCGCGTAGTCCTGCGGATTGCCGCTGGTTCGGACGGCGAAATCGTCGCAGCACAGTTCACGCTCCGCGCGAACCCGGCGCGACGCCCACCAGACGGCCGGGTGATAGAAAAAGAGCGTCTCGGCCGCCATCTGCAGCAGATTGACCATGTAGTCGTGACGCCTGATGTGCGCGACTTCATGCGCGAGGATCGCCTCGATCTGCGATGCGCTGAGCCCGGTCACGAGCGCCGGCGGCAGCAGGATGACCGGCTTCAGCCAGCCGACCGTTGCCGGGCTTTCGGTCAGCGCCGTCACGAGGACGGTGATGCGGCGTGCGATACGACCGGCCGCAAGGCGATCGACGACGGACGCAATCCCGGCTGGGGCCGTTACGCCGGTCCGGCAGACGAGGCGGACGTGCCTCGCCGCCCACACCAGCCGCACCGACGCCAGCGCGGCACCAGCCAGCCAGAGCGGGACGATCCAACCGTAGAGGGACGCAAGTATGCCTGCCGCCGGGATCGACCGATTCGTCCAGATTCGCGAGCCATCGGCCATGACGAGCGGAACGTCCATACGCTGATCGACGAGCGGACGTGCGTGCAGGCCGCCGTGCGCCGCGCTCGAGAGCGCTTCCGCAAACGTTGCCAGCGGCAACAGCACCATCGCGGCAAGCGCGACGCAGGCGATGGCATACCGGGCGTCGGCACTCGCCCGCCCGGCCGCTCGCAGCGTTGCCCACAGGACAAGCGCGACGACCGCGTCCTGCCAGATCGAGTGAAGAATGGCCGCCGCGGCGGCATCGGAGAGCGCGCTCATTTCTTCTCTCGCTTCAACTCACGCAGGAACGCCTCGATTTCCTCGATATCGTCCGCCGAGGGCTTTCGGGTTCCGGCGGCGTGCATGACCATGGCGGTCAGGGAGCCTCGATAGACCTGCTGGAGGATCTCGCTGACGAACTGCTTTTGCGTGCGCTCGCGCGAGTAGCGCGCACGATACAGCTGCGGGCGCCTGGTGTCGTCGCGTTCGACCAGCCCCTTCTCGAGCATGATCTGCATCGTCTTCAGGACGCTGGTGTAGCCGGTCGGCCGTGAGTCGTTCAGCGTGCGCTGGACCGCGCGCACGGACAGCGGCCCGGCCGACCACAGGACATGGAGGATATCCAGCTCGGCGCGTGTCGGCCGCGGTGCCTTGGTCGCCATGCCGACGGAGTATGACGAAACGCTTCGTCAAAGTCAACGAAGCTCTTCGTCATTCGTTGGATCGTGGGGCGAGCCTTGTCAGGCTGGATCGTGGGGCGAGCCTTGTCAGGCTCGCCTCGGTTCTGTCGGCGCTATCGCGCCACGGGATACGCGAACACGTCGACGTGGGACAAGTTCGCCGAGCCCGCAATGCCGTGGCCGCCGCCGGGGGCCAGGGTGGCCAGGCCCACTTCGTCCACGCGCCGCAGATTCGGATTCGTGACTTCCGTCAGCACCACCACGCGCTGCGGGTCGAGCCCATACCAGCGCATATTGCTGAACGCGATTTCCACGGTGAGGTACTCGCCGGACGTGTTGATCGCCCGGTCGCCGATGATCAGACGGCCATCCGCCAGGCGCACGACGGGGTACAGCAGATGAATGGCGTTGGTCCGCACGATCCAGCGCAGGCGCGCGGCGTCGGTGAGGTCCATGTAGTTGTTCCGGTCGCGCAGCGTGATCGCCACCGGCGACGACGCCATGCCGGTCCACAAGCCGACGCGCTCCTCGTGCACGGCCGCGCGGATCACCTTGGCGTCGAGACCGTACAGCTTCACTTCTACGCGCGGGTTCGTGACCACCGCCGGCGTGAAGCGCATGTTCTCGTCGTTCGGCTCGCCGGTGTGCGGCGGCAGCTGCCACTTTTCACTGAACAACACCGGCGGTCTCGGCGTCATCGCCGGCTTCTGCGTCGCCGGAGCGGGTTGTTGAGCGGCGGTGGTGAGCGGCCACACGAAGAGCACGGTCAGAAGCAGCAGCATTCGATGCACGGCGGAATCCTATCTCGTGTCCAGCGGACGCGCGAAGCTATGATCGCGCGCATGCGCGTGCTCCTGATGCTGATCCTTTCGGCAACGATGCTCTCGTGTTCCCGGGAATCCGCACCCCCAGCGGCATTCACGAGCGCCGGCCGTGGTGCGCCGGTGTCGCCGGCGCCCCCGTGGGAAACGTGGCGGAGCGCCGAGGACATCGAGGCCATGCCGCCGCACGAGATCCCCGGCTACCCCAGACAGCACTGGCTCGTCGGTCCGCTCGACGGCCCGGCCACCGGCGGACGCTTCACCTCGTTCCTCGGCGCGGCGCGGGACGGCGCCGTGCCCGCCGGCATCGAGCCGCTGACGGTGGACATCTTCACGTCGAAGGACTTCTACGCCGACCGCGCGTTGTGGAGCGACCCGCGCTACTTCCGGTGCAACAGTCCGTACGGGCTCGAGCAGCAGTGGCGCGGCAAGATGATCGGCAGCAACCCGCCCGCGTCAGCGGCCTGGGGCTACTGCGATCGCGACTACCCGCGCGACGCCATGGTCAGCCCCTACACGTTCACCACCGCGCAGGCGCATTACGAAGCCCTCCTCGCGGAAGCCAAGGGCCGTGGCGGCCCGACCGAGCATACCTATGCCACGGTGCCCGGTGAGTGGAGCGGGCGCTACGTCTGGCACCGCGGCCAGAACTGGTACGCCGAACTCCTGTGGAGCCAGTACCCCACTCTGCTCTCGCTGCTCACCGACGAATACAAGACGCGGATGGTGCAGGAGGCGTATCACGACGCCCACACCAACGCGCCGCAGTGGCCGGCGCAGTACTGCTGGCCGGAAGGATTCATGCGCCGCTGGCACTACCACGCCGTCACCAACCAGCCACATTCGGTGATCGTCACGCCGACGCTGGTGCAGTTCCTGGCCGGGGACGCCGACAACTTCATCACCAACATCCACATCGGACGCTCGTTCCGGATGGACGGTGCCGTGCCGCGGCTCGGACCGGACGTGCCGCAGTGGTACGGCGACACCATCGGCTTCTGGGACGGCGACGCGCTGATCACCTGGACGTCGAACATGTTCGGCTGGAAAGTGCACGGCAACCCGGAGTTCTCGAACAAGATGCAGACCATCGAGATCTACACGCCGCGCCGCGACAAGGCCGGAGCGTTCGTCGGCCTCGATCACGAAGGGATCTTCTACGACCCTGAGGCGCTGGTGCAGCCGATCCGCATGACGCGCACGCTCGAGCGAATCGGCGGTTTCGACTCGGGCGACCCGTACACGTTCATCGAATGCATCCCGACGATTTTCCCGGTCGACGGGCAGGCCCGGCCGGTCGTTGCGGGGACGGTCATTCCGTACAAGGTGCCCGACATGTTCGATCGCCCGTGGGCAAGGTTGTGGGAGGAGTACCACGAAAAGGGCATGAAACGGCCGGAACGGAGCGACCCGGCAAAGCTGCTGTTCGATTGATTCGTCGTAGGATACTGACACGTTGATTCTCAACCGTGTGTGGAGTCTGCCCATGACAAGAAAGCTGCTGCTGGTGTGTGCCTTTGCCCTCGTCGCGACCCTGCCGTTCGCCGCCCAGGAACCGGTCGTCGGCGTGAAGGATCCCGAGTCGTTGTTCACGGACAAGGATCCCGTTCTCCATCGGAACAAGCAGGCGGCGCTGCACATCATGCGCGAGCTGCTCCAGTGCAACCAGTGGGACCGCGCGGGCGAGTGGTTGACGAATCGCTACATCCAGCACAATCCCAACGCGGCCTCGGGGCTCGATGGCGTCGTCACGTATTTCACCAAGGTGATGAAGCGGCAGCGCGTGGACAAGTGCGGCAGGCTGACGACCGAAGTGGTCGCCGTGATGGCTGAAGATGACTACGTCACGGTGATGATGCCGCGCCGGTATCCCGACCCGCGGAAGCCGGGCGCCGAGTACTTCACGACGTGGTTCGACACCTGGCGGTTCGTCGACGGCAAGGCGGACGAACACTGGGATCCCGCGACGATCGCGGCGCCGGCGCCGGCCAAATAATTTCAAAGACAACCGCCGCTCAGGACAGCGCCCGTCGCAGGCGGCGGCGCGCTTCGGAGAGCCGGCTCTTCGACGTGCCCAGCGGGATGGCCAGCAGTCGCGCGATCTCGACGTGCGTGTGTCCAAGTACGTCGTACATCACGAGCACGCGGCACTGTTCCGGCGTCAGCTGGCGAAGGGCCGTTCGCAGCGCCAGCGATTCGTCGAGTGCCGCGTCCGCCAGCGTCGAACGGTGAGGGTCGGAACGCGCCGCATGTTCCCGCCTGCTGCGCCTCCGGCAGTGGTCGATGGACGTGTTCATGACGATGCGATACAGCCACGTGAGCGGCGCCGAATCGCCTCGAAAGGTGTTGCCGTAGCGAAGGGCGCTGACGAACGCATCCTGCACCACGTCTTCGGCATCGTCGCCCACGTAACGTGCCGCGACGGCGCGCAGCTGTGTCCGGGACTGCTCGTAGACGTCGGTCACGGCTTCGTGCACGGTTCAGGCTCCGGGCTGCGGTTTCGAGCGGACGATGGCGGCGACGATCGCGGACCAGCGGGCGGTCGTCATGGCGCGGAGGACCTGCCGTGCGCCAACGAGCGTCTGCGGCGACACGCGCGAATCGTGCACCGGTTGTCCGGCGGCGTAGAGGAGCAGCTTCTCGGTCACCGTGGTGCGGAACGCGTCCGGGCGCTGCAGCAGAACGTTGCGCAGCTGGATGACTCCGTTCGTCGGCGTGCCGTCAACGAACGTGCCCGATGCGTCCACCGGACCCGCCTGATCGTGCGTCCGCCAGCGGCCGATCGGATCGAAGTTCTCCAGCGCGTAGCCGAGCGGGAAGAAGTTCTGGTGACAGGTCACGCACGGCTGGGCGGGAAGCGTGCGCGTCTGCGGCGTGATCGGCAGCTCAGGTTTGACCGGTTGCGCGTTTGGAAACGGCTGCGGTGCGGCGGCGCCGAGAAACCGTGTGCGAATCCACACCGCACGGGTTGCCGGCGACGTATACGGCACGGCCCCGTCGCCGTGCTTGGACGTCGCCATCAGGACACTCGCGTGACCCAGCAGCCCTGCCCGCTCCGGCGCGGACAGCACCACGCGACGGAACTGCGGACCGCTGACACCGGCGACGTCGTAGTGACGGGCCAGCTGCTCGTTCAGGAACGTGTAGTTTGCGTTCCAGAGTTCGATCGGGTCGCGATCCTCCCGCAACTGGCTGAGCAGGAAGAGTTCCGTCTCCGTCTGCATCGCGTCGCGCAGGGAGACGTCATACCCGGGATAATGCGCCGTGTTCGGCTCCGCGCCGGCGAGCTGGTCGAGTCGCAGCCACGGGAAAAAGAACCGCGTCACGAACGCGCGGGCACGTTCGTCGTCGAGCATCCGCTTGACGTGCCGCTCGAGGGTCGCCGCGTCGGTCAGCCGATCGCGCTGCGCGTCCTCGAGGAGGGACGCGTCGGGCTCGCTGTTCCACAGGAGCCGCGCGAGCCGCGCGGCGATCTCCCGGCTGCTCGCGTCGGCGGGTGGTGCCACGTTCGCCCCCAGCCCTGACTCGATCGACGCGAGCAGACGCTCGGATGCCGTCCGGTCGGGACGCGGTGCGCCGACCGGCGGCATCGTGCCTGCCTGGACCTGACGGTACGCCCTGGTCCACGCGTCGGCGCTCTCGGACATCCGCGCCATGTCGAATCGATCGAGCAGCACGCCTGTCGGCGACCGCATCACGCCGTTGTGGCAACCGGAGCAGTAGTTGGCGACCGTCGATTCCGCCGCCGGCACGGACCGCTGTTCCGTCGATTGGTCCGCGCGCAGCGAGCGCAAATCACCTGAGAAGACCGAGACCAGAACGACTGCCGTCGATACGATGCGCATGGGCGTCACCGTATCGCGGACCGGGCGGGCTGAACTTCATGGCCCTGTCCGCCCTTTGCAAATTCTTTGTAATTTTCCGACTGCGGTGGCGCGAACCCTTCGGGTTCGCGAGGCGAGCCTGAAAGGCTCGCCCCACTGCATCACGGGACGATGGTCTTCTTCTGAAAAGGTTCGCTTGCGGTGATTCCCGCGAGAATGGACGACCAGCGATAGCCGCCGTCCGAGGCGTCGCGGACGATCTTGCGCACGGCCGGCATTTCATACGCGTACACGCGGCCGCTCCTGCCCTTGCGGTTGAGTGCATACGACAGGAGCTGTTCCGTCACGTTGCTGTAATACGCGTCGCGTCTCTTCAGCAGCACGGCTCGCAGTTCGGCGGGCCCGCTGAACCTGGTGCCGTCAGCAAAACTGCCGGACGCGTCAATCGGCGCACCGCCGTCGCTCGTCCGCCATCGGCCGACGGCGTCGAAGTTCTCCAGCGCCAGCCCGAACGGATCGAAGATCACATGACAGCTCGCGCAGGACGCATGGGTCCGGTGAGCGATCATGCGATCGCGCAGCGTCCCCGACGGGCTCCCGAGCCGTTCCTCCAGCACGGGAACGTTCGCGGGCGGCGCCGGCGCTTCCATCCCCAGGAAGCGGGAAAGCACGAACGTGCCCCGCAACGTCGGCGACGTGCGCTCCGGAAACGAAAGCACGGCCAGCAGGCCCGCCTGGCCAAGAATGCCGGCGCGATTCGCATCAGGCCACGTGACGCGTCTGAACTGCCTGCCGCTGATGCCGGAGAGGCCGTAGTGGCCGGCCAGACGGTCATTCACGAAGGTGTAATTCGCCGTCCAGAGTTCCAACGCATCACGGTCATCCCGCAACTGACTCTGCAGGAAGAGTCGCGCCTCGGTCTGCAACGCCTGCAGGAGCTCGTCGTCAACGAGCGGATATCGCGACCGGTCGGCCTTCAGCTTGTCCAGCGACAGCCACCGCGTGAAAAAGTCGTCGACCAGCGCGTTCGACTTCTGGTCGCGCAGCATGCGAACAATCTGCCGACGGAGCAAGGCGGAATCGTGCAGATCGCCGCGCCGTGCGGCCTCCAGAAGTGTTGCATCGGGCGCGCCGCTCCAGATCAACGCGGAGAGACGCGCCGCCAGCTCGGTGTCGGGCGCCCGGTCCGCCGTGACCGCCGACGGGGTGGCGGCATCAACGCGCCGTGCCCGCCGCAAGACGGCCAATCGTTGCTGGGCGACCGTGACTTCGCTGCGCTGTTCCGGATACGCACGCACCAGCTCGGTGTAGGACTTTTCAGCGTCAGCCTCCGCTCCACGCTTCTCGTGTGCGCCAGCCATGCGCATCAGCGCCTTTGCCGCCAGCGCGCGATCCTTGCCGGCTCCCTGAGCCGCCCGCACGTACAGCGCGATGGCCTGCGTGAGATTGCCGTTGGCCTGTTCCTCAACGAGTGCGCGCTGGTACAGCTCCTGCGCGCTCTGCGCGACCAGGCCGATGGTCGCCGCCAGCGTGAAGAGAACGCCGGCAGCAAAGCCGGTTCTCGTCATGCGCCCGTATCGGGCACGAACCTGTACCCGACTCCGTGAACCGTCTGAATGTGAACCGGCCGCGCCGGATCGGTTTCGAGCTTCGAGCGGAGGCTCGAGATATGGTTGTCGACCGTCCTGGTGATCGGGTACGACTCCATGCCCCATACCTTGTTCAATATCTCGTCGCGCGTCGCGACAGTGTCCGCGCGTGAGGCGAGGAACCTGAGCAGGGCGAATTCCTTGCGCGTCATGACGACCGGCCGTCCGCAGCGCTGCGCCGTGTACCTGCCAAAGTCGATTTCCACCTGACCGAATGCAAGCGTTGCCGGCCCGCCAGGCGACACGGACGCCCGGCGCAGCAGTGCACGCACGCGCGCCATGAGCTCCGGGACGGAGAACGGCTTCGTGACGTAATCGTCCCCTCCTAGGTCGAGGCCGCGGACGCGATCGGCCTCCTGGCCCCGCGCCGTCAGCATCAGCACCGGCACCTGCACGTCTTCCGTTCGCAGCTTCCGGCACAACTCGAGACCGCTCATGCGCGGCAGCATGAGGTCGAGCACGATCAGATCGGGCTGCTCGCTCTGGTGGAGCGCATACGCCGTTTCGCCGTCGGTCGCCGTGATCACCTCGTACTGCTCGAATCGCAGGTTGTCCGCGACCGTTCGCAGGATGCCGGGATCGTCTTCGACGACGAGCACCTTGCTCATGCGTGCGCCTCCAGGGGAAGCAGCACGGAGAACGTGCTTCCGTGGCCCGGATTGCTGACCAGCGCGATGCGGCCCCGGTGCGCTTCAACGACATGCAGCGCCAGCGGAAGACCCAGACCCGTCCCGGCGATATCCGACGTTTCGGTGGACTGCACGCGGTGGAAGCGCTCGAAAATGCGCGACTGCTCGTCCCGCGCGATGCCAATGCCGTGGTCGATGACGTCGACGAACGCCTCCTCGTCGCGCGTGCCGATGCGGATCTCGATGCTTCTCGACTCGCCGGAGTACTTCATCGCGTTCCCGAGGAGGTTGAGAATCGCCTGCGTCAACGCCTCCGGGTCGGCACGCAACGTCGGCTCGCTGCCGTCGCTCGCGATGGTCAGGCTGAAGCCCATCTGCGACAGCGGGTACTCCATCGCTCTGGCGGCCGACCGCACGACGTCCTCGAGTCGCGTGTCCTGCAGCTCATAAGTCTTTCCACCCCGCTCGATGCGCGAGAAGTCGAGCACACTGTCCACCAGGCGAGTCAGACGTTCGCTTTCGCTGACGATGGTCTTGAGGTAGTCGGACCTCGTTTCCGGACTGCCGGCGCGGCCCAGCAGAAGTGTTTCCGCATGGGCGCGAATGGACGTCAGCGGCGTCTTCAGTTCATGCGACACGCTGGCGACGAACTGGGAGCGCATCTCCGCTGTTTCTGCCTCTCGATGCATGTCACGAAGCAGCAGGTACCCCGCGAGGAGCGCCGCTCCCAGCACGACTGCGAGCATCGAGCCGTACAGCACTCCGGGAACCGGAGGAACGGCGAAGCGGTCTGCGGGCCACTCGACGTGGAGGTCGACGAATCCATCGCCGAGCGGCACGGCGCTGGCGGCGGGAGTGGTGCGCAGTGTCACGTCCGCGGGGACAATCTTTTTTGATGACACCGCCATCACAAGCGGCTCGGCGAAGGGAGTGGGCGACACGAGCGTCAGCAGCCAGGGTTCTTCGCCATACCCGATCCAGGAGAGATCGCCGGGAGCAAATCGCGATGCCCGCTCGAGCTGTCCAAGCCGGTCGTGCGTGTCCTGAGCAAGGGCGGAAATCTGGGCGGCGTTGTGAATCTCGATCGCCAGTGCGCGCAGCGCTCCGGCGGCGGCCGGGCTCTGAATCCGCCGCAGCAGCGACTCGAGGAGCAGCGCCTCGTTCGGCGAGCGCCACACCGGACCGCAGGAATCCACGCACCGCGACCGGGGCGGGCCGGCCAGGCGCAGCACGAACTCTTCCACCGGCTGATCGCCGCGCCCGCTCGCGACAAGGCGTTCAGCCGCATAGAGGGCAAGCGGCACGCCGTCGGCGTCGAACACATCGCCGCATTCCCGCAGCGCGGTCTGATCGCTGCGCTCGGCGTCGGCGGTGACGGCCGCCTTCAGATACGCGCGCCCGAGCGACACCCGCGCGGAACATCGTTCCGACGGCGTGCGCGCGACGTCCATCGCCAGGCGGTAGGAGACGGCGGCCGCGGCCGCGTCGTCGTCGCGAAATTCCCGCAGCTCGCCTTCGCGATGCGCCCGTGCGAACTCCGCCGTGGGACGCGGCGCGTTTCGATTGGCCTCCCACGGTGGAACGAGGCGGTTGTCGACAACGGGGGCGACGAAGACGATCGGAGAGTCCGGAGGAAAACGTCCGCCCGACTCGCCGAGTACGCGGTTGACTTCCTCGAGGCGAAGCGCCTGCAGGCGCGCCGCCAGTTCGCGTCGCAGCTGGTCGAGCGCCTCGCGTTGCTGCTCCGACGCACGCCGTGCCGAGAGCTCGCGTTCCTGTCGAACGACGCGAAACCCGAGCAGCATGACCGCCGCTGTCGGAATCAGAATGGCGGAGAGAAGGAGTGCGATCCGTCGCGTACGCCGACGCTGATCCGCGGAGCCCACGGGCCGTATTCTAGGCCCCGGCCGGCCCGGGTTTTGTCACGTAAATGTAAGATCCGGCGCCCCCTCAGAACATTCCGTTCCTGCTGACGGTGTCGGCCGGCACCTCCTGGCCGACGTCCCACAGCTCGGCGATGCGATCGCCTCGAATCGGAACAGATGCACGAGCGCGGCGCCACGATCATCAGGATGCGTGCTGCACGCGCGAATGCACCGCCACGAAGTCGCCCTCCTCGACGGTGTGCAGCACGTCCAGCCGACCGCGCACTTTCGGTCTTGACCTCTTCTTTCCGGACGCGCATGCTCACCCTGCTCGGCCGGCTGTAGCTTCCGCCTTCAGGCGGACGAAACAAGGGCATCGAGTCTCTACAGGGAGAACCGCAATGAATTCTTCTCGTCGGATAACGGTCGCGCTCGTCTTCATCGTCGCGTTCGCCGTGACGTCGGCAGCCTTCGCGCAGGCGCCGGCGCCGGCGCCAGCGCAGGGCCGAGGCGCCGGGGCGGCCGGTGCGCCGGCTCAAGGCGGCGGACAGGGCGGGGGTCGTGGTGGCGCGCCCTATACGCCTGCGGCGGGCGCCAAGGACCTGCGAGCCGTGCTCTTCAACTGGATGTGGCACCAGGGCATGTTGAAGGGCGCTGACGAGCGCGACATGGTCGCCACGCTCGAATACCAGGCCAAGGGCGGCACCATTCAGGTGGACGGGCAGCCGTGCACGCTTTCGAGGTTCCGCGAGAGCACGAACTACCAGACCTTCAGCCAGCGCATTCAGTATGCCTGCACGCGCCCGAACAAGCAGACGGTGTCGAACATCGAGGTGGTCAGCTGGCATTATGCGTGGAACGAAGACACAGTCGGCGCCGAGATCGGCGGCACGAAGGGCAAAGCTGCGGCGATGCCGGCCACGGTGCAGGAGCGGCTGATTCGCATCTGGGCGAATCCGCAGGGCGCGGCGAAGTCGGCGCTCGCGGGAACGATGACCGAGTGGAGACTCGGCGCCAATCCGGGCACGGTCATCCCTGACGGCGTCATGAAGGCCGGCAACACGACGCTGTCGTGGGATGCCGGCGGCAAGGCGGTGCTGACCTTCCCGATCCCCGGCATTGAGGGAGCGACCGGCACGGCAACGCTCGACGCAAAGTACATGGTCGAGAAGGTCGTGGTCACCAACGGAAAGGACACGACGGAATTCACCTACAGCAACTATCAGGACTGGAACAACCCGCTGCACAAGATCGAGGTCTTCTACGCCGGCCGACTGACCGAGCGGAAGAACGGCGCGGTTGTACGCGATCTGACGACGCGCGAAACGGAGACCGGGAATGTCTACGTCGTCGCGCCCGTGCCGCCGAGCGTGCAGAAGGCGATGAACGTCGCGACGAAGGCACCCACGATCGTGTGGGCGAGGACCGAGCCGCCGACGAATACGACGGCACCCACCCCGCGGATCAACGGCAAGCCCGACATGACCGGCGTGTGGGCCGAATTCAACATCGGCTGGATCGGCAACTACGGCAACCGGCGATGCGGCCCCTCGCAGGTCGCTTGCCTGCGACAAACCAATCAGACGGAAGACTTCGCACTCTACTCACCGTCCCGTTTCGGCATGCAGGGTCGTCTGCTCTACAAGCCTGAGCACTGGGACAAGGTCCAGCAGCTCGACATGTGGACCAACAAGGAAGATCCGGTGATGACGTGCCAGCCGCTGGGTCTCCCCCGCCAGGGGCCGCCGCGGCGCATTTTCCAGACGGGCCACGACATCACGTTCCTCTACGGACAGTTTCCGGATGCGGGCGGAGGAATGCCGGAGTTCCGGGTGATTCCCACCGACGGCCGCAAGCACGGCGAGAACGCGGAGTTCTCGGCGAAGTACTTCGGCGACACGGTGGGACACTGGGAGGGCGATACGCTCGTGCTCGACTCCATCGGCTTCATCGACACGACATGGATCGGGCGCGGCGGGTACTTCCACACCGAGCAGATGCACATCGTGGAGAAGTTCCGGCGTGAAGGCGATGCCATCTTCTACGACCTGACGCTCGAGGATCCTGAAGTGCTGGTGGAGCCGCTGGTGATGCCGACACGAATCCTCAGGCGCAACACGGCGGCGAATGCCGGGGGGCCGGTCAGTGAACGCGGCCACTGCGAGACCGAATTCGAGACCAGGGGTGCAGCGACACAGATTCGTCATTAGCCGTAGTGTCCGCCTTCAGGCGGACCAGTTGGAGATGCAAATGACCAAATGGATATTGCGACTCGGCGTCCTCGGCGCGTTCCTTCTGGCGACTGCGTCGGTGTACGCACACCACTCCCTCGCCGGCATGTACGCGCTCGGCAAGGAAGCGAAGGTCGCCGGGGCGTTCAAGGCGTTCAGGCTGGTCAATCCCCACTCGTCGATGAAGTTCGACGTGAAGGGCAAAGATGGCGCAATCACTGAATGGAACGTCCTCGGCGGCAGCGTGCAGGCGATTGCCAGGCTCGGGCTCAAGAGCGGACCGAACGCGCTGAAGCCGGGCGATGAAATCATCGTCACCATGGTGCCGGCGGCGGACGGCAAGAGCCCGATCGGACTGCTGGTCGCTATTACCTACGCCGACGGCCATACGGTCCGCTTCCGCTCCACCGAGGAATAAGGGCCAAGGCCTAAGGCCTAAGGGCTGGTCAAGTGCGAAGGCCAGCGCCGGCGGTATTTGGCCTCACGCTTCGTTCTTTACTTAGGCCTTGGGCCTCCGGCCTTTAGGCCTAATCTCGTCAGACGGAGGACCA
>DASTBV010000152.1:0-54405 GCA_035711805.1 Vicinamibacterales bacterium
CCGTCGGACGTCCGGATGCGCACCGCTTCGTAGGCGATGCCGAGAGACGCGGGGTTGCCGTCTTCGCCCGCGGATGGGAAGAACACCAACCGAGGCTCGAGCGCGCCGATGAGCGCCTTGAACATAGCCAGCCCGGCGATCACTGCCACCGCCATGACGATCGCCTGCTTCATTTTTGGCCTAAGAACGTTCCGGCCGAGCCGGGTAGTCCGTCCGGCGCCTGTTCATCGGGGCCGAACCGACTGGTAAGCTCAGTCGTGCGGAGTCTGCACACGTACTCCACATAACGCAAGACACAACGGGGAAGGATGAGATGACTGTGTTCGTCTTAGTTCGCGAAGACCAGAACGAGATGGGATTTGTCGACGCCGCTGTGCTCGGTGTATTCGCCACGCAAGAAAACGCCCACGCTGCGCAGCGCGTCGACGAGGCCGCGGCACGGCGAGTCGGTCTACGGAGCGCGACAGACCCAGATACGGTCGACGGCGAGTGGCAGGTATCATGGGGAATCGAAGAACACACTCTCGCCTAGATTTCTGAGACGCCCAAGTCGATTAGATATCGGTACGTGGCGTCGTAAAACGCAGGGAGCCGCGTTGGATCTGACCCGTCTCCTGGCGGCACGAATAACACCATACCCTGCCGCGCGCGAGTCAACAGAACGCGGTAGGCGTTGAGCAAGTACCGCTTGCGATCTTCCTTGTGAATGGTCGTCCACGCGTCCCCGCGAAACGAGTGATACCGCCAACCATCCGAATGCCGCCGCAGGTCCGCGTCCCATGTGACGCACACCCAATCGAGCTCGAGCCCTTGAACCTGGAATTCAGTGGCGGCATCCTCGAGATAGAAGCTGGAGCGCGTGTCGTGTCGGTCGTTTAGAAACCACTGCACTGGGTCGACGTTGACGCGCACATCGATCGCGTGCGGCTTCAGCCGCTGCGCTTGCGACGAAGCCACCAGGCCATATCGTTCCGTGCCTCTGGCGCGACTTCGAATCCACGTCTTCGCACGCGCGAGATCCCGTGTGACCACAACCGGATACCGTGGTGCGACATCGTGGAGCAGCGTCTGCGCTGACGGCGCATCGCAATCGAGAACTGCCTTGACGAAGGCCGATACCTTCTCCGATCTGAACGATCTCATCGACGTTGACAGGTGTAGGCGTTCGTCCCATGCGACAGCCCGGTGAGTGCTCATACGAGCAAGCGCGGATTGTGCCGCGTACTCCGAGTCGGTGAGATTCGGTGAGACAAAGACGCGCCAATGCGGAAATTTTGTCCGTACTGCATCCAGCCATTCAACGATTCCCGCTTCACCCGTATGAATCTCCTGACCGCCGCCCACAAGGCATACAACGACTGCCCACGTCTGGTGGCGCTCAAGATACGAAATCAGGAATTCAGGTTCTGACTGGGTGAAGTTCGCGATCTTCTTCCTCCGACGCATGAAGTCGGACGTCTTCGCCTGGGTCCACGCTCGCTGGGCTTCGTCAAAGATCACGACGTGGTCGTACGGTGCGGTTGAGGTGCGAACTCCTTCATCGCGGAAATGGTGGACGTTTTGAATGAACGGCTTGACCCGCTGCCGAATCACACCTTTTCGCTCAGTATTGCCAATGCGAGAGAGTTCGTCACGAGTGAGTGCTTCTTGGAGAACCGCGACAAGGGGACCGTTCCCAGAGAGATACACCGCACGCGCCTCGCCGAGTTCCCGTCTTCGGGTGGCCACGTTTAGCCCGACCAACGTCTTGCCAGCGCCGGGCACACCCGTAACAAAGACGATAGACTTCTGGCGGTCTGTCCGCGCCCGGTCGATGATTTCCTCGACCGCCACTGATGTCAGACCGAGGTTTTTTGCACCGGCGTCGTGGCGAGAGATGGTCTCAACGGAGTGCCTCGCGTAGAGCGACCGAGCAGCTTCGATGATCGTCGGAGTCGGATGATAGGGCGCCGAGCCCCACATGTCAGCCTCGACCGCTGGCCCAATAATCGCGGAGAGACCACCCTGGATCGCGCCGCGAAGCTGACCGCGGCCACATCGAAACGGAGGTCGCACGTTGTCTGTATATGGCGCCTGCCACACCGTGTCCCCAGACTCGGCCTGGGTTGCGACCAACACTGGGAACAGTGCCGCATTGTGACTGGCGGCGTGAAAGTTCTTCAAATCGAGCGCGTAGTCCCACGCTTGGTTGTAGTCGGCAGTTCGGAATTGACGCTCGCCACACTTAAACTCAATCGGGAAGATCGCTGGACCGGACACAACCACGGCATCGATTCGACTGCCAAGCCTGGGTACGTTGAACTCGAGATACAACGTGCCCGTTAGCCCTTCGAGGGCGCCCCTCAGGATGTCGAGCTCCTCGTTCCAGGCGTCACGCTGCTCGGACTCAAGCGAAAGCTCGTGAGCTGACGCGAGCGCGCCGAGGATCTGATTGGAATCGGTCCCGATGAACTGGTTAATCGGCCCCGAATAGTAGGCAGACGCGACAGCCAACGCCGTAGCATACCTGGAGGCAAGGTCGACCTGAAGGTCGGCCTCTACAGCACGGTCGCTCGTTCGCGTTTACGGCGGCGTCAGTGGTTGCGGGTTCTCCACGTCGTTCGGAATCACGCGTGTGAACTGTCCGCGCTGCAGCAGCTCGCGCCCCTTGCCGCCGCGGCCAGTGACTTCGTATTTGGCGGTGCTGATGGTCTGCTCGCTGCCCCGGCTGGTTTCAACACGCATCAGATCGCGATCGCCCGTCGACGCAATGAAGCCGAGCACGTGATCCTCCTTCGACTGCAGCTTGATGAGGATCACCCCTTTGCCCGGCCCGGACAGGTAATTCACCTCGTCGGCGCGACAGAGGATCGCGCGCGCGTCATGGGTGGCGGCAATCACGATTTCAGAGCCGGAGATCTTCGCGACGCCGACGACCTCGACGCCGTCGGACGGCCGCGCGTAGCGCCGGCCGGCGCGCGTGCTCGGTTCGACGAACGATTCGAGACTGAAGCGCAGGCTGTAGCCGTCGCTCGTCACGGCAAGGGCGTGCACCGGCGGGGCAACACCTTCCTTCTTGGTCGCGATGTTGCCAGCGATCCGCGGATCCAAGCTGAACGCGGCGATGATCCGCTCGCCGTCGCGAAGCTTGAAGAGCTTCTGCACCGGCTCGCCGTACCCCGTCGATGCGGGGACGTCGATGATGCGCGCGGTATACGCCGCACCGAAGTTGCTGAAGAAGGCGACGCTCGCCCGCGTGCTGCCCGGCAGCACGGCAAGGACGCTGTCGCCCTCGCGCAGCCTCGTCGTCGACAGATCGCGGACTTCCTTCTGCCGCTTGACCCACCCGTCGCGCGAGACAATCACCACGTTGTCTTCTTCGACGATGAAGTCGTCGGCGGAGAACTCGACGTCCTCATCGGCTTCGATGATCGTGCGGCGCTTGTCGTTCCTGCCGTAGGCGGCCTGCACGTCCTCGATCTCGGTCCGGACCAGCTTCCAGCGGCTGTCCTCGTCCTTCAACAGCCCGCCGATCTGCCGTGCTCGCTTGCGCTTCTCGCCCAGCTCGTTCTGGATGACGAGGATCTCCAGACGCGCGAGGCGATACAGCTTCAGCTCGAGGATGGCGTCGGTCTGCTCGGCGTCGAGCCCGAAGCGCTTCATGATCTTCTCGGCCGAGTCCGCTTTCCCGTCGGACTTGCGGATGATCTTGATGATCTCGTCGAGCGCGGCGAAGACCTTCTCGAATCCCTCGAGGATGTGGATGCGCTTCTTCAGCGCCTCGAGCTCGTGCTCGAGACGATTGGTGACCACTTCCAGCCGGAAGTGCAGGAAGTGCCAGAGCATCGCCTTCAGGTCGAGACGCTCGGGACGGCCGACTTCCTCGTTCTCGGTAGGAATCAGGCAGGTGAGGTTGACGAACACGTTCGTCTGCAGCGGGGTGTTCTTGAACAGGAACGCCATCACCATCTTCGGATCGGCATCCCCTTTCAATTCCAGCTCGATCCGCACATCGTCCGTGGACACGTCCTTGACGTCGAGCAGCGGCGGCAGCTTGCGCGAGAGGACCACGTCGGCGATGCGTTCGACGAGGGCGGCCTTGTTGGTCGCGTATGGAATGCTGGTGATATGCACGGTGCGTCCGCTTCGTGAGACGGATGCCGTTTCCCACGTGGCGCGAAGCCGGATCGTTCCCGATCCCGTCCGGTAGATTTCCTTCAGCTCGTCGGCGGAGTTGAGGATCTGCCCGCCGGTGGGAAAATCCGGTCCTTTCACGTAGCGACAGAGCTGCACGCTGCTGAGATCCGGGTTGTCGAGCAGCTTGATCAACGCGGTGCACACCTCGCCGAGGTGATGCGGCGGGACGTTGGTGGCCATGCCGACGGCAATGCCTGTCGCGCCGTTGACCAGCAGATTGGGGAGCCGCGCGGGCAGGACCACCGGCTCGGTCTTCGTGCCGTCGTAGTTCGGCCGGAAGTGGACGGTCGACTGATCGATCTCCTCGAGGATCTCGTCCGCGATGCGCGCCAGACGACACTCCGTGTAGCGCATCGCCGCGGCGCTGTCGCCGTCGAGGGATCCGAAGTTGCCCGAGCCGTCGATCAGCGGGTAGCGCAGCGAAAACGGCTGCGCCATGCGGACGAGCGTTTCGTAGAGGGCGGCGTCGCCGTGAGGGTGATAGCTGCCCATGACGTCGCCGACGACCTTGGCGCACTTGCGATGCTTCGCGTCGGCGGTCAGGTTCTGCTGCCACATCGTGTAGAGGATGCGGCGCTGAACCGGCTTGAGGCCGTCGCGGACGTCGGGCAGGGCCCGCGACGTGATGACCGACAGCGCGTAGTTGAGATAGCGGCTCTGCGCCGCCTCGTGCAGCGCGACGCCGTCGGTGAATCCGCCCGGCGGCGGCGCGGACGATCGGCCCTCGTCTGAATCAGGCAGATCGAAAAGCGATGGGGTCGATTTTCGGGATTTGGCCAACGCTGTTCATCCTAATATGCACGAGCGGTTGACGGCCGTACCGCTGCGGCGATGTCGGCAGCAAGCTCCTCGGCGCGGGTGACCGGGAGCGACGCCGTCGTGACGCGTATCGCCGCGCCGCTGCGAATGCGAAACCGCTCACCAGGGGCGACGGCCCACCCGCACGCGGCCAGATGCTGCACGGCGGCGTTTTCGTCACGAACCGGCACCCACACGTTGAAACCTGATCGGGCGGCAACGGAGACGTTCTGACGGGCGAGCGCATCGACGAGCGCCCTCCGTCTCGTCGCGTACACGTCTGCCGCCTGCGCGAGGCGCCGGCCGCTCGAGGGATCCGACCAGAGCGCGAGGGTCAGCTCCTGCAGGAGATGGCTCACCCATCGCACGCCCAGCGACTGGCGGCCCTGCACGCGCGCGATCGTCAGCTCATCGCCCGCCATCACGGCGACGCGCAGATCGGGGCCCAGGAACTTGGACACCGAGCGCACGACGGCCCAGCGGCGCGCGTCCCGGCACACCGTGACGTACGGTGCCCCGGCGATCGGGCCGGCCGGATCGTTTTCGATGACGAGCACCTCGTCGCGTTTTTTCAGCAGCCTGGCCAGATCCGCCGCACGCGGCTTCGACCATGCGGCCCCGGTGGGATTCTGCGCGCGCGGGGTGAGCACAATGCCGCGAACGCCGCGGCCAAGGGCAGTCGCGAGCGAGTCTGGCCGCGGCCCTTCATCGTCGAGCTCGATCGGAACCAGGCTGAGCCCGGACGCGCCGGCCAGATCGAGCAGCGCGGGCACGGACGGGTCTTCAACGGCGATGCGGTCGCCCGGCCGCAGGTGCTCGCGGAGCAGGCGATCGATGCCGTCGAGCGCGCCCGACACGACTGCCATGTGCGTCGCGTCGACCTCGTCCGCGGCGAATTCGCCCGCAGCAAAGGCCCTCAGCCCCGACTCGACCACCGGCTCGCCGTACAGGCGGGGTGTTACGCCAATCCGGCCCGGCACCAGCGCGAGCGAGGGGAGCAGTTCAGCGTCGGGATTGCCCGTGGCGAGGTCGAACAGACCCTCTGGAGGGGGGTGCTGGTCGGCAGGAAGCACCGGACTGGCCGGATTCGGCCGCACGCGGGTGCCGCGGCGGCCCTGGCCGACGACAATTCCCCGGGCGTGGAGGCGGCGGTAGGCGGCGGCAACGGTGACCGGGCTGAGCCTGGCCGACGAGGCCAGCTGCCGGATCGGCGGCAGCGACTCACCGGGCGCGAGAACGCCAGCATGTACGGCATTCTCGATCGATCGGGCGAGCTCCCGCGCCGTCCGGCCGGCAAATTTACGATTCACTACAAACTATATTTTGTACTGTTACAAATTTCATGTCGAGTGAGGCCCTCGACGCATGGTCGTCGTGGCGCGATCCCTTCGGGTTCGCGAGGCGAGCCTGTAAGGATCGCCCCACGGAATCGGCGCCGCACCGCGGCTGAAGCACAATGCTGGGCTGTGACGACTCCGAGCGCTGAATACAGCCGGCGGCTGGAACAACGCCGCGCTGAGGAGAAGCGGTGGAGCCGCCAGGATGCCCGCCTCGCTTACGCGCGCCTTGCGGTGTTCGCGGTGGCGGTCGTGTTTCTCGTCCTTGCCATCCGCGGAAACGCGACGCCATGGCTGCTCGCCCCCCCGGCCGTCGTGTTTGGCGCGCTGCTCCACGCCCACGATCGGGTCCTGCGCCGGCTCACCTCGTCGCGCCGCGCCATCGCGTTCTATGAACGCGGCCTGGCGCGCATCGAGGATCGCTGGATCGGAACGGGAGAACCCGGCGATCGCTTCGCCGATGAACATCACCTGTACGCGCACGATCTGGACCTGTTCGGCCGCGGCTCGCTCTTCGAGCTCCTGTCGGTTGCGGCCACCCCGGCGGGCGAGGAAACGCTGGCGGCGTGGCTGAAGTCTCCTGCAGCCGTCGACGAGGTTCGCGCGCGGCAGGACGCCGTCGCAGAGCTGACGGCCGCATTGGACCTGAGGGAATCGCTCGGGCGCGCTGCGCTCGATGTCCGCGCCGACCTACACACCGAACCGCTTCTGCGGTGGGCGGAGCACCCGAGACTGCTCTCTCCACCATGGCTCGCCTGGGGCGCCCGGCTCTTCACCGCCGTTGTTGTCGTCACCATCGGGCTCGTTGCGGTGACCCGCGACATCACACCGCTGCTGGTTGTTCTCGTGGCCCAGTCGTTGTTCACGTGGCCACTCGTTCGCCGCATCGAGCACGTGCTTCACCGGGCGGCAGCCGTCACGCGCGACCTCGACACGCTGGCGCGGCTGCTCACGCTAATTGGGCACGGGACATTCGAGGCCCCTCTGCTTCGCAGCGTGCAGCGGCGGCTCGGCTCGGGGGGCTCGGGCGCTTCACATGCAATCCGGCGTCTGCACTGGCTGATCGAAGTGCACGAGTGGCAGCACAACAACGCCTTCCTCGTGCTCACGCTGCCCTTTCTCGTCGGCACGCACATCGCCTGGGCGATCGAATCGTGGCGCGCCCGGCACGGCGCCGCGGTCCGTCAGTGGCTCGCCGCCGCGGGTGAGTTCGAGGCGCTGGCGTCGCTTGCGGCCTATCGCTACGAGCATCCGGACGATCCGTTTCCCGAAGTCACAGCGGGACCGGAACGGCCGGCGCGATTCGAGGGCACCGCGCTCGGCCATCCGCTGCTGCCGGCCGCGCGCCTGGTGCGCAACGACGTCGCGCTGGACGAAACGACGCGCCTCTTCGTGGTCAGCGGCTCGAACATGTCGGGCAAGAGCACGCTCCTGCGGACGGTGGGCACGAACGCCGTGCTGGCATTCGCCGGTGCGCCGGTGCGGGCACGGTCCCTCCGCCTTTCTCCGCTCGTGCTCGGTGCGACGCTCCGGATCCAGGACTCGCTCCAGGAGGGCCGCTCGCGCTTCTACGCGGAAATCACGAGGATTCGCGAGCTTGCGGACGTGGCGCGTGGATCCCGGCCGCTGCTCTTTCTCCTCGACGAGCTGTTTCACGGCACGAACTCGCACGATCGCCTGGTCGGCGCGTCCGGCGTTCTGCGCAGCCTCCTCGATCGCGGCGCCATCGGCCTGGTCACGACCCACGACCTGGCGCTGACCGCCATCGCCGACAACCTCGCTCCCCACGCCGCCAACGTGCACTTCGAGGAATGGTTCGACGCCGGCGAGATGCGCTTCGATTACCGGCTGAAGCCGGGCCGCGTCACCCGCAGCAACGCGCTCGCGCTGATGCGGGCGGTCGGCCTGGAGGTGGATACCGATGGATGACGGCTCAACGGATCGCGCCGTGACCTACGGCAGCTATCTGCGCATCGACGACCTCCTCGCGCTGCAGCAGCCGCGCTCGGACGGACCTGAACACGACGAACTGCTGTTCATCGTCATCCATCAGGTGTACGAGCTCTGGTTCAAGGAGCTGCTCCACGAGCTCGATCGCGTGCGCCAGCTGCTCACCGCGGATGACCCCCACCGGGCGCAGCACACACTCAAGCGCATCCTCACCATCCTCAAGGTGCTCGTCGCACAGCTCGACATCCTCGAGACCATGACGCCGCTGGAGTTCCTGTCGTTTCGCGCGCGGCTCGAGGCGGCGAGCGGATTCCAGTCGGATCAGTTCCGGCAGATCGAGTTCGTCCTCGGGGCCAAGAGCGAGAAGGCGATTCGCCGTTTTCCGGACAGCAGCCGTGCCCGCGCCGCACTCGAACGCCGGTATCACGAACCAACGGTGTGGGACGCCTTCCTGCATTACCTCTCGCGCGAAGGCTATGCGATACCCGCGTCGCAGCTGTCACGCGACGTTACGGCGCGCGGCGAGCCATCAGCCGCGGTGCAGGAGGCGCTCATTGCCCTGTATCGTGCGGATCCGAAGAACGCGGAGCTCTGCGAGCGCCTCGTCGACCTGGACGAAGGCATGCAGGAGTGGCGCTACCGCCACGTGAAGATGGTGGAGCGGACGATCGGCGCAACGCCGGGCACTGGTGGCTCAACCGGATCGGAGTACCTCCGCAACACGGTCGGCCACAATCTCTTTCCGGACCTGTGGGAGATTCGCGCGCGGCTCTGAGCAAGTGGATGTCGTGGAGCGAGCCTTACAGGCTCGCTTCGCGAACCCGCAGGGTTCGCGGCACAGATCATCTATTGGGAGATGGCGGCGTGGGGATAGCGCTTTCGGTGGCGACCGCAAACCGGCGGAAATTGCTGTAGAGGGCGATTCCGTCGGGGTTCTGCGTCCGCATCTCGACCGGCACCGTGACCTGCAGTTTGTCGTCGAGCCTGAACTTCGTGACCATCGTCGGGATCCCCCGCCCGCGCCCGATCTCCAGTTCGGTCTGCAGGACGCGGCCGGTGCCCTCCTCAATCCAGGCTCTGCCGCGGGTCGGCGCATCGAGATCACCGAACGCGCCCGTCCGCAGGAGCGTCGGGCGTCCCATCTCCACGAACGTGACCAGCTTCACCTCGCGCGGCCAGTCGGATCCGGCGTCGCTGACGGTGAGCTCGAATCGCGACTGGAAATCGGACTGCAGGAACCCGAGGACAAACATCGGGTTGAACACGGAGGGCACGTGGGCCTCGCCGTCGTTCATGATCCGCCGCGCGCGCTCGCGCAGCCGCTCCGTCGTGTTGACGAACAGGTCGAGGAGGCGTTGCTCGCGGCCCGGAACTGGTTTGCTGTCCACGTGCGACACGTCCCGATACGGGATCAGATCGCGACGCGATCCGGGGTACTGAACGAGAAGCAGCTCCGACGTCACCTTTCGGTCCGGTTTGCTCAGGTCGAAGTCTTCCTGCGCAACCACGTTGGCGAGTCCATTCACGACGCCGGCCACGTATCCTGCCGTCAGCGACTTCAGCTCGGCGGACATGGCGACGCCGCGTCCCCTCGTTATCGGCCTCGACACGACCGTCGGGTCGCGCACGATAGCAAATGGCCTCGACAACGTCTTCACCGTGGCGCCGTCGCGGCGAACGACCGCGCGCGCAAGGTAGCGGCCAGGAGCCATCGTTGCGGTGACAAATCCGGTAGCGACGTGCGCGCCGGGCGTCTCGCCCGGCCGCAACGTCAGCGTCTCCATTGCCAGCGCCGGGGACGATTCGCCTTCAGCGATTTCGAGCACCACCGACACGCTGTCGCGGCCGGTCTCCGGCAAGTACAACTCGAGGTAACCGGCGAGCTCGCTCGTCGTCACCTGCGGCTCGATGCGAGGCGTCAGCGCCTCACCTTCGGCAGGCAGGTTGCCGACGATGAGATCGCTTGTGGGAACGTCCACGCCGTCGAACCTGGGCAGCTCGATGCGGTGCACGACGGTGCCACGCCGCCCGTCCTTGTCGATGACCCCGAAGCGAAGCGAGTAACTGCCGGGATCCACGGCCAGGGACGTGTCGTACTGCAGCGTCTGATTCGGGCCGCTCGCGGCCGGGGACAGCGTTCGCCGTGAGCCGGCGGTGGTCACGGCGCGTCCCCGCGAATCGGCCAGGATGTAGCCAACTGCAAATTCGCCGGCCGGTTCTCCCGGCGCTCCGATCTGCGCGGCCAGGCGCAGCCGATACTTCCCCGGGGACGCATCCCGCTGCGTGAAGGTCGAGACACGCAGAGGGACGCCAGGAATCGCGAACGGAGAAGACAGGACGTCGCTCAGGAGCTGATCGACCGGCCGGTTGGTGTCGAACCGCGCGCTGACGACGGACTTGTTCGAACGGACGTTGACTCCGCGGCGTTTGACCTCGACGTCGAGGCGCTGACGATCAGGATCGCCAGGCTGCCGCGCCACGGCGACGAGATACCACGCGGACAGCTCCGATTCGAGGCGTTCGAAGATTCCGGCGCCGGACGCCACGCCTCGGAACAGCGTCCCACCCGTGCGATCGGCAATGATCTCCAACCCCTGCATCTCGAGCGACCGGTCCACGAGAGACAGCGTCGACTGCCCGTTGGGCATGTCGCGGAGCTCCTGCTCGCGATTTCGGTCGACCGCCACGACATTGATGCTGGTGCGGGCGGCGGACGCGAGATACGCGACCTCATTCAGGACCGTCGGATCGTCGTTCACGAGACCGGCCGAAAAGATGATCATCGTCTTTGGCCCGTCGAGCGGAACGAGATCCTGGAGAAGTTTTTCCAGCGCGCGCAGCGAGATGTTCGCTTCCAATCTCGCCTGTGCGGCGATTCGCAGCGATTCGTTGTAGATGTCCCGGCGGCATTGCCGCAGCAGCTCGAGATTGTCCGGGTTCCGCAGGTCCTCGATTGTCAGGCCGCGGCAGCCGCGCTCCAGCACCCGGAGCATCGCCGGGCCGGTGAGCAGCCGCTGGGGAGTCAGCTCCGGCGGCACCGGCGGCTCGCTCTTGTCCTGGATGCTCTCCGCATTCGTGATGGTGAGTGCCTCGGTCAGCGAGATACTGAAATCGCCGAACGGCATCAACTGCGGTTGGCCGACGATCTCCTCCATCGCCTTCCGCACGCGCGCCTTGTCGGTAGTGAAATCGACTCGCGGCCCGGGTTCCGGGAAGGCGACGAACGCTGCGTAGTCATCCGCGGCGAGCCGCTCGATGAACTGCGACGCCGTACGCTGCAGTGGCGCCAGCGAACCGGGCGTGATCAGCGTTTGATCGGCGGCGACGATGATGCGCCGCGCGTTCTGAGGCGCCTGGTTGGTGCTGGTGAGGGCGTCCACCGGCCGCGCCGCGGCCGGCTTCCCGCGTTCCACCCGGACGAGTTCCGCCGAAACCGTCGGCCGCACCTTGCCATCGACCTTGACGACGAAGTCGCCGGGCTTCAGGTCCTCGACCGGCCGCCCTTTGGAGTCAACCGCGGACACGTCGATCGCGATCAGATCGACGCCGCCGCGAAACCGCTGCGGCTGCGCGTCCTGCGCATGGCCGGACGCGATCAGCACCGAAACGAATGCGAGGAGGACGGCTAGCGGCCGCATGGGTTCAGTCTAGGATCTAGGTTCAAGGGGTTCAATGGGTTCAAGAGGTTCAATGGGTTCAGGTTCGCGCGTCTGGTTCGCGGCGGCTCTGCTCGCCTGTGCCGTTGCGTGTGCACCCAGGAACGCCCCGGTCGCTGCCGCGCCCGCCCCAACGGCGCCGCCGCCTGCCCAGGCGGTGGCGCCGGAGCAACTGCCTCAGGGCGCCGGACGGCAAATCCTGATGAGCGCGTGCACCTCGTGCCACAACCTTCGCGAGGTCACGAAGTTCAGCGGGTTCTACGGCCGCGAGCAGTGGCGCGACATCGTGCTCACGATGATGGACTACGGCGCACCCGTCAATGCAAAAGAGGTCGAGGTGCTGTCGGATTACCTGACCTCGGCCCTCGGGAAAAAGTAGGCCGGGTTCCGCGACGCACTGATGCCATCGGAGCGGACCCGGCGTTACCTCAGCGCATTACCACCGTAATGTTGCGCTTCGGCGACGCCCCGACCTTGACCCGCGCGATCTCCTTGCGCGCGGCGACGTCGACGACCACCGTCGAGTTCGTGTTCTCCGTCGAGATGTAGACCTGCTTGCTGTCCGGGGTGAACGTGACCCAATCGGGACGTCCGCCCAGATCGACGGCGCCGAGCAGCTTCAGCTCGGGCAGCGAGTAGGCGTAGACGCGCGCGTTCGGGCGGCTCGTCACCCACAGCGTCCGGCCGTCCGGCGCCACGCCGAGGCCGTGAGACGGCGAGGCATTGAACGGCCCCTTGTCCACTTTGTCCGCCGGAATGTCGTTCGGCAGCTCGACGCGCGCCACTTCCTTCCGCTGCGCGAAATCGACGACCGCAAACCCATGCAGGTTCGAGAGCTGAACGAAGATGCGTTTCGTCGACCCGTCGGGGTTCGTCTCGAACGCCATCGGCCGCACGCCTTCTTCGAACAAGGTCCAGATCGGCTCTTCGGTCTTCTGGTCGATCACCGTCATCAGTCGGCCCGCGATCGAGCCGGCAATCACGTGCCGGCCGTCCGGTGTCACGTAGACGTTATGGATGCCGCCCTTTGTCGGAATGCTCTTCACCTTCTCCAGCGACGTGGTGTCGATGACGTCGACCGCGCCCGGCGCCGAGACGATCCCGACATAGACGCGGCGTCCGTCGCGGCTGATCGAAATGTTGTTCGGACGGGCGGTCAGAGGGATCTTCTTCACCGTCTGCAGCGTCTTGCCGTCGACGACGTGAAGCGTCTGCTCGGCTTCGCTGCTGAAATAGAACCGGCTGCCGTCCGGCGCCGCTGCCGCGCCATGGTTGATGGGGACGCCCTTGATCTCGCCGACGATCTGGTTTGTCGCGGGATCGATGAGGTGAATGTTGTCTCCCTGCGAATTCGTCTGCAGCACGCGGACCTGCGCGGACGCGACGGTGGACAGCGCGAGGATGGCAACGGCGGCTATGGCAACGCGCATATCAACCTTTCCTGCCCATCGCCTGATCGACGCTCCAGATTCCGGCGCCGCGTGTGGCGATATAGAGAAACGCGAAGCAGAAGAGCATCGCGTCAACGCCGCGATTCGTCTGCGGAACCAGCAGCCCGAGCGGCATGCCCGGACCCATCGGCGGCGCGCCAAGCTGCATCACATGCACGTAGAAGTACGCGACTGCCATCTCGCCGCTGGCGACGAAGGCCGCGAGCCTGGTGAAGAGCCCGATCATGATCAGCAGTCCGCCGATCGTCTCGACGGCGCCGGCCGCCCCCTGCAGCGACATGAGCTGGGCTTGCTGGCCGCCGAACCAGCCGAACATCTTCTGCAGGCCGAACAGCAGAAACACGTAGCCAAAGATGATGCGGAACAGGGCGTACGTGACGGGCGCGTAGCGTTCTGGAATCATGGCGCGAATTCTATCCACAAACCGGGTCCGCCTGAAGGCGGACACTACGGCAGTGGCGGCGTGGCCGTCTTTCGCGGCGGGCGAAAGAATGGCGTGGGCACCACCGTTGCCCCCACAAAATGGCGCGTCCCTTCCACCGTCATCTCAATCCGGAGCGCCGTTCCGGTCTCGAAATGGGGCGCATCGATCGTGGCCAGCGCGATCAGGCGCTTGAGCGTTGGCGACCATGCCGTCGTCGTCGCACGCCCCACCTGGCGGCCGGCGCTCATGACCGGCACCGCCGACCGGGAGGCCGCGGCCGGCGCGACCGGGGGCAGTCCATAGCGCTCGTACAGCGCCTCGACCTCGCTCCAGTTCACTTCCAGACCCACGATCGTCCGCCGCGGACCCCGGGCGCGTTCGTCAACGAGCGGTGCTTTGCCGATGAACGAGCCCTTCTCGATGTCGACGAGCCGCCCCAGCCCCATTTCGTACGGCGTGTACTTCTGCGCCCTGGTGAGCGCTTTCCTGCTGCCGACGTAATCGACGTCGGCGAGCACCAGGCCGGCTTCGACGCGCGCAACATCGAGCGCCAGCATGCCGGCTGGCGCGATGTCCACCGCCTGGCCGGCGGCCATCAGCGCGTCCCAGACCTCTACAGCAGCCGACGCCTCGAGCCAGATCTCGTAGCCAAGGTCGCCGGTATAGCCTGTTCGAGAGATATCGACGGGCACACCGCGAATGGTTCCGGGCGCGACGCGAAAATATTCCAGGCGATCGATCTCCACGCTGGCGCACGCACGCAGCACGTCGGCGGAGCGCGGCCCCTGCAGCGCCAGCGCCGCCGTCTGTTCCGAGACGTCCTCGACGGTGACGTCGAAGCCGCGCGCATTCTGCGTCAGCCAGCGCAGCGTGGGATCGGCCGACGTGATGCGGAACCTTGTCTCACTCAGCCGTGCCACAGTCCCGTCGTCGATGACGTAACCGTCCTCGTCGCACCAGGGCGTGTAGAAGACGCGGCCGACCTCCATCCGCAACACGTCACGAGTGATGACGCGATCGACGAGCCGGGCGGCGTCACGGCCGGACACGACGTACTTGAACAGCGGAGAGATGTCGATCAGCGCCGCGGCGTTCCGGATGGCGTTGTATTCGTGCTCGTGGTGCGTCTCGTAGCTGCTGACGGCGTAGTAGCCGGACCACTCGCGGTAATTGAGCGACTCGCAGAGCGCGGACGTGCGCTCGTGAAATGGTGTGCCGACGGGCATCGAATCACAGCCCCAGGCTCGACGGCCACGGCTGCGGAATCATCAGCAGCATCCACGACGCGCCGAGGATCGCCAGGTTCTTCATGAAATTGACCTGGTCGTTGATTCGCATCATCGGGTCGGTGTGCTTCCAGTACTGATGCATCAGGAACGTCACGGGGAGCAGAAACAGGGTGACAAGGGCGATGCCCCAGTGCGGCCTGACACCGAGGAGGATGCTGATGCCGCCGAGGATGATCATGAGGCCCGACACCATTACCGCCAGCTTCGGCGATGGCACTCCTTTGGATCCGGTGAATCCGGCCATCATCGGCAGGTGCTGAAAATGGCGCAGTCCCGAGACGATGAAGAAGCCACCCAACAGAACGCGACCAGCGAGATAGAACGGCGTGTGAATGTCCACAGTCGGCGCCTCCAGGTCCTGAAGAATACAATGCCCAAACGTGCGTTATGACGCGATCATCATTGGCGGCGGCCACAACGGGCTGACCGCCGCGGCCTACCTGGCACGCGTCGGGCGGAAGGTGCTGGTCCTCGAACGGCGCCACGTGTTGGGCGGCGCCGCGGTCACCGAAGAGGTATTTCCCGGCTTCCGGTTTTCTGTCTGCTCGTATGTCGTGTCGCTGCTGCGGCCCGAGATCATCCGCGAGCTCGATCTGACACGGCACGGCCTCGAGATTCTTCCACTCGACGGCACGTTCACCCCGATGCCGAACGGCGACTACCTGTGGCGCGTGAACGACCACGCCAGGACGCGCCGGGAGATTGCGCGGCATTCACGCATCGACGCCGAGGCGTACGACGAGTACGGCCGCGCCATGGTGGCCATGGGACGGTTCGTCAAGCCGATCCTCGCGATGGAACCGGCTGACCCGACGTCGCTCTCCCCGAGCGGGCTGAAGCAGCTGCTCGGGCTGCTCCGCCGTTTCCGGCAGCTGCCGCCGCGGGACCAGTACAACCAGGTGCAGTTGATGACGATGAGCGCGGTGGACTTCCTCGATCAATGGTTCGAGACGGACGTGCTCAAGGCGACGATGTCGGCGTCCGGCATCATCGGCACGTTTCTCGGCGTGCGATCGCCGGGAACGGCGTATGTGCTGCTGCACCACTACATGGGCGAGATCGACGGCGCGTTCCGCTCGTGGGGGCTCGCGCGCGGCGGCACCGGCGCGATTTCCAACGCGATCGCCGATGCGGCCCGCGCCGCCGGCGTCGAAATCCGGACGCAGGCGCCGGTCAGCCGGATTCTCGTGCGCGGCAACAGAGTTGACGGCGTGGTGCTCGACAACGGAGACGAAATTCGCGGCACGGTCGTCGCCTCGAGCGTCGATCCGCGCCTGACGTTCGAGCGCCTGCTCGATCCCGACCTCCTGCCCGATGAGTTCGCCGAGGACATCCGCCGTTATAAGTTCCGCGGATCGTCGGCGAAAGTGAATCTGGCGCTCGATGCGCTGCCGGACTTCACGGCACTGAAGGGAGCCGGCCCGCACCTGCGCGGCGCGATTTCGATCTCGCCGAGCGTGGACTACATGGAGCGCGCGTACGACGATGCGAAGTACGGGCGCTTTTCCCGGCGTCCCTACATGGACATCGTCATCCCGTCGCTCACGGATACGAGCGTGGCGCCTCCCGGCAAGCACGTGATGTCGTGCTTCGTGCAATACGCGCCCTACGCGCTGAAGGACGGGACGTGGGACGAGCAGCGTGAGGCGTTCGGCGACACGGTGATCGACACGCTGGCGGAGTACGCGCCGAACATACGGCAGATCATCCGCCATCGGCAGGTGGTGACACCGCTGGATCTCGAGCGCGACTGGAGCCTGTCGGAGGGGAACATCTTCCAGGGCGAGCTCACGCTGGAGCAGCTCTTCTTCCTGCGGCCTGCGCCGGGCTGGGCGCAGTACCGCACGCCGGTGGACAACCTCTACATGTGCGGCTCGGCCACGCATCCGGGCGGGGGAATCATGGGCGCACCGGGGCGAAACGCCGCGATGCGCATCCTCGCGGATCGGCGCACATGAAGACTGCCGTCGTCATCGGCGCGGGCCACAACGGCCTCACGGCGGCGTTCTATCTCGCCAGGGCCGGTGTGAAACCAATCGTGCTCGAGGCGCGCGCCGAGGTCGGCGGCGGCGCGGTTACGAGCGAGATCCATCCGGGTTTCCACTGTCCTGCGCTGACGCACGAAGTGCTGCTGCAGCAGCGTCTCGTCCGGGAGATGGATCTGACGCGCCACGGCTTCGAGGTGCTGCGCGCGCCCGCGCGCGTGTGTTCGCTCTCGCCGGCGGGACATCTGCTCATCGACGAGAGCTCCGGGCAGACGCGCGCGAGCATCACGTCGTTCAGTGGAAAGGACGCCGAAGCGTTTCCGGCGTTTCACACGTCGATCCAGCGGGCGGCATCGGTCCTCGCCAGCGCCTTCGAATATGCCCCGCCGCCCATCGACAAGCCCGGCGCCACGGACCTGTGGAACCTGCTGAAGACCGCGCGCGCGTTCCGGTCGCTCGGCAGGCGTGACGCGCACCGCCTGCTGCGCTGGGGGCCGATGCCCGTCGCCGATCTCGTTCACGAATGGTTCGAGCACGAACTGGTGCGAGCGACGATCGCGGCGCCCGCGCTCACGGGCACGATGTTCGGCCCCCGGTCCGCCGGAAGTTCGCTGATGCTGCTGATGCGCGAGGCGCACCGCCAGCTGGCGGGTGGTAACGCCTTGAGGGTCAAGGGCGGCCCCGGGGCTGCGACGCGTGCGCTGGCCGCGGCGGCCCGGGCCGCGGGCGCCGATATCCGCACGTCCACTCCTGTCGAACGAATCGTCGTGCGCGATAACGCCGTGCGAGCGATCGAGGCCGCGGGTCAGACGCTCAACGCCGATATCGTCGTCTCCGGCGCCGACCCGAAGACGACGTTCCTTCGATTGATCGACCCGTCAGAGCTCTCGCCGGATTTCGCAGAGAAGATGCAGCATTACCGGGCAGCCGGCACCGTGGCGAAGGTCAACCTCGCCCTGGCCTCGCTCCCCGACTTTGGCTGCGGGGCAGACGCCTTGAGCGGGCGAATCCAGATCGGTCCGGATCTCGATTACCTCGAGCGCGCGTTCGACCACGCGAAGTACGGAGAGTTCTCGGCGGAGCCGTGGCTGGAACTGACGATCCCGTCGATCGTTGACGGCAGCCTGGCCCCGGCGGGCGCGCACGTCGTCTCCGCCTACGTCCATTACGCGCCGCGCACGCTCCGCGCGGACTGGACCACGGCGCGCGACGTCCTCCTCGCAAACGTCCTCAACGTGCTCGAACGATACGCGCCCGGCGTGAGGTCTCACGTCGTCGCCGCGCAGGTCGTCACGCCCCTGGACCTCGAGCGTGACTACGGTCTGGCTGGTGGACATATCTTCCACGGCGAGCTGACGCTCGACCAGCTCTTTACGATGCGTCCGCTTTTGGGCCATGCCCGCTACGCGACCCCGGTCGCCGGACTGTATTTGTGCGGGGCAGGCACCCATCCCGGTGGATTTCTCACGGGCGCCAGCGGGCGGCTCGCGGCAAACGCTGTAATTGCCGCAGAAATTTAACAAGGTAGTCCCGGCCACGGACCCTCTGCGGATGTCTATACTCGTGATCGCTGGTTCAGATCTCCATGCGTCTCTGCAGCCGCTTCGCCGTTGTCCTCGCCGTCGCCCTCGTGGTCGCCGATGGCCCGGCGCTCGTCGCGCAGCGGCAGGGCGGACCAGGGCCAGCGCAAGGCGGGTCTCCCTCAGGCGGCCGTGGTCGTCAGGGCCCTCCGCCTGCACCGCGCGACGACGATCGCGGCCGCGGCCGCAGCCCACAAGTGCCTGCCGGCACCGCAGTCATCCGCGGTCGCGTCGTCAGCGCAACGACGGGCACCCCAGTGAGGCGAGCCTCAATCGCCGCTGTATACGTCCCCGAACGCGGGGTGGAAGCGGGACGCAACACACAGACCGACGACAACGGCGTATTCGAGTTTCGCGGCCTTGCTGCCGGCCGATGGACGCTGCGTGCATCAAAGAGCGGTTACATAGAACAGCAGTTCGGCCAACGCAGCGCGTTTGCCACAACCGACCCGATTGTCCTCGACGAGGGCCAGCAGTTCGTTGCCGACTTCAGGCTTTCGCGCGGCGGCGCGATTACTGGCCGCGTCGTTGACGAGTTTGGCGATCCGCTCGCCGGTGCGAACGTAACTGCGCTTCGCGTCCAGAGCACAGCACAGGGCATCAGAACGACGCGGACCGGCACCAGTGTGCCAAGCGACGACAACGGCGCGTATCGGATCTACAACCTGCCGCCAGGTCAGTACTACGTGTCGCTGAACGATCCATCGGCGGCGAGAATGATCGTCATCAGTCCCGACGGGGACCCGGGAAGTACCCTGAGGGCTGAATCGATCAGTATCAGTGGACAAGTAACGCTCAGCAACGGTGAGAGACGGTCGTACGCGCCAACCTACTACCCGGGAACCGTGACGCTGGCGGATGCACAGAGGATCACGCTCGGGCTGGGCGACGAACAGTCGGGTATTAACCTGGCGGTCGTCCCCGCCCGCGCGGCACGGATAGCCGGCAGGGTCGTGGGGTCGAATGGCCAGCCGATTCGGGCGACGATCAGCCTGCACAGCCGTCTCGGGCAAGCGTTCAGTCCCAGCGGCGGTCGGAACGGATCGGGAACCGACGGCACATTTACGCTGACAAGCGTCCCGCCGGGAGACTACCTGCTCAACGTGCTCGGTCCGAACGTCGGCGCAACGCCTCCCGAAGTCGCGTCGATGCCGATAGTGGTTGACGGCAGCGACATCACCGGACTGACGATCGTCACGGGCTCTGCCGCGGCGATACAGGGATTGGTCGTCTCCGACAACGGGATGAAGCTGCCGGACGCGCGGATCCGCGTCACCGCCGTCCCGGTGGACAGTTCCCTGGCGACGTTCATGCCGCGCGGCGACGTCAACCCCAACGGAACGTTCGAGCTGGCGGGGCTGCTCGGCGTCTACACCTTCCGTTTCGAATCACTGCCGTCAGGCTGGATGGTCAAGTCGGTGACGGCAAACGGAATCGACATCTCCGACAATGCCGCGGAATTCCGTCCCGCCGATCGGGTGTCGATGCGCGTCGAGCTGACCGATCGCGTGAGCCAGGTCACCGGGACTGTCCGATCGGACCGCGCCGTCAAGGGAGGAACCGTGGTGGTGTTCGCGGACGATCCGGCGAAATGGACCGCCGCCTCCAGGTTCGTCAAAACAGTGCGCCTCACGGAAAGCGGTCAGTTCACCGTCAGCGGTCTGCCGCCGCACCAGCGATACCTTGCCGTGGCGGTCGATTTCATCGAGCAGGACGAGCCGCAGAATCCGGATTTCCTCCAGCGTGCGAAGGCGGCCGCCGCCACGTTCTCCTTGTCGGCCGGCGATCAGAAGGTCCTGGATCTGCCTCTGGTGGTTCGATGAGGCGCGCACTCGCCGCGCTCGCCGTTGTTCTCGCTGCACTCGACACCGCGGCGGGGCAACAGGCACGCCCGCCACGCGACGCACGAACAACCAGTCAGGCAGTCCAGCCGGCAGCGATCACGGGCAGGGTCACCGCTGCCGAGTCCGGCGTGCCTCTGCGAAACGCGATCGTCTCCGCGGTCAGCGGGATGGGCTTTCCGCGCGAAGTGACCACCGACGACCGGGGCCGCTTCGAACTGCGCGGCCTCGAACCAGGGTCATGGCAGGTCACGGTCTCGCGCACCGGCTACATCAGCCGGAAGTTCGGACAGTCGCGGCCGTTCGGTCGCGAGCAGCCCATCTCTCTCACCGTCGGCCAGCAGGTCGGCGTGGAGATTCCACTCACGCGGGCCAGCGCGATCGTCGGCCGGATCTTCGACGAATACGGCGAACCGATCACGGCGGCTCGTGTCGCTGTGCTGCGACCGACGATGGTGCGTAACCGGAGGTATCTCGAGCAGGTCGGCGAGGCGGATTCAACGGATGATACCGGCGCATTCCGGGTGCACAGCCTTCCCGCCGGCGAATACTTCGTCACGGCAAGCGCGCGCCTTGCCCCACCTGACTCGGTGGTGCAGACAACTCTGGCGCCGACCTTCTATCCAGGCACTCCGGATTTCGCGTTGGCGCAGAAGGTTCGCGTGACGTCCGCCGCCGAGGCCACGGTCGACTTCGCCCTGCTTCCGGTCCGCACCGCGCGCGTGAGCGGCTTTGTCGCGACCTCGGAAGGGCGGCCGGCGGAGGCATTTCTGAGCCTGGCCGCGGAGGCGGGCGACGTGGGAATGTCTTTCGGCTCCGGCGGGGTGACGCGCGAGGATGGCAGCTTCCTGATGGCGGACATCCCGCCCGGGACTTACACGCTCATCGCCGAAGTCCGCGCCAGCCCGAGTTCCATTGCTGAAATCGGCGCGGTGACGGTCACGATCGCCGGCGCGGACGTCGAAGGGGTTTCCGTGGTGACCGCGAAGCCAGGGACGCTGCGCGGAACCATCGCCGCTGACGCCGGTGTGCGGCGCCCCATTCCGGAGGGAATCGAGATCGTGGCGCGCCCGCGCCGCGCCGGCGCCGAAGGAACGTTTGCCAGCGTCACGGGAACGACGTTCGAAATGCAGGCGCCGCCGGGCCCATTCACGCTCGACGCGTCGGTTCCCGATGGCTGGGCCGTGAAGGCAGTGCAGCTTGGCGGCAGCCTCGACGCCAGCGACGCCGCCATCGACATCGGCCGCGAGCAAGGGGTTCCGGTAACGGTGCTGGTCACCGACCGGGTGACCGACCTGAGCGGAACCATTGGCGGCGCCGAGGGGCCCGGTGCATACGTCGTGGTGTTCCCCGCCGATTCGACTCAATGGACGCCTCGCCGCATGCGCAGCGCGCAGGCTGACGCGCGCGGACGATTCCGCATTGCCGGCCTTCCGCCGGGCCCGCGGTATCTCGCGGTTGCCGTCAAGGACCTCGACCCGGGACAGGAGAACGATCCCGACTTCCTGCAGCAGGTTCAGAGCCAGGCGGCCACGTTCGACCTTGCCGCCGAAGAGAAGCGGACGCTGGACCTGAAGGTGCTTCAGCCATGAGAGCGCCGCACCTCATCGCTCTGTTCTCGCTGGTGCTGGCAGGCAGTGCCTCGGTGGCCTGGGCGCAGCAGCGTCGGCCGGTACCCGTTCGTGTCGATCCGTTGACCGCGTCCATCGGCGGCCGCGTGACGTCGAACACCGGTGGTCCGCTGCGCCGTGCTGAGGTTCGAGCCATCAGCGAGAGCGGCCTGACCCGCCTGGCGACGACCGACGCCGAAGGCAGATACCTGGTGCGCGATCTACCCGCGGGCACGTTTACGCTGCACGTCTCCAAGACGGGGTTCGTCCCTCTCTATTTCGGCCAGCGGCGGCCGTTCGAGCGGCGCGCGACGATCAGGCTGGAGCAGGGCGGGCGGGCGGCTGCGGACGTCAGGTTGCCGCGCGCAGGCGCGATCGCCGGACGGATCTACGACTCGGCCGGCGAGCCGATGCTGGGGGCGCGAGTCCAGGCATTGCGGCGGCGCATGGTGCAGGGACAGCCGGGTCTGCAGGCCGTTGGCGCGGCCGACATGACGGATGACACGGGTGCCTACCGCCTCTACGGCCTCCCGCCCGGCGATTACTACGTCACGGCGACTCCACGCCGTGTCGAAGACCGGGCAGGCCGGCCGGTCAGCAACGCGGTACCCGGACTCGGGGCGCCCATCTTCTTCCCCGGGACCGCAAACCGCGACCTGGCGCAGCGGGTCACCGTGGATGTAAGCGGTGAAGCGCGCGCCGACATGCAGCTGACGAACGTGACTACGGCGCGCGTCACTGGCACGGTGCTCACCTCGTCCGGCGCCCCCGCCGCGGGAGCGATGGTGACGCTGATAGCGCGGGACCTGGACTTCGCCGCCAGCGGCATCGGCGCCGGCGTGGGTCCGCTCCGGCTCATGGACGATGCCGCGGCCGACGGCACCTTCGATATCACCGGTGTGCCACCGGGATCATTCACTCTCATCGCGCAGACACGACCGAATAATCTCTCCGTCCCCTTCGATATTCGGACCCAGCGATTCACTGCTCCGGCCACCAGGCCGGTTGTTGAAACGGGATCGATGCCTGTCGCCGTAGATGGCGACATCGCCGGGCTCACGGTGGCCACCACGCCCAGCGGGACGGTCACCGTGACTGTCGTCGGCGATCAGGAAGTGACGGCTCCCCTGCCGCCGACACGAATCAGCGTTCGAGCCGCGGACAGCGGCACGTCCGACTCGATGACCATGATGCACAACGGCGCGGACGGGCTGCGCGACGCAAAGCTGATGCTGGCGCTGGCGGGACGATCCTCGCTGGCGGTCGAAGGGCTGCCGGACAACTGGGCGGTCAAGGGAATCTTTCTGGACGACATGGACGTCAGCGATCGCCCGATTGACCTCTCGACCGACCGCGGCAGCAATGTCCGCGTCGTGCTCACCGACCGCGTCACCGAGCTGGCCGGATCGGTGACGTCCGGGGCTTTCGCACCGACCGACGCGGATGCGGACGCAACAGTGGTGATATTCACAGACGATGAGTCGAAGTGGACGTATCCCTCGCGGTTCGTGCGCAGCGTGCGCGCCAACGAGGACGGGACGTTCCAGATCCGCGGCCTGCCGCCGGGTCTGGACTATCGCGCCGTCGCCGTGGACTACCTCGAGGACGGCGAGGAGACCGATCCGGAATTCCTGAAGCGGATGCGCGATCGCGCGGCGCGGTTTTCGCTGAGAGAAGGCGAGCGGAGAGCGATCGACCTGCGATTGATTGAACGCTGACAGTCGACCGTGGGGCGCGCCTTGTCAGGCGCGCCACGATCGTCGCCCTTCAAAAATAATCACTCCGCCAATAGAACACGTCGTCCGCGGTTTCAGGCACCGCGACGTCCGCCAGCGGCCGCACCATGAAGATGTCGCGCGACTGGCCGCGATCCGTCAGCTCGATCTGCGGCGGCACCGGCATCGACCGCGGCCACCAGGCGCGGATGAGCGGCGTGCGATGTGCCGGCTCGCGCGCCATCAACACCTGCAGCATCGCGCCAATGCGCGCGCCAGCCGGATCGCGGTCACCAGCCTCCTCCAGCGTCCAGCCATTCCCGTTTTCGGACAGAATCACGTAGGCAACCGCCGACGCTCCTTCTTCGGTGACGAAAAACTCGACCTGGCGCAGTCCCATTGGACCGAGCCCGGCGAGCAGCCGCTTCTTGGTCAGCGCATAGTGGATGAGCGGTGCGTCGCGGCGGAGCGCAAACCGGACACCCGCCGTTCTCGCGGCGTGCAAGGCCGCGATGTCGGGAAGGTCCCGTTCCACGCCCGAGCGCACGAGCATCGCCGGCGAGCCACCTTGCAGCCTGGGCCTCACCGTCACCTCGTCGAGCGGAACGGTCCGAAATCCCAGCCGCTCGTAAAACCCGGCACCGATTTCCGAAAAGAGTCCTGCCAGCAGCGCTCCGGCCGCGCGTTCCTGTGCAAGCAGCATCTCGATCAGCCGTGACGCATGGCCGCAGCCTCTGGCCTCGACCGGCGTGAAGACGGCACCGATGCCGGCCATCCACCCCTCGCGCCCATCAAGGCGGATGTCGTGGCGGTATCGCTTGGCGCTGGCCAGGAGGTTTCCCTGCTCGTCGAGCAGGGCGAATCGCTGGAGATGGCGGCGTCCCCATGTCGTCTTCAGCTGCGCGAGGTTCCACTGGCCATATGCCGTCCGGGTGAGTCCCTCGTTCCAGATCGGACAGGTATTGTCGAAGATGTGGTCGAGAAGCGCCCCTTCGGCGACGACGAGCGGCATGGGAACGGACGATTGTACTGCTGCCAATTCGAGCTGCCGGAGGTGTAAAAAGACCTCATGACCACAGTCATCGACGATCTGAGCTACCCCGTTGGCCGTTTCTCCGCGCAGCCGCCGTCAGCCGAAGTACGGCGACGCGCCGTCGCGGACATCGGCGCACTGCCGGGACATCTCGCCACCGCTGTTCTGGGCTTGAACGAAGCACAGCTCGATACGCCGTACCGTCCCGGCGGATGGACGGTGCGGCAGGTGGTGCATCACGTCGCCGACAGCCACATGAACGCCTTCGTCCGGCTGAAACTTGCCTTGACCGAAGATCGTCCGACCATCGCGGCGTACGACGAGAAGAAGTTCGCGGCGCTCGCCGATGGGCGGCTTCCTGTCGCCGTTTCCCTCGAACTGGTGCGCAGCCTGCACGCCCGATGGCTGGCGATCTACGGGACGATGACGGATGACGAGTGGCAGCGGACGTTCGTGCACCCGGAGTACCCGGAGCCGCTGACGCTCGATTGGCAGGTGCAGATGTACGGCTGGCACTCACGCCATCATGTCGCGCACATTACGGCGTTGCGGCAGCGGGAGGGATGGTAAGATCCGTCCGCTTGCCCAGCGAACCCAGGACAGCACCGAAATCCGACGTCGGCGACGCGCTCGGCATGATCGAAACGCGCGGCCTGGTCGGCATGATTGAAGCCGCCGACGCGATGCTGAAGACCGCCAACGTGGTGCTGGTCAGCTGGCAGAAAGTGGATGCCGGGCTGGTGACGGCGCTCATTCGGGGAGACGTGGGATCAGTGAAGGCGGCAACCGACGCGGGCGCGGCCGCAGCCCGGCGCGTCGGCGAGCT
This sequence comes from Vicinamibacterales bacterium, assembly GCA_035711805.1. Classification (GTDB taxonomy): domain Bacteria; phylum Acidobacteriota; class Vicinamibacteria; order Vicinamibacterales; family UBA2999; genus Gp6-AA40. The sequence goes on from DASTBV010000152.1 coordinate 25,672, forward strand.
GATTGGCGTTCACGTTATCGCGCGTCCGGCCGACGACCTCGAGAAGGTTTTTCCAATCCGCTAGCGCTTTTCTTCACCCGTTGCGGCGGACGCCGCTTCCGCTCCCGTGCGGTCAACGGCCGCAGCGAGAGCTCTTCACCAACCACCAGCAGCGGCTGCGCCGGGGCGTCGAGGTTGAAGAACCGTCCGTCCACTGTTCTGGCGTAGAGCTGATCGCCGGCGAGGAAGAGCGTCATCGGCCCGTCGTCGCCGATTGCCTCGTAGAGCCGGACACCGAACACGTCGCGCAAGGCCGTCAGCAGGCGGCGCAGGCGCGGAATCGAGAAGCCGCGCCGGCGGAGATCGGCGAGCACCTGCAGCTCCAGGACGTCGAGCGGCGTATAGCGGCGCTCGGTGAAGCCGCCGGCTTCCGTGCGCTGCGTGGCGCGCGCCGCAGTAAACAGGCGGCGCGAGTCCCACCACTGGAGCTGCCGCGCGCTCAGCCCGGTCATCGCCGCCACTTCGCGCGACGTATAGAACTTCTTGAGGGTCACCGTCACAGCCCGAGCCGCCGCGGTTCGAGGCGCGTGAGGCTCTCGTCCGCCTTTCCGTCGAGAACCAGATCGGCGACGAGGCGCGCGGTCAGCGGGGCGAGCAGCACGCCGTTCCGATAGTGCCCAGTGGCGTAGAACACGTGCGGCATTGTCGACGAAGCGCCGACCGCCGGCAACTCGTCGCGCGTCTTGGGGCGCAGGCCGACCCGGACGTCCTCGAACGCGGCCCCCCGCAGCGCCGGCAGCAACGCCAGGGCCCGCGCGAGCAGCTCCTGCACGCCGGACGAAGTGGCGCGCTCGTCGAAACCAACATCCTCAACCGTGGCACCCGCCAGCACGCTGCCGTCCTGCTTCGCGACGAGGTAGCAGTCGCTGCCCCAGATCACATGCGCGGCGCATCGGCGTGGAAGCCGGAGCTGAAGCAGCTGGCCGCGGATCGGTTTGACCGCCTCGGGGACGACGCCGACTCCGCCGAGACCGGTCGACCAGCTGCCCGCGGCAACGATCACGGCATCGCTCTCGATCACCGCATCGGCGGTGCGAACGCGAGCGACAGAATCACTGTCGACCGACGCCACGGTTCCAACATCAAACGTGGCGCCATGCCGCATGGCTGCCGAGGTCAGCGCGCGTGTCAACTCTGCGGCAGCGACATATCCGTGCTCGCGGACGTGCAGCCCGGCAACGGCGGCAGGGGTAATCTCCGGTTCGAGACGCCGGACGTCGCCTGCGTCGAGCAGTGAATGGTCGATGCCGGTCCCGGCCAGCGTGCGCGCGCGCCGCCGCAGCGCCATCGCTTCGTCGAGCGTCAACGCGACTTCGACGGTGCCGTTCCGCTCGTATTCGACCTCCTGGCCGGAGTCGTGCGTGACGCGGCGAATGAACTCCTCGTAGAGATCGAGGCTGCGGACACCGAGCGCGAGCATCGCCGGGTCGTGTCCTTCGATGTATGGCGCGAGGATTCCGGCCGACGCGCGCGTGGCCCCGCCACCTGGTCCACGGCTGTCGAGCACGCGCACACGCGCGCCTCGTGCCGCCAGTTCGTGAGCGATGGCGCACCCGATGACGCCAGCGCCCGCGATGGTGATGTTCACACCGCTAGTCTAGTTAGCTAGTTGGATAGTTGGATAGTTGGATAGTTGGTAGTTGGTAGTTGGTAGTGAGGACGAGGCGAAGCCAAGCTGAAGTTGGGTAGCTCGCAGCTTTCTAACTACGAACTACCCAACTACCTAACTATCTAACTAAAAGTTGAAGCGCACGCCGACGTTGATGTCGCGCGCGTTGCCAACCTGGATGGCCCGGCCGAAGTCTGCCGACCGCAGATTGCCGACATACCCGGTGCGCGTCACGTGATTCAGGAGGTTCGACACCTGCGCGAACAATTCCATGGTGAAGCGCTGGTTGTTGTTGCCCTGGTTGCCACGGCCGAAGTTGCCGCCGCCCTGACCGCCGCCGCCACCGCCGAACCCGCCTCCACCCTGCTGAGCGAAGAGCGCGCCGTTGCCCTGCGCACGGGTTGGCGTGACCGGGGTGCCCAGGCCACGGAGGTTGATGCGGCGGCTGACGTTGAAGTTCAGGTTCCATGTCCAGTCGCCACGAAGCGAGTTGCGCGTCACTCCCTCGGGCCGGTCGTTGAACGCGCCGTCCTTGTTGTTGTCGTCGCCGGTGGTCATGTTGTACGGCCGCCCGGACAGGATTTCCGAATTGATGTTCGCCCGGATTCCCAGCAGCAGCGGTACCTGTCCCTGAACCTGGAAGCGATGACGGATGTCGTTGTTCGCCGGACCCCAGTCGACGTCGGGATTCAGACTGTCGGACGGCAGCGCCGTGGCGCTGTTGGCAAAGTTCTTCTCCTGCCCGAGCGTGTAGGTGAAGCGCATGCCCATCTGCTGCTGCGCGACCTGATACCGGATCTGGGTGCCAACCGAGAAGCGATCGCTCTGGGTGCGGCCGGTGGACTCGAACTGCGTGATATCGCCGAACGCCATGTTGGGCCGCGCCCTGATCCCGTTAACGATCACAAAGTTCCCGTCAACGAGCAACGGCGCGTTGATATTGATGGAACGCATCGTATGCCTGCCGCGCAGCATCTGATAGGACGTCTGCAGCACGACGCTCGACGTCAGCTGCCGGTCGTAGCTGATCGACGCCTGGTGCACGCGCGGCATCTGGAGGTCTTCGGCCGCCTGAATGCGGCCCGCGACCCCGGACAGCGACAACAGGTCGAGCGCGGCAACGTCCGCACAGTTGTAGAGGTCGCAGTCGAGGCGCACGTCGCGCACGGTTACGCCGTCCACGCGCAGCGTCTGGTCGTAGAGGCTCGACTCGTACCAGTCGTAGAACAAGCCGTAGCCGCCGCGGACGGCAGAGCGCTGGCTGCCGAACGGTGCCCACGTGAAGCCGACACGCGGCATCAGGTTCAGCTTGTCGTCGATGCGCGACTGGAACTCGTTGCGCACGCCGAGGCCGAGCGTCACGTCGCGATGGACGCGGAACTCGTCGGACCAGTAGATGCCACCCTGATACTGCGAGAATGAGGTGTCGAGCGAGCCGATGCGAATCGAGTACTGCTGCGGCTTACCAGCGTTGAAATCGTCGATGCTGCCGTAGGTCATCGTACCGTTCAGGTTCCGCTCGTCGAAGTTCGAGTAGTACAGACCTTCCAGCAGCACACCGACACGCATCTGGTGCTTCGTTCCGATGTTGAAGTCGAAGTTGTCGGCAATCTCGACGCGATCGGTGGAGTTCCTGCTGTTCTGACCGGCACCGCCCTTGTTGAACGCTTCCTGGACGTTGATGGTCGGCGCATCCGTCAACGAGGCCGTCTCGTTGAGCGATGTGCTCACCTGCACGCGGAACTCGTGCAGCTTCGAGCCGCCGATGATGCCCTGCAGCCGGAACCGGGTCTGCGTCGAATTGCTGTCGTTCGTGGTGCCGCGTTCGGGCAGGCTGTAACCGCCGCCGTTGTTCAGCCGCTCGTTCTGGCTGCGCTGAAAGTTGAAATACAGGCCGTGGTTGGCGTTGATCGAGTGCTCGAGGCCGCCCTGGAACCCGCGCTGCGTGTTCGTCGAACGCGCCGCGATGTCAAGCGTGTTGCCGAACACGTCCTTCGCGATGATCGGATTCGAGTTGTAGTCGTCTCTGCCGCTGACGTTGAAGTTGAACGAGGTCCGCCCCGCTTTGATCGGACCGCGGGCGCTCAGCGACACCTGACGCTCCTGCGACGGCTGCTCGGTCATCTGCTGCGGCCGGCGCGCGTTGAACCGATCGCCGCCCCAGTTCGTGTTGAGCTGGCCACCCCAGTTGGTGTTCGGCCGCGTGATGATCTCGACCTGCGAGCGTCCCGCATCGTGGTTGTCGGCGGCGTAATTGTTCTGGCGGAACCGGATCGAGCGGATCTGATCGCGATTCGGAAGCCGGCCGCCCTGGAAGCCGTTCATGAAGAACGTCGCCCCGCCGGGGCCGGCCATCTGCGAGAGGATTTCGGCGAGCTCCTCAGGATCGTCGGGAAGCGCATCGATCTCTTCCTGCGACAGCGAGAAGGACGAGGTGCTCTTGGACGCCTCCGCGACCGTGGTGTCGTTGACCGCGATCTCCGCCTTGAAGCCTTCGATCTTCAGCTCGACGACCTGGTTCTGCGCGCCGCGCCGCAGCGTCAACGGCGCGTCGAACGGGATGAACCCGGGGAACTCGACGTGCACGGTGACATCACCCGGCGGCAGGTTCGGCGATGTCGCCAGGCCCTTTTCGTCGGACTTGTAGGTCACAGGCTCGCCGCCGGACTTCGGCGTGATCGTGACGTCGGCCGCCGGAATGCCGGCGCCGGTCTGATCGACGATGACCAGGCGGAGCTGCGCCTGGTTCTGGTTCGCGGTGTTCTGCGCGTGCAATGGGGTCGCGACGAGCACGGCAAGAATGCCGGCCGCGAGAACTCCGGAAAGAAGTCGTCTCATTTTGTAAATGTGTCCGCTTTGAGTGCCGGGTTGATTTTGTAGCTCTTGATTTCCCACTCTTCGGTGATCTGATCGCCGGCGCCGCGCACGACCAGGTGCGGCAGCTTGATGCCGTTGACCGTCTTGTAGTCCTGCAGATACATCCGCAGCGCGGTCGGCTTCGCGAGCTCGTCGGCGCTCACGACCTTGGCCGCCTGTTGCTGCTGCTGTTGCCCCTGGCGGCCGCCGAAAAACCCGCCGCGCCCGCCGCGTCCGCGGCCACGGAATCCCGCGCGCGCCGCCAGCGCCGCGATCGGATCCTGCGCAAGGCCCGTCCAGGTGAGCATCAGCGGCATGTAGGTCTTCGAATCAATCAGCATGCGGATGGGGCTCTTGTCGGGGCCCGTCATCTCGATCACTTCCGCCGTCTGCTGCGGTGTGACGGCAGTGCCGACATGCCGCACCGGCTGGTCCGTGGTCAGGAGCAACGCAAGGACGACCCGGGCCACCTCCGTCTGACGCGCGGCAACCTGCGCTTGTTTCGCGGCTTCGTCCGGCGTGGCGCCCGCCGCCGGCTGTTGCCCCGGCGCTCCGCCCTGGCGGAATCCACCGCCGCCGCGCCGTCCGCCGTCGCCGCCGTCGTCGAAGTTCATCCCGCCGCTGAACTTCTGCTCGTCCCAGGACTCGGCGCCGTTCAGACCCTCGACGATGTCGATCCCGCCGTTGCCGAGCAGGATCTGCTCCTTGCGCAGATACTTGCCGGGCCGCTCCATGAGGATCGTCATGTCGCCTTCGATGTTCACGTCGCCGGCGCCGCGGCGGGCGGTCCCCTTGATTTCGATGGTCTTGATTGCGGCCAGCTTGTCGTCGCCGCCAAGGGCCTTGCGCGATTCCGCCAGGATGGAGGCGGCCTTGGCAGCCGGATCCTGTGTCTGGCCCGCAACCACGGTCGCTGCCACCGCGGCGGCCACGACAGACAGAGCTCCGGCGCGCATGAATTTCATGTCGCCATTATTCCTGCCGGTTCGTAAACCGTCGTTAAGGGGTCGCAAAGAGTTTGTAAAGAATGTAAAAGCTTAGAAATCAGTGTGTTACGAGGATTTTTCCAGTGCTACACTCCGCCACGTGAAGATCAAATGGCCCTCGGCGCCGAAGGTGCTGACGGGGCTTCTTGTCGTGTTGCTGCCGGTGCTCGCGTTCATGCAGTACCGCTGGGTCGGACAACTCAGCGAGGGCGAGCGAGGGCGCATGCAGCGCAATCTCGAAAACGCGGCGGATCAATTCCGGTTGTCGTTCGATGGGGAAGTTCTCCGGGCGGTCGGCGATCTTCAGGTGGGAGCGACGACGGCGCGTGACGGCGCATCGGACCGCTATTCAGAGAATTACACGACGTGGCTGAATCGCGCTGAGCACCCGCAAATCGTGGCCGACGTCTTCGTGGTCGATGGCTTGGATGGACAGATTCGGCTGCGACGCTGGAATCCGGCCGTCCACGTCTTCGAGCTGAGCCTCTGGCCCGAAGCACTCAATCGATGGCGACCGCAGTTCGAACGCGCCTATGCGGCTGCGCGCGAGCAGGTTCAACCGGATCTGAGCGGTTTCACCGGCGAAGAGTCGCTGATGGTTCTGCCGCTCCGTAACAATTTCGGGCCGCTCCGTCCGGGTTCGCGTGTCGAGCCGCCGCCGCGGCCGGCGTTCGGGTTCACGGTACTTCAGTTCGACATGGCGTATCTGCGCAACCAGATGATTCCCACGCTGGCTGAACGGCATTTCGTCAACGCCGGCGACGCGATGTACCGGGTCGTCGTGGCTGACGGCGATGACCCGTCGCGTGTGCTGTATCGCTCGGATTCCACGGCGGAAATTGACGTCCGCAACGCCGACGTCGTAGCGCCGCTGTTGGTTCGCGGCCGGCGCGGGAGCCCGCGCGGGCGAGACAACGAGCTGAACGGCGCGGAAGTGCCCGCGCGCTGGCGGCTCATGGTTCAGCACCAGAGCGGCTCGCTCGATGCGGCGGTCGGCACGATCCGGCGACGCAATCTGGCTATCAGCTCAGGGGTCCTGCTGCTCCTGACATTTGCGGTCGTGATGCTGGCGGCCACATCCCGGCGTGCCGAGAAGCTCGCGCAGCAGCAGATGGAGTTCGTCGCCGGCGTATCGCACGAGCTGCGAACGCCTGTTGCCGTCATCCGATCGGCGGCCGAGAACCTCGCGTCCGGCGTCGTCAGCGGCGATCGCGTGAAGCGCTACGGCCAGATGCTCGAAGGCGAATCGCGCCGCCTCGGCGACATGGTCGAGCGCGTGCTCCAGTACGCGGGCATCGAGTCGGGGTTCAACACCGCCGCGCGCGTGCCGCTTGCGCCGATGGAGATCATCGAATCGGCGGTCGAGAGCGCGCTCCCGCTCGTCGGACCCGGCGAGGTGACGATCCACCGCGAAATTGCTCCAGACCTGCCGCCGGTCCTCGGGGACGCGACAGCCCTGCGTTCCGCTGTGCAGAACCTGGTCGCCAACGCGGTCAAGTACGGCGGGCGGGATCGTTGGGTGGGCGTTCGCGCCCAGCGCGTGCGGGAGAGACGGCGCGACGAAGTCCGGATCACGGTGAGCGACCACGGTCCCGGCATTCCGCCGGCGGACCTGCCGCACATCTTCGAGCCGTTCTACCGCGGTGCCGACGCGATCGAGCGGCAGATCCACGGTCACGGTCTCGGGCTCTCCCTGGTGCGCCGCATCGTCGTCGCTCATGGCGGGCAGGTCACGGTGGCGACGCGTCCGGGCGCCGGCACCTCGTTCACTATCTCGTTGCCGGCCGCAGCTGCAGATACGACCGCCAGCCCGGTGGGAACGGAGATGCGCGTCGGGGCTCACTCGTAGTCCGGAACCTGTAAGCCCAACCTAATCCAGGAAAGGGAACCAAACCCGAACGCACGAGTCATACGTCTAATGAGAGCGCCGGAACAGCTGAACAGCCGAAGTTGGGAACGGACGTCTGGTCATTTGCGTTTTCTGGTTTGAGATTCGTAATTTGGCGTCAGGACCATGGCACCTGGAGTTTCTGATTCGCTTATGAGCCGTCTGCTGCTCGTTGAGGATGAGCCGGGCCTCGTCATGACGTTGACGGACCGGCTGATTGCCGAAGGGTACGAAGTCGAGAGCGCTACGGACGCGCCGAGCGGTCTCGAGCTGGCAGCCACCGGTTCGTTCGACGCCATTCTCCTCGACGTGATGCTTCCGGGCGGCAACGGCATGGACGTCTGCCGATCGCTCCGGCAGCGCGGCCTGCAGACGCCGATCCTGATGCTGACCGCCAAGGGACAGGTGGTAGACAAGGTCGTCGGCCTGAAGCTCGGCGCCGACGACTACCTCGTCAAGCCGTTTGAGATGGCCGAACTGCTGGCCCGCGTCGAGGCGCTGCTGCGGCGAGCCTCCAACGCCGCCAGCGCGTCAGGATCCGCTCCCGAGAGCTACCGGTTCGGCGACGTCGCGGTGGATTTCCGCAAGGCCGAAGTGGTCAAGGGCGGTGAGGCCCTCGACCTGTCGGCGCGCGAGTTCAAGCTGCTGAAATACTTCGTCGAGCATCGCGGCGCCGCCCTCACGCGCGACGAGCTCCTCAACGAGGTGTGGGGCTACAACGCGATGCCGTCCACACGGACCGTAGACGTCCACGTCGCGTGGCTGCGGCAGAAGCTCGAAGACAACCCCCGCCACCCGCAGTTCATCCTGACCGTTCACGGGTTGGGATATAAGTTCGTCGGATAACGTTCGTTCGAGCCGTTCGAGTCGTTCGAGTCGTTCGAGCCGTTCGAGCCGTTCGGGACGTTCGCGTTCGGATTGCTCAACGATTCGAACGTTCCGAACGATTCGAACGTTCCGAATGATTCGAACGTTCCGAATGATTCGAACGTTCCGAACGATTCGAACGTTTAGCGTTCGACGGTGACCACGACCGGCTCGTGGACGCGTACGGTGACGGGCGTTCCCGATGGAAGCGTCGCGGCATTGCGCCCGCCGGCGGCAACGGCTCCGCTGCCCGCGCCTGCGCCGACGATGCTGCCGATTGCCGCGCCCTTTCCGCCGCCGAGAATCCCGCCGATGATCGCGCCGCCGATGGCGCCGCCGCCGATCTTCGCGGCGCTTTCATTCACCGGCGAGTCACCCTCGCGGTAGATCGTTTCCGTTTCGATCGGCACCCGCGTTCCGTCTGCGAGCACGATTGACGTGAACCGCACGCCAAGGCGCGCGCGATCCTTCAGCCGTCCTCCGCGCTCCACGGTGGTAACTTCGCCGTTGGCGCGCGAGCCCGCCGGGATCGCCACGCGGTTTCCAACCCTCACGTCTCGCGTGACGCGGGCAACAACGGGATCTTCAACGCGCGCGCGTTCGGTGCTGATGGCGCTCTCGATTTCGAGGCCAATCACAGAATCCGCGGCGACGACGAGCTCGTCGAACTGCGGGCCGGCGGGTTCCACGGCGCGTGACGCCTGGTTGTCCACGATCCGAGGCGGCTCCACGGCCTCGACAGGCGCGACCGGAGCCGGTGCTTTTGCCGGCTCGGAAACACTCGAGGCAACCGCCGCCGGCGGGACTGGGCGCGGGACTTCGGTGCGCCGCCGCTCGACCGGCGTTGTCACCGGCCTCTTGGCCGCCTTCGAGGCAGCCGGTGCGGTGTCGGCAACGACAACCGCCTCTGGCTCCGCGGGCACGATGGCCTCCGACTGTTCAACGGGCCCCTCCACGAAAGACGAAACAGCCGGGTCAGCCTGTCCAGCGATAGCCGCCACAGGTGCGCTCGGCTTTGTCGCCAGGTAGGCCCCGCCAGCGCCAGCCGCGACGCCCACCCCGACAAGAAAACCAATGGCGGTGTTGCTGATGTTCATTTCGTCGAAACTCCTCACGCTGAGCCTGAGCAAGGGCTATGCCTGCAAAATACACGAATTCAGGCCTGTTTTTGTGCAATTCGGTGGTCCAGAAGCGGCCGCTTTCGTGGACTTGTCCTCGATCGGCTTCGTCTCCGCCAGGCACGGCACAGAGCGTCGCGACCAGGATCGACCCTGCAGGCGGCGCTCGACTGCAAATCGCTGAATTATAAGGTTTTGGCTCAGCTCGCAAACGCATTTTCGGGTATGTCGATTGCTACTTTTCACTGGGCCGGACGCGTGGGACCGGCATTTGAGGAGGGGAAACCGCATGCTGAAGAAATGCGCGATGCTCGCGGCGCTGGCGACCTTGCTGGCGCCGGGCGCGGCGAGCGCGGACTGGTTGTTTACGCCGAACATCGGAGCGGGCTTTGGCGGCAGCGCCAGTGAACGTGAGCACCTGACCTATGGCGCTTCCATCGGATGGATGGGCGCCGGCGTCTTCGGCTGGGAAGCCGACTTCGCCTACACCCCCGAGTTTTTCGAAGCGGACGATGACGACATCGATCTGTTCGAAAACAGCAACGTGACGACGTTCATGGTGAACGCCATCATCGGGGTACCGGCCGGCGGCACGACCGGCGGAGGCTTCCGTCCGTACTTCTCGGGCGGCGCGGGCCTGATGCAGACCAACGTGACCGGTGCGGAATCGCTGTTCGAAGTGAATAACAGCGAATTCGGCATCAACCTCGGCGGCGGAGCGATGGGCTTTGTCAGCGATCACGTCGGGTTCCGCGGCGACATCCGCTACTTCCGCGCCCTGTCCGATCCGGACGAGGACAACGAGTTCGACATCGCGCTCGGCGATCTGGACTACTGGAGGGCTACGGCGGGCATCACGTTCCGCTGGTAGACACGAAGCTCACGCCCCTCGACTTCGCTCGGGGCGTCCTGAGCGGTAGTCGAAGGACGAAGGGGGTCGAAGGCACGAAGACAGGTTTCGTGCCTTCCCAGCGATGGGCCACGAACGTCGAAGATCCGCGTTTTCTTCGTGATCTTCGACCTCTTCGTGGCCTTCGTGTTTTCGGGGTTTCTGGGATACAATTCGACGTTTCAGGGGAGCGGCGATTTCACCGACTTGATGGGCCGCTCGGTTTTTCCCTGACATCTATCTAAGTCGCGAATTCGGGCCCGCGACTGAAATTCGGTAGCGGGCCTTTTCTGTTCCTGAGGAGCATCATGTCGCGTTTTACGTTCACGTCCGAATCCGTGTCCGAAGGTCACCCCGACAAGGTCTGCGATTACATCTCTGACTCCATTCTCGATGCCTGTCTGGCGCAGGACACGAAGAGCCGGGTGGCGTGCGAAACGCTCGTCAAGAGCGACACGGTGGTCCTCGCAGGCGAGATCACCACGAACGCCACGCTCGACTACGACAAGATCGTGCGGCAGGCCGTCAAGGAGATCGGCTACACGGATCCCACGGAGCCGTTCTGCGACACCACGCTCAAGCTGATCTCGTTGATCACCCGCCAGTCGAACGAAATCTCGCAGGGTGTGACTGAAGCCACCAGCCAGAGCGGCGACCAGGGCGCCGGCGACCAGGGCATCATGTTCGGCTACGCGACGGACGAGTCGCCCGAGATGATGCCGCTGCCGATTCTGCTCGCGCACAAGCTGACCAAGGGCATGGCCGACGATCGCAAGGCCGGCAAGGTCGACTTCCTGCGTCCCGACAGCAAGTCGCAGGTCTCGCTCACCTATGACGGCAACGATCCGAAGGAAGTCACCGCCGTCGTCATCTCGACGCAGCACAGCCCCGCCGCCGACCAGAAGCGAATCACCGCTTACGTCCGCGAGGACCTGGGACCGCGCACGCTCGGCCAGTGGTGGAACAACAACCTGACGCTGTATGTGAACCCGACCGGCAGCTTCATTCACGGTGGTCCGTCGGCGGACGCCGGCGTCACCGGCCGCAAGATCATCGTCGACAGCTACGGCGGCTGGGGCCGTCACGGCGGCGGCGCGTTCAGCGGAAAGGACCCGTCGAAGGTTGACCGCAGCTCGGCGTACTTCTGCCGCTACGTCGCGAAGCAGGTGGTTGCCGCCGGCATTGCCAAGAAGGCCGAGATTCAGGTCGGCTACGCGATCGGCATGGCCAAGCCGGTGTCGGTGAAGGTGGACACGTTCCACACCGGCGACGAGCGCGCCGCCGCGGAGTTCGTGATGAACGCGTTCGACTTCCGCCCACGCGCGATCATTGAAAAACTCGACCTGCTCCGCCCGATCTACCGGCAGTCGACCAACTACGGGCACTTCGGCCGCCTCGGCCTGCCGTGGGAAGTCGTCGAGAAGGCGGCTGCGGTCGCGAAGTAAATGGACTAGGAGGAAGGAGAAGGGAGGTAGGAGGAAGGAGTTTCTCTTACCTCCTACCTCCTACCTCTTTCCCCAACACCTCCTCCGGCGCTCCCGCCGCAACAACCTTTCCCTCATCCAGCACGATTGCGTAGTCGGCGATGGCCCGAGCCTCGTCGGGAGAATGTGTGACGTACACGAGCGGGATGCGCAGCCGGTCGCGGATCGCGATCAACGCGTCGAGAACCAGGCGGCGCCTGGCCAGATCGACAGCCGCAAGCGGCTCATCGAGCAGCAGTACGTCGGGACCCGAATAGAGCGCGCGCGCCAGCGCCACACGCTGACGCTCCCCGCCTGAAAGTCCCGCGACTCGTCGATCCATGAGCGGCGTGAGGCCGAGCAGATCATCGAGATCGGGCACATCGACGTCCTGCCTGCCCTGGCCGTCGGAGTTCCGCCGAAGGCCTTGGCCGTAGGTGATGTTCTTTCGCACGTTCAGGTGCGGAAAGAGCAGCACGTCCTGCGGCACATAGCCGACGTGGCGATCGCGAACCGGTACGCTGGTGCGCGTTTCCGTGTCGAACAGCACGCGGCGGTGTACCGCGATTCGGCCTCGCTGCGGCGTACGCAGGCCGGCGATCGCCTCGAGTATCGAGGTCTTGCCCGACCCGGACGGGCCGAAGAGCGCAATCGCGCGTGCTGCGGCCGCGAGATCGGGGGCGATCGTGAACGACCCCTGTGTGAGCGAAAAGCGCAGCTCGAATTCCGTCGCCTCTGCGGCGTGCCGGCCGGTGTGCATCAGTCGACGTGTGCCAGCCGGTTGGCGATGAGGACCGAGGCAAACGCCAGCGCCACGGAAACGACGAGCAGCGCGGCGGCGCGCGCATCCTGCCCGGTCTCCGTGTAGGTATAGATCCCGACAGCCAGCGTACGCGTGCGTCCCGGAATGCTGCCGGCGACGACGATCGTCGCGCCGAATTCGCCCAGGGCGCGAGTGAAGCCGAGCAGCGCGCCGGCGAGGATGTTGCGCGAGGCCAGCGGCAGCGTCACGGTTCTGAACACCCGCCACGGGCGCGCACCGAGCGTCTCCGCCATTTGCTCATAGCGCCGGGTCACCTGCTCGAATCCGGCGCGCGCAGTACGAACGAGCAGTGGCAGACCCATGATCGCCATGGCCAGCACGACGGCCGCCGGCGTGAAGACGATCTCGATCCCGAGCGGCTCGAGCAGCCGTCCCACCGGACCGCGGCGCCCGACAAGCCACAACAACAGAAGTCCCGTTGCGACCGGCGGCATGACCAGCGGCAGCGAAGCCAGCGTCTCGACAACCGCCTTGCCGCGGAAGCGATATCTGGCGAGCACCCAGGCGAGGGCGATTCCCGGCGGCAGCATGACAACCGTAGCGGCGAGCGCCGCTGCGGTGGTGAACAGCGCGATCGTCAGAATCTCACTTTGCACGGGGGAAACCAGCAGCGTCGAAAATCCGGGACGCGTCAGCGCCCTGCAGCCACGCGAGCAGCCGGGTTGCCGCGTCACGATTGCGGCCGCCGCGAATGAGCGCGGCCGGATAGACGATCCGCGGTCCATCCGCGACCGGAATCGCGAACGCGAGCGATGCCCGGTGCGCCGCCGTGAGATCGGTGCGGTACACGATCGCCGCATCGGCCGCCCCGTTCTCGACGGCTGCCAGCGCCGCTCTCACGCTGGCCGACGGAATGATCCTGGCCGACATCGCCTCCCAGACTCCGAGTTTCTCGAGGTACGCCTTTGCGTACACGCCGGCGGGAACCGCCGCCGGGTCGCCGATGGCGATGCGCCTGAACGACGACTGCGCCAGTTCGCGAGCCGATTTCAGCGAACGAGGGCGGTCGGCTGGAACGGCAATCGCCAGCTGGTTCGAGAGCAGGTTTACGCGGCTGCCGGCGACGAGCTCGCTCCGTACCGCGTCCATCTGTGATTCGTCGGCGCTGATGAACAGGTCGGCAGCCGCGCCCGCCAGAATCTGCCGCGCCAGCGTGTTCGACGCGCCCGTATTGACGACCACGCGAACGCCGGTGCGCATCTCGTAGGCGCGGCCGACGTTCTCGATGACCTCGGCCAGGCTGGCGGCGGCGGAAACCAGGACCTCCTGGCGTTGCGCCGGGACGGCCACGACCGCGGCCAGCACGAAGGCGGCTGTCGCCGCCCACTTCAGCATGGGGACTAGGTATCTATTGAAATGACGAAGTTGTCTATAGGGGCTAACGATTTCGGTCGATTCGGGCTAGCGGCGGCGGTCGTTGCGCGGAGCGCGGCGACGTTGAGTGACGCGCTTACGACGGTCAGGTTCTTTCGGTGGTTCGTGCTCGCTCCACGAATAACCGCAGCCCCCGCAGTGGTACTGCCGTTCGGTCTGAGCGCCCTTAATGACCGTTTCAAGGCGGACCAATCCAGCGCGATGGCACCGGGGACATTCGATTGTGTCGGGCACTTGCGGGAGGTGGATCGTAGGTGTGGCAGAGCTAAGGATCAAGGGAATACCGATTGCGAATGCACGGAGCTAGCGGTCGATTGTGCGCTTCCGGTCAGCGGCGCGACGCTGGGGCTTGTCCGAAAGGTGGGGCACGTCGAACGCTTGGCCGCAGGCGAAGCAGCGCCAGTAATCGTGGCTCTTCTCCATCGCCGTGCGGATCGTGCGCGTGGATTCACACTTTGGACAGGGCTGATTAGCCGAGCGACCCATCGATCCCAGGTATCGGATAACGCCGGTAGTTCGCTACTTGCCGCGTTTGGCGGGCGGAGCTTTCAGGAGGCGGGAGAGGGCCGTCTGGGGATCTTCCGTGATGACGAGGCGCTCGTCTTTGCCAACACGCTTGCGGGGTTTCTTTCGCGCTTTCGCCATGATCCCTCGAATGATAGATTAGAGAGTGCCCCCGCCGGGGTTCGGACCCGGACGACCTGGATGGTCACCCGCGTGCAAGGCGGGCCTGTCTGCCAATTCCAGCACGGGGGCACAAAAGGCCGCTCAAGCAAGAGATGCCAGAGCGGCCTTTGGTCCGTTTGGGCGGTGTTACGACACCGCCCGTTTCCAGTCTGGAGCGCGCAGTCTCAGCGGCTCAGCTTTCGCTTTGGTTGGCGTCTTGAGAAGGTCGATTGGGTATTTATCGACCGGCTCACGTGTAGCGACCAAGACGCGCAGCAGCTTGTCAGCAGTCGGAGCCATCGGGAAGGCAGCTTCCTTGTTCTCCCACCGCGAGACAGTTTCAGGTCGTACGCCCATCACAAGGGCGAAATCAGCACTCGCGTAGCCGAGCCACTTCCTCAGGTACCGGATCTCCTCCGGGGTGAGGGCGGACGGGCTTTTGATAATGGCGCGGGCGATCATCTTGTGCAGCGTTTCCACGCGTGGGATCGATATCTCCCGCTCGCCACAGTCCGGGCACGTTCTCACAACGACACCGACAAGGGTCACGCTGGACAGGCCGGACTCCGTGTAGCGATGCGTACCAGTCACGGCCCTCATCGTTCCGCCGCAGTTCACGCACTTCATCGCTGTTTCTTCCTCCACGTTGTCACCACTGTTAGTTCGGTCTCTGACCTAAACGCGACTACCACACACAGCCGATTGGTATGGACGCGATACCTCCAAGTTCCCTTTTCAAGATCAGCCGGTTCACGAACAGCCCCGGCGCGAAGAACGTTCATGCAGTCCAGTGTTTCGAGGTTGTCAGCCGCCATTTCGCGAAATGCGTGGTCTCGCCATGCAATATGGCCGTCCCTGGCGATAGCGTGGATAAGCGCGGTCGCAGCATCGGGGCTAAGCGGCTCTTTCAAGACGACGATACCTCCAAACGACTTGACATATTATCATCACTTGACATATTGTCAAGTACATGGTCAAGCGCACGTCGCCAGTCCTTGCCGCACTCAAGGCGGCAGCCATCAACGAAACCGCCGCCGTGGAGTTTTTGGAGCACCAGCGATGGAGCGATGCGCCGGCGTGCCCTCGCTGTGGCGATGCAGACGTTTACAAGATGACCGGACGCGATGGACAGCGGAACAAGGATTGCCGCTGGCGCTGCAAGGGCTGTAAGCAGATGTTCACCGTTCGTACCGGAACGATCTTCGAGGAAACGCGCTTGCCGCTCCGCGTGTGGGTGTACGCGTTCTGGAAAGCATGCAGCAGCAAAAAAGGAATCAGCGCGTTACAGCTTTCCCGCGAGATGGAGATTACGCACAAGTCGGCGCTGTTTGTTCTTCGTCGCATCCGCCACGGACTCGGGCATCAGCAGAACAACGATCCGAAGCTGACTGGCACCGTCGAAGCGGATGAGACGTACGTGGGCGGAAAGAAGCGGCACGTCGGCATGACCCCGAAGCGCGGATACGACAAGGCGGCGGTGTTCGGTGTAGTCGAGCGCGGCGGCGATGTGCGCTTCCGTATGTTGGAGCGCGTGACGTATGACCGGCTCCGCGACGTGCTTGCAGAAAACGCAGACGGAACGTGCCGCGTGATCACGGACGAACACGGCGCGTATCCTCGCGCGACCGCGCCATTTTCAGGCGGTCATCAGACCGTCACACACAGCGTCCGTCAGTACAAGGCTCCGGGCACCGACGTTCACACGAACACGATTGAAGGCGTGTTCTCGCTGATCAAGCGCGGCGTGATGGGCACGTTCCACAGCGTCAGCAAGAAGCACCTGCCGAACTACCTGAACGAGTTTGAATTTCGCTGGAACACGAGGAAGCTGGACGACGGTCAGCGCGTGACGCGGGCGATTCGCCGCGTGGACGGCAAACGCCTGCAGTACCGCGAGTCGGTGGACAACCCGCCCTATCTGGTTCAGGTGCAGCAGCCGCCTGCACCGTTCGGCGGCGAGGGTGTGATCCTCAATCCGTATGGCGATATCGATCTAGGAAAGCCGGAGTGAGAGCTAGTGCGTAAGTTCCTGAATCGCCTTCACCAGGGTGGCGCGCGCATGCTCGCGGACTGCTGGATTGGTCGGATCGATAGCGTCGGGCGGAAGGTCGAACTCGATGGCGAGTTCGTCGAGCAAGTCAGGAATTGCGTCAGCCGGTTCAATCAAGTTGGCCTCAGCCATCGGGACAAGTATGTCGATCCCAGTCGGAAGCTTGTTAATGCGATGAAGTTCCCCGCCTCTGTCGTGGACAGGAACGCGCATCGAATAAACCAGTTTCTTCAGGTTTTCGCCGGAGCGGTGACCGTAATCGCGTGCGATTCGTTCTGTGACGGACAGAGCATCGGCAGCTGCGCCATCGGTGACTTCCGGCAACGCGTACTCAAGAACGTATCGCCCGCGAGGGGTGAGCTGGCGGGTAGTGCGCGTAATGAACCCACCATTCTCAAGGAAGTTGAGCAGCTCGGGGAGTTCCCAGCTGTAGGGACCGTACTTGTACCGCGAGAAGCGGAGATGGCCTGAGCGTATGCCTGCTTTCTGTCCAAGCAACTCTAGCAGGAACGTCAGTTTCTGCGCCTTGGTGTTGCCGTCTATATCGTTGGTACGATTAACCTCGTCGAATAGCTTCAGCACCGCGAGCGCGTCCCAAGTGGAGCCGCGACGGGTTCGCATTGATGGGATTGTACCGAACCGGGATCTTAGGGTAAAGCTAAGCTTTCCTGTAGCGTCTCCAGCGCCGCATGAACTCGGCCTCGGTCATCCCGAAGACTGGGGCACAGAAGACCGACCACACGCGGACGGTAGCCTCCGAGAATTTCGTTCAGCCAGTCTCTTGACGGCCAGATCGCCATCTCCGCCACACAGGTGCAAGAAGTGTCGTGCTGCCATCGTTGGGTCGGTGGTCCAGCTCAGTTCTGAGTTGTCGTCGGCCACGGCCAGGAACGGGGAGAACGCTATTTTACGAAGTCAGGAATAGCAAAAACAAAGGAGTTTTATGTGGATTGCAACAAATACCTACTCCCGTTCAGCATTCAGGATAATTTAGTATGATTCAGTTCGAAATGGCTAACGATTCAAGTCGTTTATTGACGCCGCGCGACGCCGCCCAGCGGCTGGGCGTGAGCTATTCCACGTTCAAACAGTGGATTTACAAGGGTTCGGTCCGGACGGTCCGCACGAGCGGCGGCCACCACCGCATCGCGGAAACAGAAGTTGAACGCCTGCTCTCTGCGACCGGCCGCCCGCAGAAATCCACCGCCAACGCCCGCCCGATCTCGGGCGTCCTGGTGTCGCTGAGCGGCCGCAACCAGCTGCGCGGCATCGTCGAGGAGGTTCGCGTGGAAGGGCTGCTGGCGCAGGTGCGCCTGAGGGTTGGCGATCAGCGCCTGACGGCCGTCATCACCCGTGACGCCATCGACGCGCTGAAGCTGAAACGCGGTCAGCTCGCTCTGGCGGTCATCAAGTCGACCGAAGTGATGATCGGCCTGGAATCACCCTGATCCCTGGCCCTGATCCCTGATCCCTGACCCCTGACCCCTGACCCCTGATCCCTGCCGCCCCTGATCCCCGATCCCTTTACTTATTCCTCCCGGATCCGATAACCTGATCACCTCGTGAGCTCAGTTCTCCACCGCGCGCATCACCATCACCACAGCCACCGGCATCACAGCCGGGCGGCAGGACTGCGCGCGTAGAGGACATCGGCTCACAGCCACTCCGAACTCTCAACGAACTGCAGCCCCGCCGGAACGCTTGGCGGGGTTTTGTTTTGTACGGTGTTTATGGATTTTTCGAAACTTGACGGGCTGATTCCTGCCGTCGTGCAGGACACGGCGACCGGCGACGTGCTGATGGTCGGCTTCATGAACGAGGAAGCCTGGGACATCACGCGGCGGACCGGCTACGTGACGTTTTACAGCCGCACGCGAAACACACTGTGGACGAAGGGCGAGACCTCCGGCAACCGGCTCGCCGTCCGCGACATCCTGATTGACTGCGACGAGGACACCGTGCTCGTCAAGGCGGACTGTCTCGGCGACGGCAAGGTCTGCCACACCGGCGAGCGCACCTGCTTCTTTCAGCGCGCGGAGGGCGTGACGATTCCATGACGCTCAAACTCGGAATCCCCAAGGGCTCGCTGCAGGACTCGACCATCCAGCTGTTTCAGCGCGCCGGCTTCACGATTTATGTGAGCACGCGGTCGTACTTTCCGTCGGTCGACGATCCGGAGCTCGAATGCATGCTGATCCGCGCCCAGGAGATGGCGCGTTATGTCTGCGACGGCGTCCTCGACGCCGGCCTTACGGGGCAGGACTGGATCCGGGAGCACAAGCTGGGCGGCGCATCGAGGCACTCGCTGACCAGCGTCGCGGATCTCATTTACGCCAAGCAGAGCTTCGGCAAGGTACGCTGGGTGCTTGCCGCACCGGAAGATTCGCGCTTCAAGCAGCCTACCGACTTCGAAGGGGCGACGATCGCCACCGAACTCGTGCGCGTCACCAAGGCCTACTTCGACGCGCTCCACGTGAACGTCAACGTCGAGTTCTCCTGGGGCGCCACGGAAGTCAAACCGCCCGTCCTCGCCGACGCCATCGTCGAAGCCACGGAAACCGGATCGACGCTGCGCGCCAACCGGCTGCGGATCATCGACACGGTGATGGAGTCGAACACGCAGCTGATTGCCAACGACGCGGCGCTCGCCGACCCGTGGAAGCGGACGAAGATCGAAAACGTTGCGCTGCTGCTGCGCGCGGCCATCGAGGCACAGGGGCGCGTGGGCCTGATGCTCAACGTCCGCCGCGCCGACCTGCCGAAGATTCTCGCGCTGCTGCCGGCGCTGCAGCGCCCCACGATCTCGTCGCTCAGCGACGAGGAGTGGGTGGCGGTCAACACGATCATCGAGGAGAAGACGGTCCGCGATCTGATCCCGAAAGTGAAAGCGGCCGGCGGCCAGGGGATTGTCGAGTACCCGTTGAACAAGATCGTTGTTTAGCTGTTTACGACACACCGAGACACCGAGGTCACTGAGGTCGAATCCTCGGTGCCTCAGCGCCTCGGTGGGTCGGAATGGGTGTCAGCGTTGCGAATCGTAGATTCAACCAACCGTCGCGCGGTCAGCGCACTGCTCTCGCCGGAACGGACACGCGACGCTGCCACGGATCGTCGCGTCGCGGCGATCGTGTCGGACGTACGGCGCAATGGCGATCGCGCGCTCGGCCGTTACGCGCGGGAGCTCGACGGCCTCAACGGTCCGATCGAAGTGTCGCGGGACGAGATGCGCCGGGCAGCGCGGGACGTCCCGGCGCCGGTCCGCGCCGCGCTGCGGGTTGCCGCGAAACATATTCGGTCGGTCGCCGCCCGCCAGGTCCCGCGCGGCTGGCGCACGCGCGTGGCGCCCGGCGTGACCGTTGAACAGCGCATCGTGCCGCTCGATCGCGTCGGCTGCTACGTGCCCGGCGGACGATATCCACTGCCCTCTTCGCTGCTGATGACGGCGATCCCGGCCGGCGCGGCCGGCGTCGGCGAGGTCGTCGCCGTCTGCCCGCGTCCAGCTCCAGTCGTGATGGCGGCGGCTCTCGAAGCTGGCGTATCCCGTCTCTTCCGCGTCGGCGGCGCGCATGCCATCGCCGCGCTCGCCTACGGCACGGAGACGATTTCCCGCGTCGACAAAATCGTCGGACCCGGCAACCGGTATGTGGCGGCAGCCAAGGCGCTCGTCACCGCCGACTGCGGGATCGACTTCTATGCGGGGCCGACGGAGATCGTGATCGTCTCGTCGCGCGGACCGGCTGACTGGATCGCCGCGGATCTGATCGCACAGGCCGAGCACGACCCGGACGCCCGGGCCGTGCTGATTACGCCACGCCGCACGCTGGCCGAACGCGTCGCGTCCCGGGTCGCGGCACGAATGCCGGCCGATGGACCCGCACGGGCGGCGTTGAAATCTCACGGCGGAATCATCGTCGCGAAGTCGGCGGGAGAGGCGCTCGCCCTCGCCAACGCGGCCGCGGCGGAACATCTCGTCGTCGACAACGAGAGGATGGCGGCGAAGGTGCGCTGCGCCGGGTCGTTGTTCGTCGGCCCGTGGACGGCGCAGGTTGCCGGCGATTATGCCATCGGCTCCAACCATGTATTGCCAACAGCCGGCGCCGCCCGCGTGCGCGGGGGCCTCTCGGCCGCGGATTTCGTCCGCCAGATCACGGTGCAGCGCCTCACGCCTGCCGGCCTGCGGCGCATCGGCCCGACCGTCATCGACCTCGCAACAGCGGAAGGCCTGTCCGCTCACGCCGCATCCGTCGCTGTTCGCATGAAAGGGGCGCGGGCATGACGTCTTCGTCTCGACTCCAGGGCTATCCCGACCCGGGCCCCGGCCTGCGGCTGCATCTCAACGAGAACACCGGCGGCTGTTCGCCGAAGGTGCTCGAGGCCATCCGCCGCGTCGATCCGCGCGATGTCTCGACCTACCCGTCGTACCCGGAACTGATCCGCGCGTGCGCCCGTCATTTCAACATCGACCCCGAGTGGGTTCTGCTGACCAACGGCCTCGACGAGGGCATTTTGATGGCGGCGGTCGGGCACATCGCGCGCGCGCGCATGCACGACGCCGAGACCATCGTGCCGCTGCCCGCGTTCGATCCCTACCCGAACGCCACAGCCGCCGTCGGGGCGACGGCAATCCGCATCCCCGCGGAGCGGGACTATGCGTTTCAGACCGAGGCCGTGCTGCGCGCGATCACACCGCGCACGCGCATGATCTTCCTGAACACGCCGAACAACCCGACCGGCCAGCTGATTGCCGCGGCCGATTTGCGTCGCATTGCCGCGGCCGCGCCGCAGGCAATCGTGCTCATCGACGAGGCCTACATCGAGTTCGGCGGCGATACGTTCCTTCCCGAGCTGGCGGCGCACCCGAACGTGCTCATCGGCCGGACGTTCTCGAAAGCCTACGGACTCGCCGGCATGCGCGTCGGGATCGTCATTGGACAGCCGCCGGCGCTCGATCCGCTGCGGATGGTGACGCTGCCGTTCAACATCAACGGCGTGGCGATCGCCGCCACGCTGGCGGCGCTCGAGGACCAGGCGTTCCTGCCGGCCTACGCGCGGCAGGTCGCCGAATCCCGGCGGCGGATCTACGCGGCGTGCGACCGGCTCGGTCTGTCGTATTGGCCGAGCGCGGCGAATTTCGTGCTCGTTCGTGTCGGCGATTCGGTCGCGCCGTTCGTCCAGGCGATGGCGGCGCGAAACGTACACGTGCGCGACCGGTCGAAGGACCCGGCGACGCCCGGATGCATCCGCATCACCGCCGGCGTCCTCGAACACACGGACAGGGCGATCGAAGCACTCGCATCGGTTGTCGGGAGCGTGCGATGAGTAGCACGAAGGGTACGAGGAAAGACGTAGTGTCCGCCTTCAGGCGGACCCAGGGCCGGCGGCGCGCCTCCTTTGACCGCCAGACGACCGAGACGCAGATTCGTGGCGAGCTGGTCGTCGACGGCGGCGGGAAGTACGACATCAGCACCGGGATCCGGTTCTTCGACCACATGCTCGAGCTGTTCACGCGCCACGGCGGGTTCGATCTGCGCCTCGACGCGACGGGCGATCTCGACGTCGATCAGCACCACACCGTCGAGGATGTCGGCATCGTCCTCGGCGAGGCCGTGCTGAAGGCGCTTGGGGATCGCAAGGGGATCAACCGCGCCGGCTACTTCGTGATGCCGATGGACGAGACGCTGGCGGTCGTGGCAATCGACCTGAGTGGACGGCCGCATGCGGTCGTTGATCTGAAGGTGCGGGTGCGGATGGTCGGCGATCTGCAGAGCGAGCTGGTCCACGACTTCTTCGACGGCTTCGCCGCCGGCGCACGGGCCAACGTCCACGCCAAGGTGCTGTACGGTCGATCGAGCCATCACCATATCGAGGCCGTGTTCAAGGCATTCGCGCGGGCCCTCCGCGTGGCGTGCGCGCGCGACGAGCGGCTCGCGGCCATGCTGCCGAGCACCAAAGGCCTGCTATGAGGGAACGGCCGTGATCGCCCTCATCGACTACGGAGCCGGTAACCTGACGTCGGTGCGTAAAGCACTCACCGCGCTCGGGGCAGATTTCACGATTCCGGCGTCAACCGATGTCTGCGCACAGGCGTCCGGAATCATCGTCCCTGGAGTCGGCCACTTCGCCGCGACGGCGGCGCTCGAAGGCGCATGGCTGCAGGCGATCCGGTCTGCCGTCTCGGCCGGGGTGCCGCTGCTCGGAATCTGCCTCGGCATGCAGTGGCTGTTCGAAGGCAGCGACGAAGCGCCGGAGGTCGAGGGGCTCGGCGTGATTCCAGGCCGCATCGGGAGACTGCAGAACGATCTGGAGCGCCGGCTGAAAGTGCCGCACGTGGGATGGAACGCGCTCGACTTCCGCAGCAGCGGAGCGCGCCTGTTCCAGGGACTGTCGTCCGGCGCGCAGGTCTACTTCACGCACTCGTACGCCGCGCCGGTCACCGTCGAATGCGTCGCCTCGACGGCGCATGCGAACACGTTCTCGTCGGTCGTCGAGCGCGACAACATCTTCGGCGTGCAGTTCCATCCGGAGAAGTCCGGCGAGGCAGGTCTGCAGATCCTGCGGAACTTCCTGACGGTCTGCGGTTCGCTTTCGCCGAAGGCTGCGGCAGCGCGCGCATGCTGACGAAGCGCATCATCGCCTGCCTCGACGTCCGCGACGGCCAGGTCGTCAAAGGCGTGCAGTTCCAGCAGCTGCGCCACGCCGGCGATCCGGGAGCGCTCGCCCGCCGCTACAACGTCGAAGGCATCGACGAGGTCGTCGTGCTCGACATCACCGCCACGCTGGAAAGCCGGCAGGCGCTCGCCAGAACAATCAACGCGGTCGCGCAGGAGATCTTCCTGCCGCTGACGGTCGGCGGCGGCATTCGCTCCGAAGAGGACGCCGCGGCGGCGATCGACGCCGGCGCCGACAAGGTCAGCCTCAACACGGCTGCCCTGAAGCGCCCGGAGCTGATCACGACACTGGCGCGGCGATATGGCAGCCAGGCGGTGATCGTCGCCATCGACGCCAAACGGCTGGGCGACGGCTTCGGGGTCTTCGTCCGCAGCGGTACGACCGACGCCGCACGCGACGCCGTCGAGTGGGCGCGTCAGGCCGAGTCGCGCGGCGCCGGCGAGATCCTGCTGACCTCGATGGATCGCGACGGCACCAAGGCGGGATTCGACTGCGAGATGACGGCGGCGGTGTCGGATGCCGTCGACATCCCGGTCATTGCCTCTGGCGGCGCAGGTACGTTCGACCATTTCACCGACGTCTTCACCCGCGGCCGCGCCGACGCGGCGCTGGCGGCTTCGATCTTTCACTACGCCGAATCGAGCGTCAGCGATTTGAAGCGTTACCTGCGGCAGCACGGTATTCCGGTTCGTCTGTGATCGACAGAGCCACGAAGACACGGAGGCACGAAGATTTTCAAAAAAGGGACCTCCGTGACTTGGTGTCTCCGTGGCTGAAATGAATGCTTATCCCATCAATTGACTTACAGAACGGCCACGTCGTCCAACTGGTACAGGGCGAGCGGCTGGCCATCGAGGCGCCCGATCCCGAACCGTGGATCGAACGGTTCTCCCGTTTTCCACGCGTGCAGTTGATCGACCTCGACGCCGCCCGCGGACGCGGCGACAACCGCGCCATGGTCGCGGCAATCTGCGGCCGGCTGCCCTGCCGCGTCGGCGGTGGAATCCGGAGCGTCGAGCGCGCGCACGAGGTACTCTCCGCGGGCGCGCACGCGGTCATCGCCAGCTCGGCGCTCTTCCGCGACGGACAGGTCGATCTGGCGTTCGCACGCACGCTGTCGGATGCCGTCGGCGCGGAGCAGGTCATCGCCGCCGTGGACAGCCGCGGCGGTTTCGTGGCGATCCACGGCTGGAAGACCATCCTGCGCGTCACTGCCGTCGACGCCGTCCGCGCGCTCGAGCCGTACTGCTCCGAGTTCCTGTACACGCACGTGGACAAGGAAGGCATGATGCAGGGCACCGACATGGCCGCCATCATGGCCGTGCGCGCCGCGACCGGCCGCCGCCTGACGGCCGCCGGCGGCATCACGACCTGGGAGGAGATCGACGCCCTCGACCAGGCGGGCATCGACGCCGTCGTCGGCATGGCGGTGTATACAGGCCAGCTGCCGCTGGAACGTCCCTGATCCCTGATCCCTGATCCCTGATCCCTGATCCCTGATCCCTGATCCCTGATTCCCTGATTCCCGATCCCCGATCCCCTGTGTTACGTTAAGCACCGTAATGGCTACGGTCATTAACGTAACGCCGTGACCAATCCGTTCGTCTACGGCGAGGTCGTACCGGCGGGGGCATTTGCCGATCGCGAGGTCGAGCTCGATCGTCTCGTCGACGATCTGGCGGAGGGCCAGAAGGTCTTCCTCATTTCCCCCCGGCGCTACGGGAAGTCGTCGCTCGTCCGGCAGGCGCTGACGGCGTTGTCACGCCGCGGCCTGCTGACCGTCGAGGTCACCGTCAGCGCCTACAGCTCGTACGTGGCATTCCTCGAGGGGTACGCCAAGGCGCTGACCGCCTCCGAGTCGCGTTGGCAGCGGGCGCGTGATTGGCTGACCGCAGCCATCACGTCGACACGGCCGGAGATCCGCGTCGAACAGGATGGCGCCGGTCCGGGCCGGTTCACCGTTGCCTTCCCGATGGTGCGGACCGAGCGCGACGTCACGCGGCTGGCCAACGAGCTCTTTGCGCTGCCCGGCCGCATCGCCGCGGAGCGCCGGCGGTCGGTCGTGATCGCGCTGGACGAATTTCAGGCGATCGAGGCATTCAATGGCGGCAGCGTCGAGCAGGCGCTGCGGGCGGCGGCCCAGCACCAGCGCAGCGTCGGCTACGTATTCGCCGGATCGGAGCCGAGCCTGATGGAAAAGATGATCGGCCCGCGCCGGCCCTTCTATAAAGCCGGTCCCGTGATGCGGCTCGATCGGATCCCGCCCGACATCTTCGCCTCGTTCATCGAGGAGCGATTCGCCTCGAGCGGCATCCGGCCGGAGCCGGAGCTGGGCGCGGCCATCATCGAGCTGGCCGGGAACCTCCCGTATGACGTGCAGCGTCTCGCCCATGAGACATGGGACGACGTGCGCGCGGCGGGGGCGCGAAAAGTGACGCTCGACAACCTGCACGCGACCCTGGGCCGTCTGCTGGCGGAGCAGGACACGCTGTTCGAGGCGGTCTGGCAGCGCCTGACGCTGGCGCAGCGCGCCGTGCTGCGTGCCGCGGTTCTGCAGAACGGCCGCGAACTGCTGTCGGCGGAGACCCGGAACCGGTTCCGCCTCGGCGGCGCGTCGAGCATTCAGGCCTCGCTGGCCGCGCTGATCAAACAGGATCTGCTGGCCAAGGAGGTCGGGCGCTACCTGGTGGTCGATTCGCTCCTGCGTGAGTGGGTGGCGAGAAAGACATTCTGAGATGCGATCCCTGCTCGCCCGCGTTGGGCTGAACCGTCCGGAATTGCGAGCCTGGGCGATGTATGACTGGGCGAACTCCGCGTTCCAGTCCACCGTCATCACGGCTGTGTTTCCACCCTTCTTCAGCGACTTTGCGGCGGACGGCTCGGCGGACGCGACGGCCCGGTTTGCGGCAACGACCACCATTGCCCTCACGATCGTGGCGGTTCTGGGGCCAGTACTCGGCGCACTGGCGGACTATCGGGCATGGAGAAAGCGGCTGCTGGCGGCGTTCGTCGCGATTGGGGTCGTTGCGACGGTGCTGTTTGCGACGATCGAGCGCGGTGCCTGGCTGTACGCGGCGGTGCTGTTCGGGATTGCGAACATCGCCGTCGCGGCGAGCCTGGTCTTCTATGATTCGCTGCTGCCCCACATCGCGAGGGAGGACGAGATCGACCGTGTCTCCACGGCGGGCTTTGCGATCGGGTTCATCGGCGGAGGCATCCTGCTCCTGCTCAACCTGGCGTGGATTCTGAGCCCCGCGACGTTCGGCCTGCCGGACACGACGGCGGCCATCAGGCTGACCTTCATCAGCGTCGGCGTCTGGTGGCTCATCTTCTCGATTCCGGTGCTTCGGGGCGTGCCCGAACCTCCGGCGGTGCTCGAAGCCGACGAGCGCGCGCAGGATAATCCGATGCGCGCCGCCTTCATGAGGATTTGGGAAACCTTCCACGAGATCCGCGGATACCGGAACGCCTTTCTCATGCTCGTCGCGTTCCTGCTCTACAACGACGGCATCGGCACGATGATCCGGATGTCGTCGATTTACGGGGCCGAACTGGGCATCGACCGCAATTCGCAGATCGCCGCGTTCGTGATGGTGCAGTTCGTTGGCGTGCCGTGCTCGTTTCTGTTTGGCACGCTGGCCGGCCGCATCGGCCCGAAGCAGACGCTCTTCGGCGCGCTCGTCGTCTACACCGGCATCAGCGTGCTCGCCTACTTCATGAGCACCGTTGTCCACTTCTTCATCCTCGCCTTCCTGGTCGCGCTCGTAATGGGTGGAAGCCAGGCCCTGAGCCGCTCGCTCTTCGCCCGCATGATCCCGCGGCACAAGTCCTCCGAGTTCTTTGGCTTCTTCTCGGTGTTCGAAAAGTTCGCCGGCATTGCCGGGCCTGCCATCTTCTTTGCCTCCATTACGCTGTTCGGAAGCAGCCGTGCCGCGGTGCTCTCCGTCATCGTCTTCTTCATCGCCGGCGCACTCGTGCTGACCCGTGTCGACGTCGGCCGGGGCGAGGCGGAGGCGGCCGCGGCGGCGCGGGCATTGTGAGGATCGTCATCGCCGGCGGCAGCGGGTTTCTCGGGCGTACCCTCGCCCACGCCTGGCGGAACGAAGGTCGTCAGGTGAAGGTGCTGACGCGGCGGCCAGGCCCCCTTGCCGCTGACGACGTCCGCTGGAATCCCGGGTCGGGCGGCGCATGGACCGGCGCCCTCGAGCGGACGGATGCGGTAATCAACCTTGCCGGCGAGGGAATCGCCGACCGATCCTGGACGGCAGCGAGAAAGGCGGCGATCCTGTCGAGCCGTATCACGGCGACGCGCGCGCTGGCGGAAGCGATACGTGCCTGTGCGCATCCCCCGCGGACCTTCGTCAGCGCGTCCGGCATCGGGTTTTACGGCACGCCGGGAGACCAGCCATTGACCGAAGAATCACCGGCGGGCTCCGACTTCCTGGGCACCGTCTGCCAGCTATGGGAGCGTGAGACGAGCGCAGCGGTCGGCGTGGCCCGCATCGTCCTTCTCCGGACCGGCGTCGTGCTGTCACGCGACGGTGGCGCGCTGCCGCGGATGGCGCTTCCATTCCAGTTCTTCGTCGGCGGGCGGCTCGGTTCCGGGCGCCAGTACGTATCGTGGGTGCATCTCAAGGACTGGGCGGAGATGGTGCGATGGGCGCTGAACAGCAACCACGTCAGCGGTCCGCTGAATGTGACGTCGCCGAATCCGGTCACCAACGCCGAGTTCACGGCCGCACTTGCCGCGGCAATGCACCGCCCTGCGCTGTTTCCGGTTCCGGCCTTCGTCCTGCGCGGAATGCTTGGACGCGAGATGGCGGACGCCCTGCTGCTCGAAGGGCAGCGGGCCCTCCCCCGCAAGGCCGAGACGCTGGGGTTCAGGTTCCGTTATCCGACCGTGGACGCCGCGCTCAACGCCATCTTCGCCTGACTGCCATACGACGCAGAGAGACACACACATGCCGCCAAAGAGAAAACCCCCGTCACGGTCAACCGTCTCACGTCAGCGTTCGAAGACCAGGGGGAAGCGCAGCGGCACCGCGGCGGCCGCGAAGATCCGCCGCGTCGCTACGGAAGGGCATGCCGTCCGGCGCGCCGGCGCAGGGAGCGGGCTCGCGCCAGGCATGCAGGCCGTCAATCCCTATCTCGCCGTGGCGAACGTCGCGGCGACGATGGAGTTCATGGAGCGCGCGCTGGGGTTTGCGCGCGGCGTGGTCCTGCCGGATGGGGCAGGGCAGCTGCGCTATGCCGAGATGCGCCACGGCGATTCGGTCGTCATGCTCATCCGGAAAGGCGACGAAGCGACCGCGACCGCTGGCGCGGCAGCGCTTTACGCGTATGTGCAGGATGTGGACGATGCGCTGATGCGCGCCCGGGAGGCGGGCGCGGGCGTCAGCGATGCGGAGGATCGGCCGTGGGGAGACCGCGCCGCGGT
>DASTBV010000153.1:0-48891 GCA_035711805.1 Vicinamibacterales bacterium
CTTTGAACTAATTTTTGAACTTTGAACTTTGAACTTTGAACTACACGTGTGTCAGCTCCGCTTCCGCCTTGTCGAGCAGGTGATCGAAGAAGAGATTCGCGATCTTCTCCTGCACCGAGTTCTGCCGCAGCCGCGCGTGTAGATTGGCGAAATCGACGCGATCGAGCTCCTGATCCTGGTTGTAGCAGGAGAAGATGAACTCCTCGCGGCCCGTGACCGGATCCACGTGCCGCTGCAGGCACTGCGCGCAGACCTCTTTCATCATGCACTGCATCGGCGAGTTGATGCTGGCAATGCCGACATGTTCGCGCGGGATGTGCGGCGCCAGCACGCCGTAGCGGGCCGCTTTGACCGCGGCCATCATCCGGTCTGAGCCGATCGCGATGATTCGCGACACACCGGACAGCGGCACGCGCGGCGAGCCGAGACGGCCCTCGGCGTAGGCGACCATCGCCTGCACGATGTTGCCGCGGAAGTGCGCGTCCTGCGGACGCCCGGGCTCGATTGCCGCGCCCATGTCCGTGCTCCAAATCACCTGGTCGGTCGCCGCCTCGATCTCTTCCCGCTTGAAGAGGTCCTCGCCCTTCCTGTAACCGGCGAAATAGAGCACCCGATTGCCGTTTTCCCGCAACGCCTTCGCGATCGAGAACAGCACGGCATTGCCGAGACCGCCTCCGGCGAGCAGCACGTCGGTGCCTCGTGGAATCTCGGTCGGCGTACCGGTCGGTCCCATGACCACGACCGGCTCGCCCGCGCGCAGGTACGCGCACAACCGGCTGGAGACGCCCATTTCGAGCGCGATCAGCGACAGCAGCCCCTTGTCGCGGTCGACCCACGCACCGGTCAGAGCGATGCCTTCCATCAGCAGCGGCGACTCGGTGCCGTTGCTGGCCCGTGGAGCGAGCGCCTCGTAGTTCTGCAGCCGATAGAACTGTCCCGGCCGGAAGTGGCGCGCCGCGGCAGGCGCCCGCACGACGACTTCGACAATGGTCTCGGTCAGGCGCTGAACGTACTCGACGCGTGCCAGCAGGTCGTCGTCGAGCCGCTTCACCAGAGACGACCATGCCTCTTCCCGTTCGGGCTGTTTCGCCGGATCCAGTTGGGACAGCTCGCCGGAAAAGAGAGCCGTCACCTTCGGATACCCATCCTTGGCCGACGCCATCGCCTTGACGACGTTGCCGGCGTACAGCGGATGGTTGTCGCCGTAGTACGAAACGAGCCGCCCGCCGTTGTTGTAGGACGTGAAGAATCCCGAGGAATCGGGCTGCAGCGAAACGCTCGATCCGGACCCTTCGGCGCGATAGCCCTGGAAGAAACGCCGTTTCGAGTCGAGCTGGAACGTGCCTGGCTGTTCCTTCTCGTAGGTCACGTTCGGCGAGGTGCCAGCCGCGACGAGAATCGTGCGGGCAGGCAGCTCGACGGGCCCGTTCGGTCCTTTGAACACCAGCGCCTTCGCGTGGTCGGACCCGTCGACGACGATCTCGCGCGGATCCAGGTTTTCGGCGAACCAAATCCCCTCTTCGAGCGCTTTCACCACCTCCTCGTGATTGAGGCGGTAGGCCGGTGAATCGATCATCCGTTTCCGATACGCGAGGGTCACGCCGCCCCAGCTGCGAACGAGCGGGATGAAATCCGGCTGTTCTCCGGCGGTCTTCGCGCGCGCCCGCTCTGCCCGAACGGCACGTCCGTGCTCGAGGAACTCGTCGAGGACCTGCAGTTCTTCCGCGTCGTAGCCCGATCTGACGGACTGCTCACCGGACTCGCCGCACAACAGCTCGTAGCGCTCGAGCGTCTTCTCGACCTGGACCGTGTAATACGCGAACAGCTCGGTGGCCGTGTCGATGCCGGTCAGGCCGCCGCCGATGACGACGGCGGGAAGCCGCGCCTGCAGGTTGGGCAACGCACCCCGCTTGAACGCACCCGTCAGCTGAAGCGCCATCAGGAAGTCGCTGGCCTTGCGGACGCCGCGCACGAGGTTGTTCTTCATGTCGATCACGGTCGGGCGCCCCGCGCCTGCCGCAATCGCCACATGGTCGAACCCGTAGCCCCACGCGTCGTCGACAGGAATCGTCCCGCCGAAGCGGACGCCGCCGTAGATGCGCAGCCGATCGCGCCGGGCGAGCGTCAGGTGCAGCAGCGTCAGGAAGTTCTTGTCCCAGCGGACGGTGATGCCGTACTCGGAGACGCCGCCGAATCCCTCGAGCACGCGCTCATCCAGCTGCCGGTAGACGTCGTCCCATTGCTCGATCGGGCGCGGTGTCCGGCCACCGTCGCCGGTCAATTCGGCCGGCAGCGGTTCGATCTTCAGCCCGTCGATCGCCACCACGCCGAAGCCTTCGTTGAGCAGGTAGTGCGCGAGCGTGTAGCCGGCCGGTCCGAGGCCGACGACGAGGACGTTCCGCCCGTTGTAAGGCAGCGCGTACGGCCGGCGGATGTTGAGCGGGTTCCATCGCGTCAGCAACCCGTAGATCTCGACGCCCCACGGCATGCGCAGCACGTCCGTCAGCACGCCGGTCTCGATCTGAGGAATGTTGACCGGCTCCTGCTTCTGGTAGATGCAGGCCTTCATGCAGTCGTTGCAGATGCGGTGGCCCGTGCCCGGGCACATCGGGTTATCGACCACGATTATGGCCAGGGCGCCGATCGCGTCTCCCGATTTCCGGACCATGTGCATCTCGGAAATCTTCTCGTCCAGCGGGCAGCCGGGCAGCGGGATGCCGAGCGGATTGCTGACGATCTTCCCTTCCTTGTCGCGCAGGCCCTTCGAGCACGAATCCTTGTCGCGCTCGTGGCACAACACGCAGTAGTGGATTTCGCTGACGTTTTCGCGCGGCGTCCAGCGCGGATCGGTCAGCGCGAACCCATCGCGCCGCCGCAGGCGGCTGTCCGGACCGAGCATCGCTTCGGGCAGATCCGGGCGGGGCCGCTGGACGTGGACGAGGTTGAAGTAGTCGAGCGTTTCGGGAAATCGGAAGATCACCCACGACTTGTAGTCGTGGTCATGCAGACAGGCGGCGCACCAGCGTTTCAGCGCGTCGACCGTGGCGGCAATCTCCGCCTTCTCCTGTTCGCTGCCCTGCTCGCGGGCGGCCGCTTCACGATCGAGCAGGCCGCAGCCGGCCATGGCGATCGCCTGTTCGTGATCGAGGTGCGCCCAGGGGCGCGCGAGTTCCCTGACCGTGGCCAGATCGCCGGCGGTCGGCGTGACCCGGGTGCCGCCCTTGACCAGCGGCAGCGCCCGCTTGCGCACGAAATCGATCTTGAATCGGAACAGCGGTTCGAGGCTCGCGGTCGTGCTCATCACCCCGGCGGCCGCGTCGCCGACGTTGAACAGCGCCGCCACGAACCTGCTGAGGTGCGGCGCCATGCGCACGATGAGATCGGAACGCTCGATCGGCGAGGTGACGGATTCGGGAGCCGTGCGATAGACGTCCCAAGCCGCCCACAGCGAGGGATCCTCGGCCGCCACGCGCTTACAGAACAGGTCATGCAGGTCGCGGAGGCAGGAAGGCTGGTACAGGTCGGCGTAGGTAAACTCGGCGATGCCCAGCGGCATCGTGTTCAGAGATCGGTCCATCTAGGTGTCGAAATCAGCGAATGGCAGAATCTTTCGATTCTACCAAGGCGGGGGCGTTTGACAGGCTCCGGCCGAAGCCGGAGACTAAAACGATGAAAGGCCGACCTGAAGGTCGGCCTCTACCAGTTGGACCACCAATCGTTGGACGAATCAGGTGCAGATTACCCTCAACGGTGAGCCGTTCGAAATCGAGCAGCCCCTCTCGGTGGTCGCCCTGCTCGACAGGCTGGAGATCGACGCGCGGCGGGTTGCCGTCGAGCACAACCTCACCATCATCAAGCGCCAGCGGTTTCCCGAAGTGATCGTCAACGATGGCGATTCGGTGGAGATCGTGAATTTCGTCGGCGGTGGATAGCAGTTCGGGGTTGGGGATTGGGGTTGGGTCGGGCTTTGGGATTGCTGAATGACTGATTCACCGTTCGTCATTGCCGGCCGCACGTTCGCGTCGCGACTGATCATCGGAACCGGCAAGTACTCGTCGCACGCCGTGATGGCACGGGCGCACGAAGCGTCGGGCGCCGACATGGTCACCGTGGCGGTGCGGCGCGTGAACATCTCCGATCGATCGCGCGAGTCGCTCCTCGACTACATCGACACGAACCGGATGTTCATCCTTCCGAATACGGCGGGCTGCTACACCGCCGACGAGGCGATCAGGACGGCGCGCCTCGGGCGCGAGGCCGGCCTGTCCAACTGGGTCAAGCTCGAAGTGATCGGCGATGAGCGGACGCTGTTCCCCGACAACGAAGCGCTCATCGAGGCGACGCAGGTGCTGGTCCGCGAAGGCTTCGTCGTGCTGCCCTACACGAACGACGATCCGATCGCCTGCCGGAAGCTGCAGGATGCCGGAGCGGCGGCCGTGATGCCGCTCGGCGCGCCGATCGGATCAGGCCTCGGCATTCAGAATCCGAACAACATGCGGATCATCCGGGAGTTCGCGCGGGTGCCGGTGATCGTCGATGCCGGCGTCGGCACAGCGTCGGATGCGGCTATCGCAATGGAGCTCGGCGCCGACGGTGTGCTGATGAACACGGCGATTGCCGGCGCGGAAGACCCGGTCGCCATGGCCACCGCGATGAAACACGCCGTGCTGGCCGGCCGGCTCGCGCATCTCGCCGGCCGCATTCCGCGCAAGATGTACGCCACGGCGAGCAGCCCCGTCGAAGGGATGGTGGGCCGGTAGAGGCCGACGTTTACGTCCCTTTCACAAGCGGAAAATATTCTTCGCCGCGTTCCCCTTCAGCGCGTTGCGCGTGTCGACGACGAGCGGGAATCGTCCTGGCATCGCCGCATAGTTGAATCCCTTGTGGTCCGTCGCGATCACCGCGCAGTCAATCCCGTCCACGGCGTCTTCGGCAATCGACTGCAGGCACACCTCGCCCTCCTGGAGCGACGGCACGTAGGGATCGGTGTAGCTCAGCTCCGCTCCGCGCCGGTGCAGCAGCTGCAAAATGTCCAGCGCGGGCGACTCGCGCATGTCGCTAACGTCCTTCTTGTAGGCAATGCCGAACAGGTGAATGCGCGCGCCGTTGATCGCTTTCTTCTTCGTGTTCAACGCCTCGCTGATGCGCTCGACCACGTACTCCGGCATGGAGCCGTTGACATGGCCGGCCAGCTCGATGAAGCGGCACTCGAAGCCCGACTGCTTCGCCTTCCAGGACAGATAGAACGGGTCGATCGGAATGCAGTGGCCGCCGAGACCCGGACCCGGATAGAACGGCATGAAGCCGAACGGCTTTGTCTTGGCGGCGTCGATGACCTCCCAGACGTCGATGTTCATCCGGTGTGACATCAGCGCTATCTCGTTGACGAGCCCGATGTTCACCGCGCGGAACGTGTTCTCCAGCAGCTTCACCATCTCGGCGACCTGTGTGGAGCTGACGGGAACTACCGTGTCCACCGCAGCGGAGTACAGCGCGGCGGCCACTTCCGAGCAGACAGGCGTTGTTCCGCCCACGACCTTCGGGGTATTCCGGGTGTTGAACTTCTCGTTCGCCGGATCGACCCGTTCGGGCGAAAAGGCCAGGTAGAAGTCCTTGCCGACCGTCAGCCCGCGCGCCTCGAACATCGGCTGCAGCACCTCGGCCGTCGTGCCGGGATACGTCGTCGATTCGAGGACGATCAACATCCCCGGATGCAGGTATCTGGCAATCTGCTCGGCGGCGGACACGACATACGACATGTCGGGATCTTTCGTCTTGCGCAGCGGCGTCGGCACGCAGATATCGACCGCGTCCATCTCGCCCAGCTTCGACATCTCCGTCGTCGCGCGCAGCTTGCCGGCGTTCACGCAGTTCGCGACGTCCTCGGACCTGACGTCGAGGATGTAGCTGCGGCCGGCGTTGAGCTCAGACACCTTCGATTCGTCGACGTCGAAGCCGGTGACATCGAACCCGGCCCGCGCGAACTCGACCGCCAGCGGCAGCCCGACGTAGCCGAGACCAATGACGCCGATCCTGGCTTGCCGATTTTCGAGCTTCTCCTTCAGGTGCAATTGCGTCTCCGTATGGGGATAGAGGTCTTACCGGTAGGCCGCCGCCGGCCCCGGATGCGGCTGCGAGAGTCTCCTGAGATCCTCGTCAACCATCATCTGAATGAGGCCCTCGAACGTCATCTTCGGCTGCCAGCCGAGGACACGTTTCGCCTTTCCGGCATCGCCGATGAGGTGATCGACCTCGGCGGGCCGAAGCAGCGCCGGATCAGTCCGGACGTATTTTTTCCACTCGAGACCAGCGTGTCCGAACGCGACCTCCACCAGGTCCTTGACCGAATGCGAGATGCCTGTGGCGATGACGTAGTCATCGGCGTGAGGCTGCTGGAGCATCAACCACATCGCCCGGACGTAGTCGCCTGCAAATCCCCAGTCGCGCATCGCGTCCAGGTTGCCAAGGGCCAGGTGGTCCGCCAGGCCAAGCTTGATGCGGGCGACGCCATCGGTCACTTTTCGCGTGACGAACTCTACGCCCCGCCGCGGCGACTCGTGGTTGAACAGGATGCCGGAGACGGCGAACAGCCCGTAGCTTTCGCGGTAGTTCACGGTGATGTAGTGGCCGAACACTTTCGACACGCCGTAGGGACTGCGCGGGTAAAACGGCGTCATCTCCGTCTGCGGGACCTCCCGCACGCGCCCATACATCTCGCTGGACGAGGCCTGATAAATCTTGATCCCGGGATCGACCTGACGCACGGCCTCGAGCAGACGCGTGACGCCCATGGCGTTGAAATCGCCGGTCAGCAGCGGCTGGTCCCACGACGCGGGGACGAACGACATCGCGGCCAGGTTGTAGAACTCGTGCGGGCGCACGTCCTGGATGAGGCGAAGCAGCGACAGCTGGTCGAGCAGATCGGCGGGACGGAGCGTGATGCGATCGAGCAGGTGCTCGATCCGCCAGTAATTCGGCGCGCTCGATCGACGGACGACGCCGATCACGTCGTAGCCGTTGGCGAGCAGGAGCTCCGCGAGGTACGACCCGTCCTGACCGGTGATGCCGGTGATGACCGCGCGTTTACCCATCGCTCCCCATTTTATGCCGCCGGGATCGCCCGGCCCTCCAGCCATCGGCGCATCGCGTCCTGCCAGGACGGCATCACAAAACCGGCGGAGGCGAGCTTCCGCGGACTCAGCGCGCAGAACTGTGGACGACGGGCCTTCAACTGCACGTCGTTCACGCTGACGGGCACCAACCTCGGTGCGACGCGCAGGAGCTCCGCGGCCGTCTGCGCCACTTCGTACCACGTTGCCTGACCGGCATTGACGCAGTGATACAGACCGGGCGGTGTTTCGTGCAGGATCAAATGACGAGTGGCCGCGGCGATATCGGGCACATAGCTCGGCGACACGATTCGATCGGTGAAGACTCGTACTTCGCGGCCGTTCTCGAGTCCCGCGACGATCGAATCCATCGTCCCGGTTCGGCCGGTCCAGTTGCTGACGGCGCCAAAGAGGCTCTCCACGCGCAGCACGTACGCACGTGGCGCATCGAGGGCGAACCATTCGCCGAGCAGCTTCGACGCGGCGTACGTACTCTGCGGCGACGGCTGCGCCGTCTCGTCCCGGGGCTCCGTGGTCTTGCCATCGAAGACGAAATCGGTGCCGTAGTGGACGAAGGTGGCGCCCGCGTCCCGCGCCGCGCGCGCAAGATTTCTCGGCGCAAAGGCATTGACCGCGAGCGCGGCCAGCGGCGCCGATTCGGCTCCGTCGACATCGTTGAACGCCGCGCAGTTGATGATCACGTCGGGACGCGCCGCTCGGACCGCGCCGGACACGGCCGCGGCGTCGGTGATGTCCAGCGACGAGCGGGCATGGGCGATGACCTGCGCGTCGGCAAACGCCTCGACGATCGCGGCGCCAAGCCGTCCGGCGGCCCCGGTCACGAGCACGCGCAACGCGGTCGCGTTAGACTGCTGCAACGGTCTCATTGTAGGGGATGGAAACAGTCGATACGGCCGTTATCGGCGCCGGCGTCGTCGGCCTCGCCGCGGCGAGAGCGCTTGCGGAGCGGGGCCGCAGCGTGTGTGTGCTCGAACGTGAGCCGCGGCCGGGCGCCGCTACCAGCACGCGGAACAGTCAGGTGATCCATGCCGGGATCTACTACCCGCCCGGATCGCTGAAGGCACAACACTGTGTCGCTGGCGCGCGGCTGCTGTACGCGTTCTGCGAGGCCTACAACATTCCCTTCAAGCGCTGCGGAAAACTGGTCGTCGTGCACGACGACGCGGAGATCGCCGCGCTCGAAACGCTTCGCGAGCGAGGCGCCGCCAACGGCGTCGAAGACCTCGCCATCGTCGATGCCGCGTTCATAAAGGGTCGAGAGCCGCATGTCCATGCGCATGCGGCACTGTTCTCCCCGCACTCCGGCATCCTCGAGGCCGAAGCACTCGTCAGAACCCTGGCGCGGCTGTGCGTCGATGGCGATGTAGCGCTTCTCACCGGCACGCCACTGACGGGAAGTGACGTGCGACCGGATGGAATCGAACTGCACACACCGGCCGAGCGCATTCTGGCGCGCTCCGTGGTCAACGCGGCCGGACTCTACGCGGACGACGTCGCGGCGGCGCTCGGCGGGGAGCGGTTCCGGATCTATCCGTGCCGCGGCGAGTACGCCGAACTGGTACCGGCCAGACGGCAGATGGTGAACGCCCTGGTCTATCCGTTGCCGCACACACACGGACTAGGGGTGCACCTGAGCAAGACCATTCACGGCAACGTCACGCTCGGTCCGACCGTTTGCTATCTCGATCGCAAGGACGACTACGAAGAGCATCGGATCCCGGTCGAGGACTTCCTCGCGCCGGCGCGTCTCTTGCTGCCGGAGCTGTCGCTCGCCGACCTCCGGTTGGGCGGCAGCGGGATCCGGCCCAAGTTTCATCCGCCGGACGTGTCCTATGCGGACTTCTTCATTGCCCGGGACACGCTGTCACCGCGGGTCGTCCACGCCGCCGGCATTGAATCCCCCGGTCTGACGTCGTGCCTGTCGATCGGTCTCCACGTCGCGAATCTGGTCGACGAAATCCTCTAACCTACGCGCCCCGTGCCAGCTTCCACCAGCAGCGGCTCGCCAGCAGCGCGCGCGCGATCCATCGTTTGGGGTTGAGCACCCCCGGGGCGACGTGCGTCGAATAGTAAAGGTAGGCGCTGTCATGAAAGGACCGAACGGATTGGGCCCGCGCCGTTCGGCTCGACTGGCCGACCCGATGCACGGCCGCGGCGGCCGGCGCGAAACGGATCGTGTGGCCACGCGCCCGAAGGCGACGGCACAGGTCGGCGTCCTCCCAATACATGAAGTACCGCTCGTCGAAGCCGCCGACGCCGACAAAGGCGTCGCGACGCACGAGCATGCACGCTCCGGAGACCCAATCCACGGTGGTCGAGGCATCGTCCGCCGTGCCGACGATCACGTTGCGGCGTGCGACTTCCAGTGCCGGAAGCGTTCGACGGAGCGCACTCGAACGTCCAAACAAGCCGGTGAGCATGTCGGGATCGCCGCGCGCATTCCCCTGCGGCGACCCATCGGGATCGCGGACGAGCGGTGCGACGATCGCGCACCGCGGGTCGGAGTCCAGCACCGCCATGAGCGGAGGCAGTGAGCCCGGCATCAGCTGGCAGTCGGGGTTCATGATGACGATGCGATCGGCTGGACACTCACGAATCGCCTGATTCACCCCGCGGGCAAAGCCCACGTTCTCGGAGTTGCGCACGAGGCGGACCTGGGCAAACTCCATGGCCGCGGCCTCGCTGCCGTCGGCAGATGCGTTGTCGACGACGACGCCCTGCCACGATCCGCCCGCCTCGCGGTCGATCGACTGGAGCGCGCGCCGCAGTTCCGGACCTGCGTTGTAATTCACGATGACGGCGCCCAGCGGGGGTGTCATGGCCCGACGCGCGCGACGCCCTCATCGAAGCGCTTTTCGCGCCTCTTGAGGCCAAGCCACCGCGGTTCCAGCACGCGCCAGATCTCTCCGGCCGTGACGCGGCGTGCGCGCTGGACGGCGGCGCGCTTCCGCAATGTCGCTGGCAGCGCCGCGAGGGCCGCCCCCTTGGCGCGAATGAACGCCAGGCCCTGGCCCGCCCGCGCGAAGTGGACGGCCGCGGCAACGTTGTAGGCGACGTGTGCGGCCGCAGTGCGAAACAGGATCGACGCCGGCGAGTTCTTCAGGTAGACCCACTCGAGATTCCGCTGGCCGTAATACACCGCGCGCGCGCTCTGCCGGCCGAGCGTCGCGCTGCCTTGATGACGGACGATCGCATCCGGGACATATCGCACACGGTATCCGCGAAGCCGCGCACGATAGGACAGGTCGACGTCCTCGTGGGACGCGAAGAAATCCTCGTCGAAGCCGCCCAGCTCGTGGAACACGGATTTCGGCATCAGGCAGGCCGCGCCGCACATGCCGAAGACCTCCAGCGGCTCCGCCGCATCGGCGGCCGGCATTCCGTGCAGCCGCTTGAACGCACCGCCGGCACGGAGGAAACCGTCGCCGGCGCTGTCGATAATCTGCGGGTCGTGCATATAGACGATGCGCGACGTCACCAGCGCAAATCCGCTGGCCTGATCGAGACCGGCGACAAGGGCCTGCAGCCACCCGGGATCGGCAATCGTGTCGTTGTTCAGAAACGCCACGATCGGGGCGCGTGCGTCTGCAACGCCGGCATTGTTTCCACCGGCGAAACCGCGGTTGTCCGGCAGCGCCACGATGCGGACCGCGGGGTGCCGGCCCCGCACGTAGTCGACCGTGCCGTCGGTAGACGCGTTATCGACGAGCACCGTCTCCAGTCTGACGCCCCTCTGCGCGGCGACGGCTTCGAGGCACGCGTCCAGATGCTGACGGCCGTTCCACGTCACGACAATCACGGACACGTCGGGGGCGTTCACCGGCGCTTCAGGGCCTCCGCCCTCGCCGATTCGCCGCTTCGGCCAGACACCTCTGGTACACGTCCATCGTCGCGCGCGCGGTCCGCGCCCATGTGAACAGACCCGCGCGCGCAACACCGCGTGTCGCCAGCTCGCTGCGCAGCTCGTCGTCGGTCACGATGCGCATCACTGCGTCCGTCCAGCCCCGGTCATCATCGGGATCGAGCAGGATGGCAGCGTCGCCGGTCAACTCGGGAATCGAGGCGGCGCGGGAGGCGATGACCGGTGTGCCGCAGGCCATCGCTTCCAGAACGGGGAAACCAAAGCCTTCGTACCGCGACGGGTAGACGAAGGCGGTTGCACACCGGTAGAGCGAATGCAGCAGCGGCTCCTCGACTCGGCCGAGCCGCACGACCGCCTCCGGCGCGCCGGCGTCGGCAGCGAGCGCACACAACGCGTCGCCGGTTCCACGATCCGTTCCCGCCAGGACGAGCGATAACGCAGGGAGCGCGCCAAAATGCCGCCGCGCCTCGAGCACGGCGGTGACCGCAACGGACAGGTTCCGCCGCTCGTGAATGTCACCGACGTGCAGGAGAAACGGCGTGGCGACCTCGACTGGCAGCGCGCACGGCAGCCCCCCACGCGGGCCTGCGAAGTCACTTGAAACGCCGAGCGGCACCACCGTCACTCGGCTGGCATCGAGTCCGTACATCTCCGCGATCTCCGATGCCGAGAACGACGAGGTGGCCATGATGTGATCCGCCGCGTGTGCGCTCCAACGGTAAAAGGCCCGGCGTAGCCAGTCGCGCCGATACGGGTACCACTCCGGATTACGTTCGTAGCTGATGTCGTGGATCGTCAGCACGACCGGCGCAGGCGACCAGAATGGCGCGGTATACGCCGGGGCATGGAGGACGTCGAGCCTGGCGCCGGCGGCAGCGCGGGGGAGCCCGACGAGCGTCCACCCGGCGTTGGTCGGCGGGTGTGCCCGCTCGGCTATGCGTTCGAGGTGCGGCGGCGCCGCGTCGGGCTGCCCACCGAGGACAACGATGTCCGGTGCATCCGCGAGGGCCAGGAGCGCCGGCACCAGACCTTCGACATAGCGCCGGATGCCCGGTGCGGGCGAGGTAAAGGCCCGGCCATCTATACCAACCCTCAGACTTCGCTGATTGGTGGAATGCAAGATTCAATATTCAAAATTCAAAACGCGGCCGTGTTCTTTTGCCTTTTGCCTTTTGCCTTTTGCCTTTTGCCTTTTGCCTTTTGAATTACTGAATCTCCATGTACAACCGGCGCACAGGACGGTTGGCGCGAGTGCAGATTTCGCGGATGCGCGTCTCGACGTTGCCGTTGATCGCGCGGCTGCTCAGAATCACCTCGTCCACACCGTACTGGCGCATCGTCGTCTCGAGGCTGTCGATCGAACCGCGAACCGGCACGCCGACGATCCAGCGGTGGATCTTCGCCGCATCGTCATCGATGAAGGCGACCGGGTTCATGTTCCAGGCCGTATTTGCGCGCATTTCGCGGACGAGCAGACGCCCGAAGTTGCCGGCGCCGTACACCAGCACCCGGCGGCTCCGTTTATTGCGGGTGGCGGCGGCCAGATTCATCATCCGGAACGAGACGCGCGTGGCGACGATGGCGATGGCCAGCAGGGTCGCGTCGAAGACGAACACGGCGCGAGACGCGACCACGTTGCGATACAGATAGAACGCTGCCGCCACC
The DNA here is from genome assembly GCA_035711805.1 of Vicinamibacterales bacterium. GTDB lineage: Bacteria > Acidobacteriota > Vicinamibacteria > Vicinamibacterales > UBA2999 > Gp6-AA40. Next base: position 12,658 of record DASTBV010000153.1, read on the forward strand.
GACAGCAGCGATCCGACCGCCACGCCGCGGGCGACGACGGACAGATCGCGCAGTCCGAACGTGTCCCAGGAGCGTTGGTAGAGGCCCGACGCGTACAGCGCCGCCAACTTGCAGCCGAGCACGACCGGCAGCGACACCATGAAGGACTGCAGGAAGTCGAAGTTCTCGCCCTCGAACCGAAGCCGGTATGCGGCGTAATAGCAGACGGTGATCAGGATGAGGTCGAGCAGGACCTGACCAGCGTGCCACTTGAACGCCAGGTCCTTGAGGAACGGCGCGAACGACGACTTCTGGAGCGCAAGAAAATCCTCGGCGTTGTAAGCGGGCACGCGCGCCAGGTAAATGCCAACCAGCGTCATCACGACGCCAACCGCGGCGATGATCGGCAGCTGCGGCTCCGGACGGTCGTTCAGGACCATCACGGCCGCCACGCCACCGGCAATGAGTCCGAGCAGGTAGAGAAAACGGACGGCCGTCCGCTCGGAGAATCCCAGCGAGACGAGCCGATGCGACACGTGGTCCGTGCCGCCCTTGCTGGCCTTGCGGCCGGCAAGGCGGCGCAGCACGAGGACGAAGGCCGTGTCGAACAACGGCACGGCGAGAATCAACGCGATCGGCACGATCGGACTCGATAACGCCACCCCGCCGCGAAGGATGGGAACGAGCGACGTGGATGCCAGCATCGCGCCGATGAAGAGGCTCCCGGAATCCCCCATGAACAGCCGCGCCGTCGGACGGTTCCAGAACAGAAATCCGATCAAGGCACCTGCCAGCGACGCCAGCAGCACGACCATCGCCGTGCCGAGCTCGTTCGCCAGCAGGTACGCGAAGAAAGCGGTGGCGATGAACGCGACGCCGGCGGCCAGTCCGTCCATGTTGTCGAGCAGATTGAACGCATGGCAGACGCCGGCGAACCACACGATGGCAATCAGCGTGTGCAGCGCCTGCCTGGCGGCATCAGGTTCGGTGCCCGCCAGCGCGAACACCAGAAACGCACCGATGGCGAGCGACGCGACGAGCTTCGCCGTCGGCGACAGCTGCAGCCGATCGTCGAGGACGCCGACGACGAACATTGCCAGCGACGCCGCCAACACCGGAACCCAGGGCAGAAGGTCGCCGACCACCGACGGCCGCGCGACGACCACGAGGAATCCGATGACCGTCGCCAACCCGATGGCGACCCCCCCCATGGTCGGCGTCGGGGCGCGATGCCATCGATCGGGTCGTGGGGGAACGACCGCACCAATCGACGGAGCGAACCGGCGGACGACGGCTCCGAGCGCCAGTGAGGCCGCCGTGGCGACCACGAAGGCAGCGGCGATCAGCAATGCGGGTACAGACTAACTCCCAACGCCCAACTTCCAATTCCCAAAAAGCCGGCCCTCGAGCACTGGGAGTTGGGACTTTGGGAGTTGGGAGTTTCTAGGGAGCGACCAGTTCGGGGTGGCGTGCCGGCGCTTCGTGACGGCCGAGTACGAACGGCGTCCGGCCGAGAATGCCGTTGCAAATGGTGTCGAGACCGTTATCGCCGGGCAGCAGCTGCTGCAGCCGATTCAACTCGAGCCGGTAGACGGGGAAGCCCGCGCTCGGCTCGATGAACGGCAGCGGAATCATCCGGTTGAAGAAGAAGTGGTAGGCGTAGCGCCGTGCCCGGGCCAGCTGTGCCGGCCCGAGCCCCTCGGTGAACGGCAGCCGGCGGAGAATGTCGAAGTACTCCTCGCGCGAGGTCGCGTCGTAGGTGATGCCCTTGTTCCTGACCCACGCTTCTCCGGCGACGATGACGGGAATCCCGACGCTGCTCAATTCGACGCCCATCTTGGTGCCGTAGATGATCGCGGCGTTGCACTCGGACATCAGCCCGTAGGTGCTGAGGGCGCTCTCCGGCGGCACGATGTAGATATTCGGTGCCAGCCGCGGGATCCGCCGTTGCAGCTCGCGGAGGATCGGCTGCCGTGAGGGCGGGAATCCGCTGATCTCCGCCGGATGCACACGGATGAGGAGCTGGAGGTCGGGACGCGTCGCGAAGTATTCGCACGTCTGCACCAGCCACTCGAGCATGTTCGGAAACGCGTTGGCCGGATAGTGGATCTGCGCGTCCCACGACACGTTGGTCAGCAGGCCCACGATCGGTTTGTTTCTGTCCAGGCCTACCCGCCGCACCATTTCCTGCGGCTCCAGACGGTTCGGGCGATGGAAGACGATCCAGTCGAACAGGCCTTCCCGCCGGCTGCGCAGGTAGGTCATCAGGTCACGTTCCTGCGTCTCCGACAGCGGCATGTTTTCCCAATGACCGGGAGATTCGCTGAGCAGCGTGTGATGGTAGGTGTCGTCGTGGCTGAAGATGAAACGGCGCTTGCGGTAGGCGACGTTCCATGTCGCGACGTGCACGTTCTCCTGCCGCGACACTTCGGACACGATGCCCCACGGCACGTAAATGCCGTGGGTCACCACCGTGGACGTGAACTGCCTGGCGCGCAGCAGACGCCGCGTGGCGTATGCCGTCAGCAAGGCGGACTCGAGATAGCGCCTGACTACGGCCTCCGCCTGAGGCTCTTCGTCCAGGGTTCCGGTCGCGAAGAACCGCAGCGCGCCGGCATAGGCATGCTCGCCGAGCGCCAGCCCGTCAACGGTGAACGTGCGAACGTCACGCACCGACACGCCCTGGGCGATGCGGCGCGCGTTGTCGCGATCCTCGGGCGTCAGCCAGTCGCCGTACTTGTGGACGGTAATCCCCAACTGCCGGTACACGCGCTCCGCCGGCTGCAGGCAGTTCCGGCACAAGTCGCGTGACGGACCGTAGCGGACAAAGCGCTCGATGTCCGGATACAACGATGCCTCGCACTCGGCGCAGGCGGACATCGATCCGTCGCACAGCAGCGCGTGCACCTCGGCGCCGCGGAACGTCAGCGCGGCGGCGAGCGCGCTTTCCAGCGTCACCGCATGGGCGTAGGAGCCGATCGCCGTGGCCATCAGCACGCGGGGCCCACCCTGCGCGGACGCCCGCGCCGAGTTCCAGAGTTCGCTGTTTGCCGCCAGAATCTCGCGCCAGTCGGGATACGCGTCGTAGCGCGCGTAGTACCAGCGGCGGGCCAGCCGTGTCATTCGCCACAGCCGTGGAAATCGGCGCAGGACGCGCTGGAGTCTCACGGCCGCAGATCTCCCGCTCCGCTCGCGCTGGCCGCTGCCGGTTCCGAGCGGCCGCGTTCAATCAGGCGCACGAATTCGTCCACCGGCGGCAGCTCGGCGAAGACCTGCCATGGCTGATGCGCGCCCAGCTCCTCAACCGTGTAGCCGCCTGTTCCGACGGCAATCGTGCGCGCCCCGATCGCCTTGGCGCAGTGGATATCGTGCGGCGTATCGCCGATGACGAACACCGAGTGGTCGGCAACCGGCCCGGCACGTCGCGCCAGCGCGAGCGCGCGCGCGGCGATCGTCGCGCGCTCCCCGGCGTCTTCGGCAAACGCTCCGTCGGAAAAGAAATGCGACAGCTGATAGTGAGTCAGCTTCGCCCGCGCTCCGCCGCGCGTATTGCCCGTCAGCAAGTAGGACCGCACATCGCTGCGGCCTTCGAGGTGCTCGAGAATCTCACGGACGTTCGGCAACACCGAGCCGCGCTTCAGCGGCAGAGACGAGGGCAGCAGCTCCTCGTACCGCCGCACCATCGCCCGCACGGTCCCCTCGTCGGCGTCGACGCCAAGCATTTCGAACGTCCGCACGGCAATTTGATAGTCGGTCAGTCCGGCAACGCGAATCGACGAGAGCTCGAAATCGCGCCCGATCACTTCCCGAACGGCCTCTTCCCATGCCGGCACGCCGGCCTTCCCGGTCGTCAGCAGCGTCCCGTCGATGTCCCAGAAGAGGACGGTCATGTCAGCTGGGTCTCCCGGCGTTTGACGTCACGGTGCGACAGCGCACCGCGGAACGCCTCGACCAGAGATGGAACGTCCAGCCGATGGTAGGCGAGCACCTCATCGTTGGTGCCGCACTCCGGCAGCTCCGTGACGCCCACGCGCGTGACGCGCGGCGATCGTTCGAGTCCGAGCCCGGCGATCGCGGCGGCAATCATCTCGCCCTGGCCGCCGTGCAGGTAGTGGTTGTCGAGCGTCACGACCGATCGACAGCTGCCAACGGTGTCACGCAGCCATTCGGCATCAACACGATTGAGCCACGGAAGGTTGACGAGGCGGACGCTCGTGCCGGTGCCCTCTTGCAGCCGTCGTGCTGCCTCGAACGCATTGGCGAGCATCCACGGGCCGTAACCGATGACGACAAGGTCCTCCCCGCCGGTGATCGTCCAACCCGCACCCACGCGGACGGCGTGCTGCGGCGGGTAGGCAAACGGCATCGGCCACTTGACGGAGACGAGCCGCAGGTAGGCGCTCTCGCTCACGCCGTTGACCAGCGTGTCAACGAGCGCGGCGACTTCGGCCTCGCAGCACGGCTCCGCGAGGAGAAGATTCGGTACCGATCCCAGCGCGCCGATGTCGCGCACGGACTGGTGCGAATGGCCTGGTCCGCCAGGCAGTAGACCGGCAAGCGATCCGACGTAAATCACCTTCGAGCGTTCGCTGCACTGGTTGTAGATCTGCTCGTTGGGCCGGGCGGCGAGGAAACAGGCGAAGGAGTGGGCGATCGGCAGCACGCCGCGGCGCGCCATGCCCGCCGCCATCGACACCATGTCCTGCTCCGCGATCCCGCATTCGACGAAGCGCTCGGGAAAACGGCGGGCGAACGTGATGAGGCCGCAGTCCTTCACCAGGTCGGCGTCGAGCGCCATCACATGCGGGTGGCGTTCGGCCTGCTCCACGAGCGCGCGTTCGTACGCGGCGATGAGGTTGTCGGTCTGGCGGGGTTCGCGGCGCGGATTTCGCGTCCGCGCTTCGGTGCGAACCGTGCCGAGTCCCAACTCGCCAAGCAGCGTGTTCGCGGCATCGATCAGTTCCTGAACGCCGGCGGTGTAACTGTGCTCGCTGGGCGCACCGGAATGGAATCCGTAGAGCTCGCCGGCTTTTGTCGCAGGCCCTTCCATGAAGCTGACGCCCTTGCCCTTCACGGTATCCGCGATCAGCACTTTGGGCTGCTCAGTCACGCGGTCGAACGTCCGGAAGATGCGCTGCAGCGCGGCAACGTCGTGACCGTCACAGCGGGCGACGTGCCAGCCGAAGGCGCGGAACTTGGCTTCGACGTCGCCGAGATGGCTGACCGACGATACCCAGGTATCGGACTGAATCTTGTTGTGGTCGACAATCGCGACGATCTCGCCGAGGCCGTTGTTGGCCGCCGACCCGAGCGATTCCCAGAGCTGGCCTTCCTGCAGCTCACCGTCGCCGGTCAGAACATACACGCGCCGCTCGCGCCCGTTCAGGCGGTTGGCCAGCACCATCCCCTTCGCCTTCGAGATCCCCATGCCGAGCGAGCCGGTGTTCGCCTGGATGAACGGCGTTTCGACGTGCGGGTGTCCGGGCAGGCCGTGCAGCCGCCGCAGGTGGTGAAGCTTCTCGGCCGGCAGCAGACCGAGACCGATGAGCACGTTGTACAACGCCGGCGCGTCGTGCCCCTTCGAGGAAAAGAAGATGTCACAACCCTCCGGTCCCTTGTCGAGATCGCGCAGCTCGTTGAGGAACAGCCAGCTCATGATCTCGAGTGAGCTGAAGCTCGTCCCGATGTGCCCGGACCATGCTCCGGCAATCATGTAGAGCGTGTTGATGCGCGCCAGCGCGGCAAAGGCGCGCGCCCGCACGACCGCATCGGCATCGGAGCTCAGCAGACGCTGGAACTCGGCGACGGGAACGTACTGGAGTTCGAGCGATTCGCCCTGATCGGTCTGTATGTCACCCATGCATGTCTATGTGCTGACCGCCGCGTACGGCGCCTGACGAACAGGCGGAAGCTGGACCGCTCCGTCCGCAATCAACCGCTCGGCAATCATCCAGTCGTGCGGATCGTTGATGTCGAACCCTTCGTGTCCTTCGGTGATGAACGGGATCATCACGTCGCCGGCGATCGAGCGGCTGTCGAACACCACGCGGCTCCACGCGATCTCGAGCGACGCATTCTGCACGTAGACCGGCGGCAGCGCCTGATACGGTGTGCTGTGCCACGGCTGAGTCCCGCCGAACGGCAGCAGCGGGAACATGCGATCGCCGCGGATCACCCACATCTTCCCGGGATGCTGCGCACATTTCTCAATCGCGCGCAGTGAATCGACGCCGTCCCGGGCGAGAAACAGCGCCCACGCGCGCCGGATCGTGTCGGCGGACCGGAAGGGGCTGGTCGGCCGCAGCAGGCTGAAACAGTCCCAGGTGCGTCCCATCCGCTTCAGCTCGGACAGCGTGTGCTCCACCCATTCGATGTCCGGCGAGGTGTCGCCGGAGAACGCCGCCGGACGCAGGAACGGCACCTCGGCGCCGTAGTGTCGGGCGATGGCGGCAACCTCCTCCGAGTCCGTCGAGACAATCACCGAGGCGAACACGCCGCTCTCGAGTGCGGGTGCGATCGTGTACGCAATCGCCGGATGGCCGGCGAGGAGCCGGACGTTCTTGCCCGGAACTCGTTTCGAACCATGGCGCGCAGGAATCAGTGCGACGACCGATGGCGATGGCATGAACTACAGGCTCCGCACGATGAACGCAGCACCGAACCTGAACACGAACCGGGAACCGGGCACGTGGAAGCGTGAACGGCCGCGGTCAGACAGCATCCGGGTTGTGATTGATATAGATGGTTTTCAGGTCCGAGTACACGTCCAGCGCCTGTGTCCCGGCTTCGCGCCAGCCGTTGCCGGACTGCCGCAGGCCGCCAAACGGCAGGTGCGGCTCGCTGCCGTAGGTGCCGCCGTTGACGACGGCGACGCCGGCCTGGACGCGACCGAGAAACGTCATCGCGCGGTTGATGTTCTGCGTGTGGATCGACGCCGTCAGTCCAAACGGCGAGTCGTTCGCGAGGGCGATCGCCTCGTCGAAGGTCTTCACGCGATAGAGGCACGTAATCGGGCCGAACAGCTCGCTGCGCGAAATCTCGTCGTTCGGCCCGACGTGCTCGAGGATCGTCGGCGCCACGAAGTAGCCGTCGCCGTAGCCGCTCCCGGTCAGCCGGTGCCCCCCGGTCAGCACCGACGCGCCGGCCGCCTTCGCACGATCCACCGCCGACAGCATGTTCGCCATCTGCTCGTCATTGATGACCGGACCGTAATCATCGGCGTCGCTGGTCCCGACCTTCACACGTTCCGTGGCCTCCACGAGCATCGCCCGGAACCGGTCGTAGACGCCGTCGAACACAATCAGCCGGCTGCCCGCCGCGCACCGCTGCCCCGCGTTGCTGAACGCCGAGCCAATCGCCCACGTCACCGCATTCGTCAGATCGGCGTCGTCACACACGATCAACGGATTCTTGCCGCCCAGTTCGAGGCACGTCTTGGCGAGCCGCCTGCCGGCCGTTTCGGCGATCCAGCGCCCCACCTCACACGAGCCGGTGAAGCTGACGACCGCGACGTCCGGGTGCTCGACGAGCGGCGCGCCGGCCTCCGGCCCGAGCCCGTGAATCGTCGTGTAAACGCCTTCCGGCACACCCGCCTCGCGGGCGAGCTGGGCGAACGCCCAGGCCGACAGCGGCGTGTCCTCCGCAGCCTTGAGAATCGCCGAGTTGCCGCACAGCAATGCCGGAAACGCCTTCCAGGCGACATTCGCGATCGGCGTGTTCGCCGCGATGATCAATCCGGCGACTCCAAGCGGCTGCCGGACGACCATGGCCGCCTTGTTCGGAACCGCGCTGGTGGTGGTCTGGCCGTAGAAGCGACGACCCTCACCCGCGACGAAGAAGCCCATCTCGATGGCCGCATCGGTCTCGCCGAGCGCGTCCTTCTTCGACTTCCCCGTCTCGAGCGCGACCAGTTCGGCGAGTGCCTCGCGCCGCTCCCGCATGAGGAGGGCAATCTGCCGCAGGATGTCGCCGCGCTTCACGGCCGTCAGTGCCGCCCACCCGGGCTGCGCCCGCTTGGCGATGTCGACCGCCCGCGACACGTCCGCCGCGCCGGAACGTGCCACGCGGCAGATTTCCTGGCCGGTGGCCGGATTCACCTTCGCGAAGGTGCGTCCGTCGGCCGCCGGCCCCTCCTCACCGCCTATCGAATTGAGGACGACGGTTGGAATCGTCGAGAGATCGACGGCGCGCCGGCGTGCGTCTTTGGTGATGATCATGAACCTGTGTGGAGTCCCGGCTGCGGATTCATGCCTACGTCCGTACCACCGACCGCAATTCGCTGACGAGCCGGTCCCACCCGTACTGCCCGTGCGCGATGTCGCGCGCCGCCCGGCCAATCTGCTGCGCGTGCTCGAAATCCGGGAGCCGGTCGCACAGGTTGATGTCGATCACGTTCCGCATGTGCGTCAGGCCGGCCGGCGAGTGTTCATCGAGGTTCGTGATGACCGCGCATCCGCATTCCATGGCCGCATTCACCGTCGTATTGTTGGCACGCAGACCCTTCTCGAAGAAGGCGGCGAGGAACGTGCAGTCCATCAGATGGTTGAAGACGGCGGTATCGGACAGGTAACCCATGAAATACACCTGACCGGCGAAGATCGACTGCAGCTCCTCGAAGCGGACGACGAACGAGCCGTCGAAGCTGGTGTTCTCGTGCAGTGCCGTTGACACGTAGACGGAGTAGCTCTTTCCGGTCGCTTCCAGCAGGTCGCGCAGCCGCCGATACAGCGGCACGCGAATCTTGTGCGCCATGCCGAAGGTGAACACCTTCACTTCGGTGTCCTGGAACCGCTGCGAGTTGAGCAGCGTGCCCGGGCAGAAGAGTTCGACGATATCGGCGCGCGACGGCGCCAGCTGGTGCGTCAGCTCGCGATTGCCGCAATACACGTGCGCCGCCGCCTTCAGCAGCCGCTGTTCGATCGGCGTGCCGTCGAACGCATGCAGGAACAGATCGAAGCGGCCGGCGTTGGCATCGACCCACAACGCCAGCGCGCGGGCGTCGTCTGCCGTGAACTCCGACATCTTGATCGAGAGCAGGGGGCGCGCATAGTTGCGCAGGTCGGGCGACGCAAGCCCGACAACGGGCACGTCGAGCTCCTTCGCCAGAATTGCGTTGAACTTGGCGATGCCGCACGTCCACGGGTTGAGGTGGTAGCCGGCGATGCAATCGATCATGGGCGCGGTCTGTTCCTGGGAGTCCTGGGGAAATGGCTATTTTACCGTCATCGCCAGCACGTCGTCCGACGTGGCGGCCTCGATGACGAACTGCGGGCGGCGCCTCGCCTCGGCGAGCGCGCTCCAGACGTACTCGCCGACGATCGCCAGCGCAAGCATCTGCACTCCCGACAGGCCGAAGAGCACCGCCAGAACGAGCAGCAGCCCGCCGCCGAGCTCCGGCAGCAGCCGAACGCCGACGACGGTCAACACCGCCGCCACGGCCAGCATCGCGGCGCCGAAATACGCGCACCATCGCAGCGGCGCGTTGGAAAATGCCGTCACGGAGTCGATGACCAGCCGAATCTTCCGCGACAGCGTCCATCCGGACGCTCCAGCCGTACGCGGCTGCTTCTCGTACTCGACGTACTCCTGCTTGAATCCCATCCACGTCAGGTGATTGAAGAGGCTCGTGGTCCGCTCCGGGAACGCGCGGAACGCGTCGACGACGCGGCGATCGGCGAGAAAGAAGTCCGTGCCCTTCGCCGGCATGTCGCGGAGCCCGACGACGTGGCGGACGATCCAGTAATAGGCCGCGGCGAATCGGGCGTGCGACTGGTCGCCCGGCCGCGCGCGGCGGACGGCCCAGACGATCTGGGCGCCGCGGCGCCACCGCTCGAGCATCGCCGCAATCGTCTCGGGTGGATCCTGAAGGTCCGACGCCATCATCACCACGGCATCGCCGCTGGTGAGACGCAGGCCGCACGCGATCGCGACGTGTGACCCGCTGTTTCGCGCCAGCCGGACGCCGCGGATACGTGGATCGGTGGATGACAGACCCTGGATCACCGCGAACGTGTCGTCGCGGGAATGGTCGTCAACGACGATCCACTCCCAGTCAACCCCGAGCGCGGCCATCGTTTCGGCGATGCGGGCATGAAGGCGCTGCAGGTTTCCGGCTTCGTTGAACGCCGGCGTGACGATGGAAATCACGCGTGTGCTGACACGGCTTTCGTGACGGCGTCGATCACCCTGTTCTGATCCGCTTCGTCGAGGTCGTGGAAGAGCGGCAGCACGATCGCCGTGTCCTGCGCTTCTTCACTTCGTTCGAGACCGTGCCCCGAAGCAACGCGCCAGGTGCCTGCCGGATACGCCTGCTCCCGGTGCGCGTTCATGACGCCGCGGCGCGTCGAGATCCCCTCGTCGAGCAGCGCCTGCATGATCGGGCGCTGGCGGCCACGGGCCACGCGGACCGCATAGCTTTGCCAGTTGCTGCGAGCCCACTGCGGTTCGACGGGCGCGTTCACGCCGGCGACCGTCCGGAATGCGGCGTGATACCGGGCCGCCCGTTCACGCCGCCGGGCCACGAGCGACGGCAGCCGCTTGATCTGCTCGCGTCCAATGGCGCCCTGAATATCGGTCATCCGGTAGTTGAAGCCAACCATCAGGTAGTCCTCGAACGTGACCTGGGACGCCTGATGCCGCACCGTATCGGGGACGCTCATCCCGTGCTGCCGCAGCAGACGAAAACGTCGATCGAGCTCCTCGCTGCGTGTCGTCAGCATGCCGCCATCGCCCGTCGACAGCAGCTTGCGGGGATGAAAGGAAAAACAGGCGATGTCTCCGTGGGGCCGTCCGATCGGCTGCCATGCGTCGTCCCAACGGATCTCGCTGCCAATGGCGCAGGCGGCATCCTCGATGACGGGCAGGCTATGCCGGCGGGCGATGCCGGCGATCGCCTGCAGATCGCAGGGCATTCCCAGCTGGTGCACGGCCAGGATCGCCCTGGTCCGTGGACTGATGGCGGCCTCGAGCTGCGATACGTCCATATTGAACGTGTCGAGCTCGACATCGACGAACACCGGCGTGGCGCCGCAGTACCGGATGGCGTTGGCCGTGGCGATGAACGAATGGCTCACCGTGACGACTTCGTCTCCCGGGCCGACGCCCAACGCGACGAGGGCGAGATGGAGTGCGGTGGTGCAGCTCGATACCGCGCAGGCATGGGACGCGTCCACCGCGGCGGCAAACTCCTGTTCGAACGCCGCGACCTCCGGCCCCTGCGACACCCAGCCGGAGAGAATCGCACGCCGCGCTGCGTCGGCCTCGCGCTCTCCGAGCGCCGGCCTGGCAACGGGAATCAGCGTGCGGACCGCGGTCACACGCGCACGCGCTCCGTGCGCCACCATTCGACCAGCCGGGCCAGGCCTTCCTCGAGCGACACCGCCGCCGTGAACCCGAGCATCCGCTCGGCCCGTTCCGTCGCCGCCAGGCGGCGCGTCACCGCATTCACCGTGCGCGCGAGCGCGTGCTCGGACGCGCGCCGCACGTTCATGACATGCGACAGTGCGGCCGCGAGCTCGTTGAGGCTTGTCTCGACACCGCTGGCGACGTTGAAGACCTCATCGGAGACATTCGAGGCCAGCGCCAGGATGGTCGCCCGCGCCGCATCATCGACGTAGACAAAATCCATCGTCTGGCTGCCGTCACCGTAAATCAGCGGCGGCTGGCCGGCATCGAGCCGCTCCATCCAGCGGATGAGCACTTCGGTGTACTTGCCGTCGATGTCCATGCGCGGACCGTAGACGTTGAAGTAGCGCAGCGCCACATACGGCAAGCCGTACATGTCGTTGAACGAGCGCAGCAGGCCTTCGAGCATGAGCTTGGCCGCGCCGTACCACGTCCGGTTGCCGTATGGGTGATGCGTCTCGCCGGTGGGAAACGTGTCGGCGAGGCCGTAAACCGAAGCGGTCGATGCGGCGACGATTTTCTGGACTCCTGCCTGGTGCGCCGCTTCGACGACGTTGAACGACCCCGTGCACATGACGTCGAATGCTGCGCGTGGATCCGCCGCACAGGCCGTAATGCGAAGCGCCGCCATGTGAATCAGCGCGTCAGCGCCTTCGACCACACGCGCGACGGCGTCACGGTCCCTGATGTCCCCTTCCACAATCTCCAGGCGTGCGTCCGTGGCCGAGGTGGCAAGATTCGCGCGGGTGCCGCGCGAGAAGTCGTCGAAGATGACGATGCGCCGAGGCGCATGCAGGCGCAGCAGCTGGTCGACGGTCGTTGATCCGATCAGACCGGCGCCGCCAGTGACCACGATTGTCGAGTCGTCGATTCTCACACCTTCTCCGCTTCAGGAGCACCTTCGCGCCGACGTAGAAACCTCGCCGGCACCCCGGCGACGATCGTAAACGGCTCGACGTCGGTGGTCACCACCGCACCCGCGCCGACAATCGCGCCCTTGCCGACGTGCACGCCCGGCAGCACCACCGCATTCACGCCGATGTCCGACCACGCACCGATACGCACGGGGCTGATCGTGAGATCGGTCTGAATGATCGGGACGTCGGCCGGGATCCCGGTGTGCGTCGAACCAAGCACCCGGGCCCCCGGTCCCCACCCAACATATTCCTCGATGACCAGGTCGCGCGCATCGAAATAGCTTTGCGGCCCGATCCACACCCGATCGTGTATCGCACAACTGCCGTCGAAACGCCCCTGCAGCACCGCCTGATCGCCAATAAAGACACCTGAGCCGACGTCGAACGTTTCAGGGTGACGCCAGAGGACGCCGCGGCCGACGTGCACCCCGTCGCCGAAGCTCCGCGTCATCGCCCGGCAGATGGCGCGGCGCATCATAGCGTCGAACTCGCCCTCGCCGTACGTGAATCGTCCGTACAGTTCGAGCAGCGCCCGCGGTTCATACCGGGAGCGCATGGCCTCGGACAGCTCCCGCTCGAACGGCGGGTCCGGCTCGACGGCACGCCGGCCGTGAACGGCGTGAACGGTGCGGTCCTGGATGTCAGCCACGTGCCTCCGAGCACGCGGAGGGGACGGAGGAAACGGTTTTTAACACGGAGCCACGGAGAAACGGAGGACGCACGGAGACGCCGCCGTTCGATTGGTCGGCGTGCGAAGCATGCCGACAGCCGCGATGTACGAGAGCGCAGATACAAGCCGCTGACGGCGCCACAAGCGGCTTGTATCTACGCTCCCGTACATCGCGGCAGGCCGCCTTCGGCGGCCAATCGAACGGCGATACTCTCGTGCTCTTCGTAGTCTTCGTGGCTAAAACTCCGTGCGTCTCCGTGCCTCCGTAGCTCCGTGTGAATCCGTGACCTCCGTCCACTCCGTGTCCTCTAGCCACGCGGCATCGCCGGCAACCGCTCTGCCGCGAGCACCGCGGCGGCGACCTGCTCCACCTGTTCGACCGTCATCTCCGGAAACATCGGCAGCGACAGCACCTGTGCGGCGGCCTGCTCGGACAGGGGGAAATCACCCGGCCCGTAGCCGAGGTCCGCGTGCGCCGGCTGCAGATGAATCGGGATCGGGTAATGCACACCCGTCTGAATGTCGGCTGCCTCAAGCGCCGCGCGCGTCGAATCGCGCTGCGACAGCCGGACGGCATAGACGTGATACACGTGGCGGCAGTCGGGACGCTCGACGGGCGTGGTTATGCCGGTTCCGGCGAACGCGCGTGCATAGTCCGCTGCGCGCGCGCGGCGGGCGCCGGTCCAGGCGTCGAGATGACGCAGCTTCACGCGCAGGATGGCGCCCTGAATGCCGTCCATCCGGTAGTTGAATCCCTTGACGCTGTGCTCGTAGCGGCGCTCTTCACCCCAGCTCCGCATGACGCGAATCTTCTTCGCCAGCGCCGGATCGCTCGTGACCACGGCGCCGCCTTCACCATAGGCGCCGAGATTCTTGCCAGGATAAAAGCTGAACGCCGCCATCGCGCCGATCGACCCGCACGGACGCCCCTTGTAGGTCGCGCCGTGCGCCTGTGCCGCGTCTTCGATGACCACGAGGCCGCGGCGTCGCGCGATGTCGAGAATGGGATCCATGTCGGCGGCATGTCCGTAGAGGTGAACGGGCATGATGGCCTTCGTGCGCGGTGTGATGACCTGCTCGATCGCCCCCGGCGCCATCGTGAACGTCCCGGGATCGATGTCGACGAAGACCGGCGTGGCTCCGGTGTAGACGATCGCGGCGGCAGTCGCCACGAAGGTGAACGGCACGGTGATCACTTCGTCGCCGGGCCCGACGCCGGCCGCGAGCAGCGCGAGATGGAGCGCGCTCGTTCCCGAGTTCACCCCGATGGCGTCGGCCGTTCCACAGTAGGCGGCGAACTCCCGTTCGAACGCCACGACCTCCTCGCCAAGGATGAACTGCGTGCTGTCCAGCACGCGCAGCACGGCTTCGTCGATCTCCGGCTTGATGGCCCGGTACTGCCGGCGCAGATCCGCGTAGGGAATCACCCGGCGGCCACTCCCTGAATGTCGACCGGCCGCCCGTGCTGCTGCATTGACGCGGATGCCGCCTCGAGCAGGCGGACGACGCGGAGGCCGGACTCGCCATCGCTCTGCGGCCGCACGCCTCGCGCCACGCAGTCGGCGAAGTGCGCCGCCTCGACCTGCAGCGCCTCCGTCACCGCGAGCTTCGGCGCCCACATGTCGCCCGTGCGGTAGCCGACGAGCATCTGGTAGACGTTCTCCGGACTGGGATCGACGGAAATGCCGCGGTCGTAGACTTTGATCTTCTCGCTCGCCTCCAGATCGTCGAAGACGATCATGCGTCTGCTGCCGCCGAGAAGCGTGCGCCGCACTTTCACCGGCGCCAGCCAGCTCGCGTGCACGTGCGCGATCATCGCGCCGTCGAAGAACATCGTCATGTAGGCAATGTTCTTCGGGCGGCCGGGCACGTGCGCCAGCCCTGTGGCGGATACCGCCACCGGCTGCTGCGTCAGGATGAAGTCCATGATCGAGAGGTCGTGCACGGCGAGGTCCCAGAGCACGTCGACGTCGTGCTGAAAGAGGCCGAGATTGATGCGGACCGAATCGTAGTAATGGACGTCGCCGAGCTCTCCGCCGGCGACGAGCTCGCGCATCTTCTGCACGGCGCCGGTGTAGACGAAGGTGTGATCGACCATCAGCACGAGCCGCCGCCTGGCGGCTTCGTCGATTAACCGGCTCGCCTCGTCGCTGGTTGACGCGATCGGTTTTTCGACGAGCACGTGCTTGCCGGCGCGCAGCGTCGCGCTCGCCAGCTCGAAATGGAACGCGACGGGCGTGACGATGGCGACGGCATCGACCGCAGGGTCCGCGATCAGATCCAACGGATCTGTCGTCACTCGAATTCCTGGATAACGCCGTTGCGCCTGCGCCAGACGCTCCGGGCGCTGGTCCGAGACGACGGTGACCTGAGCCTCCGCGAGCTCCGCGAAGTTGCGGACCACGTTCGGCCCCCAGTAGCCGTAACCAATGACCCCGATCCGGATCATGCGGTACTCCCCGCTCCCCGGTTCACGAGAGCGTCCGCGATGCGAGGAGACGCGCGGGCACCCCCGCCACCGTTTCTCCCGGAGCCACATCGCGCGTGACCACGGCTCCGGCGCCGATCATGGCGTTCTCGCCGATGGTGACACCGCACAGAATCACGGCGCCGCTGCCGAGCGACGCCCCCTGCCGGATGAGCGTCGGCACCACTGTCCAGTCCTCCTCCGTCTGCAGCCGTCCGTCGGCGGTCGCCCGCGGCCGGCGATCGTTGATGAACATCACCCCGTGACCCACGAACACGTCATCTTCGATCGTCACACCTTCGCAGATGAACGTATGCGATGAAATCTTGCACCGGCGCCCGATGACGGCGTTCTTCTGAATTTCGACGAACGTGCCGATCTTCGTGTCGTCCCCGATGCGACAGCCATACAGGTTCACGAGCGTCGGGTGAAAGATCTTGACGTCCGTCCCAAGGACGACGTCTGGTGCTATGGGCATAACGCTTCCCTACGCACGGGCTGCCTCCTGGACGTGCGGACGTTTGCTGCGGGCCAGATCCTCGATCGCCGACACCAGAAGCGGTGTGGCGGGCTGCGATCCTCCATGCGGCCGCACGAAGCGCTCGACGAGCCGCCGCATCGTGCCGGCGTCGTACTCGCCTCGCACCGCGGCGGTCAGCTGTCTCTTATGAGTATCGAAGTCGGGAGCGACCTCGACGAAGCCGTGCTGGTCCTTCAACAGATACTTGAAGTGAATCGTGCCTTCCTGTCCCTCGGCCTGGTCGCCCGCGAGGATGGTGAACACCGGGCGGCCGACGATGCCCGCCTCGAGCTCGGCGCTGGTATTGAGGCCGACGACGGCGGCGCTGTGATACACGGTGTCGAAGAGCGTCTGGTCGGAATTGAGCGCGCGCGGGAACGCGACGGCCACGCCGCGCGTCGGCGAGAACGTCCGCCACTGCTTCTGCTCGCGCGGATGCGGCCGAATCAGGATTCCGCATTCGGCGAGCGTTCGGTCGCGGCGCAGCTCGGCGATCCAGCGCTCGACGAAAGCGACCTCGTGGCCCGACACGAACTCCGACGAGCACAGATACGTCACGATCGGGCGCGTCGGGTCGAGTCCGAACCCGGCGCAGAACGAATCGCGCGACTGTCCCGGCTGCATCAGGAAGAACTCATCAAACCGCGGCGCACCAGTGACGACCACCCGGTCGGCCGGCACGCCGTGCATCTTGACCGCCTCGATCCGCTGCCGATCGTTCCAGACGAACACCCGATCGGGCGCGACGTGAATCAATCCCTTGTTGGACAGGTTGTCCCAGCTGAAGACCGGAAAGCCGACGGGGATGCCGAGCGCCTGTGCGCTCTTGACGTAGTCGGCCTGGTAGGAGCCAAAGTTGATGAGCGGCGTCACCAGGACGACGTCGGGAGCCTCGGAGGTGAGGAACGCTTCGATCGACGTGTCGCTCGGTATTGTCGCCTCCATGAGGCCGAGCATGGCGGACAGGTTGCGGCGTCCTTCCTTCTTGAAGGCGAGCATGATGCGCCCGACCTGGTCGTCGACGATGCGCTGATCGCAGTGCGGACAGTGCGCGGCCAGATGCGACTGGTGCTCGCGCGTGACGGCCGCCACCATCTTCCGCAGCGCCCGCGTTCGCAGCTTCGGCGCGCCGTCGTACCGCGCTTCGAGGTAGCGCAGGTAGTCGCGCAGCGATCGCATCTCATGGATCGGATGCGCCCATTCGTCGCCGCGTGTGGCGGGTGCCCGAACAAAGGAAATCGACGGATGATCGGCAAGCGCCGGCGGCGGCAGCAGATCCGGACGCCGGTTCGGCAGCGCCACGCGGACGCGATGACCACGTTCGGCCAGTGCCAGCAGGACGCTCTCGAAATGCCGGAGCATCGTCATCAGCGTCACGTGGAGCAGGATCGTCACGTCAGCGCGCCTTCCTTCGCGGACGCCTGACGAAGACGAATGCGTACCCGGCGGCCGTCGCGCCGCTGATGAGAGAGCCGACGTAGAAGCTCGACGGCACGTAACGCAGTTCGACGTCGTGGCGGCCGGCTGGAACGGCGACTGCGGTAAAGGTCAGATTGGCCTTGAGCATCGGCACGCCGCGTCCGTCAACCCAGGCGCGGCGCTCGCGGTAATACGGCTCGCTGAAGAACACATAGCCGTCGGCCGGCGCATCGACCTGCGCCACGACGCGCCCGTCGGGCCGGTCCATCACGCGAACGTTCACGTCGCCCCGCCCTGCGCACGCTGCCGTCGAGGGCATGAGGGTCCTGGTGACGTCGCCCGTGATTTCGGGAATCGAGTCCTGCAATTCGTCGGTCGGCATGAACGCACCGGTCGCACGGTCGACGCCGTGCGTGTCCTCGACCTCGGGGTCGCGCATGATGGCCAGTACCGCGTCGAGCGAGGCGTCGCCGAGCAGGTACTTCCACGTGACGCCTTCGACAACGACGCCGTCTTGCAGGTGATGCACCCGCTCCAGTTCCGCGCGCCGTGCGTCGTGCACGCCCGCAGCCCACCGGAGCTTGATGTAATGACGCGGCTGCAGACCGCCGGACGCGTCGTAGCGTCCGCGGATGATGCGCGCAATGGCCTCGCGGCGCGACACCTCCTCGGCATCGCAGACCCACACGGCCCGCGGCCACGAACGCTCGTTGCGTTGAATGTCCATCCCCGACAGCCGGCCGTCGGCGCCATGCGTGCAGGCCACGATGCGCGAGACGTTGGCCATGTCGAGCAAGTCGCGCCGTGCCGGCTGGTCACCTTCCCCGCCAATGCGATGGTAGAGGCCGCCACCGGGTGGAACGTCGCCGCTCTTCGCCATGAAGGCCCAGTCCGCGTAGTCACGCAGATGAAGCCCGGGCAAGCCGTCGAGCGTCGGCTCGCGGTTCTGAAGAAACTCGCGTGCGCTGATCCTGTTTTCGCACAGCGAGATTGCACGGCCACCGACAGGCGGGCCGATCCACTGGCGGATCTCCGCTTCCGTTTCAACGGGAATCGTCCCCACGGCGCCGAGACTCAGTGTCGTCAGATCGAGGACGACGGCGGCGAGCGCCGTGGCCAGCGCCAGACGCCGCCAACCCGACATCCCTGAAGCGACGATTGCCACCAGTCCGCCACTCAGAAGGATTGGAATCCATGGCCACCCGTGAACCGGAGGAATCGCTGGCTGCGACGCACCGAAAGCCGCATAGGCCGCAACCGACGCGGCAGCGCCGCTGATCACCGCCGGGACAGCCATTCGAATCCATTCCCGCCGCGCCGCGAGCGATACGAACGATTCGAGGCCGAGCGCTCCCAGGAGCGCGAGACCGGAAGTGGCGAGAAACAGAATGCGTCCGGGAACGCGCAGTCCTGGAAACAGCGCGTAATGGAGGCGGAACAAGCCACCAGCGTCACCAAGTGCAACGATGAGGACGAGGGCAACGAGAGTGCCGAGGAACACCGCCAGACGAAGACGCGCGCGGGTAAAAAACGCAAACGGAGCAAACGCGATCAGAATCCAGCCGACGTAGGCGAGGCGATCGGGAAGCATCCGGTACGGCGGGTCTTCGGCGAGGCCATAAAAGGGAAACAGGAGCGTGGCAAGGTCCTTTGCCTGCCAGCTTCCGTCGAGTGCTTCACGGTAAGGCAACCCGCCGCTGCGGCCGGCTTCGGCAACCAGCACTGCCGTCGGCAGCAGCTGAAACGCCGCAGCGCCCGCGCACAGCACCCCCAGCAGCGCCAGTTGCGCGAGCGGCGCCCACCGCCGCACGCGCGTGCCGTGAGCGTCGTCCGATTCTTGGGCCGCGCCTTGAAGATCGTCCGATACGTGGGGCGCGCCTTGTGAGGCGCGCCTCGCAAGCGGTGGCCACAGTGCCGAGAAGATGAAGTACGACGCCACCGCCGCTGCCAGGTACAGGCTGCCCTGCAGGTAGCCGGTGAGGAACTGCAACGCGAGGACGGCGACCAGACGACCGTCCGGAACGACGCGGCCCGAACGCACCGAAACAATCGCCAAACCCAATGCCCATGGAACCCATGCGGCTGAATAGATCAGCAACAGGTGGCCGCCGTGAATCCATCCCGATACGCTGCCGCCAAGCATGACCGCCACGGCCGCCGCCGATGCCGCAATCCAGCCCGCGCCGATGGCGCGCGCGGCGAACAAGGTGCCGGCGCCGGCGATCCACAGGTGCAGCGCCAGCATCCAGCCGAGAAACGCAGGCACCGGCAGCCAGCGCAGAAGCATCGCCGGCGGATAGAGCACCGTCGTCTGCGGATCGGCGAGATGCGGTGTGCCGGCGAAGTGATAGGGGTTCCAGTACGGCAGCTTCCATTCCGCCAGCACCGAGCGCGTGTAGACCTCCCACGCGTAGATGTTGCCGGAATCGATTCCGGGCAGCCGATCGACCGATGGGTCGAGGATGCCCCGAAGTACGATCACCAGGAGCAGCGCGGTGCCGCTCAGGACGATGACGAGCGGGCGCTTCACGCCATCTGTGTCGGTTCGATGATCCGATTGGCGTTGGCAGCGACGCTGTGCTGGATCGCGAGAGTGCGCACCCGGTCCTTCTTGTAGCGGCCGACGTCGAACACGTTCGTCTGCTCGGCGGTGGTGCAGTACTGCAAATAGAGACAGAGGCGGAACGCGCCGGGCTGCACGCGGCTGCCCATGTGCAGACAGCGCGACGTGTCGATGGCGACGCCGCTCCCCGTCGGGCCCTTCAAGCGGACGATCGAATTCGTTCCGCCGACGGCAGCAATTTCCTCGTCGAGGTACCGGCCGACGTGCGACTTGCCCTGCTGGCGCCGAAGCGCACGGATGGCCGCGAGAATCCGCGTCGTTTCGTCGGCGGGGATGAACGTGAAGGGTCCCTCGGCCTCACCCACGTCGTAGAGGTGGATGAAAAACTTCACCTGCGTCAGCCCTTCAGGATCGACGTGGAACAACTGACTCGCGATGTTGTCTCCCGTCGCGCGGGGCAGCGAATAGACGAGGTCAACGCGGCAGAGGTACGGAATCGCGCCGAGGTACCGTGCCGCCATGCCGAGCACCGGATCGCTGAGCGCGAAATCGAGGAGCTCCGGATTCCGGCGCAGGTCATTGTCGTTGAGCAGGTTGCGCAGGAACTTGTCTTTTCGCTTCAGGTATTTCTGCTGCTTGCGGTCGTGCCAGCTGGAAAACCCGGCGAGCTCCTCTTCGATCGCCGCTTTCTTCCGCTCGAAGAGCGCCCGTGACGCGCCGACGACAGCATCGAAGTTCTCGAACCGCTCAACCGAGGTGATCCCGTACCCCTTGTCTCGATCCATCACGGGAGCAGCAGTACGGCCGATGTATTCCTGACCAACGCTTCGCCGCAGCCGATGATCGCGCGGCGAACGCATGAACTCGGCGGCCTGCAGCAGTGCGTGGCCCGTCGGCGTCTCGCGGACGCGGTAGTACAGGTTCTTGCGCGCCTCTTTCATCTGCGCCGTCGCGCGACGGATCCTCCAGGCGATGTTTCGTTTCGCGGCTTGCACGTTGGGCATCAGTGCGAATCCTCGGCTCAGCGGTAACAGGGCCAGCCGGCGTCGGGATGTGTTGACGCCGCCTGACGATCGTTGCGGGTGAACACGCGGAGAGCTGTTCCATCAGCGCCAGGCAACTCACCGACCTGATGATAGTTGCGTGCCAGATACGCGAGTGCCGCCGGATGCGTCGCCAGATCCTTCGACTCGCGACCGGCGTCGATGATCGCGATTGCCGGCCGATCCCGCTCGAGCGCGGCGGCGTTCTCCCGTTGATTGAATTCCGAACTGTAGTAGCCCTCCATGTACCAGCCCATACGGCCCGCAAAGGGGCGATCCGCGTAGTAGTAAATCTGCGGCGCCGGTGAGAGGACGAGCAGCGGCTCGCGCTCACCGGTGCACTCCCGGACATAGCGCACCACCCGGTACTCGGCGCTTCCGGCTGCGGCCCAGGCGTCGAACGGCGGGCTGGTCACCAATCGTTTCCACGCGACGCCAAACGGCTCTCCGCGCTCGAAATGCGGCTCAACGGCGCCGGCAACCACCACGCTCCTGGTCACAGGAATCAGCAGCAGGGCGAGAACCGCCACGCGCGCGAGACGATGCCACGCCGACGGCCGTCCGCCGGCCAGTAATCCGGCACACAACCACGCGCCAAGGATCACCGGGGCGACGACGGCATCACCAATGCGGGCGTCCAGCGCCTCGCGAACAAAGCCGGCAAAGGTCACGATTGCAACGAGCACTACCGCGGCAATCTTGACGCGTTCCCACTGACCGAGCGGGCCAGCCGCGCGCGTCGTTCGCAGCAGAACGGCTGCGGCGACGGCCGGCAGGAGCAGGAACACGAAGAACAGGAACGCGGCCGATCCGGCGGCAGTGTCGAGGCCTTTCAAAAACCGGATCGGACCGACGTACCAGCCGGTCGTATACACCTCGCCGGTCGTCCGATCGATGCCCGAAGTGTCCTCGATGGCCGGATCGTTGATGAGCGCGGCGCCGTTCGCCGTGCTGGTGTCATAGAGCGTGAACCGGCCGGACTCGACCGGTCCCGCCGCAGCAACCTGTAGACGATGGCGGATCGCCGCCTGCCGGCGAGTTTCGTGAGACGACGAATCCGTCCATCGAATGTTGATCGGCACCGCGCGGTCCTGTTCCGTCGTCCACCGCGCGATGCTGTCGCGTGTCGAGAGCGGCCACGCCGGCCAGACGAATGGGTTGCCGGAGCGTTCCCGCGCGGAAAACTGGCGCAGGTCCCGTGCGTACTCGCGCACGCTGCCGTACGCCGCGACGTAGGCGAAGAAGGGCGCCACGAGCAGCACGCAGCCGGCCGCATACACGGTCATCTGCTGCATCGCGGCGCGCAGGTCACGGGCGTGGCGCATGGCGATGACCGCCACGGTGACGAGGCCCAGATAGAGACCGTGATCGTGGCGCAGGTAAAACGCGAGTGCCGTCGCGACGGCGAGATGGACCGCGCGCCGATTCGACGGCTGGTCGATGTAGCGCCACATGAGCAGGATGCCAGCCGCGTACACGATCAGCTTCGGATAGCTGTACGTCCGTGGCGCGATGGCGATCTCCAGCACCGCGGCGGCGACGGCAAGCGCGATGCGGCCGGTCGCGCGGTGAACCAGAACGAACGTCAGGACGGCCGCGGCCGCAAAGGCCGTGCTGATGACGAGTGCCTCCGACAGCAGTCGATAGCCGATCAGCCCCTCTGCGGCGGCAGACAGACCGGTCTGCAGCGGCATGCCCAGCGACACGGCGTCGCGCACCGGCAGCCGTCCCCACAGCAGCTGGCGTCCCCAGGCGACATGCATGAAGTGATCGTTGATGAGCGACGTGGCATCGGGCAGGCGATAGACGAACGCGAGGACAAAAACAGCGGCGGCGGCGAGGACGATGCGTGCACCGGCGGCACGGTCCGGGGACATCAACCTCCCATCTCGTACTTGTCGGCGAGTGCGCGCCCCTGCTCGACGCTGTGCGCGACCGCCAGATGCTTCACCGGGTCGTGCCGGAAGCGATCGACGTCGAACACGTTGGTGATTTCACGCGTGGTGCAGTACTGGAGGTAGAGGACCAGCCGGAAGGCGCCGGGACTCACACGGCTGCCGAGATGGAGGCAGCGTGACGTGTCGACGGCGACGCCCGACCCTGTCGCCCCTTTCACGGTCACGATGTCCTGCGCCGCGTTGACCGCTGTGATCTCGTCGTCGAGATACCGGCGCGATTCCACGTCCTGGCCGCCGCCGTGCCGCTTTCTCCAGCTGCGCACGTCGTTGACGACGCGAAAGCTCGTATCGGCCGGGAGAAACGTGAATGGGCCCTCCGGCTCACCGACGTCGTAGACGTAGATGAAGTACTTCAGCTGCCGCAGGCCTTCGTGATCGAGGTGGAACAGCTGGCTTTCGATCTTTTCATCCGTCCCGCGCGACACCGAATAGACCAGGTCCACTCGCGTCAAGTACGGAACCATTCCGAGATACTGGGTGACCGGACCGAGCAGCGCGTCGCTCAACGCGAACTCGACGAGATCGGGATTGCGGCGAAGATCCTCGTCCTTGAGCAGGTGCCGGTAGAACGACTGTTTCCTCGTCAGGAACTTGGCCTGCTTCTTCGCGTCCCACTGGTCGAAGCCGGCCATCTGTTCGGCGATCTTGGCCTTCTTGATCTCGAACAGGCGGCGACTCGTCGCGAGTACCCCGCTGAACTCGGGGCTGGCAGGGTCGAACGTGACCGCGCCCCAGCCTTTCGCCGGATCGATCAGCGGCCTGCCGATCGTCTTGACGTAGCCGGCCGCCATCTGGCGGCGCTCACGCAGTTCCCGGCCGCCGCCGGCAATCGTCGCCGCGCGCAGCAGCGCCTGCCCGGCCCGTGTATCGCGGAGGTGGAAGTACAGACTCTTTTCGGCGGAGCGGACACGCCCGGCGACGTAGCGCGCCAGCTTCGCGCCGCGCTGCGCCTGCTTCTTCGCGCGGCTCACGCCGCGAAGCGTCTTCTGCACGACGAGTCCAGGGAACCCGGTCACCAGGCGGTGAAACCTCCGTCCACGCGAAGTTCGGCACCGGTCACGTACGCCGAGGCGTCGGACGCCAGAAACTGCAGCGGACCGATCAAGTCCTGATGGCTGGCCATGCGCCCAAGCGGAACCCGGGCGTTGAATTTCGACTTGAACCGGTCGTCCTGGGCGCCCAGCACACCGCCCGGCGACAGCGTGTTCACGCGGACACCGAGTGGTCCCCACGCCGTCGCGAAGTACTTCGTCAGGTTCACGACCGCGGCCTTCGACGCGCCGTATGCCGGCGGCTTCAGAAACGGCGGATCGCTGACGATGTGGTCGTAGAAGCGTGCGTCCGGCGACACGGATGCGTAGAGCGAGCCGATGTTGATGATCGAGCCGCGGCCCGCTTTGGCCATGTCGCCGCCGAACAGCTGCGTGACCTGAAACAAGCCCAGCGTGTTGACTTCGAAGATGCGGCGGTTCACGTCGAAGGGGATGTCCTCGAGACGGTGGCCGCCACCGGCCGCGGCCGGTGGCGCGTCGATGCCGGCGTTGTTGACGAGCACCGACGGGACATCGTGGCGCGCGAGCACCTCGTCGCGCGCGGCGCCGAGTGCGGCGCGATCGGTGACGTTCGCGCCGATCAGCGTGAGCCGGCCGGAGTGTGCCGACTGCAGAGCCTCGAATGCCGCGTTCGGTCTGGCGCCGGGCAGATCCAGGCCGATGACCGTCGCGCCTGCTTCGAGCAGCGCCTGCGCCCAGACGGGCCCGAGATTGCCGAGCGCACCGGTGACGACCGCCACGCGGCCGTCCAAGCGGAATCTGTCCGTCATGTCAGGGGTCAGTTCAAGGAGTTCACTGGGTGCAATTGGTTCAGACGGTCTCGTTCAGATTGAACGTCTTGAACCTGTTGCACCTCTTGAACCGCCAGCAGAGTGGCTACACTCCTGCCGCGGCAGTAGCGGGCCGCCCGACGAGCTCGAGCGTCAGCGACTGATCGGCGCGGATGTCACGGCTCAGCGCCTGGCCGACGATCTGATCGAGGTAATAGGGCGGCAGGCCGTCGCCCGGGCTCTTGATCGCGACGTCGGCGATGGTCAGCACGTGGCCGGCGGGAAGATCGCGGGCGGCAACCAGCTTCTTCCCCATCTTCAGTACCGGGCTCGCCTCGCTGGCGTAGACCTTCTTGCGGCCGTCGCCGAGCGCCATGCGCACCCGCTGCAGATCGCGAATCATCTTCTTCATGCCGACCGGCTCGAGCGAGAACCGATGGTCGGTGCCCTTCATCGCCCGGTTCAGCGTGAAGTGCTTCTCGATGATCCGGGCGCCGAGCATGTACGCGGCCACCGGCATGGCGATGCCGTTGTCGTGGCCGGAGTAGCCGATGACGATCTCCGGGAACTTTTCGCGATAGGTGGTGATGACCCGCAGGTCGAGCTCGGCGAATTCCGCCGGGTATCCGCACGTGCACTGCAGCAGGCACAGCCGCGGGTTGATCGGCATGATGACGTCATAGGCGCGCTGCACGTCGTCCATGGTGCCGCCGCCGGTGCTCACGATCATCGGCTTGCCGATCTTGGCGACGTGGCGCAGCAGCGGGATGTTCTTCAGATCGCCCGAGGCGATCTTGTAGGCCGGCGTGTTCAGCTCGGCCAGGAAGTCCGCGCTCCTGATGTCGAAGGCCGTCGAGAAGAACGCCATCCCCAGCCGGCCGGACTCCGCCTGCAGTGCCTCGTATTCGGACCTGCCGAACTCGAGCGCCTCGCGGTGTTCGCCGTAGGTGGCGCCAAAGCTGTTCTCGTTGTCGTACGGCTTGTCGTACATCTCGCGCGTGTAGAGCGAGCGGTTGTCGCGCTTCTGCAGCTTCCCGGCGTCGACGCCGCATTCGGCCGCCGCCTGGAACAGCTCCTTGGCCGTCTTCAGGCTGCCCTGATGGTTGTGGCCGATCTCCGCGATGACATACGCATCGCTGTCGTCGCTGATGATGCGGTCGCCGATGATGAGCTGACGCATGGATCGTTCCCTTCAGTTGTCAGTTCTGAATTGTCAGTTGTCAGTTCTGAGTTGTCAGTTGTCAGTTGTCACTTGCGACTTTTTCGTACACGAGCACCCGGCCCTTGCCCATCCAGTCGATCCGGTCCTCGAGGTCCTTGCGCTGGCGGAATCCCTCGAGCACGAAGAACAGCCGGAGCAGATCCTTGTTGAGCAGCGTGATGTGCGACGGATCGACGTCGAACTGCGTGGTGACGTCGAGCAGCGTCGCCGGATTCGGGTGAAACCTGGTCGTCACGTACGCGAACTTCGAGCTGATGCGGCAGATGTTCCGGACGCCCTCGCGCACCTGCAGGACGGTCAGGTGCTCGAACACCTCGCGGCAGATCACGAGATCGTAGGCGTTGTCCGGAATGCTCGGCTCCGCCACCGGTCCAATCGTGATCCGGTCGCGCACCTCAGCCGGCGCCAGCTCGCGGGAGCTGGGCGCGAAGTCCACGCCGTCGGCGGCGATGCCCACTTCCTGCAGCAGAAACATCAGCGCGCCGGGACCGCAGCCCAGGTCCAGTACTCGTTTCGGCTGAAACACCTCTTTGATTACCTGCGGGTGCCGTCCCTCGATCTTGCGGCGGGTTTCAATCGTGTAGTCGTTGCCGGCCTGGCGCCAGTCGCTGACGAAATACTCCGAGTCGTAATGCTCAGGTTCGATGACCTTCTGGGTGAAGACCAGGTTCTCGAACGCCGGCAGGTCCACGTGGCCGTTCGGCCCGGATTCGAAGGCCTTCAGCAGCTTGGTCGACGAGTCGCGGACGGTGTCGAGGAAGACGATCTCGATGCCTTCTTCGCGGCAGATCCGCACCTGCTCCGGCGGCAGCCGGCCTTCCCAGTCCTTGCCTTTGATGTAATGCGTCGGCTGGAGTTCCCGGAGGACGGTCTCGGTGTCCACCGGGCTGACGTGGGTGAAGTCGATCGGCTTCAGCGCATCGATCACGGCCGCCCGCTGCGCCGCCGGCAGCAGCGGTGCGTGCTTGGCGCTGGTGTACGAATCGGGCGCGATGTTGCACAGGAGCGTGCCGCCGAGTTCGCGCGCGCGAGTGAAGTACTCGACGTGGCCGTGATGCAGCGGATCGAACGCGCCGTCCACCATCGCCACCTTCTTCCGGTACTGCCGCAGGTCCCTGTAGCCAACGATCATCGGTAGCGAATTCTCTCTAATGAATCTCGATCAGCGCGAGGCCGGTGCGATCGAGGAACGGGTAAATCCCGCCGGGTCCGAAGTCGGCGATCGCCTCCGGCGCGATCGGCACTCCGCCGACGTCCAGTGCGGGCACATCGGCCGCGATGTCCTCGCGGACGAAGAACGCATTCACGCCGCGCGGCTCCACCAGCACGAGCCGGTACCCCTTGCGCGCGCCGAGCTTCACCAGGGCGCGCAGCGACGCACCGTAGTACGCAAAGCGGGGAACGTCGAAGCGATGCCTGTTGAATTCCGGATCGTACGGGATCGTCACGGACCGATCGGCGCCGAGAAACGGATTGTATTCGACGATCACGACGCGCGGGCGGCACGAGGTGAGCTGCTCCCACACCCAGTAGTCGATGCCGTCGATGTCGATGCTCAGGAGGTCGATATCGCCGGCGAATCCGTGGGACGAGACGAGGTCGTTGATGTTCTCGCGCGTCACCTGCGCCTGCGCGACGGCGACCGCGGGCGCGAAGCGCCGCTGCAGCGCCGCCACCCGGCCGGCGTCGACGTCGACCATCAACCCGGTCCATCCCAGTTCCTTGGCAAGAAACCCGGAGTTCCCGCCGTTGACGCCGGCGCCAATCTCGACGAAGCGGTGCGTGGCGGCGCCAACCCGCTGGAAGAGGGCGACGGTGATGCCGTCCTCCTCGTGCTCCGACAGCCCGCGAAAACGCCGCGCCAGCGTCGCCTGCGGCTCCGGAAGCTGGCCGTTCAGGAACGTGTTCCGGATGAGAGCGTCGACGTTGTACTCAATCTTGCGGAGGCGGCCCGTCTGCGCGACCGCGTCGAGGCGCGCCACGTACTGCGTCAGCGTGTCGATCTGTTTATCCATCCGATCGAGGCGCTTCGCCAGCCGCAGGATGTTCTTCTCCACCGCCTTGGTGAGCCGTTCCTCGCTGCGCTCGATGGTCTTTCTGCTGGCCACGAGATCGTCGCGCGACGCAACGCCGAGGCGCTCCTGGACGAACCGGCGAAGAGCCCGCAGCATCCGCTACGAACCCACCGCCCGGTCCATGTGGACGACACCGCCTTGGACGACACCGCCGAGCACGCTGCGCAGCGTGTCCGCCGAACGGGTGTCGAGGGCGGACGCGGGCACGCCCATCAGCCGCGTCAGACGCCACCAGACATCCATGTGCGACGGCAGCAGTTCCGCCTGCGTCGAATAGAAGGCGAACGACGGCACGCCGTAGAACGTCGCCAGATACGCAAGCCCGCCGTAGGTGCCGACGAACGCTCGCGCGTTGCTGACGATCTCCGTCTGCACCTCCAGGTTCCGCTCGGCGGTCATCAGCCGATCGACATGGTGGATGCCCATGCCCGGCACGTGCAGGTCGTCGTGGTCGTCCAGCTTCAACCCGGTGTTCAGGAGCACCACCGGAACCTCGCGGCTGATCGAGCGCACGACGTCCGCCGCAAACCGCCGGTTCTCCGGCGTATCCGGGAACGACGGACGGAAGTAGAAGCGGACGGCGACGTAGTCGCGCGGCAGATCCTTGAGCGCGGCGCTCCGGTCGACGCGCGCCAGCGGCTTGTACTCGGTGTGCTGCTTCAGAATCCCGACACCGGCCTTCTCGAACCAGAAGAAGCGCAGCAGCCGGTACATCGGTCCCGGGTGCAGCAGCTCGACGCGATCGAGTCCGAGCCGTGTCTTCACCCGATCGGCGATGTCCCGATCCATCGCCTCGATGCGGTATTGCTTCTGATGGCCGGCCTTGTCCCAGCGCAGCTCGTTCGCCTCGCGATACTCATCCAGCGAGAAGAGATCGAACACGTCGACGTACTCCCGGCTGATGTGGCTGTACCAGTGCCGTGCGCCGCCACGCGAGACGACGATCAGGCGGCGCTTCTCCAGGCCGAACTCCTTCAGCGCCCAGTTGAGAAAGGGAATCCAGTAGAGCAGCTCGTAGCCGACCTCGCCGACCCAGGGGCCGATGACAATCGGAGCGTCCGTCTTCGTGAGCGGCTCGATTTCACGGCGCATCGCCTCGGCGTGCGGTGCGGCAGGAAGCTCGTCGAGCTGATCCTTCACCAGCGACGGAATCACGCGCGTCTTCACGATCGGCAGCGCCTGCAGTGTGTTGAGGAACCAGAGCCCGGGCCGCCGCACCGCTTCGAAGCTGTAGTACCTGACTTTCTTGCCGAGGCGCGCGCGCGCTTTCCTCAAAGCCTTAGCACCCATGAATTCCCTCAGGTGCGCCCTCGTCCAGTCGATCACGCCGCGCCGGGCGATCGAGCGGAGCACCAGACGCAGGCGCCGCTCGTACGGGCGCAAGACCTCGAGCCGTTCCAGGATCCAGAACCGGATGGCGCGCAGGGTCTGCCAGATGTGCAGCAGACCGGCCAGCACGAAGCACTGAACGGACGCGGCGACGCCGGCCGCGCGGGAGATCTCCGGACGCCCCTCGCCGCGAACAGTGAAGGTCCAGAACAGGCTGACGGCGTGGCTGATCCACCACGGGAAGTACGCGTAGAGCGGCCGGCCCTGCGGAAAGAAGCTGACGCGCTGACGGCCGAGGCTGAAGATGCGGCCGTACCAGCGACGGAACCACAGCACCTGCGGCACCTGTTTGAACTGACCGTATAGCGACAGCTCCGTGAACAGCAGGCGATCCGGCACCAGCACGTGGCGGTAGACGCCGGCACGCTCCAGCGCGTTGATGCGATAGAGCCCGTAGACCATGTTGCCGGCCGACATGTGTCTGATGCCGCGGCGCATCCGGACCCAGCGATCGGTCACGCCAAAGGTGTCGAAGGCCCACGGCCGCCGCTTCAGCACTTCGCCCGCGGCGCCGATGCGCCGGTTGAGCGGGTAGGTGAGCACCACCTCCGGATGCGCGTCGAGCGCCTCGACGAGCTGCTGCAGCCAGCGCGGGTGCCACAGGTCGTGATCGCTCGCCCAGGCGAAATACTCGGCGTCGGGATACTTCGCGCGGGCCGCGTTGAAGGCTTCGTGCGAATTGCCGATCAGGCCGAGGCGCTCGGTGTTGCACTGATACGAGACGCGTGAGTCGAGCGCCTCGTACTCGCGGGCGATCGCCGGCGTCTCGTCGGTGGAACAGTCGTCGACCAGCACCAGCGCGAAATCGGTATACGTCTGGCTGAGGATCGACTCGATCGCCTCCGGAAAATCCTTCGCGTGATTGAAGAGCGGCGATCCGATGATGACGCGAGGCATTATCTGGGTGCCCGGAAATGCAGGATGCAGAATGCAGAATGCAGACAGTACGTGCTGTCCCGACCCGCCTGCATTCTGAATTCTGAATTCTGCATTACCGCGTCAGATCTTGATCCGCTTCCAGCCGATCACGTGCTTGTAATCGGTCTTCGATGGCTCTTCGTCCATCATTTTCTGGTAGCTGACTTTGAGCACCTGGACGTCGCGCGGCCAGAAGTACTTCGCGATGACGCGCGAGACGCTGTCCAGCTCGTGGTTCATCGCCGAGCGTTCGCGATTCAGGCTGTAGAGAAACCGCGCGCCAAGCTCGTGCGACTTCGCCACATACGACATCACCTGCGCCGTCGTCATTTCCTGGAACGAGACCATGTTCACCGCCAGGTCGAGACGATCGGGCGTCAGGTCCGACAGCGCCGTGTTCGGCGTGAAGATGAAATCGTAGTCGCGCCAGTTGGCAAAGATGCGATCGGCCGGCTCTTCGCCCCAGAACCGCACCTTCGCGCCGGGGAACAGCGTCATCAGATACGTCGCGGAGAAGAGAAACAGCTCCGGAAAGTCGCTGATCAGATAGGTCGTGTTCGGGCAGAGCCGCTTGAACTGGTAGGGAAACCCGCCCCATCCCGCGCCGACCTCCCACACCAGCTTTCGCTCATTCGCGTTGGCGGACCCACCAGGGTCCGCCCCACGGCCACGGAACTCTTCGAGCACAGCCCCTTTGTCCAGGGCGATGAGCACTTCGAAGAACTTCAGCGTGTCGAGATTGACCAGCTGACCGTCGATGACGAAGCCGAAGCCGCCGAGATCGGACGGCTCGGGCACGAACAGCTCCGGGTTGCGGGCCGTCGCCTGCAGTGCGTGCAGCTTCTCCGCATAACGGGCGGCTTTCCGCTCGCGGCCCGAGCGGTAGTCGTGCACATGCAGACCCGTGATGTGAAACGAGTGCGCCCGCAGCTTGTCGACGATGAGCGGGCTCGCGTCGAGCATGTACTCGAAGTTGGCGAGCTCTTCTTCCCAGTAGGCGCTCGGCTTGTAGTTCGGGTCGGCCTCGACGCGGCCGCGCATCTCGAGCACGCGCTCGCGCACGTACTCGTAGTTCGCGAAGGCCGGAGTCGCGCGCAGGCGCGCGATCCGCTCCGCCAGCGCGGCCGACGGCGATGCCAGGTGCACGAGATCCGTCACGCGCTACCCTGCCTTTGTCGTCGGCACATCCGCAATCTGGTCGCCGCGAGCCTGTGCCGCGTCCGATGACTGCGGCGGCGCCGCCGCGCGGGGCCGCCGCCGTGCACGCCTGACAGCCGCGGAACCCGCCAGTTTCAACAGCGCCTGCAATGGGTAGAGGACGATCGGAACCGTCGCTCGCGTCCGCCGTTTCGACGCCATCTTTTCCAGCGCGTCGACGAGCAGCGGCGTCGCGGCGACGGACCTGCCGTGCGGCCGGACGAACCGCTCGACGAACTGGTCGCACGCCGCGCGGCCGATCGCCGGCGACTCCACCGTCTCCGCCACCTGCCGCGCGTGCTCGGGCAGCGATTGCGCCACGCGCAGGAAGCCGCCGTTTTCGGCGAGCAGATACCGGAAGTGCAGCGTCCCGCCCTGCGTGTCCTGGAACTCCGGCGCCAGCACCGAGTGCACCGTGCGGCCGACGATGGCCGCCTCGATCATCGCCGTCGTATTCACGCCGACCACTGCCGCACTGTGAAACAGCGAGTCGAAGTAATCCTGCCGATCCGATTCGTTCACCGGGTTCGCGCCGCGCGGATAGATCGCGACGTTCGGGAGATCGCTGAAATCGGCGTCGAGCCAGTGCGTCGAGTTGTACGGATGCGGGCGAATCAGGATGCCGACGTCCGCCAGCCGCGGCTCGTCGCGCAGCGCCGCAATCCACCGGCGCACGAAGAGCAGCTCGGCCTCGGGAGCCGAGATCGATGCCGTCGATCCGACAAACAGGACGAGGGGGCGATCGGCGCTGAGTCCGATCTTCCGGCAGAACGCGCCGCGATCGGTCGGCGTGCGCTCGAACCAGCGGTCGAACGGCTGTGCCCCCGTCACCACGATGTGAGCAGGGTCGATGCCGTGAAACTCGACGGCCTCGGACTGCTGCTCGCGATTCCAGACCGACACCAGATCCGGACGGACACGAATCAGGCCCTTGGTGGTCAGATGATCCCAGCTGGCGATACACGCGGCAGCGGGAATCCCCAGGGCCTGAGCCGACTTGACGTAATCGGTCTGGCCGCACCGCGCGGTCACCAGCGGCGTCACGAGCACGGCATCGGCATGGCGCGATTTGATGAAACGCTCGATGCGCACGCTGCTCGGAATCGCCTTCTCGCAGACGGTGAAGAACCAGACCAGGGCCCGCGTTACGCCGGCCGTCGAGGAGTTCCGGCGGGCGAGGAAGCGGAATACCGGTGGCACGACCTTCCGCATGCGATCGCGCAGATAGACGGCATCGACGAACTTCGGATGGTAGTAGCGGACGTAATCGATCGTGCCGCGTGTGGCGCGGGCCACTGTGGACCAGATCTCGTCGCCATGCGACGGAGGACGCCCGTCGAGGATGTCCACGCCAGGAACGCCGGCGAGCGCCTCAGCGCCCTCGGCCTGTTTGTTCGGCTTGTCGAAGATCACCTCGACGTGGTGCCCTCGCGCGGCAAGGCCGCGGACCGTCGAGTCGAAGTACCGCAGATAGCCCGGGTACTGCATCACGAACAGGAAGCGCCGCTTCCGCCGGCCCTCGGTCACTGTCCTGCGAGCTCTTCGATGGTGCCGGACCGTCCGCTGATCACGTCGACGAGCGGCAGGCCGGCTTTGGCAATCTTCTGAAACACGTCTTTCGCGCGCGTGATGTTCAACGGCGCGCGGTAGCCGGTCGCCACCTCGATTTCGCGAATCTCCGGCGCGAGATCGGTGCGAAGGAAGAACGCGTTGACCCGTTCCGTGGCGACGAGCCGGTAACCCTTCTGGCGGCCGAGGTGCACGAGCGCCGCGAGCGAGGCGCCGCGATAGCCGCGATTGCCGATCGCGCTCAGATCGAATTCCGACGAATACGGAATGGTGACCGCACGCTCGGCGCCGAACAGCCAGTTGTATTCGATCGCCACCACACGAGGCGCACACGCGGTGACGGCCTCCCAGACCCAGTAGTCCATGCCGTCGATGTCGATGCTGAGGAGATCGAGCTCGCCGGTGAAGCCGAACTTCTCCAGCGTCACGTTGACGGCTTCCCGCGTCACCCGCTGCTTCACGGCGCGGACCGGATGTCCCTTGAACCGCAGCGTCACCTTGTCGATCGACGCCGTCTTGGCGTCCACCATCAAGCCGCTCCAGCCGCACTCCTGCGCCAGGAAACCGGAATTGCCGCCGTTCATCCCGCAGCCGATCTCGACGAAGCGGCGATCGGTTGTGCCGATTCGTTTGAACAGCGCCAGCAGGAGGCCGTCCTCCTCGTTCTGCGACAGGTAGCCGAACCGCTGCGACAGCAGGTCGTAGGGGGCGGGCAGCGTCATGCCGTCGAGATACAGCCTGCGGACGATCGCCGGAATCAAGTCGATGTTCTGCTTGAGATCGGTGACGACCCGCTCGAGCTTGTCGAGCCGGGCGGAGATCTCCTCGAGCGTGGCCTGCGCGCGCTCCGGCGTGGAAGGCGCGGCTCCGGCGGCGGGCCGGGGTCTAGGCGGAAAGAGTTTCATACGTCATCGACAGGAGCCGCGCGTCCGCGACATCGAGCGCCACGAACCGTCCCAGCCCGGCAGTGCCCGACGCTGTGTCGAATACTGCGCCGAACACACGGTGTGCGTGCTCGAGGTGAAAGGGCACGAGCTTCTCGCGGGCGGAAAAGAACGACAGCGAGTCCACGCCGTACATCGGCGCGAGATACGAAAACCCGCCATAGGTCCCAATGAAGCGGCGGGCGCCCGCCACCACGGCGCTCTGCACCGCCAGGTTGTCGCGGACATCCGTGCGAACGGTGCAGACGCCGGCGGCGGCCGCAACCGTGGCGTCGTGATGATCGTCGAGCTGCGCGCCCGCGCTCAGCAGCACCACCGGCATCTGTTCGGCAGCCTCGGCAATGGTGCGCTGCACGAACGCCCGATTCGCCGCTGTATCTGGAAACGACTGGCTGAAGTAGAACTTCGCGGCCACGTACGCGGCGGGGAGCGTGTCGGTCACCGGGTGTTTCGGCGGCTCCGGCAGCCGCGCATACCGCAGAAACGACCCAATCGGCTCGAAAACCGCTTCTTCCTTCCAGTAGGCGGTCAACAGCCGATACATGACCTGTGGATGCAGCAGGCGGACCCGCCGGACGCCGGCACTCGCCATGGCGCCGGCGATCATCTGTCGATCGAAGGTCGACACCCGATGCTGCTTCCACGTCTCGGCGTGGTTCCGGAACGCCGCGGCGTCAATCAAATCGAGAATCTCGACGCCGCGCCTCGTCAGATCGCGGTACCAGCCGCTGGCACCGCCGCGCGTCACGACAATGAGCCGGTCGCCGTCGATGCGTGCCCGCTCGACCATCCAGCGCACGAAGGGCACCCAATACAGGAGCTCGAAGCCGACCTCGCCGCACCACGGTCCGACGACGATCGGCCCTTCGGAACGCCCGAGCAGCGCCGCCCGCCGCGTCGCCGCCCGGTGATGCCGCGCGTGCTCGCGAAGCTGGGTCGACGCGTCGGTGGCCAGCGACAGCAGCCGCTCCTGCTCTTTCAGCCGTCCCATCAGATCGCGCACGCGCTGCGCCAGCGCGGCGATCCGTTCGCCCTGCTCGATGAGCGCGTGCCGCAGGCGGCCGAGCGGTGGTATCAGACGCGCAGCGAGCCTCGTGACCATTCATGCTCGCAATGCAGAATTCAAAATGCGAAATGCAAACTGCGGTTCTCGAATCGTTTGCATTTTGAATTTTGCATTTTGCATTACGTTCAATTGTCTAAAGAACCGGTACTTGTTCCGACTCAAGCTGGCTTCGCTCGAGCAGCCGCGCGAGCGGACCGCGCTTCTCGCCGAGCGCGAGCCCGAGCACGCTCAAATCGCTGGTGTCGAGCACCACGTAGGACCCGCGCCTGAAGCGGCCGAACACCCGTCGCGCCAGCTCGAGATGCTGCACGTTGAAACGCTCGCGGTGCGAGTAGAACGCCAGCGACGTCACGCCGTAAAGCGGCGCCAGGTACGACAACCCGCCGTAGGTGCCGACGAACGCACGGGCGCGGCTGATGACCTTGGTCTGCACCGCCAGGTTGTTCTGCGGCGTCATCAGGTGATCCACCGTATGAATCCGTGGATTGCGACCCGGCCGCATGTCCCAGTGGTCGTCGATGTGCAGATCCGGGTTGAGCAGCACGACGTCGTTCGTCTCGGTGAGCGTATCGAGAAGGCTGGTGACGAACAGCTTGTTCTCTTCGGTGTCCGGGAACGACTCGTTGAAGTAGAAGCGGACGGCGATGTAGTCGCGCGGCAGCCCGCCGACCACGTCGGACGCATCGATCGCCGGCAGCCGCTGGAACGACGCGAACTCGTCGACGAGCCCGATCGACATCTGCTGCTTCCAGAACGGATAGAACAGCCGGTACATGTACATCGGGTGCAGCGTCTCGAGCGCCCGCGCCCCGAGGTGCTGGTGCACCACCTTCAGAATCTCGCGATCGAACTGCGACATCAGCAGGTGCTTCTGCTTGTTCTCGGCGAGCCGCTGCTCGTTCCTCGCGCGGAAGTTTTCCGGCGTGTAGAAGTCGAACAGGTCGAAATACCTGCCGCCGATGTCGCGATACCACGGCGCGACGCCGCCGCGCGACACGACCACGAGCCGCTCCGGATCGAAGTGCCGGTAGGTTTTCACCCAGTTCAGGAACGGAATCCAGTAGAGCAGCTCGAATCCGACTTCGCTCAGCCA
>DASTBV010000154.1:0-48410 GCA_035711805.1 Vicinamibacterales bacterium
TCGACCTCGTCGTCGGTGCACGCAGTGCGACAACGCAGGCGACGCTGATCAGGCGCGGCGGCAACGCCGTCCTGAACGGGCTTGCCGGCTACCTCACGGGCCGGCGTATTCCGGATCTCACATCCGGGCTCCGCGGCATCAGGCGCGACGTGCTTCGCGAGTTTCTCCATCTGCTGCCGAACGGCTTCTCGACGCCGACGACGACCACGCTGGCGTGCATCAAGGCCGGCTACAACGTGACATTCGAGCCGATCGATGCGGGCACGCGTGTCGGCGAGTCGAAGATGCGCGTGGCGCGCGAGGGCACGCGGTTCGTGATGATCCTCTTGAAGCTGATCACGATCTTCAGCCCGCTGCGAATCTTCGCGCCGATCAGCGCCGTGGCCTTCGCCGGCGGTGCGATGTACGGCATCGCCAACTTCGTGTCCGTCGGCCGTTTTCCCAACGGTGCCGTCGTCCTGCTCCTCTTTGCCGTGATCGTGTTCCTCGTTGGACTGGTGTCGGAGCAGATTGCGGCGCTGCGAATGCAGGGGCACGATCATCGATGAGTGATGATTGATGGTTGATGATGTGATCGAATCGTTGATGATTGCTGCGTTTCAGCAGCCGATTCAATCAATATCGTTGACCCACTTCAATCATCATTCATCATTCATCGATCATCAATGACTCGCCCGTCCATCTCCGTCTTCTTCCCCTGCTACAACGACAGCATGACGATCGGCGAACTGGTCGTCGAAGCGGAGCGCCAGTTGCAGCAGCTGACCGACGATTACGAGGTGATCGTGGTCAACGACGGCTCCTCCGACGACAGCGCGGATGTCCTGCGCGAGCTGGCGGCGCGGACGCCGCGGCTCAAAGTCGTCACGCACGACACGAACCGCGGCTACGGCGGCGCGCTGCGCAGCGGGTTCGCGGCGGCAACGAAGGATCTGATCTTCTACACCGACGGCGACGGCCAGTACGACGTGCGCGAGCTGCCGGTGCTGCTGATGCTGCTCACCGACGACACCGATTTCGTCAACGGCATCAAGATGACGCGTCAGGACCCGGCGTATCGCGTGCACGCCGGCAACCTGCACCGGTTCTTCATGCGCTGGCTGTTCTGGCTGCCGATTCACGACGTCGACTGCGACTTCCGCCTGATCCGCCGCCGCGTCCTCGCCGGCATCAACCTGCGCAGCACCAGCGGATCGATCTGCGTCGAGCTGGTCAAGCACGCCCAGCGCGCCGGCGCCGGATTCCGCGAAGTGTCGGTGCACCACTACGCACGCCGGTGGGGCCAGTCGCAATTCTTCAGGCCCGGCCGCATTCTCCAGACCTATCTGCACCTCGCGGTCATCTGGTTCGAGCTCATGATCGTGGACAAGATCCGGCGAAAACCGTCTGCTAGAATCGCCGCGTGACCCGAGCCGCGGGCGTCCGCGCCACCGACTACGGCGGCTTTTATCGCGATCGGCCGGTGATGATCACCGGCGGCCTGGGCTTCATCGGCAGCAACCTGGCATGGAAGCTCGCCGATCTCGGCGCCCGCGTCCTCATCGTCGACTCGCTGATCGACGAGTACGGCGGCAATCTGTTCAACATCTGCG
Organism: Vicinamibacterales bacterium; assembly: GCA_035711805.1. GTDB lineage: Bacteria > Acidobacteriota > Vicinamibacteria > Vicinamibacterales > UBA2999 > Gp6-AA40. Next base: position 1,593 of record DASTBV010000154.1, read on the forward strand.
GCCTCGAGGATCGCCTTCGCGTGAACATCGCCGACGTCCGCCAGCAGTCGACGATGAATTATCTGGTTCGCGGGCAGGACGTCATCTTCAATCTGGCGGGACAGGTCAGCCACATCGACAGCATGCGCGATCCGCATACCGACCTGGAGATCAACTGCCGCGCGCAGCTGTCGATCCTCGAAGCGTGCCGCAACTACAACGCGGGTGTGAAAATCGTGTTCGCCGGCACGCGCCAGGTCTACGGCAAAGCCGAGAGCCTGCCGGTGTCGGAATCACACCTCGTACGGCCGGCGGACGTGAACGGCATCAACAAAGCGGCCGGCGAGTACTACCATCTGCTCTACAACAACGTGTTCGGCGTCCGCGCGTGCTCCCTCCGCCTGACCAACGTCTACGGTCCACGGCAGCTGCTGAAGCACAACAGACAGGGCTTCATCGCGTGGTTCATCCGCCTCGCCATCGAGGATCGCGAGATTCAAATCTACGGCGATGGGTCGCAGCTGCGCGATTTCGTGTACGTCGACGACGCGGCGGAGGCGTTCCTGCGTGCCGGCGCGGACGAGGCGTGCAACGGACAGGTGCTGAACGTCGGCGGTCTCGAGCCGATTGCGCACCGCGACCTCGTGCAACTGCTTGTCGGCATTGCCGGCTCGGGCCGGTGCCGGTTCGTCGAGTGGCCGCCGGAGAAGAAAGCCATCGACATCGGCGATTTCTACGCCGATTCGACGCGAATCGAGCGGACGCTCGGATGGACGCCGACCGTCAGCCTCGCCGAGGGGCTGCGCCGCACGGTCGAGTTCTACCGCGAGCATTTCGATCGGTACGTGCCCGCATCAGCCGCCGTGCCAGCGTCGTGAGCGGCCAGCCGAGCGTTCCGTTCCTTGATCTTCATCTTCGCGAAGACGCCGCGGCCGTCAGGGACGCGATCGCCAGAGTGACCGCACGCGGCTGGTACATCCTCGGGCCGGAGGTCGACGCCTTCGAATCGGAATTCGCGGCGGCGAGCGGCGCCTCCTTCGCCGTCGGCACCGGCAGCGGAACGGATGCGATCGCGCTTCTGCTGCGCGCGTCTGGTATCGGCGCGGGAGACGAGGTGATCGTGCCGGCCATCACTGCGGCCTACACCGCATTGGCCGTCATTGCGGCCGGCGCGAACCCGGTCATCGTCGACGTCGATGACGAGACGCTGACGATGGACCCGGCAGCGTGTGCCGCAGCGATCGGCGGCCGCACGCGGGCCATCGTGCCGGTGCACCTGTACGGTCAGCCGGCGGACATGCCGGCGCTCACTGCGGTCGCGAAGCGGCACAATCTGGCGATCGTCGAAGACTGCTGCCAGGCGCACCTCGCCACCTGCGGCGGCGCGGCAGTGGGCACCTTCGGCGTGGGCGGCGCGTTCAGCTTCTACCCGACGAAAAATCTTGGTGCGCTCGGCGACGGTGGAGCGGCCGTCACGAACGATCATCAGGTCGCCGAGCGCGTCCGACGTCTTCGCAATGGCGGTCAGACGAGCCGCTACGTTCACGCCGAGCCGGGCGTGAACAGCCGCCTCGACGAGCTGCAGGCGGCAATCCTTCGCGTCCGCCTGCCATTGCTGCAGGGTTGGACCCGACGGCGACGCGAGCTGGCCGCCGTCTATCGCCGAACGCTGCCTTCGACTGTCACGCCCGTGATGGAACGCGATCCCGGGCACGTCTATCATCTATTCCCGGTCCGCGCATCTGCGCGGGAGGCGCTGCAGGCGGCATTGACCGCGGCGGGCGTCGAGAGTCTCATTCATTACCCAGTGCCACTCAACGAACAGGCGGCCTTGGCCGCGTATCCCGCACCAGAAACGCCCGTCGCCGCACGGGCAGCGCGCGAGCTGTTGTCGCTGCCGCTGCATCCTGGCCTCACGGACGCTGACCTCCAACGCGTCGTCGCTGCTGCGCACCGGCCTGTCCGCCGGAGCCCTGGCGGAGACGGTCGCGTCAGCGAAGACGGGAACGTCGTCGCATGATTGCGCTCATCACCGGCGGCGCCGGCTTCGTCGGCTCGCATCTCGCCGAGCGGCTGCTCGCCGACGGGCACGAGGTCATCGTCCTCGACAACCTGTCGACAGGGTCGATCGACAACATCTCGCATCTGAAGAACACGCCGGGCTTCTCCTATGTCATCGACTCGGTCACGAACGAGCCGCTGCTGGCGGAGATGGTCGATCGCAGCGACGTGGTCTTCCATCTCGCCGCGGCAGTGGGCGTCAAGCTGATCGTCGAGCAACCCGTGCATACGCTCGAGACGAACGTGCACGGAACCGAAGTCGTGCTGAAGCACGCCAACAAGAAGAAGAAGCTGGTGTTCATCGCGTCGACATCCGAGGTCTACGGGAAGAGCACCGACGTGCCGTTCCGGGAGTCTGCCGACCTCGTCCTCGGCCCGTCGGCGAAGCACCGGTGGGCGTATGCATGCAGCAAGCTGATCGACGAGTTCCTGGCTCTGGCGTACTGGAAGGAACGAAAGCTGCCGGTCGTGATCGTTCGTCTATTCAATACAGTGGGGCCACGCCAAACCGGACAGTACGGCATGGTGCTCCCGACGTTCGTCAGGCAGGCGTTGGCCAGCCAGCCGATCACGGTGTTCGGCGATGGCACGCAGACGCGCAGCTTTACCTATGTGGGCGACGTCGTCGGCGCGCTGGTGAAACTGTCCAACGAGCCCAGGGCGGTAGGCGATGTGTTCAACATCGGCAGCACGACCGAGGTGGCCATTCAGGACCTCGCCGAACGCGTCAAGAAGATGACGAAGAGCGTATCGCCCATTGTGAAAGTGCCCTATGACGTGGCCTACGAGGCCGGTTTCGAGGACATGCCGAGGCGGGTGCCGGACATCACGAAGATTCAAAGTCTGATCGGATTCGCGCCGACAATGGGGTTGGAGGACATCATCCGCTCCGTTGTCGAGCACGTCCGGCAGTGCTAGGAAGCGGCAGGACCGCCCCGTATACTTGATGGGGATTACGAACATGCAATTTCGAACCGCGCTCGTCTGCGCCGCCATGCTCCTGGGCGTGGCGTCCACCTCGTCTGGCCAGGCCGTGAGCCTTCAGTTCAACAACGGTCGGGTGACGCTCAACGCGCAGAACGCGCCAATCCGGGCGATTCTCGTCGAGTGGGCACGTCTCGGCGGTACGCGGATCGTCAACGGCGATCGCGTCGGCGGCGCCCCGGTGACGCTCGAGCTCACCGACATGCCCGAGCGCGCGGCGCTCGACATCCTCCTGCGGACGGCGGCCGGTTATGTCGTCACCGCGCGCCAGGAACCGGGCGGACCCTCGACGCTCGGCGGCGTCGTCATTCTGGCGACCAGCAGTGCGCCCCGGACCCAGGCGCCTGTGACCTTCGGTGCTGCGACCGTTCAGCAGCAGCGGCCGTTCCCGGAGGATGTTGACGAGCGCCAGGGCCTCATCTCGGCTCCGGTGCTCCCGGGAGTTCCGACGGCTCCGGCCGTGCCCGGACCCTCGGTCGTCCGGGTCGGGGCGGGCGCGCCGTTCGGCCAGCCCGATACGACGCAGCAGCCTCCGGCGCCCGCACGGCCGGTCACGACGCTGCAGACGCTGCCGGGCACTTCACGACCCGGCGAGATCACGCCGCCGCCACCGCCGCAGCCGCAACCCGCGCGCTGACGCGAAACGTAGCTTCCGCCAAACGTTGCGTCCGCCTTCAGGCGGAAGGGGCGCGTGACATGCGCGCGAACGGAAGGTGGCTACGGGCATAGGGCGTGAGAAGCGGCGCGGCGACCTTACAATAGGCGAGGGCCCTCCGCCGTTTCCTCATGTCAGAGATCGATCGATACCGTCCTGAAGATCGTCGTGGTGTCGAACTGCTGTATCGCCGCATGCAGGGCGCCGACGCGGCGGATGCCACGCGTCTGCGCTGGGACTGGCAGCATCGCCGCAATCCCTACAACTCCTCCGGCCAGCCGGAGATCTGGGTGGCGCGCGAAGGCCCGACCGTCGTTGGCCATTACCCGACGCTTCCCGTCCGCGTATCGCTGAAAGGGCTCGAGGTTGACGGGGCCTGGGGTGCCGACGCCATGGTGGCGCCGGAGCGCGATCGTCAGGGCCTCGGCGAGGCGCTGGTGCGCGCGTGGGATCGCAACAGCGGCGCGGTGCTGGCGCTGGGCGCGTCGTCGGAAGCGCGCGATCTGCTCGACAGGCTGCACTGGCCGCCGGCGCATCTCGTGCCGTGCCTGGTGAAGCCGCTGACGCGGCGCGCCGTGCGGCTGCCGCACCTGCCGACGCCGGTCAACCGGCTGATTTCCGCGGTCACGTGGCCGTTCGTTCAGGTCGCCGCGCGCTCGCGCCCGCTGCGCGCCGAGTGCGAGCCGATTCGCCGGTTCGATCGCGCGTTCACCGCGCTGTGGGAACAGCTGGCGCCGAAGTTCGACCTGGCCGTGCGGCGCGACGCCGCGTATCTGAACTGGCGTTATCTCGAGCCGCCGCACGTGCGGTATCAGATCGTCGCGCTGAAGCGGCAGGGCGAGGTGCAGGGCTACGCCGTCTATCGTCATCGCCACGAGCCGCTCGGCCGTGTGACGCTGCTGGTGGATTTCCTCGTCGATCCCGATGACGTGGCCGGCCTCAAGACGCTGCTGCGCTGGGTCGATCGCGCGGCACGCGCCGAGGACTCCGACAAGGTGCGCTGCTACGTCATGAACGGGCCGTTCCGGCGCATCATCCGCAGAAACGGCTATTTCAACGTCAAGTCCACGCTCGAAGTGAGCGTCAAGGTCAATGCCGTCCAGGTGCCCAAGGGGTTCTACGATGAGACCAACGGCTGGCACATTACCTACGGCGATTCGGACCAAGATCATTAGTAAGTGGAAAAGTTGAAAAGTGGAAAAGTTGAAAAGTGGAACAAGTAAGTAGCCTCAATCAACGTATCGCCGCCGATCTCACGGCGGCCATGAAAGCGAAGGACACGGCACGCCTCTCCGCGCTGCGGATGCTGAAGGCGGCCATCATGAACAAGGGGATGGTCGAGAAGGGACGCGACTTGAACGACGCCGAGGTGCTGCAGGTCGTGGCGTCGCTGGTCAAGCAGCGGCGTGATTCGATCGACCAGTTCGCCAAGGCGGGACGTACCGACCTGGTCGAGAAAGAGACGGGCGAGATCGCGATTCTCGAGCACTATCTGCCGCCAGCCGTCAGCGCCGACGAGATCGACGCGGCGGTTGCCGAGGCGATCGCGGACACCGGCGCCAGCTCGCCGAAGGACATGGGCAAGGTCATGAAGGCCGTCATGCCGAAGCTGTCGGGGAAGAACGTCGACGGCCGCACGGTCAACGAAGCGGTGCGCCGTAAACTTGGCGGCTGACCCTTCGACCCTTCCAGAGCCTCAGGGTCGTCCCGAGCAAGGCCGAGGGACGACGAGCTCAGGGTCACCCCGAGCGGAGTCGAGGGGTGATCCTCCCCCGCCCGCAGACACGATCGCGCGCTCCGCCGCGTCGGCCGGAGCCGCGACGATGACCAGCCGGATCCTCGGGCTGGTCCGCGATCAGGTTCTCAGCCACTACTTCGGCGCCAGCGACGCGATGGACGCCTACCGCGTCGGCTTCCGCTTCCCGAACCTGTTCCGCGATCTGTTCGCCGAAGGCGCGATGAGCGCCGCGTTCGTTCCGACCTTCACTCGCCATCTCGCCGAATCCGGCAAGCCGTCGGCCTGGCGCCTCGCCAACCTGTTGGTGACGACGCTGGTGGTGATTACCGGCGCCATTGCCGTACTCGGGATCCTCTTCGCGGAGCCGCTCGTCACCGCGCTGGCGGGCAAGTACGGCGCGGTGCCAGGCAAGCTCGAACTGACCATCACGCTGACGCGAATCATGTTTCCCGTGCTGATGCTCATCGCCGTTGCGGCGGCGGTGATGGGAATGCTGAATTCGCTTCGCCACTTTTTCATCCCCGCGCTCTCGCCGGCGATGTTCAACGTCGTCACCATCGCGGCTGCCGTGCTGGTGGTGCCATTCGTCATCCCGGGCGGCGCCGGCGCCGCGCCGGGCACGCTGTCGCTCAACGACCTGAGACTGCCGATCATCATCATCGCGGTCAGCACGGTGCTCGGCGGCGTGGCGCAGGTCGCCCTGCAGCTGCCCACGCTGCGGCGCGAGGGATTTCGCGTCCGCCCAGTCCTCGACTGGAGCGACCCGGGCCTTCGTCGGGTGCTGCTCCTGATGGGCCCCGGAACGCTCGGCCTTGCGGCGACGCAGTTGAACGTCCTGGTGAACATGTTTCTGGCAGTCGGCGAGGGTACGGGTGCGCAGACGTGGCTCGACCTCGCCTTTCGGTTGATGTACCTGCCCATCGGCCTCTTCGGGGTCTCCATCGCGACCGCCGTGCTTCCGGCGATCTCGCGGCACGTCGTCGCGCACGACACTCGCGCCAGCCGCGACACGCTGTCCGACGGTCTTACGCTGATGCTGGCGCTCAACGTGCCGGCAAGCGTCGGGCTCGTCGTGCTGTCCGTGCCTATTGTTCGCGTCATCTTCGAGCATGGGCAGTTCCTCCCGCGGGACACGCTCGCGACGGCGGCCGCTCTCCGCTTCTACGCGTTGGGCCTGGTCGGCTACTCCATCGTCCGGATCGCGTCGCCGATCTTCTATGCCCTCGGGCGGAACCGCACACCGGTCGTCGTCAGCGTGATTACCGTGCTCGTGAATGCCGGCCTGAACATCGTCCTGGTGGACGTCATGGGATATCGCGGCCTCGCGCTGGGCACGTCAGTAGCGGCGCTCTTCAACGCGACGGTGTTGTTCGTCCTGCTGCGCCGCGCCCTCGGCGGTTTGAACGAGGGCCGCCTCCTGTCGTCGTTCGTTCGAATCGCGCTGGCGTCTGCCGTGATGGGCGCTGTCGCGCTTCTGACCGATCAGTGGCTGTCTGCCGTGGTGCCGCCGCCGATCCCGTGGCAGATCCTGCAGGTCGCGGCGGACATCGGCGCCGCGCTTGGCGCCCTCGCCATCACGGCATGGTTGCTGCGCATACGTGAGTTCCACGATGGCATGGGGATGGTGCTGCGGAGGTTGCGACGTCGAAGGTGAAAGGTCTTCGCCCTTTCGGCCTCCACGGCACGGTCGTCGTTCTCGCCAGCGTGCACTTCCTCGTCGACGGGTACGGCAATGTCCTCACGCCGCTGCTGCCGCTGCTGATCACGAATCTCAATCTGTCGCTCGCCGGCGCGGGGACGCTGCAGATGTCCTTTCAGCTGGCGAATTCGGTGGCGCAGCTTGCCTTTGGCCATGTGGCCGACCGGCGGAATCCGCGCACCCTGCTGATCGGCGGTCCGCTGCTGGCCGTCGGCGTCCTGCCACTGGTCGGTCTTGCGCCGACGGTATGGGTGCTCGCGGCGGTTCTGATCCTTGGCGGCCTTGGCGGAGCGGCGTTTCATCCGCCGGCGGCGGCGCTCGTCCACAGGTACGCGGGTCAGCATCGCGGCTTCGCGATGTCCTTTCACATTACGTTCGGCAGCCTGGGCCAGGCGATGGCTCCGCTCCTCTTTGCGCCGTTCGTCCAGCGATTCGGGCTCTCGGCGACGCCGTGGCTGGTGATTCCCGGTGTGGCGGTGCTGATGGGGATTCTGCTGCGGCGGGTGCCGCCGGTAGAGCGTCTGCACGAATCAGGGCCGGGAGGCGGAATCCGCGCACTCGCTCCGTACGCGCGCCCGCTGATGCTGTTGTACGTGATCGTCGTGCTGCGCACGCTCACTGCGATCAGCTTCGGCACTTTCGTCCCGATCATGCTGACTCGCCGGGGCATGTCGCTGGCGGAGGCAGGTACGGCGGCGTCGATTTACCTGTTCGCCGTAGGCGCCGGAGGTTTCGTCGGGGGGCCGCTTGCCGATCGGTTCGGCGCGCGCCGGCTCATCGTCCTGTCGCTGGTTGCCGCGGTTCCCTTCCTCGCCGTCGCCCCGCTCCTCGATGGCTGGTCGATCGTGGCGATGATTGCCGCCGGCGGCTTCCTACTGCAGTCCACGCTGCCGGTCAATGTCACTTTTGCGCAGACGATTGCGCCGATCTCCGCCGCCACCGTGTCGTCGCTGATGATGGGGTTCGCGTGGGGCGTCGGCGGGCTTGCCGTGCCGCTCGTCGGCATGGTCGCCGACCGTATTGGTATCGAACGTACGCTGATGCTGATGTCGTTCACGCCGCTGGTCGCCGCCGCGCTTGCGCTTCCGCTGCCTGCGGCGCGCACCACGCATATCACCGCTCGCGCTTCGGATGTTGCCACGTCTGAGAGCACGGGCACGGATGTTGCTCCGTAGGCCCCAGTTAGAAGAGACTGGATCGATGCGAGGCCGTTACCCGGCGCCCTCCGGGTTGTCTTATTCCTTCGGGCCTGGCGGAATCACCCCTGCCATCAAGGCGCTGATCATCGCGAACATCGTGATGTTTGTGGCCGGCTGGTTTTCCGGCGCGCTGCAGGAGTGGCTCGGTATGCGGCCGGCAGCGGTGGCTGGCGAGGGTCAGCTCTGGCGGCTGGTCACGTACATGTTCCTGCACAGCCGCGAATCTTTCTTCCACATTTTGTTCAACATGCTGGCGCTCTGGATGTTTGGCGTCGAGCTCGAGCGGATGTGGGGCACGCGCTTCTTCGTCAAGTTCTACTTCGTCTGCGGCATCGGTGCGGCGTTCACAACGCTCGTGCTTTCATTCGTGCCGATCGCGGCGTTCGCGTCCCTCTACGGGTCACTGACCATTGGAGCGTCGGGGGCGATTTTCGGCGTCCTGCTGGCCTATGCGCTCTACTTCCCGCACCGGCCGATTCTGCTGATGCTGCTCTTCCCGATTCCGGCGAAGTACTTCGTCATGATCATGGGCGGCATCTCGCTGTTGTCGACGTTCGGCGGCCCGGACGGTCTGGCGCATACCACGCATCTTGGCGGCCTGGCGGCCGGCTACATTTACCTCAAGAAGCCGCGCATCAACCTCAAGGCCGAAATCCAGTACCGCTTGATCAAATGGCGGATCAACCGCATGCGCCGCAAGTTCGACGTGCATCCCGGCGGCCGTCAGGACGACATCAACCGGCGGGTGCATTGATGGCTGCCGGGAATGCAAAATGCAAAGTTCGAAATGCAAACCGAAAGGGCGAGCGCGTTAGTTTGCATTCTGCATTTTGCATTTTGAATTACGGGCGGTAATCGGTGCCTGCCGCCCGGTTGCATCGCTGGGATGAGATCGCGCTCGACAAGGTCACGGAGATGGTCTCGCAGAAGATCGTGACCGGGGAGCGCGAAATGGTCGCGCAGATTTATCTGAAGCGCGGCGCCGTGATTCCGATGCATGCGCACGAGAGCGAGCAGATGACCTACATCCTGCAGGGTGCGCTGCGTTTTCTCGTCGGCGGCGAAGAGATCATCGTCCGTGAAGGAGAGGTCCTCCATATCCCGTCGCGGACACCGCACCAGGCGGAAGCGCTCGACGATACCTTCGAGCTCGACGTGTTCAGCCCGATCCGCGCCGATTGGCTGTCCGACGCCGAGTCGTAGTCCCATCCTGCCTGGAAGGGACCCCTTTAGGGGTGCCATTGCTTAGTGCCATAATCGGCGCAGCGATGAAGGGGTCGACCCTGGCCAACGGCGCGGACGCCCGCGCCTCCGCGGCAAAAGCGCGCCGGGATCACGAAGGACTCACCAAGAACGACCTGCTGTCGGCCTATCGCCTGATGCTCCTGTCGCGCCGCGTCGACGACAAGGAGATTCAGCTCAAGAACCAGTCAAAGGCATATTTCCAGATCAGCGGCGCGGGCCACGAGGCCATCCTCGTCGCCGCCGGCAAACAGCTCAAGCCCGGCTACGACTGGTTCTTCCCGTATTACCGCGACCGCGCGTTGTGTCTCACGCTGGGGATGACGCCGCGTGAGATGTTTCTCGCATCGGTCGGCTCGAAAGACGACCCGGCAAACAGCGGCCGGCAGATGCCGTCCCATTGGGGCCACCGCGCCCTGAACATTCCGTCGCAGAGCAGCTGCACCGGCACACAGTGTCTCCACGCCGTCGGCTCGGCGGACGCGCGCCGCGTCTACGAACGCGTCGATCGGATACCGGACCGCGACAACCAGTTCCACGCGGACGAGATCACCTACGTCTCGATCGGCGACGGCGCGACCAGCGAGGGCGAGTTCTGGGAGTCGCTGACCACGGCCTGCGTGCGCAAGCTGCCGGTCCTCTTCCTCGTCGAAGACAACGGCTACGCCATTTCCGTTCCCGTCGAAGTGCAGACACCCGGCGGCGACATTTCGCGGATCGTCGAGGGCTTCGTCGGCCTGCGCGTCCACCGCTGCGACGGCACCGACTACCTCGCCAGCTATCGGACGATGCGCGAGGCGGTGGCCCACGTGCGGGCCGGCTACGGCCCGGTGCTGGTTCATGCGACGGTCGTCCGGCCGTACTCGCATTCCCTCTCGGACGACGAGAAGCTGTACAAGACGGCAGCCGAACGCGAGGCCGAAGCGCGACGCGACCCGCTCGTGCGCATGCGTCACTTCCTCAAGCACGAAGGCCTGGCGACGGACGCGGAGCTGGCCGAGATCGCTGCCGCGGTCGATCAGGAAGTCAACGAGGCGGCTGCGTCCGCGCTCGACGCGCCTGTACCGGATCCCGCCACGGCCGCCGACTTCGTCTTCTCGCCCGACGTCGATCCAGCGTCCGATGTGTTCGTCAGCGAGGCCGCGCCCGAGGGCGCCCCCGACACGATGGTGAGCGCCATCAATCGGACGCTGAAGGACGAGATGGCCCGGAATCCCCGGATCGTCGTGTTCGGCGAAGACGTGGCCGATGCCTCGCGCGAGGAAGCGCTCGCGCAGGTGGCGGGCAAGGGCGGCGTGTTCAAGGTCACGCACGGTCTGCAGCGGCTCTACGGCGGCGAGCGCGTCTTCAATTCGCCGCTCGCCGAGGCAAACATCATCGGCCGCGCCGTCGGGATGGCGCTCCGCGGCCTGAAGCCGGTGGTCGAAATCCAGTTCTTCGACTACATCTGGCCCGGCTTCATGCAGATTCGCGATGAGCTGTCGATGATGCGCTACCGCTCGGGCAACCGGTGGTCGTGCCCCGTCGTCATCCGCGTTCCGATCGGCGGCTACCTGCGCGGCGGCGCGCCGTATCACAGCCAGTCGGGCGTGGCGATTTTCGCGCACACGCCCGGCATCCGCATCGTGTTCCCGTCGACGGCGCAGGACGCCGCCGGTTTGCTGCGCACGGCCATCCGCTGCGACGACCCGGTGCTGTTCTGCGAGCACAAGCACCTGTACCGGCAGACCTACAACAAGTCACCCTACCCCGGCGACAACTACACGGTGCCATTCGGCAAAGCGTCGATCGTGCGCGACGGAACGGACGTCGTGGTGTTCACGTGGGGCGCGCTCGTGCAGCGCTCGCTGCTCGCCGCGCAGCAGGCGGAGAGGGACGGCATCAGCGTGGCGGTGGTCGATTTGCGATCGATCATCCCGTACGACTGGGAGACGATTGCCGACTATACGCGGCGCACGAACCGGGTCGTCGTCGCCCACGAAGATCAGCTGACGTGCGGATTCGGCGCCGAAATCGCCGCCCGCGTTTCCGACGAGCTCTTCGAATACCTCGACGCGCCGGTGAAACGGGTCGCCTCGCTCGACTGCCCCGTGGCGTACGCACCGGTCCTCGAAGAGGTCATCCTGCCGGGATCGGCCGACGTCCTGAAAGCGATCAAGACGCTTGCTGCGTACTAGTCCTTGGTGCTTTGTCCTTCGTTCTTAGTCCGTCCTTGGTCCGTGGTCCGTTCTGGGTCCGTGGTCCGTGGTCCGTCGGACAAAGGACGAAGGACGTCAGGACGGACGAAGGACCAAGGACGGACCAGGAACCAGGCACCAGGGACTAAGGACCAGACGGCGTGCTGACCGCTTCGCACCTGACGCGGCGGTTCGACAGCCGCGTCGCCGTCGAAGACGTGACCTTCGAGCTGGCGCCAGGCGAGATTTTCGCGCTGCTCGGTCCCAACGGCGCGGGCAAGACGACCACGCTGCGGATGCTCGCCGGCCTCATCGCACCGACGGCCGGCACCGTGCACGTCGGCGGCGAGCGGATGACGGCCCGGGCCTCACACCTGCGCGGCCGGATCGGCTTCCTCACCGAGGCGCCCGGACTCTGGGATCGCTTGACGGTCTTCGAGAACCTGATCGTCTACGCGCGCCTGCAGGGCGTGGCGCCCACCGAGCGCGCCGTCAACGCCGTGCTCGATCTGTTCGGCATTGCCAACCGGGCCAACGATCCGACGGCGCAGCTGTCGAAGGGATTGAAGCAGCGGGTCGCGCTTGCGCGCACGCTCCTGCACGATCCGGCGATCGTGCTGCTGGACGAGCCGACCGCCGGCCTGGATCCGGAAAGCGCGCACGACACCCGCGCGCTCATTCTCCGGCTGCGCGGCGAGAACCGCACCGTGATCCTCTCGACGCACAACCTCGACGAAGTCGATCGCGTGGCCGATCGCGTCGGTGTCCTGCGAACCCGGCTCATCGCCCTCGACACGCCCTCGGCCCTTCGCTCGCGGCTGTTCGGCCAGCGGATCGTCGTCACGCTCCAGGGTCCGGCTGGACAATACGCGGCGGTCGCCAGATCGGCCGGCGCAACCGATGTGACCGTCGATGGCGACAGGCTGTCGATCGGCGTGGACGGCAACAGCGTGATCACACCGCCGATCGTCACGGCACTGGTCGGAGCCGGTGCGAGGATCGTGTCGGTGATTCCCGAGGAGCGGCCGCTCGAAGAGGTGTACTTGCGGCTGCTCAAGGACGAATCGCGATGAAGCGGATTCTCGCCCTGGTCGCAAAGGACTTCGCCGAGCTGCGGCACAGCCCGGGCATCTTCGTCCCGGCGCTGCTGACAGGCATGGGCGCGATTCTGTATCCGTTCGCCATCGCCGTGATCATTCCGGCTGTGACCGGAGAGCGTCTTTCGGATTCAGCCGATTTCGAGATTGCCGAACTGTTCAATCGAACCGAGCCGGCCATTCGCGGCCTCAGCGCCGAGGGGGCGATTCAGGCCTTCATCTTTCAGCAGGCGCTCGCGCTGCTCGTCGGCATCACCACGGTCACGGGCGGCATGTCGGTCGCCGCGCACAGCGTGATCGGGGAAAAGCAGGCGCGCACGCTCGAGCCGCTGCTCGCCACGCCGCTCCGCACCGGCGAACTGCTGGCCGCGAAGGTCATCAGCGCCGCTGTCCCCGGCGTCGTCCTCACGATCTGCTGCTTCGTGGCGTATGTCGTGCTCATCGCGATCTTTGCCGAGCCGCGGGTCTGGACGGCGCTGCTGACGGCGCGCTCTCTCGGGCTCGTTTTCCTGGTCGGCCCGCTCGCCGCCCTTCTCGGCCTGCAACTGGCCGTCTGCGCCTCGTCACGCGTGAACGATCCGCGCAGCGCGCAGCAGCTCGGCGCCGTCGTCCTCATCATTCCCATCGGCGTGCTGCAGGTCGCCCAGTTCGTCGGCGGTGTCGTCCTGAGCGGAACAATCCTGATGGCGATTGCCGCCGTGCTGGCGGCCGGCAACCTGCTCGTGCTGCGGGCGGCGGTATCGCTCTTCGACCGGGAATCGATCCTCATCCGATGGAAGTAGGGGCGTTGACGGAGGTCGGGCGGCTGGTCAGCGTGGTGATGAAACACGCGCGCGACGCGTTCGTCGACGAACAGACGATTACCGCACAGTGGAAGGCGCTGAATTTCGGCGCCGCGCCCGATTACGGCGCGGCAATCGACGAATTCGAGCGGCTGCTCGACATCCTCCGCGCATCCGGAGTCATCGTCCACCTTCTGCCGCGCGACGCCGGCACGACGCTCGACTCGGTCTACGCGCGCGATGCGTCGATTGTGAGTCCGCAGGGGATCATCCTGTGCCGGATGGGCAAGCAGACACGCGAAACCGAACCGGAAGCGCAGCGCCGTGCCTTCGAATCGTTCGGATCCGAGTTCCGCGTGTACGGGCGGATCGAACCGCCCGGTCTGCTCGAAGGCGGCGACGTCGTCTGGCTGGACGCGCGCACGCTGCTCGTCGGCCGTGGCTACAGGAGCAACGCCGAGGGAATCCGTCAACTGCGCGTGCTGCTCGGCGAATCGGTCGACGTAATCGACGTGCCTCTTCCCCACTGGCGCGGCGAGGGCGATGTGATGCACCTGATGTCGCTGCTCAGCCCCGTGGACCGCGATGTGGCAGTCGTCTATTCCCCGCTCCTGCCCGTGCCGTTCCGCAAGCTGCTGCTCGGGCGTGGCTATCGGCTGGTCGAGGTTTTGGACCAGGAGTTCGATTCGATGGGCTGTAACGTGCTCGCGCTCGGCCCTGGCCGCTGTGTGATGCTCGCTGGAAACCCACGGACACGCGCGGCGCTCGAACGGGCCGGTGTCGAGGTCATCGAATACGCAGGAAAGGAAATCAGCGTCAAGGGCGCCGGGGGACCGACCTGCCTGACGCGACCGATCGTGCGGGCAGGGCTTGATTAGTGCGGTGTATTGGGGCGGGCGCTAGTCTTCCGTCGGCCGCTGCACTTGATCGACGACCAGCACTTGGACTGCGGCGCGCTGTGCTTCGAGTTTCAACCCGAGTTGATCCTCGAGTGCTGTCGAAAGCGGATAGGGAGCGGTATCCAGATCATTAGAGAGCGTCAGCGTGAACTCGAAATTGCCGCTCAGACCCGTCTTGTCAATGATGAGGCGTCCGTCCTGCGGTCCCAGCATGCCGGGGAGTCTTGAAATCGGCACTCCACCGGCGCGGATCTCAGCGCCGTTTGAAGTAAATCCACACGCCGGCGCGCCGTTGGAAGGAGAGACTGCTGGCGATCGCCCCTCGCGGCGCGCGGCAGTGACCGCCTCACAATCTATCGTGGAACGACGCAGTCTCTCGCCGAGGCGGCCGTCACTCCGCGCAACCACCAACGCCAGGATAGGCCGCTCCTGAACCTCGGAGTGCACAACCAAACCAAAACGCTCCGCCAGCAGCGCCTGCAGCATCAGTCGCATCTGCTCGCGGTCGGGATTCCGTTCGCTCTTCGCTTGAATGTCGTAGTGTTCTGCGCGAACCCAGTCCGGCGAACGGCTGAGATCGTACATCTGTGACACGTAAGCCTGGCGAATCAGCGTCTCCACGAGTCCGTTCACCATCGACCATCGGCCACCGGGTTGGGCACCAAAACTGACGCCGCTGGCCTGCGGTGAGCTCCGCTTTACGGACGCAACGTCGAACTTCGGACTGGATTCCGCGGGCGTTTGAGTCTGACTGTGCGCGGCGACGCTCAACGCCAACGAAATCAATCCCGCACACATCAGTATCACGCGCATGGAGGAATCCTCGGATCAAACAATCCAGACGCTGAACGGAAGAGGCCTGGTCGTCGTGCGTGGGTGAGTCGAGGGCACGCGCACTCGTCGAACCGATCGAGCGTGCCACTCGCCAGTTGGAAGTGTGGCCCTGTTCCTTTACGAACAGCCCACCCAGCAGGTTTTGGTGCCACTGACGCAACCCTGAGCGGTGGGGCTCTCACACTTGTATTTGCCGGCGGTCGTCTCTTCACAATGGCATGTGGGATCATCCTGCGCGCCCACCGTACTTCCCGGCAGCATGACGCCAAGAGCTGCGCCAACCACCGTTGCCTTGACACTCAGCCAGATCAATCGCATACGCATAAACACCTTCCTGTCGGGAACGTGGCCTCAGCCTCTAACCGGTACTAGGAGCACCGCACCGTGCAGAAGAAGCATCCCGTTGCGCAGTAGCTGGCTTCCGAACCACCTTCACCGCATTGCGCTGTCCCGACCTTGCCCTCTAGCTCGTAGTGCACGCAGCTGCACCCCTCTGTAGCGTTCGCTGTTCCGATTGGCGCGATGAGACTCAGCGCCGCGCCGACTACTGCTCCCTTGATGCTCAGCAACAACATCTTCATATGTCACCACCTTCAGATGACCGTTCAGCTCTAGGCACCCGCGTCGCCGCCGCCGTTTCCTGTGCGTGATCCAGAGGCATACCCTGCTTCATCCACCCGGTGATTTGATTCGCGCCCGCGAAAGCTCCTACGAGCTTGTCGTCGCCGACACCGATCGTAGATGTCGCCACATAGGTGTCGGTGCTCACCGGTCGCTCGATCAGGACGACCTGCGGAGTGGCTGGACGCGCGATCTGCTCGCGCCACACAAACCTGACGATCTGTTCGTTCAGCCAGCTGCCTCCCAATATCACCTGATCAAACGCATCACTCGGATGACCGTTTCCCAGTTCTCCCAGAAACTTCCACCCCGCGTTCAGATCCTCATCGATGTCGACAGCGACGACGCTGACCTGTGCGTAGGACTTTCCGTGATAGTCGTGCATCTTTGCCCGCAGCTTGCGAATCGCCTCCATGCCCGCCGGTAGCCTCGACCAACCACAGTCAGACGCGGTTACCACATACGCGATAAGGTGTTTGCCGTTGGCCGAGGCGAATGGGTTAACGGGTGATGTTGTTTGATTAACAATGCGGGCGCCGGCCGGAGGCCGCGGCCCGTAGAAAGTGACTCCCTGCCCACGCTGCCATGTACTGACCCACGCGTACGAGCCGGCGAGTGACGCAACGACTACCAGGGCGTAAGTCGCCTTCTTCGCCCATACACGCCAGTACGCAGTGATTTCAGACATGACTCCTCCTGCGTGTCCGTACATCGGCGTTTACGACTTCACGCGCGGCAACGATAGCGCTGCGTGAATGGCACTGCCACTCACGATCTGCCGTACACAAAGACCAGGTGTCGCCCGTCCACCAGACTTGTAATCCGTCCTGCGGATCTGGGACGCGCGCGTGTGGCGCCTTCCGGACGTCGACGTGCCGGCCACCACAATCCACCTGAATGTGGCCAGAGATGTAATGGAGACGTCTCTGATCAGCGGGGCACGGGACTTGCGACCCCCATTCCTTTGCCGAACACATTCTGCCCTGCCATGAATTCGTCCATGGCCTGGTTGAGCGTACCCCCGCAGGCGGATCGACGATGCCAGTGATTCTTGCCATCGAGAACGACCGACAACAGGTAACGCAGCTCAAGTCAATCGTGCGCGAGCTCGGCGCGGAGCTGGTACTCGCGGCATCTGCCGAGCGCGCGCTCGCCGCAATCGGGCAGCGAGTCCCCGATTTGATCCTGACTCCGCCCCTCCTGTCGCCGAAAGACGATGGCGCGTTGACCGCTCGATTACGTGAGCTCGGCGCAGCCGCGATTCACGTGCAGATGCTCTCGATGCCGATACTGGCGACGTCGGGGGCACAGTCCCGCGGCCGGCTGTCGGTGCTGCGCAGAGCCAAAGAAGAGTCTGTCGGTTGCGCTCCCGAGGTGTTCAGCGAACAACTCGTCGAGTACCTCGAACGCGCTGCCGTGGAGAAACGCGCCGCTGGGTTATTCCGCCCACTGCCGGCTGCCGCCGCGGTTCGTGAACAGGAGGCGGCCGAGGCGCACGAGGAGTTCAGTTCGCCGGCGCCGCCTTCTTCTCTCGTGGACAGGTCCACTGAAATTGCCGACGCGAAAGCGCTCGAGGAACGCCGCGCTGCGCTCGACGCTGCCCTTGCCGCGGCCGAAGCGACGTTCGCCGATCGGAAACGTGCCGCCGAGCAGGCCGTGCGCGCTGCCGCCGAATCGCGTGCCGCGGAGGAACAGCGTGCGGCGCAGGCCGCTGCCGAGGCGAAGGCCGCCGAGGACCGCCGCGCCGCCGCGGAAGCCGCCGTAGCCGCGGCCGAAGCGAAGTTCGCCGATCAGAAGCGCGCCGTGGAGCAGGCCGTCCGCGCTGCCGCCGAATCGCGTGCCGCGGAGGAACAGCGTGCGGCGAAGGCGGCTGCCGAGGCGAAGGGCGCCGAGGACCGCCGCGCCGCCGCGGAAGCTGCCGTAGCCGCGGCCGAAGCGAAGTTCGCCGATCAGAAACGTGCTGCCGAGCAGGCCATCCGCGTTGCTGCCGACCTGCGTGCCGCCGAAGAGCAGCGTGCGGCGAAGGCCGCTGCCGAGGCGAAAGCGCTCGAGGAGCGCCGCGCCGCTGCAGAGGCTGCCCTGGCTGCAGCGGAAAGGAAGTTCGCCAGTCAGCAGCGTGCTGCGGAGCAAGCCGTGCGCGTGGCTGCCGACACGCGAGCCGCTGAGGAACAGCGTGCGTGGAAGGCCGCTGCCGACGCGAAGGCCGCCGAGGAACGCCTCGCTGCTGCAGACGCAGCCCTCGCCACGGCAGAAGCAAAGTCCGCCGATCAGAAACGCGCTGCCGAGCAGGCCGTACGCGCGGCGGCCGAAACGCGAGCCGCCGAAGAGCAGCGTGCGGCGAAGGCGGCTGCGGAAGCGAAGGCGCTCGAAGAACGCCGGTTTGCCGCGGAAACGACCCTCGCCGCGGCCGAAGCGAAATTCGCCGATCGGAAACGTGCCGCCGAGCAGGCCGCAGCCGAGGCGAAAGCGATCGAGGAACGCGTCGCTGCTGCAGACGCTGCCCTGGCTGCAGCGGAAAAGAAGTTCGCCAGTCAGCAGCGTGCTGCGGAGCAAGCCGTCCGCGTGGCTGCCGAAACGCGGGCCGCCGAGGAACAGCGTGCGTGGAAGGCCGCTGCCGAGGCGAAGGCTCTCGAAGAACGCCTCGCTGCCGCAGATGCGGCCCTGGCTGCAGCGGAAAAGAAGTTCATTAGTCAGCAGCGTGCTGCGGAGGACGCCGTGCGCGCGGCGGCGCAAACGCGAGCGGGCGAGGAACAGCGAGCCGCAAAAGCGGCGGCCAACGCCAAGGCCGCCGAGGAACGCCTCGCGGCTGCCGACAAGGCTCGCGCCGAGCTCGAAACCAGGGCGTTGGATCGGCATCGAGCCGTCGAGCAGGCCGCGCGAGGTGCTGTCGAAACGAGGGACGTCGCACAGCAGCGCGCGGCGACGGCTGCTGAGAATGCGAAGGCGGCCGAACAGGCTGTGCGAGCGGCCGCCGAAGCACGCATCGCCGAAGAACAACGCGCGGCGAAGGCCGCTGCCGACGCGACAGCGGCGGAGAGTGCCGCGCAGGCAGCCGTTGAAACGCGAAAAGCGGAGGAGAAGCGGGCTGCACAGGCGGTCGCCGACGCAAAGGCCGCCGAGGAACGCCTCGCAGCTGCCGACAAGGCTCGCGCCGAGCTCGAAACCACAGCGGTAGACCAGCATCGAGCGGTCGCCCAGGCTGCGCGGGGTGCCGCCGAGGCTCGCGATGTGGAACAGCAGCGCGCCGCACAAGCGGCTGCCGATGCGAAGGCGGCCGAGCAGGCCGCTCACGCGGCTGTTGAGATGCGAAAGGCGGAGGAGAAGCGGGCCGCACAGGCCATTGCCGACGCGAAGGCCGCCGAGCGAGCCGCGCGTGCGGCAAATGAGGCGAGGATCTTCGAAGAACAGCTGGCGGCGAAGGCCCTGGCTGAGGCGAAGGCCGCCGAGGAACGCCGCGCGGCCGCTGAAGCGGCTGCCGCGGAGGCGCAAGCGGCCGCAGAGCAGCGGGCCGCAAGAGCCGCGGCGGACGCGAAGGCCGCCGAGCGGGCTGTGCGCGCGGCGAACGACGCGCGAGTCTTCGAAGAACAGCTCGCCGCGAAAGCCCTGGCTGAGGCGAAAGCCGCCGAGAAACGCCGCGCGGCCGCTGAAGCCGCCGCCGCGGAGGCGAAAGCTGCCGATCAGCAGCGGGCCATCGATCAGGCAGCACAGGCTGCCAAGGCGCAACGGCTTGCCGAAGAACAGCGGGCAAGAAAGGCTACGGCGGCGGCGAAGGCAGCGGAAGAGAAACCCGCCCAGATCAAAGCACGCAACCCTGAGGCACGCCGAGGGACGCCTCCGACGACCCGCGTTCCCGACTCCCGCGCCGCCGCGAGGCGGGCGGCGGCGGAAGCTGCCCTGGAAGGATGGGATAGCCGGCCGTCGTAGCAACCTTGCACCGACGATCGTTAGACTGGAGCCGTGATTCGATCGGTCGCGGTTCTGGGCGCCGGTGTGATGGGGGCGCAGATTGCCGCACACTTCGCCAACGCCGGTGTTCCCTCCCTGCTGCTCGACCTGACGCCCGAAGCGGCCGCGCAGGGACTGCAACGCGCGCGCACGCTCAAGCCCGACCCCTTCTTCACTCCCGACACATCGAAGCTGATCACAACCGGCGGCTTTGACGCCGCGCTGAGCCGCGTCCGCGAGGCCGACTGGATCCTCGAGGCCGTGGTCGAACGGCTGGACGTGAAGCGCGCGCTGCTCGAGAAGGTCGACGCTGCGCGGCGCCCGGGATCCATCGTCAGCTCCAATACATCGGGTATTCCCATTGCCGCCCTCGCCGAGGGTCGAAGCGACGATTTCCGGCGTCACTGGCTGGGCACGCACTTCTTCAACCCGCCGCGCTACCTGCGGCTGCTCGAAATCATCCCGACGCCCGACACGCAGCAGTCCGTGATCGACACCGTCACCCGGTTCGCCGATCACCGGCTCGGCAAGGGCGTGGTGATCGCAAAGGACTCGCCGAACTTCATCGGCAACCACATCGCGCTGTACGGCGTCACGCAGCTGCTCGCCAAAGTCGCTGCCGGCGAGCTCACGATCGAAGAGATCGACGCCGTGACGGGCCCGGCGATCGGCCGGCCGGGCAGCGCTACGTTCCGGACGCTCGACCTTGCCGGCGTAGACATTCTCAGCCACGTGATCGAGAACCTGCACGAGCGCCTCGACGATGAGCACGCGCGAACGGTGTTTGCGCTGCCGCCGTTCGTGAAGCACATGGTCGAGCGCGGAATGACCGGCGAGAAAGCCGGGCAGGGCTTCTATAAACGGATCAAGAACGCAGCCGGGGAATCCGAGATTCTGACGCTCGATCCGAAGACGCTCGAGTACCGTCCCCGGCAGACGCCGAAGCTCGCGTCCGTGGAAGCCGGCAAGTCGATTACGGATGTCGGCGAGCGCATACGGACGCTCTTCAACGCCAGGGACAAGGCCGGTCAGCTGCTTCGCGACACGCTTGCCCCGGCGCTCGTCTACACCGCGAGCGTGACGCCCGCGATCGCACACTCGCCCGACGACGTCGACCGCGTGATGCGATGGGGGTTCGGCTGGGAGCTCGGTCCCTTCGAAATCGCCGACGCGGTCGGCATCCGGCAGGTGCTCGAAGCGGCGAACGCCGCCGCTCCGCAGCTGACCTCCGACGGTATTCCCGAGATCTGGCGAACCGCCGTGGCCAACGGAGGCAATCGGCTGCGCGACGGCCAGGTCGCACCCGCTGCGCCGGATCTCCAGATCCTGCGTTCGGCGAGAGAGCGATCGGCGGTCGTGAGAAAGAACGCAGGCGCCTCCCTGCTGGATCTTGGCGACGGTGTCCTCGCGGTCGAATTCCACTCGAAGATGAACGCCATCGGCGGCGACACGATTCAGATGCTGCAGGAAGGCGTCCGCGAGGCGTCGAAAAACTTCACCGCGCTCGTCGTCGGCAACGACGCCGCGCATTTCTCGGCCGGCGCGAACCTCATGCTCGTGCTCCTCGAGGCGCAGGAGGAGAACTGGGACGAGATTGATCTGATGGTCCGGGCGTTCCAGCAGTCGACGATGGCGCTGCGCTATGCCGACGTGCCGGTGATCGTGGCACCGGCCGGCCTGGCGCTTGGCGGCGGCTGCGAGATCGCTCTTCATGCGGATCGCGTGCAGGCCGCCGCCGAAACCTACATGGGGCTGGTGGAAGTCGGCGTCGGCCTCATTCCAGCCGGCGGGGGTACCAAGGAGATGGTCGTGCGCGCGGCCGAGGCGCGGACCGGCAGCGACCTGCTTCCTGTCGTCCAGCGCGCGTTCGAGACGATTGCATTTGCGAAGACGTCCGCCAGCGCACCCGATGCGCAGCGGCTCGGCTATCTGCGGCCGACGGATGCCTACACGATGAACCGCGAGCGGCTGCTGTCGGACGCAAAGGACCGGGCGCTGCAGCGCGTGCGTGAGGGTTACCAGCCGCCCGTGCCCCGCAGCGCCATTCCTGTCGGCGGCGACACTGTTGCCGCGCCGCTCAAGCTCGGCGTCCATCTGGCGCACCGCGCGGGGCGTATCAGCGATCACGATGCCGTCATCGGACGGAAGCTGGCCACGATCATGGCCGGCGGCTCGCTGCCGCATGCAACCGCGGTGACCGAGCAGCACCTGCTGGACCTCGAACGCGAAGCATTTCTGAGCCTCGTCGCCGAGCGGAAGACGCAGGAGCGGATGGCGCATACGCTGAAAACGGGCAAGCCGCTGCGTAATTAGTTGGATAGTTGGGTAGTTGGATAGTTCGTAGTGTTGGGGGTTGGTAGTTGGGAGTTGGGTGTTGAAACTCGTCGACGTCGGCTCGGGCGCGCCAGTCGTGATCATTCCCGGGATTCAAGGCCGCTGGGAGTGGATGAATCCGGCGGTGAACACGCTTGCCAGCCGCTGCCGGGTCGTCACCTTCTCGCTGGCGGACGAACCGACCGCCGGCGGCCGATTCGACGACGCTCATGGATTTGATTGCTACGTCGAGCAGGTGACCGACGCGATGAGTTCCGCCGGTCTCACGACCGCAACTGTCGTCGGAGTGTCGTACGGTGGTCTCATTGCCGCGGCTTTTGCGGCCCGGCACGCGGAGCGGGTGGCAGGTCTCGTCCTCGTTTCGGCGATTCCGCCACAGTGGACGCCCGATGCGCGCGTCCGTTTTTTTCTGCGGGCGCCAGCGCTATTGTCCCCGCTGTTCGTGCTTGGTTCTCTCCGGCTGTACCGGGAGATCGCGGCGGCCACTCCGGGCGTCCTACCGGGTATGCGCGCCGCGGCGCGGCACGGACTCAATGCGCTGACGCATATGTTCTCGCCGGCGAGGATGGCGCGGCGCGTGCACGCGCTGGAATGCGTGCAGCTCGACCGTGAACTGGAGCCGGTGCAGGTGCCGACGCTGATAATCACCGGCGAACCGGCGCTCGACCGCGTTGTGCCGGTGCGATTGACAGAGGAGTACGCGCGGATGTGGCCGCACGCAGAACGGATGACAATCGCACATACCGGGCACCTCGGGCTGATCACGCGGCCCGGTGAGTTCGCGAGCGCGGTGGCCCGTTTTGCTGACCGGCACGCGGCGCAAGCGAGGGTACCCGTGGGGCGGACCTTGTCAGGTCCGCCCGGCGCGCGCGACCCCGGGGTCCCCGCGGCGCCTGCGCCGCGGCGTGGCGTCGCGCGCCCCACGCTGGCGCAAGCAACGGAGAAGAAGGTTGGGTGAAATCGTTCGTGAGATCCAGGGGCCGGCCGGCCCTCTCGAAGTGCTGATCGACAAACCCGCGGACCAGCCTCGTGCCGCGGTCGTTTTTGCGCACCCGCTCCCGACGCACGGCGGGTCGATGCATACGAAGGTGGTGTTTCAAGGCGCAAAAGCGCTGACGAGAATCGGATGCGCGGTGCTGCGCTTCAACTTCCGCGGTGTCGGCGGAAGCGCGGGCGCCTGGGACGAAGGGCGCGGCGAACAGGACGACTACCGGGCCGCGCTCGACTATTTCGCCGGCCGCTACCCCGGGGTTGAACTGTGGGCGGCCGGTTTTTCGTTCGGTTCCTATATCGCGCTGACCTGCGGCGCCGAGGACGATCGCGTGTGCACGCTGATCGGCATCGCACCGCCGGTCGACAAGTACGATTACGGGATCGTCAAGCGGTCCACAAAGCCGAAGTTCATCATCCACGGCGAGGCCGACGAGCTCATTCCGCTGCGCGCCGTGCGCGAGTTCTACGCGCAGCTCCAGGAGCCGAAGGAGCTCGTCGAGATCGACCGTGCCAACCACCTGTTCGACGGGCAGGCGAGCGAAGTTGGCGATGCCCTCGAGGATCTGCTGGAAGACTTCACATGCAGGACGCAGTAATCGTTTCGGCGACGCGGACGGCGGTCGGAAAGGCGCCCGGCGGCGCGCTGCGGACCGTCCGTCCGGACGACATGGCCGCGGCGGTCATCAAGGAGTCGCTGCGGCGCGCGCCCGGCGTCGACGCGAAGGAGATCAGCGACGTGATCATCGGCTGCGCCATGCCGGAGGCCGAACAGGGACTCAACGTCGCGCGCATCGCCAGCCTGCGGGCGGGCATTCCGGTCGATGCGGCGGCGGTCACGATCAACCGCTTCTGCTCCTCGGGTCTCCAGTCGATTGCGTTTGCGGCCGAGCGGATCATGTGCGGCTTTGCCGACGCGATCGTCGCCGGCGGCACCGAGTCGATGAGCATGGTGCCGATGGGCGGCAACAAGATCTCCCCGAATCCCTCGCTCGTCGACAGCTACCCCGACGTGTACCTGAGCACGGGTCTGGTGGCGGAGAATCACGCGCGCGAAGCGGGTATCTCCCGCGACGAGCAGGACGCGTTCGCGCTGCGCAGCCACGAACGGGCACTGGCCGCCATCGACGCCGGCCGGTTCGCGGACGAAATCACGCCGCTGACCTTCAAGACCGTCAACAGTGATCTCGACGTCCGCGAAGTGACCTTCGCGCAGGACGAAGGGCCGCGGCGCGACACGTCGGCCGCCGCACTGGCGAAACTCAAGCCGGCGTTCCACGCCACCGGCACGGTCACGGCCGGCAACACGTCGCAAACGAGCGACGGCGCGGCTGCTGTGCTCGTCACGTCCGCGGACTTCGCACAGGCGCGCGGCCTGACGCCGCTGGCGCGGTTCGTCGCGTTCGCCACCGCGGGTGTCGAACCGGAACGGTTCGGCATCGGGCCGGTGCCAGCAGTCAGAAAAGCGCTGAAGATCGCCGGCCTGACGCTGAATGACATCGAGCTGGTGGAGTTGAACGAAGCGTTTGCGGCGCAGGTACTGGCCTGCCTTCGCGAACTGTCGATCGATTCCGACACGCTGAACGTCAATGGGGGCGCAATCGCGCTGGGCCATCCGTTGGGGTGCACCGGCGCCAAGCTGACGACCACGCTGCTGTATGAAATGCAGCGGCGGCGCGCACGCTACGGGCTGGTCACGATGTGCGTCGGCGGCGGGATGGGCGCCGCGGGAATTTTCGAACGGATGTAGGCGATGACGACATCAACGCAGCTTCGCAAGGGCGGTTCGTGGCTTCTCGAGGAGACGGCGCCCGGCGAGGTGTTTACGCCGGAGAAGCTCACCGACGAGCACCAGATGATGGCCCGGACCGCACAGGAGTTCGTGGACAACGAGCTCCTGCCCGCGGTTGACCGGCTGGAGGCAAAGGACTGGGACCTGGCGAGGTCGTTGATACGCCGGGCGGCGGACCTCGGCCTCTTCGGGATCGCGGTGCCCGAAGAGTACGGCGGCCTGGATCTCGACAAAGCCTCGTCGCTCGTCGTCGTCGAACGGCTCGCCCGGGCGGCTTCGTTCGCCACGGCATTTGGCGGGCAGGCCAACCTCTGCATCCTGCCGCTCGTCATGTTCGGGACCGACGAACAGAAGGCCAGATACCTGCCGACGCTCGTCGCCGGCGAAATCATCGGCGCGTATGCGCTCAGCGAATCCGGGTCGGGTTCGGACGCGCTTGCCGCGAAGACGCGCGCGGCCAGACAGCCCGACGGCAGCTGGCTGCTGAACGGCGAAAAGATGTGGATCACGAACGGCGGGTTCGCCGATCTGATCGTCGTCTTCGCGAAGGTGGACGGCGAGCAGTTCACGGCGTTCCTCGTCGAGCGCGGGTTCCCGGGCGTCAGCTCCGGCAAGGAAGAGCACAAGATGGGCCTGCACGGCTCGTCCACGACGCCGATCATTCTCCAGGACGCGCACGTGCCGGCCGGCAACGTGCTCGGCGAAGTCGGGAAGGGACACAAGGTCGCGCTGAACACGTTGAATTACGGGCGATTCAGCCTTGGCGCCATGTGCGGCGGCGGCTGCCGCGGCCTCATCGGCGATTCGGTGAAGTACGCGAGCTCGCGGCGCCAGTTCGGCCAGCCAATCGCGACGTTTGGCGCAATCAAGCACAAGCTCGGCGAAATGATTGCCAGGACCTACGCCGTGGAGAGCCTGTCGTACCGCACCGCAGGCCTGATCGACGAGGCGCTTGCCGGCTCACATGGCGGCGGCGACCTGGCGCGCGTCTTCGAGGAGTACGCGATCGAGGCGTCGATCGCCAAAGTGGTCGGCACCGAGGTACTCGACTACGTGCTCGACGAGAACGTGCAGATTCACGGCGGCAATGGGTTCGTGAGGGACTACACCGCCGAGCGCTATTACCGCGACGCGAGGGTGAATCGTATCTTCGAGGGCACCAACGAGATCAATCGGATGTTGATTCCCGGCATGCTCATCCGCCGGGCCGTGAAGGGCGAGCTGGCGCTGATTCCAGCCGCGAAGCAGCTTCAGGACGAACTGCTCACTCCCTCGCTGCCGTCGGACGCCTTCGGCGACGGTGTTCCGCTGGCCAGCGAGGCCCGAACCGTCGCGGCGTTCAAAAAGGTCGTGCTGATGGTGCTCGGCACCGCCATGCAGACCTACGGCGAGAAGCTGACCGACGAACAGGAGGTCCTGAGCTACGCCGCGGACATCGTCTCGGAGACGTTTGCGGCGGAAAGCAGCGTTCTGCGCGCGCAGCAGGCTGCAGCCAATTCCGATCGCAGTGTCCGCCTTCAGGCGGACCCAGCGCAGGCGGCGCTTCACGAAGCCGCGGCCCGCGTTTTCGTGAACGACGCGGCACAGCGCCTCGAGGCGTCGGCGCGCAGCGCCCTGGCCGGCATGGCCGAGGGCGACACACTGCGCACGCTGCTCGCTGCCCTGCGCCGCGTCCTCAAGGTGACGCCGATCAATACGATTGCGCTGCGCCGCGAGCTCGCGGACGCCGCCATTCGAAAGGGAGGGTATATCCTGTAGTCAGTGGTCTTAAGGGTTTCCCGGGCGGGTCCGCCTCGAGGCGGACACTACGTCTTTTTTGCCGTTCTGCTTTTCGCCGCGATGGGCGCCGCCGGCTGTACGTCGAGTCCCAGTCCGCCGGACGACAGCTCCTATGTGCAGACGATCGAGTCGTGGCGCGCCGACCGCGACAAGGCCTGGAGCGAAACGACCGATCCCATTCCCGTCGAGAAGCGCGGGCAGTTCCTGCCGCTCCGTTACTTTCCGCCCGATTCGTCGTACGCGGTGCCGGCGGAGCTGAAGCTGTCCGACACGCGACCGGTTGTGGAGCTGCCGACGTCGACGGGCGAGCTCAGGCGCATGCAAATCGTCGGCACGCTCGAGTTCACGCTCAACGGACAGAAGCTGAGTCTCGGCGCGCTCTCCCCTGCCGGCGAGCCGATCCGGTCGTTGTTCGTGCCGTTCGCGGACCTCACGACCAAGAAAGAAACCTACGCCGCCGGGCGATACCTGGACATCGAGCCGACCGCCACGGGGATTTACACGATCGACTTCAACTACGCCTATAACCCGACCTGCGCCTACAACAACGCCTATTCCTGCCCGTACCCGCCGCCGTCGAACCGGCTTCAAGTCGCGGTACGAGCGGGCGAAAAAGCGCCGGGGTCATGAACGGCGCGCTGCAGGCGATCGTCTTCGACTTCGACGGGGTCATCGCCAACAGCGAGCCGCTGCACCTGCGCGCCTTCCAGCGCGTGCTCGGCGATCTGAAACTCGCGCTCACGCCGGAGGACTACTACTCGGCGTATCTGGGCTACGACGACGTCGGCGTGTTCACGGCAGTGGCTCGGGACCGGGGTCTGGCATTGAACGAGCCGCAGGTCGATGCGCTCGTGCTGAAAAAGGCCGACTGCATGCAGGAATTGCTGCGCGCCGGAGAAGTGCTGTTTCCCGGCGCGGATGCGTTCATCCGGCAGGCCGCGGCGGCGGTTCCCGTTGCGATTGCGTCGGGAGCGCAGCGTCATGAGATCGAGGAAATTCTCGAGGCCACCGGCCTGCGCTCCTTCTTTGCCGCCATCGTCGCGGCAGGCGAGACCGCGCAGGGCAAGCCATTTCCCGATCCGTACGCGCGCGCGTTCGAGCTGCTCGACGAGGCGAACGGTGGACTATCGAAGAACCGCTGCGTGGCGATTGAGGATTCGCGCTGGGGTCTCCAGTCGGCGCGGGCGGCCGGCCTGCGCTGCGTGGGCGTGACGACCAGCTATCCGGCCTCGGAACTGCCGGGTGCGGAGCTGGTTGCCGATGGTCTGCAGGGATTGACGATCCAGATGCTCGACGAGCTGATTGCAGACGGAGGTCCGGCTGAAGCCGGACACTACGACGGTATGAGCAAGGCCGGTGCATAAGGATCTCGCACACGCGCTGACGACGGCCGCCAACGCGACCGGCACGAGCCTCGCGCCCGCCGCGCTCGTCATCGCGCGGATCGAGTACCCGCGCCTCGACGTCGAGGCGTATCTCGCCAAGCTGGATGCGATGGGCGAGCTCGCGCGCCAGGCGGTGCAGCGCCGCCTCGAGCGCACCGCCGACACCTCGCGCCTGGCCTGCATCAAGGCGGTCAACGAGTATCTCTTCGAGGAGCTGCATTTCGTCGGCAACCGCGAGAAGTACGAAGACCCGCGCAACAGCTGTCTGAACGAGGTGCTCGACCGCCGCACCGGTATCCCGATCACCCTCTGCGTCGTCTACATGGAGGTGGCCCGCCGCGCCGGCCTGCACATCGACGGGGTGAATTTTCCGGGGCACTTCCTCGTGCGCTGTCCGGAAGTCGGCAGCCGCGGCAGCAGCGGCCTGATCATCGATCCGTTCCACGGCGGCGCGCTTCTCTCCGAGCACGATTGCCGCCTGCTGCTGCAGCGCCAGGTCGGCAGCGAGGTGGCGTTCAGCAAGTCGTTGCTGGCCCCGACCACGAGGCTGCAGATCCTCGTGCGGATGCTGATTAATCTGAAGCGAATCTACGTCCACATGCGCTCGTTCCCGCAGGCGCGGGACGTGACCGAGCTGCTGCTGGCGATGACACCGTCGGCCCTCAGCGAGCTTCGCGATCGGGGCCTCCTCGCCTATCATCTGAACGACGTCACGGGCGCTCTCCGCGATCTCCAGACGTATTTGAAACTTTCAAGCCTCGGCGAGCTGGACAAAGAGTCTCGCGAGGAGCAGGAACAAATCTGGGAACACGTGAAAACCCTTCGACGTCGTGTCGCCTCGCTCAACTGACGGCGAAGGGATCGGGAATGCCGCCCGACCCCATGCGGCGGCCCGTTCTTTGCTGTCACCGAGCCGAGGAGGATCGATGGTCCGGATACTACTGATTGCTGCGGCGCTCGTCGGCGCCCTGGAAGGGACCAGCGCAGCCTCCCAAAAACCGGAGGATTCCCAGCCCGCGGCGCCCGCCAAGACCGGCGACCCGTCCGGCGTTTATCTCTGCGAAGGCACCAATCCCGACGGACATCGCTATCGAGGGATTGTGCAGATAGCAGCCGTTCGTAACACGTATCTCGTGCGTTGGACGCTCGCAGACGATGTTGAGGTGATGGGCGTCGGCATCCTGCAGGACGGTCATCTGTCCGTCAGCTACTTCGGCGGCACGCCCGCGGTTGTCGTGTACAAGATCGGCACGGACAAGCTGGTCGGCGAGTGGACGATGGGCGGGACCGAGGGACGGGTCTACGCGGAGACGCTGACCCGTGTCCCGGAGGGCAGCCTGCCGAAGCCGCAGCCGCAGCAACAGCGGCCACCGCGGCAACGGCGCGCGGAGCCGGTCCCCGGGAGTATTTCGCTCTGACGTGGGCGAGCCTTGCAGGCTCGCCTCGCGAACCCGAAGGGTTCGCGCCACGAACTGAAACGCGTTACGTGTTCGCGATCTCCTGATAGAGATACGCCGACGCGATGATGCCGTTGTGAAAGTTGCCGAGATCGAGCTTCTCGTCCGGCGCGTGCGCGTTCTCGTCAGGCAGGCCGACCCCGAACAGCACGCTCGGGATCCCCAGCTCGCTCTCGAAGGTCGCCACCACCGGGATTGAGGCGCCTTCCCGCACGAAGACGGGCGCCTTCCCGAAGCCCTGCTCGATCGCCCGTCCCGCCGCGCGGACGAACTTGTTGTCGAACTCGGTCATCCACGGCTTGCCGCCGTGCATGCGCGTGACCTTCACCTCGACCGTCTTCGGCGCGATCTTCTTCACATAGTCCTCGAAGAGATCGCCGATCTTCTGCGGATCCTGATTGGCCACGAGCCGCATGCTGACCTTGGCCATGGCCGCCGCCGGCAGCACGGTCTTGGCGCCCTCGCCGGTAAACCCGGAGGACAAACCGTTCACGTCGAGCGTCGGACGTGCCCACAGGCGCTCGAGCGTGGTGTATCCCGTTTCGCCGAACAGCTTCGGGACGCCGAGCTCCTTGCGGTACTTCGTCTCGTTGAACGGCAGCTTCTTCCACTCCGCGCGCTCGTCGTCGCTCAACGGCCGGACGTCGTCGTAGAAGCCCGGAATCTTGATGCGGCCGCCGCGATCCTTCATCTGCGCCAGGATCTGCGCCAGCACGATCGCCGGATTGGCGACGGCGCCGCCGAACACGCCTGAGTGCAGATCGCTCTTGCTGCCGCGCACGTCGATCTGGAAATAGGCCAGCCCGCGCAGCGAGTAGCAGATCGACGGCACGCCGCGATCGAACATCGTCGTATCCGAAATCACCACCACGTCGGCCTTGAGGTCGTCCTTGTGATCGCGAATGAAGTCGTCGAGATGCACGCTGCCGACTTCCTCTTCGCCCTCGATGAAGACCTTGATGTTGACCGGCAGGCTGGCGCCCTGTTTCAGGTACGCCTCGATCGCCGTGATGTGCATGAAGACCTGGCCCTTGTCGTCGGCGGCGCCGCGGGCGTAAATCTCGCCATCGCGCACGGTCGCCTCGAACGGCGGGCTGGTCCACAGATTGACCGGATCGACCGGCTGCACGTCGTAGTGCCCGTAGAACAGGATCGTCGGCTTGCCCGGCGCATTCAGCCAGTCGCCGTAGACGACCGGGTTGCCGGGCGTGTCGATGAGACGGACATTCTCCATGCCCGCGGTGCGCAGGGCGTCGGCGGTCCACTCGGCCGCTCTGCGCACGTCGGCGGAATGCTCCGGCAATGCGCTGATGCTTGGAATCGCGAGGTACTCTTTCAGTTCATCGACGTAGCGGTCGCGGTGAACGTTGATGTAATCGACGACGTCGTTCATGCCGGCGTTCATGCGTCAATCATAGTCCACGCCTCGTCCGCAAAACGGGCACGTCCGTCCTGCTGCAGCTTCAGCAGATGAGCCGTCACGCTCTCCTGCGCCAGCGGAACGAGCGACTCCCTGAGGTCCTTATAGACGTGCGCGACGATCGCTTCCGGCGTCCGGCTGCCGGCACGCAGTGCGGCAATCACCTGCTGTTCCCGCTCGAGGCGGTGCCCGATGTAGTCGCGAAGCACTGGCACCGGATCGTCGATGACCGGTCCGTGCGCCGGCAGCATCCGCGCCGGGTTCAGCGCCAGAATCCGCTCGAGGGAATCGAGATACGCCGAGAGGTTTCCGCCAAGGCGGGCGGGAATCCACACCGAGGTTCCCTTGATCGCAAGATCGCCGCAGAAGACGGTTCGAGACGACTCGTGCCAGAAGCAGAGATGGTCGGGCGCATGACCGGGAGTATGCAACGCGACAAGCTCACTGTCGCCAGCCCGTATGACGTCGCCGTCGCCGATCGGCGCCCATTCCACTGACCACTTTGCGTCCCGATCGCTCCACGGAAACTTCCGGAACTGCGTGACTCCAAACCGTTCTCCGAGCGCGGACGCCCCGGACGCATGATCGATGTGCCCGTGTGTGACCAGCACCTGATCGAGACGCATACCCGCCAGCGCGTTGCCAACCGCCGCGAGGTGAGCGCTTTCTCCGGTGCCGGCGTCGATCAGCGTCGGGATTTGGCCCGGAAGCAGCCACGTCCAGTTGCCATCGCCGGTGATTGGCCCCGGGTTGAACGCAAAGATCGGGATCGGGTTCAAAAGAACACCTTCAACCGAGCATAGAGGAAATCGCGGCGGGTCAGCCGGCCGATGACATCGAGCGACGAGCCGGTGAAGACGCCGGCGGAACCCTCGAGCCACACGTTCTCGCGTACGGAGACCGCGCCGATCACGCGGGCGAATGCGGTCGCGTCCGCCGGGTCGTAGACGCCGAACACACGCAGCGTGCGGGTCTCACGCGCGAACGACCTGTCGGCGGCGAGGACAAGAGAGATGTCGGTCCGCTCGACCTCCTCGTCGCCCCCACTCCATCCCCACAGGGCGTTCGCGGCAATTCGATAATCGCCGGCCTTGCGATCGACGCCGATTCCAGCCGTCAGCGAACGCCCCGGCACGCCCCTGACGAGCCGTGTGGATTGCAGTTCATCGTCCACGAATGCCGCCACTTCGCCACGGACGCCCCACAATCCGCGAACAGTTTCGAAGTCGCCGCCAATCATCGTGAAACGCGGAAACGATTCCCGAATAACGAGCGCCTGCGACTCCGCGTTCGTGGCAAGCGTGGAAATCGGAAACGCGCGCCGCCCACGGTATGCGGAGACACTCCAGTCCACACGGGCAGTTGTGGTCGTGAGCCGCAGCCCGCCCTGCAGGCTCGCGACCCCTGTGGGCTCGGTTGTCACGGTCGATCGTGGCGCGGACCCTGTCGGCTCCGCGAAATTAAGTGGCGCGGACCCTGTCGGCTCCGCGAAATTAAGTGGCGCGGACCCTGTCGGGTCCGCGAGATTGAGTGGCGCGGACCCTGTCGGGTCCGCGAGATTGAACGGTGACGAAGGCTCGTCCAACTGGTCGAAACGGCCGCGGCGGAAATGCGGGACCACGACCGCCTCGAGCGTTGTCGACCGTGGCAGGAACGCCCGGGCGCGCACAAGGCCGACCGGCAGCCGTGCCTCGCTGCGCCCCTCCATCAGAAAACGCGAGAGATCGAGCGGGTTGACGACGTCGGTCGGCTGAAATTCGTCGAGACGTCCCCATACGAGGCGGGCGGCTCCAAGGCGCACGTCGAAATGCGGCGTAACGATGTCGAGGTAGAGATCAGCGGGCCGGACGATGACCTCCGTCGTCGTGCCGTCGCCGGACAGGACGCCTCGATCCGCGAGGAGCCCGTCGACGTAACCCGCAATGTTGAGCCGGAGGTGTGGACCCAGTTCGTCGTGCCGTTCCGCAAACAGACGAACGCGCGCCTCGACAACCGACTGCCTGCCCGGGGCCTCGTCAACGTCAGGGAGCACGTCGACGATGACCGATGCGTGACCATCGACCTGCGCAAATGCCGGAACAGAAACGAGGAACGTGATGATCGCTGCCGCGACCGTCCTCACGCGGCGGATCCGAGCCGCGCGACGGCGGGAGCGCCGAAGAGGCGCGGGAAGAGCGTGATCACTGCAGGCACTACCAGCACTTCCGCCAGAAACGCCACGACCATCGTCAGCGCGAGCAGACCGCCGAACCAGGCCGTCGGCTTGTAGGCCGATACGACCATGATCCCGTAGCCGAGGCTGTTGATGATTGCCGTCGTCAGCGACGCCCGCCCCTCGTGCATCGTCGCCGCCTCGATCGCCGCCGCGGTCCCGAGGCCGGCGGCCACCTCGCGCCGGAAGCGGCCGATGAAATGAATGGTGTCGTCATCGACGATTCCGAGAGCCACGCTCGCTACCATCACCGTCGCCACGTTCAGCGAGATCCCCAGCCATCCCATCAACCCGAGCACCGCGCAGACCGGCAGCGCGTTGGCGATGATCGCAAGGACGCCGAACCGCGCGGAGCGGAAGACCAGAAAGATGACGGCGAACACCGTGAGAAATGCCGTCGCAAAGCTGCTCAACTGCGAGACGACGATGTAGTGATCCAGGCTGGCGAAGAGCCGGCCCGAGCCGGTGACGGTTGGAGTAATGCCGCTGCCGGCGAACACAGCCTTCGCCTCTTCCTCGGCGCGGGTGATCTGTTCGAAGACCAGGTCCGAGCTCATCGACGCCAGCTTCACGGAGATCTGTGCGCGCGAGTAGTCGCTCGCCACCACGCGATCCAGCTCGCGCCGGCCCTCGTCCGACAAGCCGAAGACGAACAGTTCCTGCGCGATCGCGTCTGCGCCTGGCGGAACGACCTCCGCCGAGTCGACGCCGCCGTTCAACTCCTTGTTGACCCGCTTGACGTAGTCGGCAACCGAGACCACTTTGCGGACGAACGGCAGCTTCTCGAGGCGGAGACGCAGCATCTCCATGCGCCGCAGCGCGTCGGGGGTCTTCATCGACTCCGGTTCGCCCTCGAGCAGGATGTTGAAGCTGTAGATCCCGGACAGTTCCTTGTCGATGACGTCGGCAGACCGGTGCAGCGGATGGTCCTGCGCGAAGAAGTTGATGTGGTTCGTATCGACGCGCAGCCAGCGCAGGCCGAACAGGCCTACCGCCATCAACACGCTCGTCACGAGGACAACGCGCTTCGCGTGCCGCATCGAGAAGTGCGCAACGCGCTGCATCGGCCCGAGGAAGTACCGCTCCTGCGGGGCCATCGCCGCGGACGGCTTGAGCATCGTGAGCAAGGTCGGCACCAGCACGAGCGACATCACGAAGTCCACCATCACGCCGACGGCCGCTCCGACGCCGAAGGCGCGAACGGCGACAACATTGCTGGTGGCGAGCGACGCCAGGCCGAGTGCCGTGGTCGCGCTGGCGCCGAGCAGCGGCGCGAACAGATGCCGGACCGACGACTTGAATGCGTGCTCCTTGCTGCCGGTGGCGCGCAGATCCTCCGTGAAGTGCTGCACGATGTGCACGTCGTCCGCGATGGCGAGGATCATCACCAGCGGCGGCAGCATGCTGGCGAGGACGTTGTAGGAGAATCCCATGAGCACATACAGGCCCATCGTCCAGACGAAGCTGACGACAACCGCGCCCATGACCAGCAGCGTGAGCCGCCACGAGCGGAACATGAAGAACAGCGCGCCGACGGTCAGGAGCAGGATCGGCGGTGTGAGGTTTCGCAGATTCGACTGCGTGACCTTGTTGTAGGTCTCGCTGATCTCGAGGCTGCCGTTGTAGTGCGCCTCCATGCCGTCCGGGAGCCGCGCGTCGACCAGGCCGTGAATGCGATCGATGACGTCGCCGCGCACGTCGTCGATGCGGTCCTCGTCGAAGGTGACGATGAGGGCCGTGACGGTCCCGTCTTCCGAGACGAGATCACCGCGGAGCAGCCGGTCCGCGAGCACGCGTTCGCGCACTCGCGCCGCCGCCTGCTGATCGATGACATCGTCGAGGAGCGGTTGAACCTCGATGCCACCGTCGTCATCCGGTCCGACAGGCAAGCTGGCGACGATATTGGCGGTGGAGAGGCTATGCACACGATCGACGGTGTCCACGCGTGCGATGTCGTCCGTGACCCGACGGACGAACTCGAGGCCCTCAGGCGTGAACAGCCGCGGCGAGCGGAGCGCGATCAACAGCGTGCGCTGGCCGCCGAATTCCTCGCGGAACCGCTCGTAGGTGCGGTAAATCGGATCGTCCCGCGAGATCCACATGCTGATGTCGTTGTCGATCGCCGTGACGTTCGTCAGCGGCAGCATGGCCAGGAAGCCGAGGAGGATGGCCGCGCTGAGCGGCAGACGGAAGCGGTAGATCAGCTCGGCGATGCGCGCGCTCATCCGCCTTCGCTGCTTCGCGCTTCGGCGAGACAGGTCCTCATTTCGTAGTGTCCGCCTTCAGGCGGACCCTCATCGTGACCCCTCGAGCTGACGGCGGGAGAAATCCTGCTCGGTCAGGCCGACGTTGTAATCGATCTTCGAGGTGGTCAGCTCGGTGCGCGTGCCGTCCCGCTCGTTCGACATGACCACGTCGAGCGCGGTCCAGATGCCTTCGACCTGCTCGAGCTTCTTCACCTCGAGGTGTTTGACGCGCTCGTTGCGCCGGTTGAAGACGTCCGCGGCGGTGATGACGAACCGGTCTTTCAGCACGAAGCTGACAGACCGCGGAAACTCGGCGCTTTGATCCTTGGCGCGCGACTCCAGCAGCCAGGCCGGATGGCGCGTGCCGTCGGGCGCGATCCACGACACGTTGTCGGCGGTGAAGGCGTAGGTGTAGTCGGCGATGTCGCGGCCGCCGATGTCTTCGTAGCTCAGGTCGCTGCCGACGAAGCTTTCGTCCTTCTCCTGGCCGGCGATGCGGCGCACGCGGCCGAGGGCGGGCAGGTAGAGGAAGCGTTCGTCATCCGCATCCGGATGCTCCCAGACGAGGAAGGCGGTGTTGCGGATGTCATTCGGGTAGGTGAAGCGGATCAGCGCGCGGTCACCTGTGCCCTTCTGGCCGCGCAGGCGCAGCATCGTCAGGGCGCGTTCGCGAACGCGTCCCTGGCGGTCGTAGAGGCGCATGCGGAGCTCGGCGCGGGAATCACGGCCGGTGTTGCGGTCGCGCACCTGGCGGGCCACCCATTCGGCGGTGTCCTGCGCGGCCATCCCGGCCACAAGCGACAGCGCGACGGCGACGGCGATGAGAACACGAGCCACCGATCGATTGTGTGAACTCTTTCACAAACTAGTCAAGTTCAGGCGGGGATAGGTGATAGCGATCGCGAAAATGACACCCCCCTGGCGCGCGCTCGCGTCTCTAGTTGTCGGTGGGTTCTTGCACGTTTTCAATGACTAAGGCGCGGATCGGCGCCATTCGTGATTCCAGCGCGACTCCAAGTTGCTCCTTGAGCGCAGTGGCAAGCGCGGGCGCACTGCTAGCAACTGGTTCGTCGATAGAAGCCCGACTGAACGACCCTCCGGGGGGTGGAATACCCTCCGAACTCGACACCATGTCGATATCGAACGGCCCATTCAAGTTCGTCCGATCGAATACGGGTCGTCTTAGCAATCTGGAGAGGAAATTGGCGAACGCTGGCATGCGCTGGCCGTTAGCTTTTACGCGACCATCTATCCAGCTGATTTGGCAATCGCCCTGAACCGGAGTCCGCCCTTTTCTTGATTCAGGATCCGCGCAATCCAAGCTCGACGATCGAAGCCCGGGGCCAAGCTTTCCGTCAGCACGCGATCGAACGAGCACAAGCGCCGCTTGCTCTCGCTCCTCCCAGCGCACACGCAAGCGAAACCGCTGGGCGAGCAGGTTCTGCAGCATTGTCCTCATTGGACCCGTAGCGCGGGACGAGGCTTCCCGAACATCCTCTCGGTCGGACGTCGCGTTGATGTCAAATTTCTGCTTGAGCAGGCCCGAGGCTTTGCCACTCACGGCTTCGTAGCTTTCCATCGCATACGCGAACCGAATTAGTTCCTCCAGAACGGCCCCGGTTGCATTGAAGCGGCCGCCCGGCTGGACCCTGATTCTGACCGGACTGAATGCGTCTGGTCCTGGTGGACTTGGCCGAACGGACGCGACATCGAACGACACTCCCGGCGGTGTCGGTCGCTCTTGCGTAGCACCGGAGACTGGCAGAGTTGTCAAGATCGCCAGCATCGCAGAAGTTATTCCAACGCTGCGTATACGCGACACAGTCATAACACCACGTCGTTCAACAACCTGGTCCAAGTGCTTCACGAGCAAATCCTACCGCTCTTGACCCGCCGTTATGGTGAGTCAACGGCTTACGACGCCCTTTGGCGGCCTAGCACGCAGATCGACTGCCCGAGATTTCCCCACTCCGAGAGCACTTGCCCGCTATCAAGCGTCACCGGCTTGGACAGTGGAACAAACTGCTCGTCCCCGTCGCGCATGTCAACAACGGCGAGGCCGAGATGAGTCGCCCAAGCCTCAATTGCATTCCGCTCGATGAAGATGTTAAGCGGATGCTCATTACGGCGTGCGTCGTCCACAGTGGACGCAAATACGGTCCAGTGAAAGGCCATCCTAAACTCAAGGAATGAGAAGACGATTCGCCCGTCCGGTTTCAGAACCCGTTTCGCTTCTTCCAGGTATATGTAGCTCTGCTCGTGAAGTAGGTGAGTGAGAACCGAGAAGAAGCAAATCATGTCCGCGGATCGATCCGGGGCTGGGATCTCTAGGTTCTCGACGGTCTCGAACCGCCAGTCCGGCCTGCCGCTGGACTTACGTGCGAAGTCGACCAAGTCAGGAACTATGTCAGTGCCGAGATATCCTCCCCGATGTGTCTTAGACAGAGGGATGGCGAGACGTCCGGACCCACATCCGACGTCAATGAGCATGGCATCGTCCCGGAGACCAAAAAACCGCAGCATGTCAGCTTCGATTTGTCCATACGCCTCGAACTGACCTCCAATCGCAACCTTCATCGCCTCGGCCTTGGATCGCCCGGACTTCGCCCGTTGAACCCAGCGACGATACGATCCTCTGAGGTCGAGCTTGTTGTTCATGCGCATCGGCTCCAGACCTCCTGGCGCTTCGTGGAGGAGATCGGACTTAAGTTTGTCAGAAACGGATCGTCTTCAAAACGTCTTGCCGCCATGCATTCACAAGAGACCCATTTTTCGGGCGACTGCGATTAGCAATACTTGGTTTGCTCGATGCGGACGGCGTCGGCCTTTGCGCGCATCGATGAGGATCCGACGCGACTTTCCCCCGCTCTCTCGTTCCCACACGTTCAACGGCAGTTTACTCAGAGCCGGGACTATCTCCCGTGACCAGTAATCGCGTCGCGGATCCGTGTATACCGTGTAGACGTTCTGTTCGTCGTGAACGAGGCCCGCTTCCACTTCTTCGAGACTGTTTGACTCCTTTCTAAGCGCGAGGCCCGTCGCGTCACTGGTCTTGTGCTGACTAACGACCGCAAGGTCTCTCTAGGGCGCGACAAGAAGCGCTCAATTCGAGCAACGCTGCACC
Source organism: Vicinamibacterales bacterium (assembly GCA_035711805.1). GTDB lineage: Bacteria > Acidobacteriota > Vicinamibacteria > Vicinamibacterales > UBA2999 > Gp6-AA40. Next base: position 40,244 of record DASTBV010000154.1, read on the forward strand.
ACTTTGCGACGGGCCTGTTGGCGCCAGACGATATTCGAAAGTTGCAGGGGATGCTCGGCGCAATAACTTTGTCGTATTCGAATTAAATCACCAGGCTGGTCCGAAAGAAGTTGCCGAGGATTTCGCGAATCTCGACACGATAGTTCCTGCGTTGGATTACCCCTTGGCGATATTTCTGAACATTTCGACGCGTCAGACTCAAGCGCGTCATTATTTCGGACCCCTTCGCGAGCGTCTCCACTGCTTCGCCGTGCGCCACCGCGCCGCAGGCGTTGAGATTCGACACGCGTATTTTGAGAACGGCGCAATCGTCGAGCGCGTCGAGTAACGCAATTCCCAACGTCCCAATTTAGCGCGATTTCCCCGTGCGTTTGCGCGTGGGAGGTTCACGCTCGCCCGCGCGCGAGGGGGGGGTGTCATTTTCGCGATCGCTATCCCCTATCCCGTCAAGTTCAGGCGGGGACAGGAGCTAGCCCGAGCAGAATCGCAGCCCCCGCGTCCGAGCGAGTGTGCGTTTCTGGCGCGAATTTCGTGTTTCGCGTGGGACCGACGCACGCGCGGCGTGCGATTCCGCGGCGTGCGGATGCGCGCAATGCGCACGCCGAGCTAGCTAGCGCGAATGAAATCGCACTCCCTCTCTACAGAGGGATGAGACCGCGCCGACCTACCCGAAGACAAAATGCTGTGCTGCGCGGCTGCCGTACCCCCACAAAAAAGATCCGCTCACCCACCCAACCAATCGAAGGTTGTCAGTGTCTATGACATTGTAGTAGTTATATTCACAGAATAGTAGATGACCAAGAAGATTCCCAAGCTCTCTCGGCTCGACCTGCAGATCCTGGACGTCCTGTGGGCCCGCGGCCACGCGTCGGTTCGCGAAATCCAGGAGGGTTTTCCCGAGCCCCGTCCCGCGTACACCACCGTGCAGACCACGATGTATCGACTCGAGGCAAAGGGAGCGCTGCGCCGGACGCGCAAGATTGGCAACGCGCACATCTTCGAGCCGCTTGTCGCGCGTGACGTCGCTCGTCACCGCCTGCTCGACACCATCCTCAGCTTCTTCGGCGGCCGTCCGCAGCCGATGATGCAGCAGCTGGTCGAAGCGGGAAAGCTGACGCTGGACGACGTCCGCGATCTGGAGAAGGCGATTCGGAAGCAAAAGCTACAGCAAGAAACGGAAAGGACGCGGAAAAAATGATCGCCGACATCTTCAACCACCTCTGGCAATCGACGATGTTTGCGGCCGTCGTTGCGCTCCTGTGCCTGGCATGCCGACGCAATCGTGCGCGGCTCCGCTACGGCCTGTGGTTCGTTGCCTCGGCCAAGTTCCTGGTGCCGTTTGCGGCATTGGCGGTAGTCGGGAGCCTCGTTCAATGGCAGCAGGCGCCTGCATCAATGCGGTCAATCGTGACGTCGCCAGTGGCCCGCGATTTCAACGCGCCGTTCGACGCGATGTGGCTCGACCCGGCGACGATGGTGACGGCGGCGGCACAACCGCAGTGGATTGCGCCGTTGCTTTTCGGCGTGTGGCTCTGCGGATTCGCAGCGATCACGCTCAGGCGCGTGAGGCAGTGGCGCGAGATCGGCGCTGCCGTGAGAGCTAGCACGCCGTGGGAATCAGCGGCGCCCGTGCCTGCCGGTATCGAGATTCGCACCGCGCTAACGGTGCTCGAACCTAGCGTCGTCGGCCTCCGGCGGCCGGTGATCCTGCTGCCGACGGGGATCGACAGTTACCTGACCGCTGACCAGTTCGCCGCGGTGGTCGCACATGAGGTCTGCCATGTGCGGCGTCGCGACAACCTCACCGCGGTGATCCACATGCTGGTCGAAGCGGTCTTCTGGTTCCACCCGCTTGTGTGGTGGATCGGCGCGCGTCTCGTCAACACCCGTGAAAAGGCCTGCGATGAGCATGTCGTCTCCGAAACTGCCGCACCGATTCCATACGCCGAAGGCATCGTCAGCGTCTGTCGGCGCTATGCGGAAGCGCCGTTGATGAGCGTCACAGGTGTCGGCGGCGCCGACGTCAAGGCGCGGATCGATGCGATTCTCTCGAATCGGATCGGGTTACGCCTGACGCTGTGGAAGCGCCTCGCGCTGGCGACGGCAGCGGTGACGGCGTTCGTCGGCCCGCTAGCCGCGGGGGCGATTAACCGCGCGACGCTGAGCGCCGAGCAGTCGCAAGGCGTTACACCTGGCCAGCCGTTCGTGGATCCGGAGGCGCGGTTCGAGGTGGTGTCCATCAAGCGGTTCGATACATCCTCAGGTACGCCGCGGGCCTCAATGACGCCAGGCCGCTTCGACATCGCCGGCGCGTCGCTATCGCTCCTCGTCGGGCAGGCATTGGTAACTCCCGTGGACCGAATCTTCGGCCTGCCGGACTGGGCCAACACGGAGCTGTACACGGTTACCGCCAAGGCTCCGGACGACCCGCCGCCGGCCGCGCTCGCGTTGAACGTCATGCTGGCGAACCTGCTGAAAGACCGCGCCAACCTCGCCACGCACCGCGAAACACGCCAACTGCCCGTCTACGACCTGGTGTTCGCGCGGACCGACAAACGTCTCGGCCCGGCGCTCAAGCCGGCTTCGCCGGAATGTCAGGCTGCGCTGACTGCGCGTCTCGAGGCGGTGCAACGCGGAGGGCCCGTGCCGCCGCCTTTGGTGGGCGTCAACGAGGCGTGCAGCTCAATGCGCATCAATCCCGGCGGCATGGTCGGATTGAACGGTGTGCCGATGTCGAGGATCGCCCAGCTCCTGACGCAGTCTGTGGGCCGGCCGGTCATCGACAAGACCGGACTGACCGGCTACTTCGACTTCACGCTGCAGTGGACGCCGCAGCCGGGAAGCGAAATGCCCATCCGGCCGGCCGGAGAACCGCCCGCCCCACCGCCGCCGGCCGCGGATCCTGACGGCCCGAACCTCTTCACGGCGATACAGGAGCAACTGGGCCTGAAGCTGGAGAGCGGCCGTGGTCCGGTGGAGGTTATCGTCATCGACCGACTCGAGAAACCGACGCTGGATTAAGTCTTCAGCTGAGGAGACCGCGCCTTCGGGCGTACATGATCAGCAAGGCTCGATGTTTCGCGTGCGGCTGCCGGCGTCCACGCCGCGCGTCAATCAGAATCACCGCCGATTTGCCGGTGTCTCGCTGCCACGCTCGCAGTGGAATCTGTTTCAGCGCAGGCACGACCGCGGTTTGCCAGTAGTCACGACGTGGATCGGGGTACTCCGTATATCCGTCGCCCGCACGAACGAGACCCGCGTCCACGTCTTCCAGCTGATTCGATTCCCGGCCGATGTAGATAATGTGGTCGATGGTGATGTGTCGACGCTGCAGCAGGCCGATCGTCTGCTTGTTCGCAGGTTCGCCGTTCGCGTCGGCGCACTTGGTCTCCGGATGCCACTCGTATTCCTCGAACACGTCGCCGTAGGTTTTGACGCGCGCGACGCCTGGAGCGCCGTGGTGGCCCTTCGTCGTAATCCGATACGGCGTGCCGGTGAATTGATCGATCCACTCGATCTCCGTCCAGCGTTCTGGGTCTGACTCATAGGGTGCGATCAGATGAAAGCGCTCTGGATCGACTCCTGACGGATGGCCGAATGCGCGAACGGGGCAGGTCAGCAAGAAGTTGAACGGCTTGAGTTGCTGGCCGTACGACTTGCCCCATTCAGCGTGGCCAACGGTCGCATCACCGCTGGACTGCTGATCGTCACTCTCCCGATGTGCCACGCGGCAGGTAAAGCCCGTCGGATCGATGCCGTGGCATTGCACCTCCATTTCCTCGTTCGACTCTTGGCGGTGCATCTCGGCATAGATGCGTGAGCCGGACGGGATGCGGTCGATGGCGTCTACCTGACGCGGCGCTACGAAGGACATCAGCGCGCTTTTGTTCGTCAGGTGCTTCACGCTGACGTTGGGTCGATAGCGATTCTGACGTTGATCCCGCTCCGACCCGTATGTCGACATGACCAGCGAAAAACCACCCGCATGGCTTGATAAGCCGGGCGTGCACTTGGAGTGCTATCGAACAAAGAACACCAACGAGCTACTTGACACAGGTCTTTCCATATCAGTTCTCGGCGAGGCGTTGCGCACCGTCGACGACAACCACGTCAACGGTCGCGGTACTTCCCTGGAGCCTCAATCCGAGTTGGTCCCGCAATGCCGCAAAGAGGTCGTGACCCGTGCCGGCATCGACGGAGGGACCGCCGGGAACCCATTGGATGCGGAAGTCAAAACGTCCGTTGAGCCCGGTGCCGTCGTGCACAGCTCGGTTGACCACGGGAAAGGCCGCAAGCCTCTCTGCTAATTCCGGCATCGTCACGCCCTCGCCGATCATCGACGGCCCTCCGGCGAGTCTGATCGGGGCGCAGACCGCCTGTTCCCGCGTGTTGGCGTTGGCTTGCGCCTCGGCGGCGGCGGGCGGAATGCACGTCGAACGCGTCAATTGGGGCCCAAGTGTGCCGCCACTATCGACGAGCAGCAGCTGGTAGATGGCACGCTCGCGGCGCTCCCGGCGGACATTCAACCTGAACCGATCGATCAACACACGCTGCAGCATCGTCATGTTGACCGGAGCAGCATTGTGCGTTCGGGCCTCGATCTCAAACAGATCGGTGTCGATCCAGCCCGGACCCTCGATGAGGACCTCCGTGCCTGGCGAGCGGAAGGAAGCCCCAATCAGGTCACGCAGCGTCAAGGCCTCAATCAACAGACGTCCGGGAGAGGTCTGTGGCACGGTACGACCTCGCGCGGCCGTGTTTCGTTTGATGGAAACGACGTCGAAGCCCGACGGGGCATCTTGTGCGGACAGCAGACCTGACGCCGTCAGAAACAGAGCTGCGGTTGTGGCGCGGACACTCCGATGCATAGCAGTCTCCTGTCTTGGGACGGAATTGACGAACGCGAGGACCAGCCATTCGATCCATTACGCCCCATCGTGACTCGCCGGCCTCGGATGGCGCATGTGCCGGACGTCATTTACGGAAACCGTGACTTTCGGCACACTCCGGAGGGCACGCGGCGTGTCTACAATCGCACTGTGAAGTGCAGCAAATGGCTGCTGGCAGCGGTCGTCACCACGTGGGTCGTCTCGGGTCTATATCCGATCGGGATGATCGTCCAGCGCCAGTTTTCGTGGTGGCCGTCGGGTGTGTGGCTCGCGGCCTTCTCGCTTTACGGCGTCGCGATGGCCTTGTTCCTCTCGATGCCACCACGCACACGCGGTGGGTACTTCCCGCACTTACTGGCGCTCATCCAGAGCGTTACCGCCCTGCTGGTGCATTACATCAGCGCGACGTATCTGGGCGGCACCGGAATCACGCTCGGCCTGCTCGTTATCATCGCCGGGGAAGTCCCCTTTATCCTGCGACCTGCTGGTGTGTGGACGTGGGTTGCGGTCCAGACATTCTTCTTGACGGCGGCATTCGCGCCGATCCTTGGCCGAACGGGGCTGCTTAATGTGCTCGGTCTCGTCGTGGCGACCGGCGCCTTTCAGATGTTCGCCGCCGCTAGTTCGATGCTGCTGCGGAGCGAGCGGGACAGTCGCAAGCGTCTTGCAGCTGCCCATGCCGAACTCCTGACAACGCGTGGACTGCTGGCCGAGAACAGCCGCGCTGAGGAACGCCTGCGGATCTCACGCGACCTCCACGACACGCTCGGCCATCATCTGACCGCCTTGAGCCTGCAACTCGACGTCGCGGCACGCCTCTCCGAGGGGAAGGTCTCGGAGCACGTGCGCCAGGCGCATGCCATCACCCGACTTCTCCTCGCTGACGTCCGTGACGTCGTCGGCAGTCTGCGAGAGGAAGGCTCGGTCGAGGTTGTGCAGGCGATTCGCGCGATGACGCTGGAACAAACGGATGTCACGATCCATCTTGATCTGCCCGATGTGCTTGTCGTGCGCGACCGTGATCGCGCCGACACGCTCATTCGATGCGTCCAGGAGATCATCACGAATTCGATCCGGCATTCGTTCGCCCGCAACCTCTGGATCCGCCTCGAGCGGCCGGCTGATGGTGTCTACATCGATGCCCGCGACGACGGGCGAGGAGCGACGTCGATCGATCACGGGCACGGGCTGACTGGGATGCGAGAGCGGTTCGAGAGGAACGCTGGGCGTGTTGATTTCAATTGGGAGCCGGGCGCCGGCTTCCAGGTTCGCGGCTTCCTGCCGATGCCCGCAGGAACATGATTCGCATCGTCCTGGTCGACGATCAGACGCTTGTACGCCAGGGAATCCGCTCGCTGCTCGAGCTCTCGGGCGACGTTCGCATTGTGGCCGAGGCGACCGATGGCGAAGAGGGAATCGCGATCATCGAGCGCGAGCAGCCCGACGTCGTGTTGCTGGATCTCCGTATGCCGAAACAGGGAGGTGTCGACGTGTTGCGCGTGTTACATGCACGCGGCACGCTGCCTCCGACGATCGTGCTGACGACATTCGATGACGACGACGGACTGTTGGAGGCGGTGAAGGCGGGCGCGCGTGGTTTCTTCCTCAAGGACGTGTCGTTCGAGCGGCTGATCGCCGCGATCCGTGACGTCGCCGCTGGCGGCTCGATCATCCGGCCGGCGATCACGGAGCGCGCCCTGAAAAGCCTCGAGCACATCCCGCGGCCGTTCGACGTGCACGGTCAGCCCGATCCCTTGACCAAGCGGGAGGTCGAGATTCTGCGACTGATGGCCGGCGGCTACAGCAATCGCGAAATCGCCGAGGCGCTCGGGGCCGCTGAGGGTACCGTGAAGAATCATACGTCGAACATACTGTCGAAGCTGGGCGTCCGCGATCGCACCCGGGCGGTGCTCAAAGCACTGGAGCTAGGCTATATCTAATCGCACGGAGGGCACTCAAAACGATTGGCGCGTGATGTAGATGATTCTGTAGTACGCGCGCGCCCCAAAGAACCACAAGCATTCGACCAGCGATCGCCGGTACGTCATTCATCACCACACCCTTGCACACAACCGCCTGCCACAATTAACGGAACCGCGGCCAGCTGGCCTACACACGCACGCGTGGTGTAGCCGAATTTTTCCCGCAAGATACGACCCCGTCAAGTTCAGGCGGGGATAGGAGCTAGCCCGAAAGAAATGTCACCCCCGCGCACGTCCGCTCCTTTCTCGGTTCCTGGCCTGAATGGCGTGTCCGGTGCGCGCGCGAGGCTCGCACGTAGCCAAGGTCGTGTGCGCAATGCAAGCTACGAGTGATCATTGATGAACCTGCCAATAAGCAGACGGATCGGACTGCTTCAGCGCCGACACGTGTCCGTGGGATCATCTACATCGGCCGGGAGTCGAATCAGCTTGAAGAGGTTGAAGCGGGAACGGTTCACGACGCCGGCCGGCCGTCTCTAAGCAACGGGCCGAGGAGGGCTATTAGTTCGGCGTGAGGTGCTCCACGCGGTCGATGACCAGCACCTCGACGGGCCCGGTCTGCGCGTCCAGCTTCAGGCCGAGTTGCTCCTGAAACGCGGCAAACAGCGACGGTCCGTTCGGATCAAACGCTGGTGGCTCTCCCCCCGGTTGCGGCGGCAACTGATCAGGGTCAGGCGTATACCTAAGCTCGAACTCCCAGCTGCCCGTTAGGCCGGTCTGGTCGACAACGACTCGGCCGATATAAGGCAGGGAGGATAAGGTTTTGGCGAGGTCCGACATCTTACGGCCGCCAAACCGAATCCAACCACTTCTGACGAGTGTTCCGCAGGCCAGCGGCTTGCCCGCTCGCGTGGCAGCGATCTGCTCTGGCATCGCTTGAGGGGAGCAGTCCGCTGACGATGACCGTAACATCGGACCGGGTTTCCGGTCGGCCCTTGCCATCATGAGCGCATACAGGGGGACTACACGTGTCTCGCGGCGCACCACGAGCTTGAAACGTTCGGCCAGGAGCGACTGCAAAGCGAAGTCGCGTTCACCAAGTTCACCGTCCGGGACGGTTGGTGGCTCTCGTTCAAGCTTTGCGTCGATATCGAAACGCTCGGTTCGCGTCCATGCCGGTCCGTCAACGAGTTGTGTCTCCGGAATACCATACGCCCGGCGGATCAGTGACCTGAGCGGCACGTTCGTAGCCGTGAACCGCCCCCCGGGCAGTTCGTCGTCGATGGTGTTGAAGGTCTGACCCGAGTTGTTCTGTCGGACCGCAGCCACCTCAAAGACGACCGGTGACTTCGGCTC